>JBFMHF010000001.1:0-137749 GCA_040752975.1 Myxococcota bacterium
GGCTCGACGGGCGGAGGGGGCGGGGCAGTCGGTGGTGGCGGCGGTTCGACGGGCGGCGGAGCGGGTGGGGGAGGAAACCCTGGCTGTGTCCCGGCCTGCCCCGACTGGGAGGAATGTGTCGGTACGTCCTGTCTGCCGCGGTACAGCCGCCTCGTCATTGCCGCGCCGAGCCGCGTCAACTCGTCCTTCACAGTCACGGGCCAACTCGAACTCGCTCCCGGACGCACGCCCTTCGCCGTGCCTCCATTCTCGATCTCAGCGACGCGCAACGCTGTCCAAGAGCCTGCCAGCCTGGTTGCGGCTGACGCTGGAACGTTTGAGTCCAGTCCCTTCCCTGCGATCGATGGTACCTGGGTCGTCACCGTCGAGGCCTGGGCCGACGCCGGCCTGTCCGCTCAATCGTCGACCGTCGTCGACGTCAGTCCTCCATCGCTGTTCCTCACCGTGGATCCTCCTCCAGTCCGGCTGACCCACGACGGAGGGGCTCCGCCTGATCAGGTCGACCCCCTGGCGGTTGGCGCCTTCCGGCGCGACGAGCAGGCGACGATTCATGTGGCGACCAATGCGTCCGATCTCGATCTCCAGTCCGTGCGTGTCACCGTCGGTGACGCCACGGCCCAGGCTTCCCAGGCTGATGGTGGGTCGTTCGTCTTGACCCTCTCCCCCACGGACGGCGGCTTCGACTTCTCCGTCCCGCTCTGGGCGCCGACGCTCAACGCCTTCCGGGGTTTTTTCCCAGTCACCGTGACGGCAGCGGATGACCTCGGCAACCAGGGCGCCAGCGACGGTGGAGGGGTGATGGTGACGCGCCTGCGCTGGAAACGGCCCGCGGGCTACGGCCCGACGGTCGTCGATTCCGGCGGGAACGTGTTCCGGACCGAAGGCCGGCAGGTCGTCTCCTACTCGCGCGAGGGCGTGACGAACTGGACCCGCCCGACGGCCGGGAATCCGCGGGCCATGGCCCTCGGCGCGGTCAACACCCAGGACCGTCAGTTGCTCTACGTCTTCGAAGCCGTCACCGACGGTGGCACCGAGACGTTGGGCGAGGCCTTCCCGGCGTACCGGCCAGGCCAACCCGTCCGCACCTGGGCCAACTCCGCGACCCGTCCCAGCGCCGTTGGCCCCGCCGTCCTGTCCGACGATGTCAACGGCCACGAGGGAGTGTTCGTCGCGTACGTCGACCAGCCGACGAGCCGCACGGCGCTCCAGTGGGCGGACGTCACCAGTGGGGCGCTCCAGACATCCACGCGGGTTCCGACTGTCGCCATCAGCCCCGTCTCTCAACTCGGGTCCATCGTGGCGAGAGGCGGGAGCGTCTACGTCTCCGGCGACAATCGGATCTTCGGCTTCAACACCGCAAGCAACCTGGGCTATCCGGAAGAGAGCAGCCTCGGCTATCCGGGCACCCTGACTGGGTTCACGTCAACGAGCAGTGAGCTGGCGGTGGAGCCGTTCGGGACCTTGACCAACCTTGTGGGCGTGGGGACTGCGATGAGCCTCCCGCGCCTGTTCCGAATGACGTACCCGACCGCGCCTTTCATCCAGACGCCGACGGCGCTCATGGGCATGGCGACTCCGCTCCTTGCAGGCGGCACGGTCTGGTACGTCCAGACGGAGGTCGTCTCAGGCAACAGCATCGGACGGATCTGTCGCGCCACCATCGGGGGTACGGCCACCTGTTCGTCCGACAACGGCGAGAGCGTGATGCCCGGCCCGATCCTCTCGGCGGGAGGGGGCCTCATCACCGCGGTCCGGCGGGGATCCAACTTCTTCATCCAGGAGCGAGATCGCATGTCGCTCGCCGTCCGTTGGGAGGGGCCGGGGCCGGGGATGCTGACGGGCCTGGTGTGTTCGCCGACCCAGGCAACGGGCATCGCCATCGGCTTCGACGCGAACACGCTGTTTTCGATCGTCGTCGATGCGAAGGGGCTCGACGCGGCCGCCGACTGGCCAATGACGCTGCACGACCCGCAGGCCAGCCGGTACCACTCGTTCAAGCTGGGCGCGTTCCAGTGCCCATGAGCCCGGGCCAGCAACGGCGCTCCTGACGGTCGCTCACGCCCCCGCGCTGCTGCCGCGCAGCGCCGTCACGATCATCCGCGACGCCGGGCTTCGGTTCAGCGTGTAGAAGTGGATCCCCGGGACGCCCCGGGCGAGCAGCTCCATGCACTGCACAGTGGCGTGGGCTACCCCCAGCTGCATCACCGCGGCCGCGTCGTCCTTCACCTTCTCCAATTCCAGCTGAAGCCGCATGGGCACCGTCGCGCCGCACATGCGCACGAAGCGCTGCACCTGCTCGTAGTTGGTGATGGGCATGATCCCCGGGACGATCGGCACGTTCACGCCTGCCCGCCGCGCCCGCTCCACGAAGTCGAAGTAGAAGGCGTTGTCGAAGAAGAGCTGGGTGATCACGAAGTCGCAGCCTTCGTCCACCTTCTCCTTGAGGTGCCTCAGATCCGCCTCGCGTGACGCCGTCTCGATGTGCCCTTCCGGGTAGGCCGCGGCGCCCACGCAGAAGCCGTGATCCCGCTCGCGGATGTACGCCACCAGCTCGCTCGCGTAGCGAAAGCCCCCCTCCGTCGCGATGAACGTCGCCTGCCCCTTCGGCGGATCCCCCCGCAGCGCCAGCACGTTCTCGATCCGCGCGTGCGCCAGCTTGTCGAGGATCTCTCCCAGCTCGTCCTTCGTGTGTCCCACGCAGGTCAGGTGCGCCATCGCCTCGATGCCGGTGCGCTCCTTGATGTGGGTGACCAGCTCGATCGTCTTGTCCCGCGTGCTGCCCCCCGCCCCGTACGTCACCGACACGAAGCCCGGCGAAAGGCCGCGCAGATCCTCCAGCGTCTCCCACAGTTGCGCCTCGCCCTCGGCCGTCCGCGGCGGGAAGAACTCGAAGGAGAAGCACGGCTTCGACGGGTTGAGGCGTGAGCGGATCTTCACGGTGCTACTTCCTGCCCGAGGGGCCCCTCCGAGTCCATCGTTGAACTCCCCGCTCCGCCCGCTATGGTGCCCGCGCCTCGCACCCCAGGACGAAGAGGAGCGCTCCATGGCCCGCCAGACCCCGCTCTACGCCGCCCACCAGAAGCTGAAAGGGCGCCTCGTCGACTTCGCCGGGTGGGAGATGCCCGTGCAGTACTCCGGCCTGATCCAGGAGCACGAAGCCGTCCGCACCGCCGCCGGCCTCTTCGACGTGAGCCACATGGGCGAAGTGGAGTTCAAGGGGAAGGGCGCGCTCGACGAGGCCAACCGGCTGATCACCAACGATCTCGCCCGCTGCGCCGACGGCCAGGCCGTGTACGCCGGACTGTTGAACGAGCAGGGGGGCTTCGTCGACGACGTCGTCGCCTACCGCTTCTCCCCGGAGCACATCTTCATCTGCGTCAACGCCTCCAACGCCGACAAGGACTTCAACTGGATGTCCTCGCACGCGAAGGCGGTGAGGCCCGTCAACCGCTCCAACGACTTCGCGCAGCTCGCCGTCCAGGGCCCGAAGGCCGCCGGCATCGTCCAGCGGCTCACCTCCGCGAAGCTCGACGGCGTCGGCACCTACCGCTTCACGCAGGGCCAGGTGGCGAAGGTGGACTGCATCATCAGCCGCACCGGCTACACCGGGGAAGACGGCTTCGAGCTCTACTGCGCGCCGAAGGACGCCGAGCGCCTCTGGTTCGCGATCCTGGAGGAAGGCCAGCGCGATGGCATCCTGCCGTGCGGCCTCGGCGCCCGCGACTCCCTGCGCACCGAGATGAAGTACGCCCTCTACGGCAACGACATCGACGAGGTGCACACGCCGCTCGAGGCGGGCCTGGGGTGGATCGTCAAGCTGGACAAGGGCGACTTCATCGGGAAGGCCGCGCTGGAGAAGCAGAAGGCCGCCGGCGTTTCCCGCAAGCTGGTCGGCTTCGAGCTGACCGAAGCGGGCATCCCACGCAGCCACTACCCGATCCTCAAGGACGGCCAGCAGGTCGGCGAGGTGACCAGCGGGACCATGGGCCCGTCGGTGAAGAAGGCGATCGGAATCGGCTACGTCCCCACCGCGCTCTCAACCGAGGGCGCCACCTTCCACGTGGAGATCCGCGGTCGCCCCGTCGGCGCCCGTGTCGTGAAGACCCCGTTCTACAAGAAGCCCTGACCCCCACCCGGAGACAGCCATGTCCAACTACCCGAGCGATCTCAAGTACACCAAGGACCACGAGTGGGCGAAGAAGGCGGGCAACACCGTCGTCGTCGGCGTCACCTGGCACGCGCAGGACGCGCTGGGCGCCGTCGTCTATGTCGAGCTCCCCAAAGTGGGCGCGCAGGTGAAGGCCCACGAGTCCTTCGGCGTCATCGAGTCCACCAAGGCCGTCAGCGAGCTCTTCGCCCCTGTCTCCGGCAAGGTGGTGAAGGTGAACGACGACGTGGCCGCCAACCCCGGGGCCGTCAACGACGATCCCTACAAGGCCTGGCTCATCGAGGTCGAGCCGGCCAACCCCGCCGACTACGACGCGCTGCTCGATCAAGCCGCGTACACGAAGCTGCTCGAGGCGGCGAAGTAGCCGCGCATTCGTGGTGATGAGCGGCGCTTATCCCCCGGTGGGCGCCGGTGGAACTGGGCGCGGGCCGGCTGTAGAAGCCGCGCCATGCTCGAGTTCCTCGATACCTTCCTTCGTCGCCACATCGGCCCCTCCTCGAACGACACCGAGGAGATGCTGAAAGCCGTCAAGGCTCCGTCGCTGGACGCGCTGATCGATCAGACCGTCCCGAAGCAGATCCGCCTGAAGAAGCCGCTGGACCTCCCGGCGCCGAAGGGCGAACGCGAGCTGCTCGAGGAGTTGGCCCAGATCGCCGCGAAGAACCAGATCTTCAAGAGCTTCATCGGCCTGGGCTACTTCGACACCACCACGCCGGGGGTGATCCTCCGCAACATCCTCCTCAACCCGGGCTGGTACACCGCGTACACGCCGTACCAGGCGGAGATCGCGCAGGGTCGCCTCGAGGCGCTGCTCAACTTCCAGACGATGGTGGGCGATCTCACCGCGCTGCCCGTCGCCAACGCGTCGCTGCTCGACGAGGGCACCGCCGCTGCCGAGGCGATGCACCTGTGCCACGCCGTCTCGAAAGACGGCGATGCGAAGGCCTTCTTCGTCTCGGCGGCTTGTCTCCCGCAGACCATCGAGGTGGTGAGGACGCGGGCGAAGCCCCTGGGCTGGAAGGTGATCGTCGGCGATCACCGTACCTTCGACTTCCAGGAGAAGTGCTTCGGCGCGCTCGTGCAATACCCGGCGGCCGACGGCAGCGTGCAGGACTACCGGGGCTTCATCGAGAAGGCGCGCAAGGCCGGGGCGATCTCGGTGATGGCGTGCGATCTGCTGTCGCTCGCGCTGCTGACGCCTCCCGGAGAGCTCGGCGCAGACGTGGCGATCGGCTCGGCCCAGCGCTTCGGCGTGCCCATGGGCTTCGGCGGTCCCCACGCGGGCTTCCTCGCCACGAAGCAGGAGTTCGCGCGCTCCATGCCCGGGCGGATCATCGGCGTGTCCCAGGACGCGAACGGCCGCCAGGCGCTGCGCATGGCGCTCCAGACGCGGGAGCAGCACATCCGCCGGGAGAAGGCCACGTCGAACATCTGCACCGCCCAGGTGCTGCTGGCGGTGATGGCGTCGATGTACGCGGTGTACCACGGGCCGCGAGGCCTCAAGGACATCGCCTCCCGCGTGCACCTGCTGGCGCGCACCTTCGCGGCCGGCGTGAAGAAGCTGGGCCTGGCCATCGCGCACGAGGCCTACTTCGACACGGTGGTGGTGCGGCTGGGTGACTCGAAGCTGGCCGATGAGGTGATCGCCACCGCCGCCGCCGCGCGCATGAACCTGCGCCGGGTGGACGCCACGCACGTCGCCGTGGCGATGGACGAGACGGTGTCGGCGAACGATCTCCAGGCGCTCTTCGCCGCCTTCTCCCGCGGGCAGAAGGTGGACTTCACCGCCGAGCAGCTCGCGCAGAGCGCGTCCACCGGCAGCATCACCCCCGAGCCGCTGCGCCGGACTTCGGCCTACCTCACGCACCCGGTCTTCAACCGGTACCACACCGAGCACGAGATGCTCCGGTACATCCGGTCGCTGGAGGCGAAGGATCTGTCGATGACGCACTCGATGATCCCGCTGGGCAGCTGCACCATGAAGCTGAACGCCACCAGCGAGATGGAGCCCATCACCTGGCCCGGCTTCAACGCCCTGCACCCGTTTGCGCCGGCCACCCAGTGGCAGGGCTACGCGCAGATCTTCCGCGAGCTCGAGAGCTACCTGTCGGAGATCACCGGCTTCGCGGCGTGCTCGCTGCAGCCCAACGCCGGCTCCCAGGGCGAGTACGCCGGCCTGTTGGTGATCCGCGCGTACCACGAGGCCCGCGGCGAAGGGCACCGCAACGTCTGCCTCATCCCCGCCTCCGCGCACGGCACCAACCCGGCGTCGGCGGTGATGGCCGGCTACGAGGTCGTCGTGGTGAAGACGGACGAGCACGGCAACGTGGACGTCGGCGATCTCAAGGCAAAGGCCGCGGCGCACCAGAAGAACCTCGCCGCGCTGATGGTGACGTACCCGTCCACGCACGGTGTCTTCGAGGAGGCGATCTCCGAGATCTGCTCCATCGTCCACGCTGCGGGTGGGCAGGTGTACATGGACGGCGCGAACATGAACGCGCAGGTGGGCCTGTGCCGGCCGGGAGACTTCGGGCCCGACGTCTGCCACTTGAACCTCCACAAGACCTTCTGCATCCCGCACGGCGGCGGCGGCCCCGGCATGGGGCCGATCTGCGTGGCAAAGCACCTGGCGGACTTCCTCCCCGGGCATCCGCTGGTGAAGACGGGCGGGGCGAAGGCGTCGGGCGCGGTCTCGGCGGCGCCCTTCGGCAGCGCCAGCATCCTCCTCATCTCGTGGATGTACATCCGCATGATGGGCGCCGACGGCCTCGCGCACGCGACGAAGATGGCGATCTTGAACGCCAACTACGTGGCCGAGCGGCTCGAGGCCAGCTACCCGGTGCTGTACCGCGGCAGCCAGGGGCGCGTCGCTCACGAGTGCATCGTGGATCCCCGCAAGCTGAAGACGACCAGCGGCGTCGAGGTGGAAGACATGGCCAAGCGCCTCATGGACTACGGCTTCCACGCGCCCACCGTGTCCTTCCCGGTGGCGGGGACGCTGATGATCGAGCCCACCGAGTCCGAGTCGAAGGCGGAGCTGGATCGCTTCTGCGACGCGCTGATCGCCATCCGCGCGGAGATCGCCGAGGTGGAGGCCGGCAGGTGGCCGAAGGACAACAACCCCCTCAAGCACGCGCCGCACACGGCCGACACCGTGACGGCCGACGAATGGAGCCGCCCGTACTCCCGCCAGAAGGCCGCGTACCCCCTGCCGTGGGTGAAGGCCCACAAGTTCTGGCCGGCCGTGGGGCGGGTCAACAACGTGCTGGGCGACCGCAAGCTGGTCTGCTCCTGCCCGCCCATCGAAGACTACATGTGAGCGCAGTCCTGCTAAGGTGCGCGCCGCTCGATGGCCGCCCCTGAAGCAAAGAAACCCGTCCGATTCGGCAAATACACGCTGGTCGATCGCATCGCCGTGGGCGGCATGGCGGAGATCTTCCTCGCGCGCCAGGCGGGCCTCGAGGGCTTCGAGAAGACGATCGTCATCAAGCGGATCCGCCCGCACCTGTCCAAGCAGCCGAACTTCGTGAAGATGTTCCTGAACGAAGCGAAGCTGGCGGCGCAGCTGAACCACCCCAACATCGTGCAGATCTACGACCTCGGGAAGATCAACGAGTCGTACTTCATCGCGATGGAGTACATCTTCGGGCGCGACATGCGCCGCATCATCCCCAAGGCGGACGCCCTGGGGATCCCGTTCCCGATGGTGTACGCGCTGAAGATCGCTTCCAGCGTGTGCGAGGGCCTGTACTACGCGCACCAGCGCACGGATCTCTACGGACACCCGTTGCACATCGTGCACCGCGACGTCACGCCCGAGAACATCTTCGTGTCCTTCGACGGCACGGTGAAGGTGCTGGACTTCGGCATCGCCAAGGCGGCCAACCAGATCGAGCAGACGCGGGCGGGGGAGATCAAAGGGAAGCTCTCGTACATGTCGCCCGAGCAGTGCATGGGCAAGTCACTCGACAACCGGAGCGATCTCTTCTCGCTCGGCGTGGTGCTCTACGAGTGGCTGACGGGCTTCAAGCTCTTCACCGGCGACAGCGAGGTGGCGATCCTCAAGTCGATCACCGAGGGGAAGATCTACGCGCCCAGCTACTTCAAGGCCGACATCCCCGAGGCCGTCGAAGCGATCCTGATGAAGGCGCTCGAGAAGGACCGCGACCGCCGGTACCAGACCGCCTGGGAGATGCAGTACGACCTGGATCAGTTCCTGTCCCAGTACGAGTTCACGCCGTCGAACATCCACCTCTCGAACTTCCTCAAGCAGCTCTTCAACGACGAGCTGGAGGAAGAGCGCGAGCGGCTGGCGGCGCTGCGCAGCCCCACGGGCCCTGAGGAGATCGTCGAAGACGCGGAGGAGATCATCTCCAGCATCGAGCCGATCAGCGAGGTGGGGGACGTGCCTGCCTCGGGCAACGGCGCCGAGAAGTCGCTCACCATTCAGGTGGGCACCCGCGAGTTCGATCAGCTGGCGGCCATCGCCCGGAAGCACGGGGTGTCGGTGAGCAGCCTCGTGCGCGACGTGTTGGGCGGCTTCCTGAAGTACCGCTGATCAGGTTTGTCACGCCTGCCCGGGCTTCTGCTTCCAGGTGCGGCGCACCGCGCGCGCGACGCCCGCCTTCCCGTGCCACCGCAGATCGTGCACTGCGCCCGAGCCTTCGCCCTGCTCGTTGAGCGCCAGCGCGGGCACGTCGGCCATCGGCGCCCAATCCAGCGTCACCACCCACTCGTCACCCTGCGGCTTGAGCGTCAGCACGCCTTCCACCGTGGGCGTCTTCACCGCCACGGCGCACTCGGGAGAAGCGGGGAGGGGAGGCGGCTGGTGCTGGGCACGCGCGCGCGCCGGGGGCAGGCAGAAGGCGATCTGGTTGCGCGGATCCTCGGGCGTGTCCTGGGGCGGTGACTCTTCGCCCACCAGGAACATCAGCGACGCGACCAGCGTGAGACCACTCGAAGCCAGGGCGAGGAGCACGTCGGGAGGCATGGCCCCGCTATGACAGCCCACCCCTTCGGCGGGTTCCATGTGGGATACTGACGACACATGGCCCGCGTGAAGCTCGTGCTGGAGTACGACGGGACGAACTACGTCGGCTGGCAGATCCAGCAGAACGGCACGTCGGTGCAGGGCCGCGTGCAGCGGGCGCTCCAGGAACTCACCGGCCACCCGATCTCAGTCCTTGCTGCCGGGCGCACCGACTCGGGCGTCCACGCGCGCGGGCAGGTCGTGTCCTTCGACGCCCCAATCAGCCTCCCGCTGAAGGCCTGGTGGATGGGGCTCAACACGCATCTGCCCGAAGACATTGCCGTCGTTCGGGCCGAGGAGGTCGATCCGGCCTTCGATCCCCGGCACTGGGCGCGCGGGAAACGGTACGTCTACCGGTTCAGCAACCGGCGCTCGCGCTCCCCGCTGCGCCGCCATACCCACTGGGAAATTTTCCTGCCGCTGAACGTGGCGGCGATGCAGGAAGCGGCGCGTCACCTGATCGGCAAGCACGACTTCTCGGCCTTCCGCGCGTCGGACTGCCAGGCGAAGGGGGCGGTGCGGGAGCTGAAGAAGGTCGAGCTGTCGGGCGCCGCAGGAGACGAGCTGACTCTCGTGGTGGAGGGGACCGCCTTCCTCAAGCACATGGTGCGGAACATCGCGGGCAGCCTCGCCGAGGTGGGCAGGGGGAAGCAGCCGCCCGGGTGGATCGCGGAGCTGCTGGCGTCGAGGGATCGGACGCGATCGGGGCCGACGGCGCCGCCACATGGGCTGTGCCTCGACGAGGTGTTCTACGGGACCGGTCCGCGAGACGATGGGGTGGACGATGACTGAGCCCAAGCCGCCCGCGGCCGAGCCTTCGACTGGAGCCGCCTCTTCCGCGTCCGCCGCCGGAGCGGCACCGGCCGGGCGTGCGCCGCGAGGTCTCCCGACGGAAGGCGCCTCCACCTCGTCAGCGTCGGGCACCCCCGCCATCGCGTCGGAGGCGCCAGCCATGACGTCGGGATCGCAGGCCGGCGCGGGAGCGTCTGCCACCGCGTCGGAGGCGCCGCCTGGAGCGCCCGCCACCGCCTCCGCATCTGGCGATCCGGCCGCGCCGGCGCCCCCCGGGGAGGCCCCGTCGGCTGGGGGTGGAGCGCCCTCCGCAGCGTCGCCTGCGACCCCGTCCGACAGGAAGCCTGGCCGCTTCGGCCGCGCCGAGAGCGCCTCCCGCCGGGCAGTCCTCCTCATCGGGTGCGGTGTCGTCGCCTTCGTCGCCGGCGGCTTCGTGATGAGCGGGCTCTCCGTGCGCCTCGGTGAGCGCCTCGGTGGCGTCGGAGACGAGACCGCTGCCTGGCTCCTCCAGTGGATCCTCCAGCGCACCTGGCTGTGGGCCGTCCTTCCCGTGCTCGGCTGGGGCGCGGGCCGCTACCTCGGCGTCACCGCGATGCGCTTCGCCGTCACGTCGGTCGTCTCGGGAGAGCTCTTCGGGCTGCTCCTCGCCACCGCCAGCGACGGCCTCGACTGGGTCCTGGGCAGCCCCGGCGACATGATCATGCGCGCCCTCACCCTCGTGGGAGGCGTGGGGATCGTCTCATGGGCCGTCGGTCGCGGGCTCGCCGGCGCTGATGCGGCGCAGGCCGAAGCCAACGTCGAGGCCGAGAAACGCAAGGCCGAGTATGCGGAGTTCCTCGCGCGCGCCGAAGGGAAGCGCGAGGAATAGAGCCCCTACCGTACCACGGCGACCTCGAGAATCAGGCCCGCCGCTCGGCCTTCAGTGTCAACCCCTCGCCGCTCGAATCGATGACCACGCGGTCTCCGGGCACGAACTCGCCGCCGAGGATCTTGAGCGCCAGCGGATCCTGCACGTGCTTCTGGATCGCCCGCTTGAGCGGCCGCGCGCCGTACACCGGATCGTACCCTTCCCGGGCGAGGAAGGCTCGCGCCGCCGGAGTGAGCTCCAACACGAGGCGCTTCTCTTCGGCCAGCTTCTTCAGGCGGCCCATCTGGAGGTCCACCACCTTCGCGATGTCCTCCTGCTTGAGCGGCTCGAAGAGGACGATCTCGTCCACGCGGTTCAAGAACTCGGGCCGGAAGTGCGCCTTCAGCGCGTCCATCACCTCACGCCGAGTTCCCGCGTCCAGCGTCTTTTTGGTCGCCAGCCCTTCCTGGATCGCCTGGGCGCCCAGGTTCGAGGTCATGATCAACACGGTGTTCTTGAAGTCCACCGTCCGTCCCTGGCCGTCCGTCAGCCGGCCCTCGTCGAGGATCTGCAGGAGCACGTTGAAGACGTCCGAGTGGGCCTTCTCGATCTCGTCGAACAGCACCACCGAGTAGGGCCGGCGCCGCACCGCCTCCGTCAACTGCCCGCCCTCGTCGTAGCCGACGTACCCGGGAGGCGCGCCGATGAGCCGCGAGACGGCGTGCTTCTCCATGTACTCCGACATGTCGATGCGGACGATCGCCTGGTCCGAGTCGAACAGGAACTCCGCCAGCGCCTTGGCCGTCTCGGTCTTCCCGACGCCCGTGGGCCCCAGGAAGATGAAGGAGCCGATCGGCCGGTTGGGATCCTGCAGGCCGCTCCGCGCGCGCCGCACCGCGTTCGACACCGCCTCGATGGGGCTCCGCTGGCCGATCACCCGCTGCTCCAGCCGCTCCTCCATCTTCACCAGCTTCTGCACCTCGCCCTCCAGGAGCCGCGACACGGGGATGCCCGTCCACTTGCCCACCACCTCGGCGATGTCCTCCGCGTCCACCTCCTCCTTGAGGAAGCGCTGCCGCTTCTGAAGCTCCGCCAGCCGCGCCTGCTGCTGCGCCAGCTCCTTCTCCAGCGAGGGCAGCACGCCGAACTTGATCTCCGCGGCCTTGTTCAAGTCGCTGCGCCGCTCGGCGTCGGCTTGATCGTTCCGCGCCAGCTCGATCTTCTCCTTGATGCTCCGCAGCCCGCTGATCACGGCCTTCTCGGCTTCCCAGTGCGCCTTCATGCCGGCCAGCTTCTCGTTGGCCTCGGCGATCTCCCGCTCCAGCGTGGAGAGGCGCTCCTTCGAGTGCACGTCCGTCTCTTTCTTCAGGCCCTCGCGCTCGATCTCCAGCTGCATCAGCTTGCGGCGCACCTCGTCCACCTCGGTGGGCATGGAGTCGATCTCGATGCGCAGCCGCGACGCCGACTCGTCCACCAGGTCGATCGCCTTGTCCGGCAGGAAGCGATCGCTGATGTAGCGGTGCGACAGGGTCGCCGCCGCCACCAGCGCCGAGTCCTGGATCCGCACGCCGTGGTGCACCTCGTAGCGCTCCTTCAAGCCGCGCAGGATGGAGATGGTGTCGGCCACCGAGGGCTCGCCGACGAAGACGGGCTGGAAGCGCCGCTCCAGGGCCGCGTCCTTCTCGATGTGCTTGCGGTACTCGTCCAGCGTGGTGGCGCCGATGCAGTGCAGCTCACCGCGCGCCAGCGCCGGCTTGAGCATGTTCCCCGCGTCCATCGAGCCTTCCGCCTTGCCCGCGCCCACCAGCGTGTGCAGCTCGTCGATGAAGACGATGATCTCTCCCTCGGCCTGGGCGATCTCCTTCAAGACCGCCTTGAGCCGCTCCTCGAACTCGCCGCGGAACTTCGCGCCCGCCACCATCGCGCCGAGATCGAGCGACAGCAGCTTCTTGTGCTTGAGGCCCTCGGGCACGTCGCCGTCGACGATCCGTCGCGCCAGGCCTTCCGCGATCGCCGTCTTGCCGACGCCCGGCTCGCCGATCAGCACCGGGTTGTTCTTCGTGCGGCGCGACAGCACCTGGATGGTGCGGCGGATCTCCTCGTCACGGCCGATCACCGGATCCAGCTTCCCGCTCTTCGCCGCCTCGGTGAGATCCCGCGCGTACTTCTCCAGGGCCCGGTAGGTGCCCTCCGCGTCCTGGCTCGTCACGCGGCTCGTTCCCCGCAGGCCCTTCACCGCGGTGGCGATGCGATCCTTCGTCACGCCCGAGCTCTTGAGCAGTTCGCCCGCCGTCCCCTTGTCCTGGGTGAAGGCGAGGAGGATGTGCTCGCTCGAGGTGAACTCGTCCTTGAGCGCCTTCGCCTCGTCTTCCGCGCGCTCGAGCAACTGCACCAGCCGGTTCGACAGCTGGGTGTTCGCGCCCTTGATCGTCGGCAGCCGGGCGATCGCCTCGTCCACGCGCTGGCCGACGAGTCGCACGTCCACGCCGATCTTCTGGAGCAGCGGCACCACCACGCCGTCGGCCTGGTCGAGCAACGTCCGCAGGAGGTGCTCGGGCTCGTAGTTGGAGTGGTTCGCCCGCCGCGCCAGGGACTGCCCCTCTTGAATGGCTTCCTGCGCCTTGAGCGTGAACTTGTCGATTCGCATGCGGCCAAGCTAAGGGCCGGCCCCCCGTGCGCAAGGTCCGGGCCAGCGTGACTTTCGGGCGCAACTCCCCAACCGGGCTGTGTCGCGGTGCGTCATAAACCTGAAGAAAATCGATACTTTCTGTGTCACTTCCCTTGTCGGGGCAGGTCGGAAGGTGTATTCGCCGCGCACCTTTTTTCCGACTTCCAAGGGGGGCCTTCGAAGTGGAATCGCACGGCGGGTACCTGTGCCAGTACGAGGACGTGGACGCAGCGTGGTTGCAGCACCTGGCGCGTGAGGCACTGGAAGAGGACGGCCAGTCGCCGGAGGACGCGGCGCTGTTGGTGACGGTGCTGGGCGGGCCGAGGATCGCCCGGTTCGCCTTCGACGGTCCCTTCACGTATGGGCGGAAGGGGGCCCGCTGGTACCTCTCCCACCACTCGCTGGCGCGCCGGCTCTCGGAGCACCTGCGCGTCACCGTGCACGCCTACGCCTTCGATCCCGACGAGGTGGAGCAGGTGGTGGCCTACGCGGCCGGCCGCCGGGTGGGCGGCGAGGCGCTGCGCTACGAGGACGCGGAGCTCCCGGACGACGAGGACGATCGCGCCTTCGAGAAGGCCCAGGCGAAGTGGCCGCTGGGGCACGTGGCGCGGGTGCTGGGCATTCGGCGCGAGCAGCTCCTGCGCATCCCCCGGCACGCCACCGCCTTCATCGATCTCGGCCAGACGCTTGCGCCCCGGCCGCTGTGGCAGCTCTTCCCGGAGCCGGCGCAGATCCTCCAGCAGCAGGCGCTTCTGGCGGCCGTGCGGTAGCCCGCTTCACCCTTCGTCGCCCGAGGGCGTTTCCAACAGGCTGCGCACCTTTTCGCCTCGGAAGTAGCTCGCCAGCGCGAGCAGCAGGGCCACCACGAAGGCCGTCCACCCGACGCTGAGCACGCCGAGGATCTGCGTGAACCCGGCGGACGCCACCGCGTCGGGCACGTTCTGTTCGATGAGCACCCTGTTCCACGCCTCGGTGGTGCGGCGGGTGATCACCAGATCCTGCGCGCCCTTCAGGGTACGGAAGATCGCCGCGCCGATGGCGGCGCCCCCCAGCCGCCGCGCCACCGCCAGCTTCGGCGCGTGGGCTGCCCAGCGGAGGAAGAGGGCGCTCACGAAGACGATCGAGGCGGCCGCCGACAGGCCGAAGAGGATCACCACCCGCGAAGCGCCCATCGACTCGATCGCCCCGAGGGCGGCGCGCTGGCTGGCCTTGAGGGCCTGTTCCTGCTCCTTCGCGTACGGAATGAAGCGGCCGACGGCGCCCAGGTTGAGGCCGTCGTCGCGCGGGAGGTCTGGCGCCATGATCGCCGCGCTCATGCCCTCCGCGGCGCCGTAGGACACCAGCGCGCCGACGGTCACCGCGACCAGCAGCGCGACGCGGAAGTGGGTGGGGTAGGGCTGGTCCGGCTTCATCCCCGGCCGGCGCCGCTCTGCTCGACGAACCGGAGCCGCAGATCGTTGAGCAGCGAGCCCAGCAGCTTCTCCTCGTCGCTGGTCAGGTTGCCCTTCGTCTTCTCCCTGAGCAATTCGAGCACGTCGATCCACTCGCGGGCCGTGTCGAGATCGACGCGCTTCTCGCCGGTCTCGGGGTGGGCCGACACGCCGAGGTGGATCAGCGTAGTGGACGCGACGCCGAGGAGCACCGCGCTGAAGGTCAGCGGGCCGGCCTCTTCCCGCATGACGAAGGTCTCGCCGCGGCGCTCCCCCATGGCGGGCTTACTCCTCGCCCTCGTCGTCCGAGTCGTCGTCGGTCAGCGAGGCCTCGACCTTCGCTGCCTTGTCCGCCAGATCCGGGAGCGCCTTGAGCGCCTTTTCGATCGTCTTCTCGTCGATGAAGCCCTGGCGGATCTGGCGCTCGATGGTGCGCTTGTCCTGGCTCGTGTAGTCCGTTTCGGTCGACATGGGGGTGACTCCTGCGAAAAAGAAGAAGGCCGCGTGAGCGGCGTCGCGGCGCTTATAACAGGCGCGAAATGCCCTACAAGCTCCCCCGAGGGCTCTACGCGTTGATCGACGACTCCGTCCGCGCCGAGCTGCCCGTCGTCGAGAAGGCGCGCGCCGCGCTCGAGGGGGGCGCGCCGGTGCTGCAGCTCCGCCTCGAGAACACGGCCGATCGGCCCGCGCTTCAGGCCATCCGGGAGGTGGTGGCGCTGGCCCGGGAGCGCGACGCGCGGGTGATCGTCAACGATCGCGTCGACCTCTGCCTGGCGGGCAGCGCCGACGGCGTGCACCTGGGCGGGGACGACCTGCCGTGTGACGTGGCGCGCAGGCTGTTGGGGGAGGGCGCGCTGATCGGCGTCACCACCCGCTCGCTGGCGGACATCGAGCGCGCGAAGGCCGCCGGGGCCGATCACGTCGGGCTGGGGCCGATCTTCGTCACCTCCACCAAGGACGTCGACCACCCGCCGCTGGGCGTCGACCGCTTCGCCCAGATCGCGCGCGCCTCGCCGCTGCCCGTGGTGGGCATCGCCGGCATCACCCTCGAGACGATCGCCGCCGTGGCGCGCGCGGGGGCCAGGTGCGCGGCAGTGGCTGGAGATCTTCTCCGCGCGGACGATCTCGTTGCTCGCGCTCGTGCGCTGCACCGGGCATTCTTGGACGTCAGATGAAGCACCACGGTCACCCCCGCCGCCCCAGCATCGGGATCACCCCCGACTACTCGGAGCCCTCCACCACCCAGCCGTTCGCGAAGTACGATCTCAAGGCGGCCTACGCCGACGCCGTGCTGCGCGCGGGCGGGCTCCCCTTCGTGCTGCCGTACAGCGACGATCGCGCCGTCATCGACTGCTGGCTCGATCGGATCTCTGGCCTGGTGATCACCGGCGGCGCCTTCGACATCGCGCCCGAGCACTACGGAGAGACGGCGCGCGAAGGGATGGGCCCGGTGAAGGCGGCGCGCACCACCTTCGAACTCGCGCTGCTCAAGGCTGCGCTGCAGCGGCACCTGCCCATCCTCGGCGTGTGCGGAGGCATGCAGCTGCTCAACGTCGCCTTCGGCGGCACGCTCTACCAGGACATCGCCCGCGAGGTGCCCGCCGCCCGGCCCCACGAGCAGTCGCACGATCGCACCCAGCCCCAGCACCCGGTGGAAGTGAAGGCCGACACCGCGCTCGCCGACTGCGTGGGGAAGGGCCAGCTGATGGTGAACTCCACCCACCACCAGGCCGTGCGGAAGGTGGGCGAGGGCCTCATCGCTTCCGCCCACTCGCCCGACGGACTGGTGGAGGCAGTCGAGCAACCCGGCCCGGGCGCCTTCGTGGTGGGGGTGCAGTGGCACCCGGAGCTGATGATCGACTCCGTCCCCCCGCAGCTCGGCCTCTACAAGGCGCTGGTCCACCGCGCCCGCGAGCGCCGGCACTGATCGCCCGACACTGCCCTACATCGGCGTCCCAGCCGTCGGGTCGCAAACTGCCCTCGCTGGGCGGCGGGCCCTATACTGGCCTTCATTCAGTTCCGGGCCGAGACACGGAAAGCGGGAGCCCCGAGCAGCTTATGAACGACATCGAACTTCGAAGGAACGCGCCCGGCGTGCGCCGCGGTGCGTGGATCGCCGTACTGTCCGTCATCCTGGCCGGCTGCAATTGTTCAAGCCCGGTCTCGAACGTCGACGGCGGCGGCGGCGGCACGGGCGGGGGCGTCACGGGCGGCGGCTCGGGCGGCGCGGGTGGGGGAGTCACTGGCGGCGGCTCGGGCGGCGGCGGAGGCGGCGGCACCATCGTCGTCGACCCGAACGATCCGAACAACGCGCTCAAGGACTCGGACTGCGACGGGCTCAACGACGCGGAGGAGTTCGGCAACGTCTACCCCGGGGGCCGGCGGACCAACCCGGCCAACCCGGACACCGACGGCGACGGGATCCTCGATGGCGTCGAGGCCGGGCGGGTGTCCTCCGTCGATCCAGGGTGCACCTTCGCCGGGGACGCGGATCCGACCTCGCGCACCAACCCGACGGAGGCGGACAGCGACGGTGACGGGATCCCCGATGGCGTGGAGGACGTGGATCACAACGGCCGGGCAGAGCCGACCGAGACCGACGCCACCAACCCCGACACCGACTTCGACGGGCTGAATGATGGGGCGGAAGACGCCAACCACAACGGCGCGGTGGACACGGGCGAGACGGATCCACGGCTGCGCGACACCGACGGCGACTTCATCAACGACGGGGTGGAGCGTGCGGTGACGATGACGGATCCGCTGCGCAATGACACCGACGCGGACACCTGCCTCGACGGCGCCGAGGACGCCAACCAGAACGGCATGCTGGACATGGGCGAGACCAACCCGAACCTGGCGACGGATTGCGGGCCCTCCAACAACCCCGACTCGGACATGGACGGCCTGCCCAACCGCGTCGAGGACAAGAACATGAACGGCATGGTGGATCCGGGCGAGACGGATCCGATGAACGCCGACACCGACGGCGACGGCCTGCGCGACGGCGTGGAGGACGCCAACCACAACGGCTTCATCGACGGCGGCGAGACGAACCCGCTGCGCCGCGACACCGACTGTGACGGGCTCCTCGACGGCCCGACGCAGGGGATGATCCGCGGTGAGGATCAGAACGCCAACGGCTCGGTGGACATGGGCGAGACGGATCCCCGGCGCTCCGACACCGACGGCGATGGCCTCTCCGACGGCGTGGAGACGGGGCTCGTGGCGGCCAACATCGCCGATCCGACCCTCTGCATGAACGTGCCCGTCGATCTCGATCCGACCACCACCACCACCCCGACCAACCGCGACTCCGACGGTGACGGCATCGACGACGGCGCGGAGGACACCAACCAGAACGGCCGCGTCGATCCCGGCGAACTCAACCCGAACAACATGGCTGACGGCACCGGGCCCGCCGGGCAGGTGTGCACGGTGATGAACCTGCGCCCGGTCGTCTTCCGGGGTGAGGCGGTGCCGGATCTCCAGCTGGGCCTGCCCGCGTCCTTCACCGAGATCCACACCATGAGCTCGGGCGGCAGCGTGCGCGGGCTCATCGGCTTCGACTCGATGAACGGCACGGCCTTCGTGGTGTGGCGGCAGGCCGCCCCGTCGGGCGCGACGACCCCCACCGCGGACGAAGCCGCCCTGAAGCCGGTGCTGGCAGGGGTGGGCGCCTTGACCAACGAGACGACGCAGACCTTCACCACCTGGGATTCGATCCCCGCGCTGCAGGCCTTCTACGATCAAGCGGGCGGGGTCGACGTGAAGACCCGCGCCAACGCGATCGCCGAGGCCATGGTGGGCGCCGGCGCGGGCGCGTTGACCGGCACGGGCGGCGGCACCGGCCCCTTCAAGCTGCAGGTGGAATACCTGCACCGCACCAACTCGGCGGTGGTGGTGATGATCGCGCTGACGCCGCTGTCCGCCTACAACGGCGCGCCCCTCTTCGTGATGAGCGACACCGCCGGTGGCTCGGCCGTCGCACAGTTCGGCGACTTCAACGCCTACCAGTGTGAGACCTTCGCGCCCCGGAACGGCAAGGTGGACTTCCTGGTGGTGGTGGACGACTCGTGCTCCATGGCCTCCAGCCAGCAGGCGCTGGCCGACGCGGCCACGGCGATGGCCTCTGCGCTGGGCAACTCCACCCTGGACTGGCGCATCGCCCTGGTGACGAGCGAGTACCACCTCACCGGCACCTCGAACAACCGCAGCGTCCGACGAGGCTTCACGCGCAACATCAACCAGTTCCGCGCCTGGCTGACCCAGAACAGCACCTGCGCCGGCACGACGTGCTCGGGCGTGCCCAACCCGCTGCCGATGTGCGACTCGAACGGCGCGGATCCGAACGGCGCCAACGGCGGCTGCTGGGTGGGGACCGGTGGCAGCGGCACGGAAGGCGTGCTGGGGGCCGCCCGCAAGGCCGTCGACGACATCACGGTGCTGCCACTCCCGATGACGGAGCAGGTCAACAGGGTGCGCTCCGACGCGCAGCTGGCGGTGATCATCCTCGGCGACGCCGACGATCAAACGTCCGGCTACACCAGCACCGGAGCGACCCGCGAGAACATCCAGAACTTCATCACCTTCTTCACCGCGCAGGGGACGGGCACGAAGAATCGCCTCAACGTCAACGTCCCCGTGCACGCGATCGTCTGCCCGGCGGGCGCCAACTGCAATGGCGAGACCCAGAACAACCCGCAGCGGACTCCCCAGGTGGTGACGGCGACGGGCGGCATCCGCGGGGCGATCAACAGCACGGCGTCGATCCAGACGACGATCGCCGCCATCGTGCAGTCGTCGATCGCCGCGGCGGGCTACCGCATGCAGAAGCCGCCCATCGGCGCCTCGGTGAAGGTGGCCATGGACGTCGTGCTGGACGGCACCATGTGCAACAAGGACGACATTCCCCGCAGCCGGCAAAACGGCTTCGACTTCGACGGCATCAACCGCACCATCTCCTTCTTCGGCGCCTGCAGGCCCGGGCCGACCACCATGGCCGCGGCGGTGTCGTACCGGTACTGGGTCGACAACACGCCCAACCCCGGGGGCAACCCGCCGCCGTGCAGCCAGGACACCACCTACTACGATCCGACGGATCCGGACTTCTGCCGCGGGCGCCTGGCCTGCAACTTCATGACGAACATCTGCGAGTGCCCGGCCAACTGTGGCGGCACGCCTCCGCCCGGCATGGTGTGCGACACCAACCGGCTGGTCTGCGACTACGTCTGCACGCAGGACTGCGGCGGCACGTGCTCCCCGTACCAGCAGTGCAACGTGAGCGCCTGCGCCTGCGAGTGCAAGCAGACGGCGTCGTGTCCGCCGGGCTACCGCTTCCAGAACGGGGCGGGTGTCTGCGGCTGCGTCTGCGACACGGCGGCGCTCAACTGCGGGGCGACCTACGACGCGGATCCGGCCACCTGCACCTGCGTGTGCAAGCCCAACTGCGGCGGGTGCCCGTCGGGCGACGTCTGCAACCCGTCGGTGTGCGCGTGTACGGGCGGCATCAACTGATCGCTGCTCCCTCTCCCCCACCCGGGGAGAGGGTCCCCGTCACGCGTCGAAGATCAGCGCCCCGGCCTTCTGCTGCAGCCCGCGGAAGGACTGGTTCGCCTCGCGCAGCAGATCCTCGGTGGTGCGGACGCGCTCGTGCGGGAACACCGCGCCACCGAAGCGGGCGACGACGGTCACGCGCCCATTCGGCCCGTCGGCCGAGACGCTCCTCAGCACGACGGAGAGGCGCTCGGCGACGACGCGGGCGCCGGGGAGATCGGTCTCGGGCAGGAGGATGACGAACTCGTCCGTGTCGACGCGGAAGAGGCGATCCGCGCCGCGGAGGCACCCGTTGATCGCCTGGGCCGCGCGCGCGAGGTACTGATCCGACGCCTCGCGGCCGAGCTCGTAGCGCAGGGCCTGGTAGTCATCGAAGCCGAACATCAGGCAGGCGGCGGGGCGGCCGTAGCGTCGGCTGCGGGCGAGCTCTCCGTCGAGGCTGGCCTTGAGCTGCGAGTAGGTGCCCGCGCCGGTGACGGGATCGAGCGCCCGGAACTGGGACAGCTCCTCTTCCGCGTCCATCAGGCGCCGGCGGTACTCGCGGACGGTGAGCGCCGAGTTGATGCGCGTCTGCAGCTCGATCAGCTTGAAGGGCTTGGTGACGTAGTCGTCGGCGCCCAGCTCCATGCCGCGGATCTTCCCGTCCATCTCGCCGATGGCGGTGAGGATGATCACCGGGAGCTCGGCGTAGCGGGCGTCGTCGCGGACCCAGCGCAACACCGCGAAGCCGTCGCGCCGGGGCATCATCAGGTCGAGCAGCACCAGGTCGGGCTTCTGGGCGGTGATCTTCTCGGTGGCCTCGACGCCGTCGTCGGCGGTGACCACCCGGAAACCGGCGGACTCACAGAGATCGCGCAGCAGGTTGCGCGTGTGCTCGTCGTCATCCACCACCAGGATCAGGCGGTCTTTGAAGTCGACGGTGGGCCGCATGCGGGGCAGCCAGTCTAACGGCGGGGTGGGATTGCTGGCGAGAGAAGTGAGGCCCTCGCGCAAGCCTTTCAGGCGTTCATCACGACGCCCTCGGGGACGTCGTCGGGGATCCGCTTCGTGCGCGACTTGAGGAACTCGATGACCTCGGCGTCCGTCCGGTTGTCCCCCGGCAGCCGCACGAAGTGCTTCGCCAGCACGTCGTAGCGGTGCAGGAAGAGGAAGAAGGACACCATGAAGAAGTCCAGCCCCTCGAAGACGATGCAGCCTTCCTTCGCGTAGCGCTCGGCGTTGTCGAGGAAGTCCTGCGGCAGCTCCGTCCAGTGGCGGTTCTGCTTCACGTGGTGGCCGATGTGGTAGCCGTCGTTGAAGCAGCGCTGGTTGTACGGCGAGTTGATGCAGGTGATCGAGTTGACGTAGCTGTCGCCGGGCCGCGTCACCTCGACGAAGGCGTGCTGGCCCCAGTTCCCCCACATCATCGCGCCGCGCATGAAGAAGTACGGGACGATGAAGGCCGCCAGGGTGGCCTGCCAGTTCACGAAGCACAGGCCCACCATCGCGCCCATGTGCACGATGTCGCTCACCAGCGCCCGCCGGGCCAGCGCGCCGCGCTTCTTCGAGGCGAGGTAGCTGGTGAGCTCGAAGTGGATGAGCAGCAGGAAGCGGAAGAGGTAGATGAGCCAGTGGAAGAAGTTGTCCCGCTGGTACCTCATCGTCGAGGACAGGTCCGCGCGCAGGTTGTTCTCCGCGTGGTGCATGCCGACGTGGTGCTCCATGTACCCGGTGGGGATGCCGAACAGCCCGCTCATCAGGTACGGGTGCGCGCGGTTGAGCCACCGGTGCTTCTTGAAGAACGGCCGGTGCATGGTGTTGTGCAGCATGAGGATCACCGGCGGCCCGAAGTAGGCCAGCTGCACTCCCCACAGCACCGGCACCAGCCACCAGGTGAAGTGCACGTAGAGCGCGACGATCAACGGCAGCACGAAGAGCGCCGCCTTGAGCGTCAGCCGCACGAAGACGGCGTCTCGGGCCTCGTACAGCTGCCCTTCGATCCACTTCTGGAAGGGGGTGGGCGCGTACGTCGGCGCGGCCTGCGGATCGGTGATCGCTGGGACGGTCATGCCGGGCACTCCCCTAGAGCCTTCGGGGGGGCCCGCGCAAGGGCCTCACTCCTGCCAGCCGCGAGCGCGGCTCTCGAAGCGGGTCAGCTCGGCGAGGAAGACGAGATCGATCGATCCCACCGGGCCGTTGCGCTGCTTGGCCACGATCAACTCCACGGGAATTGCCGAGCGATTCTGCATGCCTCCGCCACCCTCTTCGTCGCCCTCGTCGTCCCGGTGGATGAAGAGCACCACGTCGGCGTCCTGCTCGATCGCACCGGACTCGCGCAGGTCCGACAGCATGGGCTTTCCGCCCTTGCGCTCCTCCACCTTCCGGTTGAGCTGGCTGAGCGCGATGATCGGCGTGTCGAGCTCCTTGGCCAACTGCTTGAGCGCGCGGGAGATCTCGGCCACCTCGAGCTGCCGGCTCTCGACCTTGCCCTTCTGGTGCATGAGCTGGAGGTAGTCGATGACGATGAGGCCGACCTTGCCTTCCTTCTGCTTGAGGCGCCGGGCCTTGGCGCGCAGGTCGAAGGACGACAGGCCGCCGGAGTCGTCGATGAACATCCTGAGGCCGAAGAGCTCGTTGGCCGCCTCGGTGATCCGCTCCTCCTCGTTGGGGGCCAGGCGCCCGCCGCGCAGCTTCTTCATGTCCAGGCGCGCGTGGGTGGCGAGCATGCGGGTGAGGAGCTGCACCGCGGGCATCTCGAGGCTGAAGATCGCCACCGGGAGCTTCTCGTGCAGGGCCACGTGAATGGCGATGTTCATCGCCAGCGACGTCTTGCCGATGCCGGGGCGGGCGGCGAGGACGATGAGCTCGCCTCCGTGGAGGCCGGTGAGCTGGTTGTCGAGATCGATGAAGCCGGTGGCGGTGCCGGTGATGCCCGAGCTCGACTGCTTCATCTTGTCGAGGAGATCGAGGGCCTCGCCCATCAGCTCGTTCATCGGCCGCAGATCCCCGGAGCGGCGCTTCTGGGCGATGTGGAAGACCTTGCGCTCGGCCTCGTCCATCAGCTCGGCGACGTCGCCCGTCTCCTGGCTGGCGAGCTCCATGATCTCCCGGCCGGCGGTGGCGAGCGAGCGGCGGGTCGCCTGGTTCTTGATGATCTTCGCGTACTCGACGGCGTTTTGAGCGAAGGGGACGGCCTGGTCGAGGGTGGACAGGTAGGAGGGACCGCCGACGGAGGCCAGCTTGCCCAGCACCTTGAGCTGCTCGGCGAGGGTCAGGGGGTCGATGCGCTCCTGGCGCTGATCGAGGGCCACCATCGCGCCGAAGATGTCGCTGTGGGCGGCGTTGGCGAAGTCTTCGCCGATGACGACTTCCTGCACGTTCGCCAGCACGGCGTTGTCGGTGAGGATGGCGCCGAGCAGCGCGCGCTCGGCGGCCACGTCCTGGAAGGCCTGAGGTCCGGTCAACGAAGTCATCCTGGGGGCTCCTCCCGAGCGAGAGAACGACGACGGCCGCGCACCGTGACGAGACGATGCGCGGCCGGGAGATCTACCAGAAGGGTCTGACGTCGAGGGTCAGGCCGAGGCGACGGCTTCGCCAGCCACGGTGACCTTGATCTTCGTGGTCACCTCGCGGTGGAGGCGGAGCTCGACCTCGAACTCGCCCACCGAGCGGATCGGATCCGGCAGGTGGATCAAGCGGCGCTCGATCTTGAGGCCGGCGGCGGCCAGCGCCTCGGCGATGTCCAGGGCGGTGACGGAGCCGTACAGCTTGTCCTGCTCTCCCACCTTGCGGACGATCTTCACCGAGGCGTTCTCGAACTTCCTCGCCAGCTCCTGGGCGGCGCCCTTCAGCTTCTGCTGGCGCAGCTCGATGACCTGCTTCTCGTGCTCGAGCTGGCGGACGTTGGCGTCGTTGGCCAGCATCGCCAGGTTGCGCGGGAGCAGGTAGTTGCGGGCGTACCCGTCCTTGACGTTGACGATCTCGCCGGACTTGCCCAGGTTGTACACGTCTTCACGGAGAATGAGCTTCATGGCTTACCCCGCGAGGACCAGGTAGGGGATGAGGGCGAGGCCGCGCGCCTGCTTGATGGCGCGGGCCACCGAGCGCTGGTGGAGCGCGCAGTTGCCGGAGATGCGACGGGGGATGATCTTGCCGCGCTCGGTGACGAAGTACTTCAGCGTGGCCTGATCCTTGTAGTCCACCTTCGCGTTCTTGTCGGCGCAGAAGCGGCACACCTTGCGACGGGAGAAGCCGCGACCGCGCTTCTCATCGCCGCCCTCGTCGCCGCCGTTGTCCTTCGACTTGCGTGGGCCCTTCTCGTACTTGCTGTCCAGGTCTTTGCTCATGATGGTTTCCGTTCCAGGTGGCGATCAGGCGCCGTAGCCGGAGTCGTCCTCCATGCCGCCGTCGTCGTAGCCGCCGAAGCCTTCGCGCTCGGCGCCGCCGAAGGGCTTGTTGTCGTCGACGTCGCCGGCCAGCTTCAGGTCCTCCTGCTCCTGGCGCGTGGACGGATCCACGTCGTCGGCGAGGCGCTTGGACATGTAGCGGGAGACTTCGTCGAGGTTGTGCAGGTTGCGCTCGACCTCGGCCACCATCTTGGACGGCCCGAGGTAGTGCGCGTGGATGTAGATGGCCCGAGGCTGCTTGGCGATCGGGTACATCGTCTTCTTCTTGCCCCAGATGGTGAAGCGGAGGAACTTGCCGCCATCGCGGTTGACGATGCTGCGGACCTTCTCCTTCACCTTGTCGACGTTCTCGTCGGTGAGATCCGGCTTCACCAGGAAGACCGTCTCGTACTCGCGAAGCGCGAGCGTTGCTGCTTCCGCCATGTGCTTCCTCCCCACGGGTTCTGCCCACCGGCGTACCGATGAGCGGGGATGCGGCGAGCCCTCGCGGGCCAACCGGGGGTGGGAAACAGCGCGCCCACCACCATCGCGAACTTCAGTTGTCTCGAGGCCCCAATGGCCGGGAGAGGGCAGCGCATGTAGGGGGAGCGCGCGCTGGTGTCAAGGCTCCCACCGGACCGAAGCCAGAGAGCCCTGAGCCGCGAACCAATCAGAAGCCTCTGTTTCCCCTCGCGAACTCGGTAGTCACGCGCCGGTTTCGGGTGCTATGGGCCGCCCCGGTTCGCTTCGAAGGGGAGACTAAGCGATGACGACGAAGACGTTCGGCCTGCTGGCGGCGCTGCTGGCGGGGCTCGCCCACGCGCAGGCCATGGACGGCGGCCTGCCCGTCGCGCCGGTGGCCGCCAACCCCGAGGCGAAGCCCGGCGAGCTGGTGCGCTCCCTGGACGTTGACGCAGGCGCCCCCGACGCGCCCGTCGCCGCTGCGGTGGACGCCGCCTTCGACGCCGACGCCGGTGCGCCTGCCGCCGCCCTCGCCACCGAGAGGAGCGAAGCCGAGAAGAAGGAAGAGGAGGGCGCCTGGAACCTCTCGGCCGCCCTCTCCGGCTCCGTCCGCGCGTCCTACCAGGGCGCCACCGCCTTCCCCCTCGACGCCACGCTGCAGCCGTACACCATCGCCCCCCTCCTCACCCGCGTCCGCGTCACCCCTGAAATCCACCTCGGCGGCTTCGGCCTCGTCGCGGAAGCCGACGCCGCCACCGGCGCCATCGTCGGCGCCCCCGATGTCACCAGCGATCTCCCCGCCGAGGTCCCCGGCAACGAAGGCTGGCCCACCACGAAGGACAACCTCGCCCGCCGCGTCCCATACCCGCCCATCGCTGCGCTCGAGCTGCGCAAGCTGTACCTCGAGTACAAGTGGGCCTCGGGCGCCTTCCGCGTCGGCCAGCAGACGTCCAACTGGGGCCTGGGCCTCCTCGCCAACGACGGTGGCAAGGACCCCGAGGCGGGCGACTTCGGCCAGCAGCAGTTCGGCAACCTCACCTACCGCGCGCTCCTCGCCGCGCGCCCCCTCTTCAACAAGGGCGGCGCCTGGCGCGCTTTCGAGACCGCCTTCGCCGCCGATCTCATCGTCCGCGACAACTTCGGCGAGTTCGCCAGGGGCGACCGCGCCTTCCAGGGCATCATCGCGCTGCGCTTCGCCAAGGACGCGGACAACAACCTCGGCGTCTACGTGGTGTACCGCAACCAGTCGAACATCTACGTCACCGACGGCGGCAAGAAGACCCAGGCCTTCGTCTTCGACTTCGCCGGCAAGTGGGAGTTCATCAAGCGCGCCGAGCGCAGCCTGAAGGTCGGCTGGGAGATCGTCGGCATCGGCGGCACCACCACCCAGGCCCGCAACGAGAACGCGTCGGTCCTCGGCGTGCGCCAGCTGGGCTTCGCCTGGAAGACCGCGTACCGGATTCGCAGCACCACCATCTACCTCGACGGCGGCTTCGCCTCGGGCGATCAGAACCCCGCCGACGACAAGGTCGAGAACTTCCGCTTCGACCGCGACTACAAGGTGGGACTCATCCTCTTCGACAACGTGCTGTCGTACCAGACGGCCCGATCCGGGGCGCGCGCGTCGGATCCCAACGTCGTCGGCGTGCCCCCCGAGGGCACCGATCTGCTCGGCACCGCCGGCTCCGTCTCCGGCGCCTGGTACCTGTACCCGCGCGTCAAGGTGTCCGTCTTCGACTGGTTCGATCTCTACGGCGGCCCGCTCTTCGCCTTCGGCACCGCGAAGCTGACCGATCCCTACAACTCGCGGATCAACGGCGGCACGTCGCTGAACTTCCTCGGCGGCAGCCCCGGCAGCTACCTCGGCACCGAGATCGATCTCGGGGCGCAGGTGCGCTTCCACCCGATCAAGGAGCTGCTCATCTCCGTCACGGGCGAGGGGGGCTTGTTCCTGCCGGGCGATGCCTTCAGGCTGCCGGACGGCCAGGCCATGGCGCCGATCGGCTTCGGGCGCCTCCGACTCATGGTGGCGCTGTGATGGGCGGGGACACCTCGACTGTGCCGTGCTGCAAGGAGCAACCGATGAAGCGACTGTTCATTCTGGCCCTCACCGTGTCGATCGCCGCCTGCACCTCGCCCGAGGGCAGCGGCCTGATGAAGACGTCCGAGGGCACGGGCGCTGAGGTGAAGTTCGACGTCTACCACCGGCCGCTCCCGGAGATCCCGCTCCCCAACGACTTCGCCACGCGCTTCGACGCCACCTCGCCCACCAGGCGCCGCGTCAACGCGTCGATGCTGGCCGCGACGAAGTGGGAGCGCGCCACCCGCGAGGTGATCGACCAGCTCGACGGCTGGGGGACGTACCAGACGATCACCGTCGGCTTCACCAAGCCCCTCGACCTCCACAACCTCATCGCCCGCCACCAGGGCGACGACTACGATCCGCGCAACGACGCGGCGTACCTCATCGACATCACCCCGGACTCGCCCGACTACTGCCAGCGCATCCCCCTCGACCTGGGTGAAGGCAACTTCCCCCTGACGCTCGAGCGCCCGACGTACTTCTCCAACGATCGCGAGGGCGAGCAGCTCGTCTACGAGGACCGCGAGGAGGATCTCAACCGCAACGGCAAGCTCGATCCCGGCGAGGACCTCGACATGGACGGCGTGCTGGATCACCCCAACACGCTGCACCCCGGGCAGTCGAAGTTCGAGGTGCTGGAGTTCTACGAGCGCGAGACGAACACCCTCATGCTCAAGCCCGTCCTGCCGCTGCGCGAGAACACCCGGTACGCGGTGGTGCTCACCAAGCGCCTCGTCGACGAGGACGGCCGGCCCGTGAAGTCGCCCTTCACCTACATCAACCACACCTCGCAGACCGAGGTGCTCAAGCCGCTCGATCCCTGCCTCCCGCGCTACGGCCTGTCGCTGCCAGACGTGGCCTTCACCTGGGCGTACTCGACGATGAGCGTGTCGCGCGATCTCGTGGCGATCCGCGACGGCCTGTACGGCCTGGGTCCGCTCCAGCGCCTCGCCACCGAGTTCCCCGCCGAGGTGAAGGAGCTGCTCACGCTCAAGGACGCGATGGGCCCGGGGGTGACGGTCAACGTGCGGCTGGTGCCCGGCGAGGAGTTCCGCCAGGCGGCCATCGATCTCCTCAAGTCGATGAACGGCGGCAACCTGAGCCCGCAGTACCAGGCGGTGATCGACAGCCACAAGTTCATCGACTTCCACGTCGTCTTCTCCTTCGAGTCGCCGCAGTTCTTCCGGCGCGTGGACAGCGAAGGGAAGATGCTGCCGCTCTACCGCCAGGTCTTCGAGGTGGATCCGATCACCGGCGCCGCCTTCACCCGCCCCGAGAAGATCTTCGTGTGGCTCACGGTGCCGAAGAATCGCCGCGGCCCGGCGCCGGTGGTGGTGCTGGGGCACGGCTACACCGGCAACAAGCTCGACCCGCTCTTCTACGGCGGCTACTTCGCCCGCTACGGCATGGCCGCCATCGGCATGGAGAACGTCAGCCATGGCATCGGCCTGTCGAAGGAAGACATGGAGATCGGCCGGGCGCTGCTCGCCAGCAAGGGCCTGGGCAACATGTTCGACGCGCTGGTGAAGAACGATCGCGCGATCGACTGGAACGCCGACGGGATCAAGGACTCCGCGGCGGACTTCTGGACCAGCTACATCCTCCACACGCGCGACGTCGTGCGGCAGACCTCCATCGACTACATGCAGCTGGTGCGGGTGCTGCGCGGCTTCGACGGCCTGAAGACGTGGGCCTACGACGCGAACAAGGACGGCAAGGGGGACTTCGCCGGGGACTTCAACGGCGACGGCGTCATCGACGTCGGCGGCACCGCGCCGATCAACATCACCGGCGGCTCGCTGGGCGGGATCATGAGCGCGATGATGTCCGGCGTGGAGCCGCAGATCGACGTGGCTGTGCCCGTCTCGGGCGGCGCGGGGCTCCCGGACATCGGCGTGCGCAGCATCCAGGGCGGCGTGCGGGAAGCCGTCAACCTGCGCATGCTGGGGCCGCTGCTGGTGACGCTGAAGGACGCGAACACCGGCGCCCTCGAGCTGTGGACCGAGCTGCCCGATCTCAACAGCCTCGGCCGCCGCAAGCTGGCGCCGGTGACGGCCACGCTGAACGAGGGCGACACGGCGGTGCTCTTCAACCTCACCACCGGCGAGCACCGGTGCTTCCGCGTCGGGGCCGAGGGCTTGTTGCGCGCGGCGATCAGCTCGGACGAGGGCGACGACTACAAGCTGTCCGTGTACGCGGGCGCGCTGCCGCCGAAGGATCGTGACGGGTGCTCCGTGCCCGAGGAGGCGGTGCCGTACTGGACGGTGGACAAGACGGGCTTCGACTTCAAGTGGCAGGGCGTCGATCACGTGGCGGGAGAGCAGCTCAAGGCGCTGGGCGACGGCTTCGGCCTGCGCCGGCAGTCTCCGGAGATCCGCCGCTTCATGGGCCTCGCGCAGCTCGCCATCGAGCAGGGCGATCCGATCAACTACGTGGCCAACGCGGAGAAGCGGCGCATCCTCCGCTTCGGGACGGGGGAAGAGGTGTCCACGCGCATGGTTGTCTGCAACACGATCGGCGACATGAACGTGCCGGTCGCGACTGGCGCGGCGATCGCGCGCGCGGCGGGCACCATCGAGCTGTTCGAGAAGGACGGCCGCTGGGGGAAGACGGAGAACCGGGTGCTCATCGACACCGGCACCATCGACGCGGTGGAGCGCGACGGACCCTGGACGAACGCGATGGGCCAGAAGGTGCACATGGACATCGAGAACCTGGCGTCCATCTCGGCCAGCGACGACGGCTTCGACGTGCCTCGCCTCAACCCGCCGCTGCGGCTGATCAAGGACTCGGAGCGGATCGGCGGGAAGGTGGGCGTGCTGTTCCCGCTGGTGTCGCCCACCGGCCGCCACGGCTTCGATCCGCCGGATCCGAGCGAGGAGTTCGATCTCGGCTCCGTGATGATGAACATGCTGGGGCGCTACATGCAGACCGGCGGCATGGAGCTGCCGATGGAGGCCTGCATGGAAGACAACAGCTGCTCGTGGATCCCGCCCATCCCGGCGGACTAGTCACCCCGCGATCAGCTTGTTCACCAGCGCGACGTACTTCTCCATCGCGCTGTCCTTGCCCAGGCCCTTCTTCGCGGTCCACGCGTCGAACTTCGCGCGCCCCTTGAGGTCCAACAGGCCCGGGCGCTTGCCCTGCACGTCGCCCACCGTGGCCTGCTTGTAGAGCGAGTACAGCTCGAGCAGCGTGTCGTTGGAGGGCTGCGTCTTGAGCGTCTTCACCCGTTCCTGGGCGGCGGCGAAGTCATCGGCGAGGGCCATGGGTGCTCCAGTCCGTGGTGCTGCGAGGTGCGGCGGACCTTACGCCCTGGCGGGCTCGGCGGCGTCGGCCTTCTTCTGATCTCTGCGCTCGTACCAGGCGGCCGCGATGATCCCCACGGCGATCATCCACGCCACCGCGTAGCCCTCGGAGCCGCCGCGGTTGAGGTGCTGGTACAGGTAGAAGACCATGAAGATGAAGTGCAGGCCGATCAGCATCGCGAACGGCGGCCGCTCCTTGCGCAGCGCGAGCCCCATCGCCATCAAGCCCAGCATGTTCCAGTAGTACATGTTCACCGTCAGCCAGGTGAAGACCAGCAGCGGGCCGAGGAGGAAGGCCTCCACGTCCTTCGCCCGCCGCAGCAGCACCGCGATCAACGCCGTGAAGAGGAGCCGCGCCACCCAGTAGCCGAAGGCGTAGTCCTTGATGTCGATGTCCGGGCGCGCCTGCTTGATCTCCGCGGGGAAGATGCCCTGGATCCACTCCGAGGGCCCCGAGGTGATGAACTGCAGGTACACCGTCTTCAGCGAGTACTGGATCGAGTAGTACTTCTCGACCTGCGCGACCTGGATCCGCTGCGCGTACTCCACCCAGGTGTCGAAGCCGAACAGCGCGGCGCTCACGACGACCGCGAGCCCGCCCGAGAGGACGGCCCCCTTGAGGAACTTCACGTGCTCCGGGCGGATCTTCCGCGTCCTTCGCCATTCGAAGAAGGCGGCGATCGCCATCGCCACGCCGAAGAAGAGCGGGAACAGCTTCGTCGCCACCGCGTAGCCGAAGAAGGCCCCCGCCACCCCGTAGCGCTCCTTCTTCAAGAAGCACGCGGCCATGCCCACGGCGAACAGCCAGTCCCAGCGCAACAGGCTCCCGGACAGGTAGTCGAACACCAGCGGCTCCGCGGCCCACATGAGGAGGCCGATCGCCGCCACCCGGTGCCCGAAGCACTGCGAACAGCCAGAGGACGATCATGAGCAGCATGTCCAGCCAGCCGAGCCACGCCTGACCCTCCGTGCCCACCTTGAAGATCCTCGTCAGCGGGTGCGCGATGATCGACCACGCCGGCGAGTTCGAGTTGCCGTGATCGCTCATCACGCGCGACCAGTCGATGCGCCAGGTGTTGGCCATCGCCGCCCAGTCCGCCTTGAAGGCCGCCCACTCCTCGTCCGTGAAGCGCGCTCGCACGGCCTGCGCGTCGGCCAGCGCGACGGAGACGGGGACCTCCTCGAAGTTCGTCAGATCGCGCGTCTTCTGGAGGTTCCCCAGCACGTTGACCGTCTCACGGTCGGCGAGGATCGCGGCCTTGTAGATGTTGAAGTAGCCGAGCTGCTTCTGGTGCGCGGCGCCCAGGTAGAAGTGGAACTGCTCCCACGGGTGCACCATCACGTTGGCCTTCACGTTGATGCCCCAGCCGACCCAGCCGAGGAGCAGCGCGGACGACAGCGCCACCGCCATCACCTTCGCGCCGTGCGGCCCCTTGATGAAGCTCCCCGCCCGCTTGCGGAAGCCCTTCATCCGCTCCGACAGCTCCTCGGCCGCGCCGAAGGCCGCCTGCACCATCCACGCGCACGCCAGGATGAGGGGGATCAGCAGGAGCACGTACGGCACGCTCACCCCGTGGCGGAGCGCCCCGTAGTTGGCCCAGGCGAACACCATCGTGCCCGCGAACAGCCCGAAGGCCCGCCGGCGCGCGGTGAGGTAACGGTCTCCCAGCACGCGGTCGAGGAGCAAGAGGGCGATGGAGCCCTCCAGCAGCGCGATCTTGATGATCCCCGAGATGAAGTAGTTCACGGCGTCGTTCCCTTGCGCGGCGCGGCGCCCGACCGTATGGGACGCCTGCGATTCCTCCAACAGGAACCCATTTCATGAGCATTCAAGAACGAGACGTCCTCGCGGCCATGTCGAAGGTGATGGATCCCGATCTCAACGTGGACATCGTCACCGCCGGCTTCGTGAAGGATCTGAAGATCACCGGCGCCGACGTGTCGCTGAAGATCGAGCTCACCACGCCCGCCTGCCCGGTGAAGGATCAGCTGAAGGCCCAGGCCGAGAAGGAGCTCAAGGCGCTGTCCGGGGTGGGCGCCGTGGCGGTGGAGATGACCTCGAAGGTGCGCGCCGCGCCGATGGGGGCGTCGAAGGACGCGCTGTTGCCCGGCGTGAAGAACGTGGTGATGGTGGGCGCGGGGAAGGGCGGGGTGGGCAAGTCGACGCTGGCGCTCAACCTGGCCTGCGCCCTCGCGCGCCACGGCGCGAAGGTGGGCCTGCTCGACGCCGACTTCTACGGGCCGTCGATGCCGGTGATGACGGGCATCAACCGCAAGCCGGTGTCGCGCGACGGCAAGACGCTGGAGCCGCTCGAGGCGCACGGCCTCAAGGTGATGTCGATCGGCTTCATGATCGAGGCGGATCAAGCGCTGATCTGGCGCGGGCCGATGATCCACGGCGCCTTGATGCAGTTGGTGCGCGACGTGAACTGGGGCGAGCTGGATTACCTGGTGATGGATCTGCCGCCGGGGACGGGCGACGTGCCGCTCACCGTGGCGCAGCAGGTGCGCAGTTCGGGCGCCGTGCTGGTGACGACGCCGCAGGACGTGGCGCTCGCCGACGTGGTGCGCGCCAAGCAGATGTTCGACAAACTGAACATCCCCGTGCTGGGCATCGTGGAGAACATGTCCCAGTTCATCTGCCCGCACTGCGGCAAGGGCACCCACATCTTCGACACGGGCGGAGGCAAGAAGGCCGCCGAACTCATGGCCATGGCCTACCTGGGCGACGTGCCGCTGGACCTGAAAATCCGCCAGGGCGGAGATCAAGGCCTGCCGGTGGTGGTGGCGCACCCCGAGAGCGCCGAAGCGAAGGCCTTCATGGAGATCGCCGGCAAGGTGGCCGCGCGGGTATCGCAGGAGAACGCGCTTCGGCAGGCCCCGAAGATCAACATCCAGACGGCCTGACGCACCTGGTCTAGAGTGACTTTGGTTCATGGCGATCGACGAGCTGCCTCCGGAAGATCCGCTCGACACCGACGAGGTGGGCGACGAGAAGAAGGGCTTCGTGCCCGACTTCGTGCGGCGCATGGCGTGGGCCGGCCTGGGCGCGGTGTTCATGTCCGAAGAGGGCCTGCGCAAGCTGGCGGGTCAGCTCAAGCTGCCCAAGGAGGCGCTCGGCTTCCTGCTCACCCAGGCGGACAAGACGAAGGACGAGATCGGCCGGATCGTCAGCGAAGAGGTCCGCAAGCTGCTCCAGTCCGATCGCCTGCGCGATGAACTGCTCAAGATGATCGCCGGCATGACGATCGAGGTGCGGGCCGAGGTGAAGCTGGTGCCGGATCGGGTGAAGGGCGAGGCGCCGTCGCTGCTGCCGAAGGTGTCCGTCAACGAGCTGCGCACCAGGTACGCCAGCGACAAGAAGAAGAAGTCGCCCGAGAAGCGCGACGAGGAGCCACAGCCGCCCGAGGGCGACTGACGGCCTGCTCGCGCGATGAAGAAGCGCCTGCCATTCCTGATCATGCTGGGGCTGGGCTTCGTGCTCTGGCGCAGCGGCTTCGGCTTCTTCGCGTCCGAGCGCACGCTGACCTGGCGGCTTCCGGTGCCCTACGGCGACGTGCGGAGGCTCGAGCTGCAGGTCTGGAGCGGCGAGGAGCTGCTGGGCCGGCAGGAGGCCTCACACCCGGCGGGGTTGGGCCGCGAGCCCGAGCTCAAGCTGGCGCTCGAGCGGGGTGATCATCGCGCGGTGGCGAGCGTGTGGCTCCTCGACGCGGGGACGCCGGAGAGCTTTCAGACGACCTTCGATCCCGGCGCGGACTCGGCGGTGGTGATCGACTTGAAACGCTCGCGTTGAAAGTCCGTGGGGCCGGGGGTACGAGGCCGCCATGACCATCAAGCACATTCTCGTCATTGGCGCGGGGCAGATGGGCGCGGGGATCGCGCAGGTGGCGCTGTCGTCCGGGCACCAGGTGACGCTGGTGGACGTGTCGGCCGAGTCGTTGGCGAAGGGGAAGGCGGGCATCGAGAAGGGCCTGTCCAAGCTGGTGGAGAAGGGGAAGCTGGACGCGGCGGCGAAGGCGGCGGCCCTGGGCCGGCTCGCAACGGCGGCGTCGATCCTCGAGGTGAAGGACGTGGACGTCGGCATCGAGGCGGTGACGGAGAACGAGGAGCTCAAGAAGAAGCTCTTCCGGGAGCTGGATCAGGTGGTGCGGCCGGGCGGGGTGCTGGCGAGCAACACGTCGTCGATCCCCATCACGCGGCTGGGCGCGGTGACGAAGCGGCCCGAGGCGGTGATCGGCATGCACTTCATGAATCCGGTGCCGGTGATGGCGCTGGTGGAGCTGATCCGCGGGGCCGCGACCAGCGACGAGACGTACGCGCAGACCAAGGCGCTGGCCGAGCACATGGGGAAGACGACGGTGGTGTCGAAGGACTTCCCCGGCTTCATCGTGAACCGGATCCTGATCCCCATGCTGAACGAGGCGTGCTTCGCGCTGACGGAGGGCCTGGCCACCGTCGAGGACATCGACACGGCGATGAAGCTGGGGACCAACGTCCCGATGGGGCCGCTGACGCTGGCGGACTTCATCGGCCTCGATACGGTGCTGTACATCGCCGAGGTGCTGCACAAGGGCCTGGGCGACGACAAGTACCGGCCGAGCCCGCTGCTCCGGCAGTACGTCGAGGCCGGGTGGCTGGGGCGGAAGTCGGGGCGCGGCTTCTACAAGTACTGAAGTGAAACCGATTCCCTCTCCTGCTGGGGAGAGGGCCAGGGAGAGAGGCACCACATGGACTTCGTGCGACTGGACGTGGACGGCGCGGTCGCGGTCATCACCATCGATCGCCCGAAGGCGCTGAACGCGCTGAACCAGCAGGTCCTCAGGGAGCTCGACGAAGCCATCTCCAGGGTCGCGCACGACTCGTCGTTGCGCGCGCTCATCCTCACCGGCGCTGGTGAGAAGGCCTTCGTGGCGGGCGCGGACATCGGCGAGATGTCGCAGTACACGACGGCGCAGGCGCTGATGTTCGCGCAGCTGGGGCACCGGGTGCTGGCGGCGTTGGAGGCCCTGCACATCCCCACCATCGCGGCGGTCAACGGCTTCGCGCTGGGTGGCGGGTGCGAGCTCGCGCTCGCGTGCGATCTCATCTACGCGAGCGAGAAGGCGAAGCTGGGGCTGCCGGAGGTGACGCTCGCGGTGATCCCCGGCTTCGGCGGTACGCAGCGCCTGACGCGGTTGGTGGGCAAGGCGAGGGCGAAGGAGCTGATCTTCACCGGCGAGATGATCGACGCGGCGAAGGCGAAGGAGATCGGCCTCGTGCTCGACGTGCTGCCGGCGGCCGAGCTGCTCGCCCACTGCAAGAAGGTCGGAGGGACGATCGCCAAGCGCGGCCCGGTGGCGGTGGCGCAGGCCAAGCGCGTCATCGAGCACGGCGCGGATCTTCCGCTGAAGGACGCGAACGAGCTCGAGCGGCAGGCCTTCGCGCTCCTCTTCGGCACCGCGGATCAACGTGAAGGCATGAAGGCCTTCGTGGAGAAGCGGGCCGCGGAGTTCAAGGGCGTCTGATTTCAGTCCAGGCGGCCGCGCGCTGCCCGGGCCTCGGCTCGACGCCGGGGGCGAATGCTGGGCGACGCACGGCCGTTCCGCTCACCCGACCAGGGGGTTGCGTACCCGAAGCTCCGGAAACCTGCCGAAGTCGCGGTCGGCTGTCAGGAGCTCATCCACCCCGCCAACCAGACACAGCGCGGCGATGCGAGCGTCGTGGACCTTCGGCCCATGCGCTCGTGCAGCGGTCAGCAGCGCGACCACACGCTCCCAATACGGCCCGCCCTCGGCCAGCAACGTGAGGCTGGGGGCGAGGCGAAGTTCGCTGAGGAAGTCCAGCGCGGTCTGGATGGGAGAGGGCGGCGAGTAGACTCGGGGGTGCGTGACGATCGCCAGGAATTCGTGCACGCAAGGCCAGGGAATGGCCCAGGGAGCACGACCCTCGGCGAGGCGTGTGATCACCTCCGCGGCGCGGTCATGCCAGGGTGAGTCCTCGCGGTGTGCGTAGACCAGGATGTTCGTGTCGACCGCGATCACCGCTGGTTGACCGAAGGAGCGTCGAGTGGCGCAAGTTCGTAAGCCAGGTCGCGGGGCAAGGACGGGTCTACGTGCGGTTGAAGGCCCTGGCCCGCGAACGTCACCAGTCTGAGCTTGAAGGGCGCGTGCCGCTTCTTCCGGTCCTCGAGCGCCCGGCGCAGGCCCTCCTCCACCAGCGCCCGCACCGTGGTGCCTTCGCGGTTGGCGACGCGCTTCGCTTCGCTCAGCAGGCCATCGGCAATCTCGATGGTCGTCTTCATACGGGTACCCATATCAGGTCGGACGGGTGCCCGGCAAAGCGCCCGAGAGCTCGGGTTTGCCGTCTCCGCGCTCCGCCGCCCCCGGCCGCTGGTACGGCTTGCCGGTGAGCTTGCGCTTGAGCATCGAGCCGCGCCACGCGAGGTAGGCCTTGTTGAACTGGACCACCTCGGTCTTGTCGAGGATGGGGTTCTTGATGCCCAGCATCGAGGACAGCGCCAGCACCTGCTCGGCCACCGACACCGGACAGCCGTGGAGCCGGCGGTGGGTCGCGCCCTTCGTCATCGCCACGCGCGTCGAGACGCTCGCCATCTTCGCGTAGATGTCGTCGTGCTTCGCGTGGTGGGGGTCCTTCGTCTCGCGCGGCTGGTACGTGCTGTCCACCGAGACGTGCTCGCCGAAGAGCTGCCCCTTCCACTGGGCGCAGTCGCCGATGAAGACGACCTGGTCTCCGGGCTCGGCGGGGATCTCCCCCTGGTACGCGCCGAAGACGACGTGCAGCCGGCCCTGGCGCGCCAGCTTGGCGTCCATGTGCTCGTCGAACAGCCGGAGGATCTCGATCGCCTCTTCGATCGCTCCCGGGCACCCGCCCCAGCAGTAGTCGGTGCGCTCCGGCTCCGGCGGCGGCCCCGCGTACGCGCTGATCTTCGTCCCTTCGAAGTACTTCTCCACGCGCACCAGGCCCACGTTGAAGCCCTTCGCGCGCTCCTGCGCCTGCGCGAGCGTCACGTCGCCCCCAAGCTCGATCTGCGAAAGGTCGATCGGCCCGAAGCCGCGGCGCGACGCCAGCTCGATGTGCTCCACCGTCGCGGGGTCGACGCCGATGATCCGACAGCACACCGCGTCAATCGCCGGCTGGTTGTTCCCCACCACGAGCAGCTGCAGCTTGCGGGGGATCGGGGTCAGCATGCGCCCCTCGCCGGCGATCACCCCGTCGATGACGATCAACTTCGGCTGCAGCACGTACTGCAGGTCGGCCACCTTCTCGTTCAGCCGGTGATCGTGATCGATCAGCCGGTGCCGGTCGTCCTGGATGCCGATGTAGTTCTTCATCGAGAACGTCACGGTGGTCCACGGGTGCGACTTGAACTTGGGCACGTTGACGAAGAAGTCGGCTCTCGCCACCGGCTCGGGCACGAAGATCGCGTCGCGCAGCCGGCCCTTGTGCGTCAGGGGAATCTCGACCTGCACCTCCTCGTCGAAGAGCGAGCGCTTCACGCCCTTCACGCGCGCGAGCATCGCGTCGAAGCCGGAGTGCTCGAAGACGTACCGCGAGGGGATGGTGATGCCGCAGCGCTCACCGACGACGAGCTCCGACATGCCGCCGTCGCGATCCTGAAGCGCGCGCAGGACGCCCTCCATCACCTCGGGGCGGGTGTACGCGTTCTGAAAGAGGGGGCCGGCGGCCACCAGGTTGGGCTTGCACAGCGTGCGCCCCGAGGGCTTGAGGCCCAGCGCGTCCATGGACTCGCGCACGCGGGCGCGCACGGTCTCCACGTCGTAGTCGGGGCAGTTCCAGAGGAAGACGGTCGGCTTCGCGGCGGTCGGGTTCACGCGACGCATGGTACCCGAATCGCTGGCGCGCGGCCGGCGTGTCGGTCCCTTCGCCTGACGACGATCAGCCGAGCGTGGACGCCGCGTCCGCCAGGCGCACCCGGGCGAGCAAGCGCGAGAGGCGCACGGTGCCGGCGAGGGCCGCCAGCGGAGCGACGGACAGGACACCGACGTCGATGAGCCGATCCCACTCGGCGTTGGACGCGGTGCCGAGCGCCTGCCAGCCGAGGAGCGCGAGCGTCGTCACCGTCCCCAGCCACGCGGCGAAGCGGGCAGGACGGATCAGGAGGAAGGCCGCGCACGTAATCGGCAGCGCCCACACAGCGAGGGACGGCGGCGGCAGCTCGTGACGCGCCGCGAGGACCCCGGCGCTCAGGAGGACGAAGACGGGCGCCAGCGCGAGCTTCCACGCGACGCCCCGCGCAAGCTTGGGGAGGTGTTCGCGCCAGGCCGTCACCGCGCAGCTTTCACACAGGGCCGGGTTCTGCGCGTCGGCGCACAGCGCGCAGCAGAAGCGCCCGCACCGGCCGCAGGCGGTGGCCGGCCCCGCGGAGTGCTCGGCGCAGCGCGGCACGTCGTCGAACCAGGCTTCGGCTGAAAGCGGCTCGGGGCTCATCGTCGGGTGCTCGGACACCTTGCAGATGGCGCGGGTTCCTCCGGGAGATCACCCGCTTGGCGTTTTCGGGAGTAGATCCTCGTGTACCGAGGCTCGGAGTGATGCATGACCGCGTACCCCCGACGACGAGGGAGCGGACCCGCTCGGAAGACAAGGCGCCGCCAGAACTCGAGGTCAAAGGTCCGGGCGCCGTGCTCGTTCGGTGTCGAGAGCCGCTCCATCACCAACCGGCGCTTCATCGCCACGGAAGCCTACCGCGAACGGGCACGAAACCCACCCGCTGCACACCGCCCACCGAAGTGGTATTGGCCCGCCATGAACTTCGAGCTGACCGAGGTCCAGCGCGACATCCAGAAGCTGTGCCGGGACTTTGCCGCGCGCGAGCTCATCCCCAACGCGAAGAAGTGGGACGAGCACCACGAGTGGCCCACCGAGGCCGTGAAGAAGCTGGCCGAGTTGTCGCTTCTGGGGGTGGCCGTCCCCGAGCAGTGGGGCGGGGCGGCGCTGGACAACGTCTGCTACGCGCTGGCCATGGAGGAGATCAGCCGCGGCTGCGCCTCCACCGGCGTGATCATGTCGGTGAACAATTCGCTCTACTCCGATCCGATCCTGAAGTTCGGCACCGACGCGCAGAAGGAGCGGTGGCTCAAGCCCTTCGCCTCGGGCCAGAAGCTGGGCTGCTTCGGCCTCACCGAGCCCCAGGCAGGCAGTGACGCGGCCGCGCAGCAGACGGTCGCGGTGAAGAAGGGCGATCGCTACGTCATCAACGGCTCGAAGAACTGGATCACCAACGGACCCAAAGCCGACGCCATCGTGCTCTTTACGATGACCAACAAGGATGCCGGGCACAAAGGCATCACCGCCTTCGTCGTGCCGACGGACACGAAGGGCTTCAAGCGCATGGCGCCCGACAAGAAGATGGGCATCAGCGCTGCCTGGTCCTGCACCATGTACTTCGAGGACATGGAGGTCCCCGCCGAGAACATGCTCGGCAAGGAAGGGGACGGCTTCAAGGTGGCGATGTCCACCCTCGACGGCGGCCGCATCGGCATCGCCGCCCAGGCCCTCGGCATTGCCCGCGCCGCGTATGAAGAGGCGCTGCGCTACTCGGGCGAGCGCAAGTCCTTCGGCAAGTACCTCCGCGAGCACCAGGCGATCCAGTTCATGCTGGCCGACATGGCGACCGAGATCGACGCCGCGCGGCTGCTCGTCCTGCGCGCTGCCCTGCTCAAGGACAAGGGCGTGCGCCACACCTCCGAGTCCGCGATGGCCAAGCTGTACGCCTCCGAGATGGCCAGCCGCGTCGCCAACAAGGCGCTGCAGATCTTCGGCGGCATGGGCTACTCGAAGGAGATGGACGCCGAGCGCCACGTGCGCGACGCCCGCATCACCGAGATCTACGAGGGCACCTCCGAGATCCAGCGCATCGTCATCTCCGCCAACCTGCTCAAGGACTAGCCATGATCACCTCGCTCGCCGTCGCCGTCGTGCTCGCGCAGGGTCCTGCGCCGCAGTCGGACACCATGAAGAACCTGGTGAAAGACGCCATCACCCAGCCCGAGAAACCGGCGGGTCCGGACATCTCCAAGCTGCCTTTCACGCCTGACTCCATCAAGCAGGTGGTGCTGTCGTACCAACCGCAGATCCAGGGCTGCTACGAGGAGCACCTGTCCACCAAGGGCAGCAAGAAGGTGGAGGGCACCCTGAAGACCTCGTGGATCATCACGGGCGACGGCCTGGTGAAGAGCGCCGCGGTGAAGAAGAAGGAGAGCACCCTGAAGGACTCCCGCCTCCACGACTGCGTGGTGGCCGTGTTGTCCACGATGGCCTTCCCCAGGCCGCCCGATGGGAAGGATCACCCCATCGACTTCCCCTTCAACCTGAAGGCCGTTCACTGACGTGGAGTTCGAGCTCACCGAGACGCAGAAGCTGATCCGCGACACCGCGCGCACCTTCGCGCGGGACGTGGTGGCCCCCCGCGCGCGCGACACCGACCGTCTGGAGCGCTTCCCCGCGGACGTCTACGCGCAGATGGGCGAGCTGGGCCTGCTGGGAGTCAACGTGCCCGAGGAGTACGGCGGCGCGGGCGCGGGCGTCGTCAGCTACGCGCTGGCGATGATGGAGATCTCCCAGGCCTGCGCGTCCACCTCGGTCGGCATGGCGGTCACCAACATGTCCTCGGAGCTGATCTGCCAGTTCGGCACCGAGGAGCAGAAGCGCAAGTACGTCCCCGACCTGGTCAACGGCAAGCTGGTGGCGGGCGCCTTCGCGCTCTCCGAGCCGCACGCGGGCTCCGATCCCGGCGCGGGCAAGACGACCGCGGTGAAGAAGGGCGACCGCTGGATCTTGAACGGCACCAAGCAGTGGATCACCTCGGGCCAGTACGCGGGGGTGATCGTCGTGTGGGCGCGCACGTCCAACGACGGGAACAAGGGCCTGTCGTGCTTCCTGGTGGAGAAGGGGACGCCGGGGCTGTCGTACTCGAAGCCCGAAGACAAGATGGGGCTGCGCGGGTCCAACACGGTGCAGGTGATCCTCGAGAACGTCGAGCTTGCCGACGCGCAGTTGCTGGGCAAGCCGGGTGACGGCTTCAAGCTGGCGATGATCGCGCTCGACGGCGGACGCATCGGCATCGCGTCACAGGCCTGCGGCGTCGCCCGCGCGGCGATCGAGGCCTCCATCAGGTACTCGAAGGAGCGCAAGGCCTTCGGCCAGGCGATCGGCGACTTCCAGGCGCTGCGCTTCATGATGGCCGACATGGCCACGCAGCAGCAGGCGGCCGAGCTGCTCACGCTGCGCGCGGCGTTCCTCAAGGACTCGAAGCGGCCCTTCTCTCGCGAGGCGTCGATGGCCAAGCTGTTCGCCTCGGAGATGTCGAACCGCGTCTGCGACAAGGCCGTCCAGATCCACGGCGGGTACGGCTACATCGACGAGTTCCCCGTCGAACGTTACCTGCGTGACGCCCGCGTGCAGACCATCTACGAGGGCACCAGCGAGATCCAGCGCCTGGTGATCGCCCGCGAAATCCTCAAGGCCGCCGGAGCCTGAACCGCTCAGGAGTTTCGAACATGATCCGCCTCGCGCTGTCGCTCGCCCTGTTGGCACTCCTCACCGCCTGCCCGAAGAAGACCACCATCATGGACGCGGGCGTGGAGGACGCCGGCGTGGACGCGGGCGTCGACGCGGGCTGGCTGCGCGGCATGGATCCCCCGACGGGCTGGTCGGTGATCGAGGAGCTCCCGTCCACCGCGATGCTGAAGACGCGGCTCGGCGTGTCGGTGTCGTCTGCACCCGATCAGCACGGGCACCCGCTCGTCGCCTACCTCGAGGATGATCCCAACGGCGACGACTTCCGCCAGGACACGCGCCTCTTGTTCACCCGGTGGAACGGCAGCGTGCCCGAGTGGACCCAGCCGAAGCAGGTCGAGGTGGTGGGAGAGATCGACGTGGAAGGCCCCCACCGGCAGGTCAGCGTCGCCCGCGACTCGACCACCGGCCGCATTGCCATTGCGTACGTGCGCTTCATCGACAACGTGATCCGCTACGCGTGGAGTGACGACGAGGGCGCCAACTTCTCGATCCAGAATGTCTCGCCCGTCGGCGGCGTCGCGGCGGTGTCGAACCCCAGCCTCGTCATGCACGGGGGGATCACCGAGCTCGCGTACGTGCAGGGGAACGAGCTGGTCTTCCGGCGGCGGGGCACCGACGGCACCACGTGGACGGAAGAGAAGGCCCCGGGCGCGATGGCGCTGCAATACCCGGTGTCGGTCGCGGTCGATCAAGACGGCATGCCTGGCGTGGCCTTCTTCCAGGACCGGCTGGGCGGGCTGGCCGAGCTCGTCTTCTGGAGGCCCGGCGCGGGCAGCGTGAGCACCATCGCCACCTCCGGCGCGGTCGACGTGGCTCAGCCGGATCGACGGCCCTCCGTGTCGCTCGTCTTCGTGGGCAAGACGCCGCACGTCGCCTTCCACCTGCGCAACGAAGAGCCGGCCGTGATGAACGACCAGACCCCCGAGGTCTTCTACGCGAAGGCCTCCGACGGGCTGGGCGCCGCGTGGACCACGCCCGTGGCCATGCCCCGCAACGGCAACGGGGTGACGTTCCATTCCACCCGCCACTTCCAGGGCCTCACGGTGGAGGCGTCAGGCCGCACCCGCGTCGCGGCCAACTTCGCCGCCAACGGCGCGCTCACCATGTGTGGCGGGCCCAAGCTGGCGCGCTCCGACGACGGCGTCACCTTCACCACCTGCGCGCCCACCAGCTCGCCGGTGCAGTTTGGCGGGGAGTGGCTGTCCCTCTGGCAGCACGCGCCCGGCAAGCTGACCCTCATCTTCCACTACGACAACCGCGCCAACGCGTCCCTCAAGCCCGGCGTCGTGATGTGGCGGGAGCCCTGACTCCCGTTCCCTTCGTCACGGAATGGAAAGCGTGACTCTCCGGTCTTGAAATGGGCCGGGGGGAGCGGCTAGGACGGCCCGCCTACCCGCAGTGAGGGGGACGTTCGCGTGCTCTACCTCCACGCCCTTGGCCACTTTCACCCCGAGAACGTGGTCACCAACGCCTTCCTCGAGTCGCTGGACATCGACACCAACGACGCGTGGATCACCGAGCGGGTGGGGATCAAGGCCCGCCACACGGTGCTGCCGCTGGACTACATCCGCCAGACGAAGAATCGGGATCCCCGCATGGCGATCGAGGCGGCCACCCTGTCCAACGCCGAGACGGGCGCGGAGGCGGGGCGCCGGGCGCTGGAGCGCGCGAAGCTGACGACAAAGGACATCGGGATGGTGCTGGCCGGGAGCTGCTCTCCCGACGAGTGCATCCCCGCCGAGGCCAACCGCGTGGCGGAAGAACTGGGCATCGACGGGCCGTCGTTGGACATCGCGAGCGCATGCTCCAGCTTTGCCAGCCAGCTCTACTTTCTCGAGGCGATGCGCCCCGAGAAGCTGCCGGACTTCATCATGCTGGTGAACCCGGAGAACTCGACACGCGTGGTGGACTACGCCGATCGCAGCGCGTGCGTGCTGTGGGGCGACTGCTCGACGGCCGCCATCGTCTCGCCCCGCGTCCCCGGTCCGTGGAAGGTGACGGAGACGTACTTGAAGGGGGATCCTTCCGGGGCGGACAAGGTGAAGGTGCCGCGCTTTGGCCACTTCACCCAGCAGGGCGCCGAGGTGCAGAAGTTCGCGGTAAAGCGGGCCAGCGAGACGTACGAGGTGCTGCGGCAGAAGTACCTCGAGACGCCGGGGCGCACGGCCGCCGGCCTCACCTTCATCGGCCACCAGGCCAACCTGCGCATGCTGGAAGCGGTGGCGCGGCGCTGCGAGGTGCCGGAAGGCAAGCACCTCTTCAACGTCGATCGCCGCGGCAACGTGGGCGCCTCGGGCGCGCCCTCGGTGATGAGCGAGCGCTGGGACGATCCAGCGCTGGGCGACGCGGTGGCGCTGTGCGTCGTCGGCTCCGGACTGACGTGGGCAGGCGCGCTGTTCGAGCGCTGCTGATCGCCCTGTCGCCGGGGAAGGCCGGGCCTGCCAGCGCGCCGTGCCCCAGGCCGGCTACTTCTTCTTCTTGCCCTTCTCCGGGACGGGCGGGGGCGGGGCGGGGAAGTTGGCGTCGAGCACCTGCTTCGCGCTGGCCTTGATCGCCTCGCTGGTGGCCTTCGCGGCGATCTCCTCGAGCGCCTGGTGGGCCGACTCGTACTTCACGTCGTCCAGCGAGGAGAGGGCGTTGGACCGCACCGTCTCCGGGTAGGTGGCCTCGTCCAGGACGATCCCCTTCACCAGCGACGCATAGTCCTGGCTCTCGCGCAGCTCCTTGTTCCGCGACAGGGCGGTGAACATCGTGCGCGCCAGGCCGGCGTTCTGCGCGTTCCCTTTGAAGATGTCCCTGAGCAGGGCCACCGCGTCCACGGACGAGGACAGGGCCACCGCAGTCGCCGCGCGCTCGTAGTAGCCCATGCCGCGGCCCTTCTGTGTCACCAGCGCCGCGCGCAGCGTCCCGAGCGCTCCCGGAGTGCCGATGCGCGCCACGCCCGCGGCGTACCCGGCGAGGTAGTTGATGTCGACCTGCGGCTTCGCCAGCTCATCGAGGAGGAACTTGTGGCCGTCGTCGGACTTCACCCGGCCGAGCGCCTCCATCGCCGCGCGCCGCACGCGGATGTAGCCCACTGGATCCTCGTCGAGATCGGTCGGCCGCTTGGCCAGGTTGAGCAGCGGCGTGGCGAACTCTTTCGGCAGCTCCTTGAAGCGGGTCTGCGCCAGGCGGAGCAACACGGCCTCGCGCACGTACGGCGAGCGGTCCTTGTTCAGCACGTCGAGGATCGCCCCCAGCGCCGCGTCGGTGGGCTTCGTCTCTTCCTTCATGTCGGGGTTGCCCAGCTCGCCCAGCAACTGCCAGGTGGCCAGCAGGCGCCAGACCGGATCCGGATCGTGGCGGGCCGCGTCCACCAGGCGATCCTCGGACAGCGACGAGGGGTTCACCTTCACCAGGGCCCCGAAGTTCTTGTTCCAGTCGATCCACTGCGGCGCCGCGGGCACGTCGAGGTCCACCGACACCTCGCTCTTGTCGACGAGGATCACCGCGTCCTGGTGGTAGGCGGGCTCCTGCTCGCGGTGGATGGCGATCGGCAGCTTGAAGACGAAGGGGCCCTTCTCGCCGGGGTGGTTGGGCTGCTGGCGGATCTTCACCGTCAGCTTGCCGTTCCCGAAGGACGTGTCGGGGAAGATGACGGGGTAGCCCTTCTTGTTGAGCCACGAGTCCTTGAAGCCCTTGAGCTCCTTCTCCTTCTTCGTCGTCTCGAAGACGACCTTGAAGAAGTCGTCGCTGGTGACGGCCTTGCCGCCGTGCTTCTCCAGGTAGGCCTTGAGGACCTTCTTCATCTCCGCGGTGCCGAGCCAGAGCTCGAGCATGCGCAGCACGTTCGCGCCCTTGGTGTAGGAGACCGAGTCGAACGCCTGATCCGGCGTGGCCGTCTTCATCACCAGCGGGTGGGCGCGGGGGCCGTCTTCCTGGTGGAAGTAGCCTTCGACGAGCGCGCGGGCCCTCGAGATCTCCACGTCCTCGTTGTTGTTGTAGTCGTCGAGGGTGAGCAACCCCAGGTACGTCGCGAAGCCCTCGTTGAGCCACGTCTCGTTCCACCAGGCGCAGGTGACGAGATCGCCGAACCACTGGTGGGCCAGCTCGTGCGAGAGCAGGCCGACGATCCCCGTGCGCGCCGTCTGATCGTTCTTGTGATCGACCAGGAGCCGGCTGGTGCGCTCGAAGATCACCGAGGTGTTCTCCATGCCGCCCCAGAAGTAGCCGGGCACCGCCACCACATCGAGCTTCGCCCAGGGGTACTTCGTGCCGGTGAAGCCGACCTGGAAGTTGTAGAGGCCCTTGAGGGCGTCGTTGGCGATGAAGGCGCGGTCCTTCGTGCCGGGCGGCACCCACAGGGTCGACGGCACGTCCTCCGACACCAGCACGGGCTCGAGCTGGGCGATGGCCAGCGCAACGAGGTAGGGCGAGTGGGGCGAGTCCTGCTTCCAGTGCACGCGCCGCAGGTTCTTCCCGCCCTCGGAGAACTTCTCGTCCTTCTCCTTCCGGCCGTTGGAGACGACCTGGTACTTCTCGTCCACCACCGCCAGCACCTCGCTGGTGGCCTTGTCTGAGGGTTGATCGTTGCAGGGGAAGAAGCGCTGGGCGGACAGGGCTTCGAAGTGGGTGAAGTAGCCGGGCGCCGACGTCTTGCCCTCGGTCTCGGTGGCGACGAACATGCCGTCTTGCGAGGTGGTGGACGCCTTCACCGTGTAGGAGATCTCCACCACGGCGTCCTTCCCGGCGGCGATCGGCTTCTTGGGCTTGATGGTGATGGTGCCGGTGCGCGTGCCGGGATCGAACTTGAGCTTGAAGTCCGCCGCCTGGTTGTCGACCAGCAGCATCTCGACGGTGATGTCGTAGGCGTCGAGCTCGAACTCGGCCATGGCCTTGGTGGCCTTGAGCGTGGCGGTCAGCTTGTTCTTGAAGACGTGCTCCGGTTCCAGCGACACCTCCAGCTTGTAGTGCTGGGCGTCGTACGGGCGGCTCTTCGGCTGGAAGGCCGGCGCAGGGGAGGGCGCAGCGGCGAGGGCGAGGGCCAGGGACGTGAGGGCGATCATGGCCGTGCACCGTATGTCAACGTTCGGGGGCTTTCATCGGGTAATGTGGGCGCCGCCATGAGCCTGGGGGCCCAACTGCGAGAGCTGTTCGACGGCTTGGGCGAGCTGACGGCCCAGCACATCCGCCTGGCGAAGCTGGAGCTGCAGGACAACGCCCGCTTCGTCGGCGCCCGGGTGGCGGTGATCGCCGCGCTCGCGCCGCTGGTGCTGGTGGGCTACGGCTTCCTCTGCGTGGCGGGCGCCCTGGCGCTCTCGCGGGTGCTGGCGGTGGATCTCGCCTTCTTGATCGTCGGGGCGGTCAACCTCGTGGGCGCCGTCGCCGGCATCGCCATCGCGGGCAAGCAGCTCGGGGGCACGAGGTTTTTCACCGCCACCGTCACCGAGCTCGAGGAGACACGCGCCGTCGTCCTGCACCGCCGCGATGACACGGAAGGCGGGGCCTCGAAAGAGGGAGCGGCATGAGCGTCGAGACTCCCTCGGGCCTGGTGAAGGCGCCGCCGTCGAGGCTGGCCACGCAGAAGGACAGGGCCTCGGCGGAGGAGGTGCGCCTGCGCATCGAGGCTGCCCGGCGGAAGGTGACGGCGCAGCTCGACGCGCTGGAGCTGACGCTGTCACCCGCCCTTCGGGTTCGCACCGCGGTGAGGAACGCGGTACGACGTCACCCGGTGCTGACGCTGGGGGGCGCGTTGTTGGCTGGTTATGGGTTGGCGCGGCTGCTCTTCCGCCGCTCTTAGAAAGGACGACGATGCATGGACGCCACACCGAAGACCGAAGCCCCTCAGAAGCCCCCGGAGCCCCTCGAGGCGGTGAAGGAGCGGCTCGGGCCGCAGCTGCAGGAAGCGGCGGAGCGCCTCACCGAGACCAACGAGCGGGTGAAGGCCTTCATCCGCGAGAACCCGGGCACGTGCCTGTTGGGCGCGGCGGCCCTGGGCTTCCTGATCGGCCGATGGGCGGCCCGGCGATGAGCGACGAGGCCGACACGTCCACGTCTCGCGCTGCGAAGGGCGCGGCGCCGATGGTCGCGCAGGAGCTGGGCGAACAGCTCCGGGAGCTCGCGAGCAACGCCAACTCGGCGCTCAACGGCGTCTCCGACGCGGTGGGCCTCACCGAGAAGGTGGAGAAGAACCCGTACGGCATGGTCGCCGCGGCGCTGGGCATCGGGTACGTGCTGGGCGGTGGCCTCTTCACGCCCACCACCATGCGGATTCTCAAGATGGGCTCCAGGCTGGCGGCGATCCCCGCGGTGAGAGATCGGCTGCTCGACGTGGCCGAAGCGGCCGTCGACGGCCTGGTGTCGAGGATGCAGGAACCGGAAGAGGCACAAGCCCCTGGCGAGTCGAACGGCTCGAGGAAGGAATGAACATGTGGCGTAGCCTGAAGAAGCGCCTGCCTGACGTGGACAAGGACGATCTGCTCGAGCTGGTCGGCCTCGAGTCGCGCCGGACCGCGGGTGACAAGGTGGTGACCTCGCTGGCCATCTTCGGCGCCGGCGTACTCGTCGGCGTGGGGCTGGGACTGATGCTGGCGCCCAAGCCCGGCCGCGAATTGCGCAGCGACCTCAAGCAGCGGATTGGCCGCGGTGAGGCCAACGGGCCCGCCGAGGCCAAGCCCGCCGCCGCGACGACTCCGCCCCGCGTGGTGTGATGGCTGCGCGGAAGTCCAGGCGGCTCGGGGCACGGCGCTCGTCCCACGCCGGACGCGCCGCGACGGGGAAGAAGCGCTCCACGCGGAAGGGGAACGCGAAGCAGGCCTCCTCGGTGAAGGCAGGCGGAGAGCGCCGCCGTGGTGCGTCCAGGCAAAGGAAGGGCCCGAAGAGGCCACAGGCCGGAGCGCCGCGTCGCGGTGCGTCCGAACCGACGCGGGCCTCGAGAGGGCCAGGGGCCGGGAAGCCGGGGCGCGGGTCTTTCGTGACGAGTCCACCGTCGAGGAAGCCAGCGACCAGGGAGCCTCGTCGCACGACGTCCGACACGACGAGGTCCGGCTCGGTCATGCCCGGCGCGGCGGAAAAGGGCCGCGCGACCTCGGGGCCGGCGCCGTCCGCTTCGGAGAAGTCGCGGGGAGCGATCGCGCCCGGCGCGCTCGGGACGGCGATCATCGAGCCTCCAGCGCTCGAGCCCGACGCCACCAGGATCGCCAGCCAGGCCATCGCCCTCTCGCGCAGCCTGGAGACGATCCAGTCGGCCTTCGATGCCTGGGACGAGCTGCGGGCCGCCCAGGCGAGGGCCCTGCAGCGGCTCGCCGACGAGCGCCGTCGGCTCGAGGAAGAAGGCGAGCTCCTCGTGGGCGCGGTCCGCAGCGTCGCTGACGGCTTGCCTCCGCCTCCGCCCTCGGCGCCCGTGCCCGACGCGCTGGTGGCGGCGGCGGACTCCTCGGCCGTCGATCACTTCCTCACCGAGGCGCGTCGGCAGCTCGACGACGCCAAAGCTCGGCTGGACGCCGAGGAGCGGGCCACGGCCGAGGCCTTCGCACGCGCGACGATCGAGGTGAAGGCCACGGCCCGCAGCCGCCTCGAAGCGCGCCTCCGGGTAGCGCCCCCGCGGGTGCGGTTGGTGCCGCGTACGGTGGGCGCGGATCAGCGCATCCTCCACCTCGAGCGCCCGGGCCCCGACGATGCGGTGGTCCTCTTCCTGGCCTTCACCGGGCGAATCCCCAGCCGCTACGGGGCGCCCTTCGATGACTCCACCGACGACGTCTTCACCGGGCCCACCACGCTGTACCCCGATGAGGGCGTCCCAGCCGACGAGGCGCGCCCGTCGGCGATGCGCCTGCGCCTGTTGCTCGACGCGCAGCCGGAGGTGTGGCCGCTCAAGGGCTACCTCCTGCTCGATCTCGTCGCCCCCGACGGGACGAGGCGCTTCGTACGGTGGCTCTCCCGCGGGCCGGTGATGGAGGCCGAGCTCGAGGACGGACCAACCTTCCGCAACGTCCTCTCGCGAGAAGAGGCCGAGCAGATCACCGGCGCGCTGCTCAGGCTGAAGCTGGCCGGCCGCCTCGAGATCGACCTGGGCCGCGCCTGACAGTCAGGGCCGCGTCTTGACGATCGCCACGTCCGCCGTGCCGGCGATGATCGCGCTGCCGGTGAAGAGGTTGGACGACTTGGGCCCGCCCAGCTTCGCCGACTGGAGGATGATCACGTAGTTGCGGTCGGGATCCGGGAAGGCCGTGCCGGGGATCTCCAGCTGCTGCTTCTTCCAGTCGCTCGGCGCCACCACCAGCTTGAGGAACTGCAGCGGCGTCGCAGGCACCGTGGTGTACGTCGGATCCTGGCTCGCGCCCTGCGGCGACACCGCGAAGACGTTGATGAAAGCCAGCGGCGGCTCCTGGCCGGACGGGGGCTCGGGGCGGGTGAAGGCGAAGGGCTGCCCGGCGGTCAGCTCGACGTAGCCGGCCGCGGGGTGGAAGGCGGGCACGCGCTCCTGCACGGGGACGTTGGCCACCTCGGCGATGAAGGTGCTGTTGTTGTGCACGATGTTGAAGTCGTAGGTGGCCCCGCTCGTGTAGGTGAAGCCGCCGTCGACCAGCACGTAGTTGCCCGCCCCCACGTCGTTGAGCGTGAAGCTGCCGCCGCCCACCTGTTGCAGGGTGACGGTGGCGCCGGCGATGCCGGTGGGCGCCGTCTCCAGGCCCGCGCCCTTGTCGCCGAAGAAGACCGTCACGAGGTTCTGCGGGGGGATGGTGACGCCGGCGTCGATGGGGAGGCCGCCATCGAAGGGCACGCTGGCGTCGAGGCCCGTGCCGGCCACCGCGGCGCCACGCACGTCGATCGCCGGCGACGAGAGGATCGTCGCCACCACCACGTTGCTGGCCGTCAGTTGGTTGAGATCGCAGGCCACCGCCAGGACGGTGAGCGCGAAGAGGAAAGACGCGAGGCGGACGAACTTGAAAGGGGTCTTCATGTCCGGCGCAGCATAGTCTTGGGGCCCCTTGGCGACGAACCCCCTTCCTTCGGCCACGCTCCACCTGGTCCGCAAGTTCGGTGTGGCCTTCTTCTGGGCCTTCGTCTTCGGGGGCTTGCTGGCGCCGATCGCCTGGTTCCGGCTGCAGCGCACCGAGCTGGGCGACGATCCCCGCTGGCACGCCGTGCTGCGCCTCTGGGTCGAGAAGCTGGAATGGGCCACCTACGACTGGCGCACGCGCGAGCTGGGCGCCGCGTCGGAGCGGGTGGACGACGTGGTGCTGATCACCGTCGACGAAGAGACGATGGTGAACGCCCGCGAGTCCGAGCGGCCGGAGTGGGCCATGCGGCCATGGCCCCGCGAGCTGATGGGGCAGCTCATCGATCAGGCGCTCAAGGAGGGCGCCGCGCTGGTGGTGGTGGACGAGCCGTTCGCCGACGTGTCCCCGCACCGCTACACGCAGGGCCGTGGAGAGAACCGCCGGGGTGACGACGAGCTCTTCGCGGAGCACCTCGAGCGGAACGCCGGCAAGGTGATCCTCGGCTTCGAGTGGTCCAGCCGATCACGCCGGCTGCCGGAGCGCCCCCTGGTGCCCTTCCTGTTGAAGGTGGCCGAGGTGGACTCGACGGGGGCCGCGCTGCCCTTCGTCCAGAAGGTGCTGGCGCGGCAGCTGCCGGCGTGGGTCGAGCACGTGGCCGGGAAGCAGGTCGTCTGGGCGGGCGCCGCGAGCGAGGCGAAGGCCCGCGAGCTGGCGGCGCAGCTCGACGTGAGCGGCGCTCCGGTGACGCGCTCGCTGACGCCGGGAGATGACGCCTGGGCCGTCAGCCGCGAGTGGTTGGCGCGGCGACTGGCGGAGGTGTCGGTCCCCGGGCTCGATCTCGACCTGCTGCCCCGCGCCACCTCGCTCGACGTGCCAGTGCCGCCGCTCCTCTCGGCGAAGGTGGGGCTGGGGGCGAACTCGGAGATGACGGACGCGGATCGGGTGGTGCGGGCCACGCCGCTCTTCGTGGCGGGCACGGAGCACGACGGGCGGAAGGTGGCGCTGGCGTCGACAGCACTCCAGGCGGCGATGCGGCTGGCGGGGACGACCGAGCTCAAGGTGTCCGAGGGGCGGCTGGAGATCGGCAAGTTCTCGGTGCCCGTCGACGCGCAGGGCTTCCTGTCGTTGCGCTTCTCGGACGACGAGGCGAGCGCGGGCGGCCGGGGGCCGATGAAGCGCGCGATCCCCGCGTGGCGGCTCCTGGTGAATCGGCGCGACGACGAGGCCAACCGCGGCGTGCGGCACCACGACAACGAGCTGGCCGGGCGCGTGGTGGTGTTCGCCGACGAGCGGGCCGACGAGGGGAGGCGCTGGCAGACGCCGGTGGGCGCGATCTCCCGAGCGGCGATCACCGCGCAGACGATCGTCGATCTGCTGAGGAGCCAGGGGATTCAGCGGGTCCCTCCGGAGATCGATCTCTGGCTCACGTTGATCTTCTCCTTCGTGGGCGCGGTGCTGGCGCTGGCATGGTCCAGCCTGGTGCGGCGGCCCGGGTGGCTGGCCTGGGTGGTGACGATCGCGGTGGTGGCGGGGCTGTACGCGCTGGTGGCGCGGCAGATGTTCGTCTCCCAGCAGCGGTGGGTGGCGATGGCGACGCCGCTGCTCGGTTGCGCGCTGACCTTCCTGGCCTCGCTGGGCTACGCGCGCACGCTGGAGCAGGGCCTGCGGGAATTCGTCCTGAGGGCCCTGGGCGGCGCGGTGCGGGCCGACGTCTTCCGCAAGGTGGAGCGCGATCTCGCCCGGCTCCACCCCGAGCGCCGCGAGCTGACGGTGTACTTCAGCGACATCGAAGGCTTCACCGCGGTGGCCCAGGAGAAGGACCCGGCAGAGGTGGTGAAGGTCCTGCGGGAGTACCTCACCGAGATGACGCCGGTGATCCTCGACAGCGCCGGCCACGTGGACAAGTACCTGGGCGACGGGCTGATGGCCTTCTGGGGCGCGCCGGTGGAGCTGCCGACGCAGGCGTCGGTGGCGTGCGAGGCCGCGTTGGCGATCCAGGAGAAGTTCGAAGCAAGGCGCGCGGGCTGGGAGAAAGTGTGCGGCCGGAAGTTGACCTTGCGCGCCGGCATCGAGACGGGCCCGACGGTGGTGGGGGAGATGGGCACCATTCACCGCATCAACTACACGGTGATGGGCGAGCCCGTGGCGACGGCCTTCCGCCTCGAAGCGCTGGCCAAGCGCTACGGCGCGGCGATCCTGGTGGGAGAGCCGGTGGTGGTCGAAGCAGGCGAGGGCTTCCTGTTCCGGCAGGTCGATCTCCTCCGCCTGGGCCGATCCGAGGCGCCGGTGAAGATCTTCGAGCTGATCGGCCGCGCCGCCGACTCGAAGACGCACGCGCCCTGGCTGATGGACTACGAGAAGGCACTCACGGCGTGGCGCGAGAAGCGCTTCACCGACGCGCTCACGGGCTTCAAGGCGCTCGCCGAGACGAGGCCCGAGGACATGGTGGTGGCCCGGTACGTGCGGCGGTGCCAGCAGTACGCGGTGCGTCCGCCCGCGGACACGTGGGACGGCGTGTACGACGGCCCCTCCGACGAGTAGCGCCTGGCGCAGGCCGGCCGGCCGCTAATCCCGTGCGCGCGTCTCTCGCACGGCGGGCGGCTTCACCTTCTTCGTCGCGGACCTCTCCGTCTCCTTCACCGGCGCAGGCGCAGGCGCCTTCACCTTCACCTCGTGCTGCTCGAAGAAGGCCTTGAGCTGCGGCCACAGCGTCTTCGCCGCGTGCTTCGACACCACCGCGCCGACGTGCCCGCCGGGCAGATGTACGTGCTGCTTCACCTTCGCGCCGCAGGCCTCGAGCAGCACCGACGCGCTGGCGGCGGGGACGATCGAGTCGTGCTCGAACGTCACGGCCAGCGTGGGGCAGGTGAGGTTCTTCAGGTCCACGCGGCGCCCCTTGAGGTGGAACCGCCCGCTCACCAACCCGTCGTCCTGGTACAGCGCGTGGATGTACGTCCGGTAGAACTCTCCGGGCAGCGACACGTTGTCGTTGCCCCAGGTCTCCAACGCCAGGAAGCCGTCGAGGAACTCGTCATTCCACGCGCGATCGATCAGCGTCACGGCCTTGGACAGGTTGAGCGTGGGCCGCAGGAGGTGAAACGCGGACTGCATCAACTGCCACGGCACGTTGCCGGCGGCGTCGACCAGCACGTCGACGTCGAAGCCCTTCGTGTTGGTCCAGCGGGACAACAGCCCGTCGTCCCTGAAGCGGATGGGGGCGGCGAGGGCGACGAAGCTGGCGATGCGCTCGGGATGGACCGCGGCGTGGATGGCGGCCAGCGAGCCTCCCATGCAGTACCCCAGCACGTGCACCTTTTCGCCGGGCGCGTGTGCGGCCACCTGACGGATGGCTCGACCCAGGTACGAGTCCACCACCTCGTCGAAGGTGAGGAAGCGATCCTCGTCGCCGGGTGTGCCCCAGTCGATGCAGAAGACGTCGAAGCCCTGCGCCACCAGGTACTCGGCGAAGGACTTCCCGGGCATCAGATCCAGCACGTAGTGCCGGTTGATCAGCGAGGGCACGAGGAGGATCGGCGTGCGGAACATCAGCCCCTCGGGGCGCGCGCGGTAGCGCAACAGCCGCCACTTGTTCTCCGCGAAGACCTCGTCGGCGGGCGTCTGGCCCACCTTAGGCTTCGGCCGGGTGAACAGGCCGAGGAGGTTGGTGAGCCGCTTCATTCGTAGAGCTCCTCGAACTGCTTGCCGAACGCCTGGTACACCTGCTTGCGCCGCACCTTGAGGGTCGACGTGAGCAGCCCGCCTTCGACGGTCAGCGGCGTGTCGATGATCACGAACTTCTTGATCGACTCGAAGCTGGCCAGCTGCGTGTTGACCTCGTCGATCCGCTTCTGCACCAGGGCCCTCGTCGCCTCGGCCTTCGCCGCCTCGTTCACGCCGTGCTGCTTCAGGTGCGCCGCCACCGCCGCCTCGTGGAGCCACACCCCGGCGACCAGGTAGCGCTTCGCGTCGCCGTACACCACGACGTGGGCGATGAAGGGATCATCGCGGAAGCGGATCTCGATGTTCGCCGGCGGCACGTTCTTCCCACCCGCGGTGACGAGGATGTCCTTCTTGCGATCGATGATCTGCAGGAAGCCGTCGTCGGTGAAGCGGCCCACGTCGCCGGTCTTGAACCAGCCGTCGTCCGTGAAGGCCTCCTTCGTGGCGGCGGGATCCTTGTGGTAGCCGGAGAAGACGTTGGGACCCTTCGCGAGGATCTCTCCGTCCTCGGCCAGCTTCACCTGCACCGAAGGGAGCACCTTGCCCACCGAGTCGAAGCGGAAGGCGTCGGGGCGGTTGAGCGTGAGGGTCGGCGAGCACTCGGTGAGGCCGTAGCCCTCGACGATCAACTGGCCGTTCTGGTGGAAGAGCTCCTTCACCTCGCGCTTGAGGCCCGCGCCGCCGGAGAGGCAGAAGCGCAGCTTCCCGCCGGACACCTCCGCCAGCTTCGCGCGCCGCTTCGCCGGATCGCTCTCGGTCGCGGCCGCCATCGCCAGCTTCTCCCACAGCGCGGGCACGCTCATGAAGACGGTGGGCTTCACCACCGGGAGCAGCTTCATCACGTTGGCCGGGTCGGTCATGTACGTGATCCACCCGAAGGTGTTGCCCAGGCACGCCTCGCCGAAGCCGAAGATGTGGCTCATCGGCAGCCACATCAGATCGACGTCATTCTCCTCGAGCAGCGGCGCGTTGCACCTGAGCCAGTCCTGCCCGTTGATGCCCACGTTGCGGTGGGTGAGGGGGACACCCTTCGGGTTGCCGGAGGTGCCGCTCGTGTAGAGCATCTGCGCGACCTGATCGAGCGACACCGAGTCGAGCAGCCGCTGGAACTCCTGCGGGGCCTCCTGATCGCGCGCCGCGCCGATCGACTGGACGCGGCTCCACGCCACCAGCTTGCGCTCCACCTCGGCCACCGGCGGCACCGCTACGCCCTTCGCGCGCAAGGCCTCGATGATCGGGCCCGGCTCCATCTGCGACAGCGCCACGATGGTGGTGACATTCGCGTACTCGGCCCACGCCTCGAAGACTCGCGAGAGGAGCGCCGGCGTGTCGACGAAGAGGATCTTCGTGTCCGAGTGGGACACGACGTACGCGGCCTGAGGCGCGGTGTTGGCCGGGTAGATCGGCACCATCACCCCCCCGGCCGCCTCGATGGCCATCGCCGCGCTGATCCACTCCACGGAGTTGGGCGCGAAGATGGCCGCGCGATCGCCGGACTTGAGCCCCGCGGACGAGAGGAAGAGCGCCGCGTGCTTGATCAGCTTCGCGTAGGCCCCCCAGGTGACGGCCTTCCAGTCTCCGTCGGGCGTGGGGAGCATGAAGCGCGCGCGGGTGGAGCGCTCGGCCAGCGAGTCGAACACGGCGCGCGGCGCGGGCTTGAGCTCGAGGTAGGGGGTGATGTCCATCGAACACCTCTCTTGTCGCGGTGAGGGCGCGCCCTCGTCAGTTCTTCGCCTTCTCCAGCGCGTCCAGCTTCTCTTCGAGATCGATGAGGCGGCTCTGGATCTGGTTGAGCGCGTGCAGCGTGCGCTCCTGATCGCGGCGGGTGGGCAGGCCCACGCGCTCCCACGCCTCGGCGATCGCCTTGTCGGACGCAGCCTTCGCCTTCATCGTCGCGGTCAACAGCGCCCCCATCGGCATCAACACCGACTCGCTCTTGAGCACCTGCTCCATCAGCGCGGCGGTGCGGTTCTCCCAGGCGTCGAAGCCCTTCTTCCACGAATCCCACAAGTCCATGTGCGTGCTCCTTCTTGTCGTCGTCGGGTGATCAGAGGCCGAGCCGACGAAGCTCGGCGGCGGTGGTGAAGTCGTCGTTGGTCTCGTTGTCGGGGGCCGTGGCGCGCGCCACTTCGCCGAAGCACTCGAACACCCAGCCCACCTGGCGGCGGACGATCGACGCGCCCACCGAAGGCTCGATGAGCGCGGTGGTGCGTACCCGCAGCGCCTGGGTGAAGGCCACGTCGGGCAGCTCGAGGATCCCCGTGGCGTCCACCTTCACGGTGTACGTGTCACGCCCGGCGAAGGGCAGGCCCCGAACGGTGGCGTTGCGGACCTCGCCCACGCTGACCCACTCCTTCGGCGCCTGGAGCGGGAAGCGGAAGATCGCCACCGGCTGCGTGTAGACGACGAGCGTCTTGCCTTCGGGCGGGCTCTCCAGGCTGGACGCGTAGCCCAACAGCAGCAGGTTGGAGCCGTCGTTCGCATAGACGCCGTCGATGCGGCCGGCGAGATCGAGCGGCGTGGTGAACTGAGCCGCAGGGAAGGACGACGCCCACCACTTTCCGGTCGGCGCGGTGGCCACCAGCTTCGCCACCTGATCGTCGGCGTAATCCACCCCGAGGTCCCACACGAGCTGGCCCTGCGCATTCACTTCGCCCACGACGTTCACCGGGCGCGTGCTGCCCGCCGGGTTGACCAGGTACGAGACCGGCACGCCGAACGCGGTCTCGAGCTCGGTGGCCTCAATCACGCCGTCGAGGTTGGGCACGCACTCCAGCGGCTGCACGGCGGCCGGCGCGTACGCGTCGCGATCCGGGTACGTGCGGTTGGGGCCGCAGGCGGCGAGGAATGCCAGGGCAGTGAGCGCGAACGTCCTCACGGTGTCAGAACCTCCAGGCCAGGCGAACGCGGCCCAGCTGCGCCGGCTGCGCGGAAAGGCCCTGCGCAGGGTTGTCGAACCCGGCGAAGGGGAAGAGCACGGCGTACTCGGCCAGCACGTCGAAGCCGTCCTTGCTGTCCCACGAGAGCGCCGCGTGCAGCTCGAGGCCGAGGTTGGGATCGCCCCCCGGCGTCGACGAGGCGAACAGCGCGCGCGAGAAGGTGCCCGCCAGCTTGAGGCCGAGCTGCGAGCTGGTGAACTGGAGCAGCCGAGCGCGCGCCCAGGGCCGCAGGTAGAAGGCGTCGGTGACGGTGCCGACGATCTCCGCGAAGAGGATGCGATCGATGCGGTAGTCCGGGTGGAAGCGGAAGTTGTCGACGCGGGTGTCGCGCGGCACGTCCGCCTGCGGCGCGTCGAGCTCTCCGGCCGTCGGTGTCGAGCCAGCGGGAGGGAAGGCGCCGAAGCCGGGCGCGGGATCTCCGCTCGCGAAGCCGGCGTTGAGGCCGCCGGTGAAGGTGTCCTCCTCCGTGCCGATCTGCGTCTCGATCGCGGCGCCCGCCTGGAAGGCCTGCACGGGATCGCGCAAGAGCGCGCCGGGGATCAGCGACGCCTGCGCGGACTCGGCCAGCACCACCGCGGCCTCGGCCTCGACGCGGAAGCGCGGCGTCTGGAGGCGCACCCAGCCGTCCACCACGCCCGCCCGGAAGCCGCGCTCCATCACCGACGACGGCGTCAACGCCCTCGGCTCGGCCACCACCAGGTACGCCTCGGGGACGTCGTTCTTCTGCCAGCGGTAGGAGAGGTACGCGCCGTACTCGATGGTCCAGCGCCCCGCCTTGCGCCGGCGCTCGCGGGAAAGTGGATCCCTGATGTTCATCAACGCGAAGGTGAAGGACGAGACGTTGGTGGAGGGATCGAAGACGAGGGATCGCTGCGAGTCCTTGCGCAACTGCGTGGGCGAGACTGCGCTGAAGTCGTAGGCGAGCGCCCAGAGGTGCCCGGCGATGGGCGTGACGAAGGCGAGGCGATCGGCCTGGTCTCCCAGGTTGCAGTCGAGGCAGTCGCCACCGTTGGCGTACATGCCCAGGCCCCACAGGTTCCCCATGCGGCCAGCCGCGAAGTAGCCGATCGGCGTGAGGACCTCTCCGTAGGCGCGCTTCACCCGCAGGAGCGTGTTGGGAAGCTGCCCGGGCGATGCCGCCGGCGTGGGCGCGGTGCCCGTTCCGGGGGAGAGCGCGGGGGTCGAGCCGAGCACCAGGTCGTCCAGCACGTCCACGCGTACCTTCACTGCCGCGGCCGCGAAGGGGGCGTAGATCGCGACGTCGGTGCGCAGCCGCATGTCGGCGACGAAGAGATCCTGCGCGGTCGGGTCGCCCAGCGGGACGGCGAAGAGCGGACGGCCCGAGGGCGTGGTGCCGCGATCCAGATCCAGGTTGTGCAGCCAGTCCCCGCGCACGCGGAAGAAGCCCGTCAGCTTCACCGTCGTCTCTTCGCGCTTGAAGAGGTCCTCGCCGTGATCAGCCAGGCCGCTGGCGAGGGCCTGTGCCGCCAGCGCGAAGACGAGGACGGGGAGGAGGCGGCTCACGGCTGCGCCTCCAGGAAGCGGACCAGCTCGCGGGTCGACTCAGGCGCCGCTTCCAGCATCGGGAAGTGCCCACAGCGCGGGTAGATCACCAGCTTCGCGTTGGGGAGCTGCCGCACGAGCCGCTCGCCGATCGAGGGCGGCGTGACGATGTCCTCGCGTCCGAAGAGGAGCAGGGCAGGGACCTTGATCGAGGCGTACGTCTTCTCCACCTCGGTGAAGTTCATGCCGCGCACGGTGGCCAGCGCGGCGGCCTTCGTGCCGGGGCGGGCGAAGGCGACCTCGACGTCGTCGACGAGCTGCTGCGTGACGACGGCCGGATCGTAGAAGCCCTGGGCTATCCGCTCGTCGGCGCGCTGGGAATAGAAGAGCGCGAAGAGCGCCTCGCCCACGCCCTTCGCGCGCGAGAGCTGGAACATCGACGGCAGCTGATCCTCGTAGACCCACGCGTCGTACAGGGCGACCTTCGTGACGCGGTCGGGGTACGCGAGCGCGAAGGCCAGCGCGACGGAGGAGCCCCAGGAGTGCGCGACGATCGCTGCGGGGCCGACGCCGCGCTCGTCGAGGAGCGCCTTCACCAACTTCGCCTGCGCCGCGGGCGAGTAGTCGGCGACCGGCCGATCGGTCCACCCGAAGCCGCGCAGATCGAGCGCGATCACCCGGTGCGTCTTCGAGAGCTCGGGGATCACCAGCGCCCAGTTCTCGATGGACGAGGCGAAGCCGTGGAGCAGCACCACCGGCGGCCCCTGGCCCACGTCGAGGTAGCGCACCCGCGTGCCTTCCACCTGCGCGAAGGTGGCCTTCTCCGGCTCGCCCGGCATGGGCCCGTTGTGGAAGGCGAGGCAGCCCGCCAGCGCCAGGAACAGGCCGCTCTGGACGAGCGCGCGGATCACGGCGCCAGCCTCCGGACTTCCTTCGCGTTGGTGAACTCGGTGGAGGTCTCGTTGTCCTGCGATTGCACGGTGGCGACGGTGCCGAAGCACTCCGTCACCCACTGGTAGGTGCGCAGCGTCAGCGTGGGAACGAAGTTGATGGTCCGGCTCATCACCGTTCGCACCCGCAGCGAACCGAAGGTGGCGTACGGCGTCTTCGCGTCGCCGACGCGGTCCACCTGCGCGGAATACGTCTCGCTCTGAATGCCGAGGACGACGCCGTTGAAGCGGCCGCTGACACTGGTGGTGGTGGACCAGGTGTCTCCCGCGCGCAGCGGAAACTGCAGCACCTTCACCCACGGGGCGTAGCGGACTCGGGTGGAGAAGAGATCGTCCGTGGTGCTCACCACCCCCTGAAGGTACAGGCCGTCGCTCGTGGCGCCGAAGACGGCGAGCAGATCGGTCCCCTGGCCCAGCTCGGTGTAGTAGCCGGCGTCGGGGTACTCAGACTCGAACCAGGTGCCCTGAAGCGATCGCGTCTCCACCAGGCGGGAGGCGTCGCCGGAAAGCGGCCCCGAGAAGTCCCAGAAGCGGCCGCCGTCGGCCTGCGCCGTGCCCGCGGTGTCGAAGGTGGCCGAGCCGCTGGTGAGGAAGGTCGCGCGAAGGCCCGGCTGCAGGAAGATCTCGTTGCGCTGCACCACGCCGTCGCGGTTGGGCTGGCAGCCAACCGGCATGCCCGCGTCCGTGCCCGCGTCGGGCGTCCCGCCGTCTTCCTGGGCCCCGCCGCCGGTACCGCCGCCGGTACCGCCGCCTCCCCCCATGCCGCCACCGCCTCCGCCGGCGCCTCCGCCCAGGTCCCCACCGCCGCCTCCCACGCCTGCGTCCACTGGAGCGCAGGTGCCGTCGCTTCGGCATACCCCGCTGGCGCAGTCGGCGCCCACGCGGCAATCGACGGAGGGCCCGGGGCACGCCGCGAGGACGAGGGCGGCACCAGCGAAGAGACTCAGACGGCGCACTTTTCTACCTCCGGGGAAGGGTGCCCTTACGCCGCCGCTCCGCCGAAATCCACCTGGGCTGCCGGGCGCGCGGCCCGCCGGCCCGTCTCCGCCAGCCTCAGCCCGGGAATGAGGATGAGCAGGTGCACCGCCGCCAGCACCACCAGCGCGAGGCTGAAGCCGCCGTGCTGCGCTGCAACACCGACGATCACCGGGAGCACGAAGCCGCCTGCCTGGCCCACCAGCATGAGCAGGCCGAGCGCGGCGCCCACGCGGGGCGCGCCGATGTACGGCAGCTCCAGCGGCAGGGCGAGGAGCAGGGGAGCGAATGCCCCGCCGCCGAGCGCCATGAGGCCGAGGAGGAAGAGCGAGCCGCCCGACGGCTGAATCGCCAGCAGTCCCAACGCGGTGCCGGCCACGAGCGAGCCGCCGATGATGAAGGGCTTGCGCAGGCCGAGGCGATCGGACCACTGAGGCCCGAGGAAGTTGCCCACCGCGGCCGCGAGGAGCCAGCCCGCCACCGCCAGCGCTGCGCGCGCCGGCGCCACGCCCGTCTCCACCAGCGCCCGGAAGAGGAGTCCCAGGAGCGCCAGGTAGCCGCCGAAGAGCAGGAAGTGCATCGCGGCGACGCGGCGCAGCCCCGGGTGCTGCGTCAACTCCAGCACGTCCCGGATCGACGCGTGGCGGGACAGCGCCACCCGGTCCTTCAGCAGGGCGAGCCAGAGGGCGCCCGCCAGCGCCATCGCAGCCCCCGCCGCCTCCATCGCCCCGCGCCACCCGCCGAACGCCGGGGCCAGCACCGTGCGCGCAGTCAGCATCGTCACCGCGGTGCCCACCGTGTACGCGAGCAGCGCCAGCCCATTGGCGCGGCCCAGCCTCGCGAGCGGCACGTGCCCGGCCAGCGCCTTGGGGATCGCCGGGGCGACGAAGCCGATGTGCAGGCCGAACAGGAACATCATTACCGCGAGCGCGAGAGGACCGTTCGCCAGTGCACGCGAGGCACACGCGAGCGCGCCCACCAGCATCGCCACGCCAGCCACCCGCCGGGCGCCGAAGCGGTCGACGGCAGCTCCCCCGAAGGGCGAAGCGAGGGCGATCCCCAGCGGCGCGGCACCCCACACCACGCCGCCAATCGCGTGGGAAATGCCCAGTTCCTCAGCGATGGTGGGCATCAGCGGGGGCAAGAGACTCCAGCCGAGGCCTCCGCCGATCCCCTGAAGGGTGGCGCACAGCGCGGTGGTCAGGGCGGGCTTCGCGTCGTCGGCCATGGTCTTCCTCGAGATTGTGCAGTTGCGAAAGACAGGGGCGGCTTATGCGCGAAGTCGGAGCCTCCGTCAAGCTCGGCTGTTGCGTTGCACAAGGGGTCGTGGGAGGGTGCCGGCATGCTCGTGAAGAAATACGGAAATCGCCGCCTCTACGACACGGAGTCCAGCCGGTACATCACGCTGGAGGATCTGACCCAGCGGATCCGTGACGGCGCAGAGGTGAAGGTGGTCGACGCGAAGACGGGCGCCGATCTCACCCAGCCCACGCTGACGCAGATCATCATCGAAGGCCGGGGCGCCGACACGTTGCTGCCGGCGCCGCTCCTCCACCAGCTGATTCGCCTGGGAGACGACGTGCTGGCGGACTTCCTGGGGCGGTATGTCCAGGGCGCGCTCGAGCTCTACCTGCAGGCGAAGAAGACCAGCCACACCCTCATGCCCTTCAACCCCTTCGCCCAGCTCGCGTCCTTCATGTCGGGTGGCCAGGGCTTCGGCGGGTGGGGCCAGCCTCCGCCGGCGCCCCCGCCGCCGTCCTCCGATGTGGACAGCCTTCGCCGCGAGCTCGATGAGCTCAAGCGATCCCTCGGCAAGCGCCGGAAATGACGCCGAATTGGTGCGCTGCACAAATTTCCGCTTGACCTCGTGCTGCGGCTGCGTAGATTGCGCGCGCTCCGGACGACTGGACGGCCGGATTTTTCGAGCAGGGAGAGGACAAGACAATGGCTGAGACCAAGAGCGCGACTTCGCAGGTGCAGCAGGCAGTCCCTGGTGTGGAGTTCTGGAGGAAGGCCGTGGAAGAGCAGAACGCCCGCCTGGGCCAGATGTACGACGAGGCCGCGAAGGCCCACGCCAAGTGGATCGAGTTCGGCAACAACCAGCTCGACGAGATGACGGAGTTCGCCAAGACGGGCTTCAACTACGTCAACGAGCTGGCCGCCGACTTCCGCAAGCTGTCGCTGGAGAACACGAAGAAGGCGCTGGACTTCTACGCCCGCTGAAGAAGCGGGTTTCCCCCGGAGAAGTTCACCCACTCGCTCGCCGCGGCTGCCTTCGCAAGAGGGTGGTCGCGGCGGGTGTCTTCGACAAGTCACCCGGAACGAGGAGTCCACCGTGCTGCAAGCGCCCGCCTCGCTGATGCCCACCCCTCGCTGCACCGTGCTGGAAGACGGCCCGGCCAGCCTGTACCGCTTCATCCCCCAGGACGAAGCCAGGCCGGTCGACGCCGCCCCGGTGCTGCTCGTCCCCTCGATGATCAACCGCTGGTACGTGCTCGATCTGCGCAAGGGCAGCTCGGTGGCCGAGTCCTTCGTTCAGGCCGGCCTCGACACCTGGTGCCTCGATTGGGGCGCCCCCGAGGCGCACGATCGCTACTTCACCTGGCAGGAAGCGGTGGAGCGGCTCGACCGGATGATCCGCCGCGTGAAGCGGGAGACAGGCAAGAGCCGGGTGTCGGTGCTGGGCTACTGCATGGGCGCCACCCTCGCCTCCGTCCACGCCGCGTTGCACCCGCAGCACTACGCCGGCTTCGTCAACCTGCTGGGGCCCGTGGACTTCCGCCACGCCGGCATGCTGGGGCACATGACGGATCCCCGGTGGTTCGACGCCGAGGCGATCGCCGAGGCCGGGAATGTTGCGCCGCACCAGATGCAGGCCGGCTTCCTCATGCTCCGCCCCACCCAGAACGCCGCCAAGTGGGTCAACGTGGTGGACAAGTGGTTCGACCCGGCTTTCCGCGAGTCCTTCGAGGCGCTCGATCACTGGGCCAACGACAACGTCGCCTTCCCCGCGGCCGCCTACACCACGTACATCGACGAGCTGTACCAGCGAAACCTGCTGGTGCAGGGCAAGCACTGGGTTGGCGGCAAGCGCGTCGACTTGAAGCGGATCACCTGCCCGGTGCTGACCATCGCCGCGGAGAAGGACACCATCTGCCCGCCCAACGCCGCGGTCGCCTTGAATTCCGCCGTCGGAGCAGGCAACACGCAGGTCGTCAACGTCCCCGGAGGCCACGTCGGGGCCGTCGTCGGCAGCAAGGCCTCGCAGAAGCTCTACCCCACGCTGATCACCTGGATGAAGGAGAGGACATGCAACTGAAGGACATGAAGATGATCGTCACCGGCGGCGCCCAGGGCATGGGCGCGCACTTCGCGAAGCGCCTCCTCGAGGCCGGCGCGCAGGTGGCGGTGGGCGACGTGAACGAGGCGGCGCTCGAGGCGCTGCCGCAGGGCATCCACCGCCGCAGGCTGGACGTCTCCAACGAGTCCGACGTGGTGGCCTTCGTCGACTGGGCCGCCACGCAGATGAAGGGCCTCAACGGGCTCATCAACAACGCGGGCATCCTGCGCGACGGGCTGCTGGTGAAGAAGGACAAGGCCACCGGCCAGGTGGTGAAGATGTCCACCGAGCAGTTCCTCGCCGTCATCAACGTCAACCTGACCGGCGCCACGCTGATGGTGCGCGAGGTGGTGGCGAAGATGGTGGCCACCGAGCAGCGGCCCGGTGTGATCGTCAACATGTCGTCGATCGCCCGGCACGGCAACCGGGGCCAGTCCAACTACGTCTCGGCCAAGGCGGCGCTGGCGGCCAACACCGTCACCTGGGCGCGCGAGTTCGCCCCCTTCGGCGTGCGCGTGGGCGCGGTGGCCCCGGGGATGATCGAGACGCCCATGACGGCGGGGATGAACCAGAAGGCGCTCCAGGCCTTCGTCGAGAAGATCCCCGTCGGCCGCATCGGCCAGCCCGAGGACATCTGGCAGGCGGTGAAGTTCATCGTCGAGTGCGACTACTTCACGGGCCAGACCATCGACGTCGACGGCGGCATCTCCTTCTGACGATCGCCAGAAGAGCGCGTTTTCGAGGGGTGTCACCGGCCGGTGGCGCCCCTCTTCTTTTGCCCCGGCGTCCTCGCTGGACGTGCGGCTTCCATGTAGAAGGGCCGCGTCTTGGAGCCGTTCTTCAAGTACCACGGGCTGGGTAACGACTTCGTCGTGCTCGATCGCCGCGCCACAGGGCGTGACATCGACGCGGAGACGACGCGCCGCCTGTGTGATCGACACTTCGGTCTCGGCGCGGACGGCGTGCTGACGATTCTCCCCGAGGCCGGCGCGGCCGGGCGCATGGTGGTGCACAACGCCGACGGCTCCATCGCGCAGATGTGCGGAAACGGCCTGCGCTGCGTGGTGAAGCACCTGGCCGAACGCCAGGGCGGGCACCCGAAGAGGCTCGAGGTGGCGACCGGCGCCGGGCTCCTGGGCTGCGACATCGACTGGCGAGACGGGAAGGTGCACACCGTCACCGTGGCCATGGGGCCCGCGCGGCTGGAGGCGCCGATCCTCCCAGCGGGCGGGCCCTTCGTTCAGCAGTCGATCGAGGGGCTCACCGGCACGGCCGTCAGCATGGGCAACCCGCACCTCGTGCTCCTGGACACGCCGCCCTCGGAGGCCGCGCGCCTGGGGCCCGGCCTCGAGCGCCACCCGTCCTTCCCCGAGCGCACCAACGTGGAGTTCGTCGAGGCGCGCAGGGAGGGTGGGCTTCGAGTCACCGTGTGGGAGCGCGGCGTAGGGCTGACCCTGGCGTGCGGCACCGGCGCGTGCGCGGCCGTCACCGCTGCGGCGCTCGCGGGCAGGGCGCCTTTCGATGCGTGGGTGCCGGTGGAGCTCCCCGGCGGCGTGCTGGAGATCAAGGTCGCCGCGGATCGATCCCAGGTGTGGCTCCGCGGACCGGTGGCCTTCGTCTTCGAGGGAGTGTTGCCATGACGCTCGAGCAACGCTGCCTGGCGCTGGTGGCCGTCTCGGAGATCGAGGCGCTGCAGGAAAAGATCCTCGTCGAGCTCTGCGACGCGTGCGGCGCGCAGTCGGCGGCGCTGTGGGTGTCCGGCGAGCGCGTCGGGCTGCGGCTCCGGGCGTGGCGCGGCCTCGTCGACCGAGGGACGCTGCCGGAGCTGGTCGATCCTTCCCTGGTGCAGGGCCAGCCGTGGCGGGCGGGCAACGCGCTGCTGGTGCCGCTGGTGACGGAGTCGGGCGATCTCCAGGGGCTCGTTCAGCTCGGAGACAGTCTGTCGGGCGAGTTCGCCGAGGCGGCGCTGGCCCCGCTCCGCGTCCTGGGCCAGTTCAGCGCGACGGCGCTCAAGACGGCGCTCCGGTTCGCCCAGTTGCAGCGGCAGGGCCTGCGCGATCGCGAGACCGGTGCGTACACGCTCTCGTACTTCACGGACTACGCCACCAAGGAGATCTACAAGGCCCGCCGCTACGGCCGCGCCTTCTCGCTGCTGACCTTCTCGCTCGACCACCTGCCGCAGCTCCGTGCGCGGCTCGGCCACAACAGCGTGCGCCAGGCGCAGCAGATCGTCCTGCGCGTCATCTCGCAGATCATCCGGGACTCCGACGTGGTGGCGCGCGCCACGGAGCAGGAGTTCCACGTGTTGCTGCCCGAGACGGACTTCTTCGGGGGGCTCATGTTCCTCCGCCGGGCCCTGGCCGCGGTGCACGACGAGCCCGACGCCCGCGCGCTGGAGGCGAAGGTGCCGTTCGGGCTCACCGGCGGCGCCGCGACCTTCCCGCGCGACGGCGATGACTTCGACGAGCTGCTCGTGCGTTGCCGGCAACGCATGGACGAGCGGCGGGGATCGCTGCACGCGCACCTGCGGCTCGAGCCGTTGCCTTTCTGGGACGAGCTCGAACTCCTGCTGGGGAGCTCCAAGTCTCCGCGGCTGCCAGAGACGCCGGGAGAGCCGTCGCGCCGAGGCAAGGTGGCCGACGTGCTGTTCGACGAGCTCCAGACGGAGGTGGCGCGCGACCTGCTGCGCGAGCCCATGGCCCGTGGCCTCGTCTACATCGGCGGCCCCGCGGTGAGGTCGGAGATGCCGATCGTCCGTGCGCTCGAGCACGCGCCGCCGGACTTCGCGCCCCGCGTCTACGCCATCGGTCGCCGCGCGGATCTCACCGAGCACCACGCGCTCACGCCGGTCTTCCTCGAGGGCGACGAGCGGCTCAACCGGCACGAGTTTCTGATCTGGCTGGGCGACGGATCGGCCTATGCGCTGTTGCAGCGGCGCGGGCGCGGCGCGACCTGGGGCTTCCACACGTCTGACCCGACGCTGGTGGAAGGCCTCGTCTCCAAACTGCAGGCGGAATACGACCTCCAGCCGTATTGATCCCATGGCCCAGGCCCGCAAAGTCCTCCTCGCCGATCCCGATCTCGCCGCCGCGCGATCGCTGACGCGTGCCCTGCGGGCGAAGGGCTACCAGGTGCAGTACGCGCCCGACGGCTCCAAGGCGCTGGAGGTGGCGGTGCTGCGCCACCCCGATGTGATCCTCTTCGACGAGGCCTGCACGCTGATCGAGGCGAGGAACTTCGTCTCCATCCTCCAGACGAACCCGCGCACCGAGGACATTCCGGTGGTGGTGACGACCACCTCGAAGGATCTCGATCGGCTGCGCCGCTTCCGCGAGGGCGTGCTGCAGAAGCCGTTCAACCTCGACGAGGTGCTCTCGCGCATCGATCACCTCTGCCGGCGGAGCGAGGCGGCGAAGGAGCTGCGCGGTGACGCACGAGAGATCGAGGGAAGCCTGGCGCAGCTGCCGCTGCCGGACCTCCTGCAGATCCTCGCGATGAACAAGCGCACCGGGAAGCTGACGCTGTCCTACGGGCAGACGCGGGGCGAGCTGTACATCGCTTCGGGCAGGCCGGTGAACGCACGCGCGGGAGACGTGGACGGAGAGAAGGCGATGTTCCGGCTGATCGGCTGGCGGGAAGGCACCTTCGCCTTCATGCCCGGTCCACCGCCGGGGCGCGCCCGCATCGATCGCACGATGGAAGACGCGCTGCTCGAGGGCATGCGGCAGGCCGACGAGCGCGCGCGGTTGATGGGGGCGCTGCCTGCCCCCGGGCAGGTGTTGGCCCTGGTGCCCGACGCGGCGCTGCCCGTCGATCCGCACCCGGTGACGAAGGAGATCCTCCGCGTCCTCGCGCAGCCGCGCCGCCTCTCCGAGGTGCTCGATCTCGCCGACGCGCCGGATCTGGACATCCTCGGTGGGGTGACGACGCTGCTGCAGAAGGGCGTCATCCAACGGCACCAGGGCGCTTCGGCGAACGAAGGCCCGCTGCTCGGGGCCGCAGAGGTGCATGCCCTGCGCGCGCGCCTGATGAGGGGCAAGCCGGCCCGCAACGCGCTGGTGGCGAAGATCGTCGTGTGCGGTGGAGGCCCCAACTCGGCCCGGTGGTTCGCCCGCACACAGCCGGGGCTGGTGCTGTCATCCAGCGATCCGGCGTGCCTGCGCTCCAGCTTCGGGACGTTGGGCCGGCTGGACGTGAGCGACGTGCTCAAGGTGGACTTCGTGATGGTGCCGGCGGCGGAGGCGGCGCGGCCGCTGTGGCGGCCTTTCCTGGCCACGGCCCTCGGCGCGCTGGTGATGGAGGACAACGAGGCGGTGTTGAAGCTGGCGCGCTTCTGCGCCTTCGACCTCCGGCTGCCGCTGGTGATCGCCGCGCGGAACGCCTCGGGTGGCCTCATCACCAGTGAGCTGGTGCCCGCGGAGCTGCGCAACGCGCCGGGCGGGGCCGCGGTGGTGGGCAGCGATCTCAACACCGCCGTGCGGACTCTCCTGCTCGCAGCGATGCAGCCGCCCACGCCGGAGATCCCCGAGTCGGTGATGACGCCGGCGCCCGCCGCCCGTCCCGCGCAGCAGGTGTCAGATCGTTTCTGATCCTTCGAGCGCGTCGCGGACGCCGGGGAGTCGCTGAAGCAGCTCGAACTCGTCTTCCTCGAGGAAGGTGGTGCGAGTGCCCTGGGAGCCTTCCAGCCGCAGCTCGACGGTGACGACTCCGTCCTCGTCGGTGGTGCGCCTCACACGGGGCGTCTTCCCCGTGCCGCGGCAGTCGTCCAACGCGGCCCGCAAGGCCTCCAGCCGGCGGCGGATGCGCAGGGCCCGCTTCCCCTCCGGGTTCTCGAAGGTGTGGAAGTGGCGGTTACGCGACAGGGGATGGCCCGGCTCGACGAGGCGCTCCACGAGGCGGCGGACGAACGGGTCCATCGACGAGGCACTCTAACATCGCTACCGTTGGCCTCGATGCGTGCGTTTCTCCTCGTCCTCCTGGTCGTCTGCTCGACCTGCGAGGAGCCCCAGAAGGCCGAGCAGCGGGTGAAGGTGCAGACGGCCAGCGCGTTGCTCGCGGAGGGCCGGGCCGAGGTCGCGAAGGGTCGGCCGGAGAAGGCCATTCCGCTCTTCAAGCAGGCGATCTCTCAGCAGCCCGACGACATCAGCCTGTACCTCAACCTCGCGGAGGCCTACCGGGCGGCGGGCAATGAGACGGGCGCCGCCCTCACGCTGAAGCAGGCCGAGCAGGTGGGCGGCTCGGATCCCAGCCTCAAGCGGGCGCGCGCGGATCTGTTCCTCAAGATGCACCAGGTGAACAGCGCGATCACCGAGCTCATCGCGCTGCGTGATCTCGAGCTGCTCACCGACGCCGAGGTGCTCGATCTCACGCGCCTTTTGGCGCACGCCGGGCGCATCGACGAGGCCTTCAAGACGCTGGAGAAGATCCAGCTGCGATCTCCCGATGATCCGGAGGCGAAGGTGGTGGAGGCCGAGGTGCTGCTGGCCCGCGGCGACGAGCTGCTGGCCGCGAAGCTGATGGATCGGCTGCTCCAGGAGAACCCCACGCTGGCGAGCGCCCACGTGCTGCGCGCCAGGTACTTCTTCGCCAACGCGCAGCCAGAGCTGGCGCTGCAGGATCTCGACATGCTGGCGGGGGACGACGCGAAGACGGTGCCGGTGGTGGCGCTGCGCGCACGGGTGCTGAACGAGCTGGGGCGCAATGAAGACGCCGCGACGCTGCTCCAGAAGGTGATCAGCGAGCGGCCGAAGGACCCCGAGCTCCTCGCGCTGCAGGCCGAGACGAAGCTCCTGCAGGGCGAGAGCGGGGAGGCGCTGTTGCTGGTGGACCAGGTGCTGGCGGATCAGCCGAAGTGGGCGCGCGCCCTGTACGTGCGGGGGCGGGCGATGGAAGAGCAGCAGAACCAGGCGCAGGCGGCGCTGGATTACGAGGCGGCGCTGAAGACGGATCCGAACTTCGCGCCCGCGCTCTCCCGCCTTTGGCGGATCTACGACGCGCGGAAGCAGAAGGCCGACGCGATGAACGCGCTCGAGCGGCTCTTCTTTCTGAACGAGATCAGCGCGGAAGAGAAGGTGGCGCTGGCGCAGCACTATGCGGACACGTGGGCCAACGTCGATCGCGGCATGAAACTCATCGACGAGGCGCTTCGACGCGACCCGAAGAACGCGGAGTACCTGAAGATCAAGAAGCAGTTGAAGGGCGGGAGCTCCGGGAAGAAGAAGGGGCCCGGGGTGATCATCATGAAGCACCGCTGAGCCCGCTCAACAGTCGCAGGACGCGCCGACGTTGGTCAGCACCACGCAGCGCTGCGGACACTCGCCGATCGGCTCGAAGCGCAGAAACCGCACGGCGACGCAGGCCTTGTTCGGCACGTACGCAGGCGCTGACGGGCAGTTGTCGATGCCGGGCCATTGCTGGTTCAGCTGAAGGCCTCCGTCGAGCGCGACCCACCCTCCGACCAGCGCGCGGCAGGCGTCGTCGGCGCCGAACTGGGCCATGCCTCCATCGAACGGGGGCAGCGTCTCGCGGGTGACGCCCGCCAGCGCTTCGCCCCCGCGCGTCGGCCCGTACTTGACCTGGTCCAGCACGCTGAAGGCGAGGCCGCCGTCGTCGCGTATGCCCAGCCACTGCACCCCGCCGTCGCCGACGAAGCGCTGGGGGCTGCAGGTGTCCTGGATCGCTTCCACCGTCACCTGACACAGGTACCCGGGGAGATCATCGTCGACCGTCGGGCAGGCGGCGGCGAGGAGCAGCAGGCCAGGGAGGAGGGCAGGGCGCGTCACGAGGCAGTCCAGAAATACGAAGGGGAACCGGTCTTGCGACCGATTCCCCATGCCCAGGAGAGGACTCGAACCTCCACACTGTTGCCAGTACTAGACCCTGAATCTAGCGCGTCTACCAATTCCGCCACCTGGGCGAAGCGGGCGGGCTTGTACGGAATGCCGCCGGGTGTGTCAACGACGGAAGGACCCCGAAAGCCTGACGAGACGTCGCGGTCAACGCTGAAAGCACGCCAGACGCGTCATGGTGTCGGAGCACATCGCGTACGGACCGGTCGTGAAGAGGTACCACTGGGACGTCCAGTCGAAGGCGCGACCGCGACGGGGATTGCTGCTGCTCGAGAGCCAGTCTCCGCAGTTGAACATTGTCGAGCCCACCCAGAAGTAGGTGGCTGTGGAGTTGCTGAAAGGTGCGTCGAGTTCAATCGCCGGGGGGCGGAATTCGCTGGGCCGAGGGATGACCACCACTCCGTCTGAGCGCGCCCAGGGCCGTGGCGAGGTTCCGAGGCGATCAAAGGCATCCTGGGCCGATGTCGAGAGGAAGGCGACGAAGGTCCCCGCGTCCGAGCCAGTCCTGGCCGCACCTTCCGCCGCACAGAGGGCATCCGCGGCCGGAACTCCGCCGTCCACCCGCCAGGCCGCGGTGGTGACGAAGACGAGGTTGGTCGGCTGCGACCGGTCGACCTGCACCGGCACGGAGCGATCCGTCCCGAAGCAGGCGAGGCGGTAGAAGCCGTTGCAGAGGTTGAGGGGCGGGCTGGAGAACCAGGCGCTTCCGCCAAAGGTCGCGGACCCTACCGACAGGGCATAGGAATATGTTGGCGACGTGTAACCGCTGCATGTGCTCCCAACTCCTCCGCTCGGCGTCAGCCCCGAGGCGATGTCGGCGTTCGTGGTCACCGAGCCGTTGAACTCGTTGCGACTGACTGGGTAGAGCGGAGAGGCGAGTTCCGAGCCGGCCGTCAGCCGGTCGAAGACGGGTTTTCCGTCGACGCGGATCCACCCGCGGGCACGGCTCAGGGGGCCGAGCGGGTCGTAGGAGTTCGTGGCGAGGAGCGCGATGAAATTGCCAGGCAGGCCCGCATCGGCGGCGTGGAAGGCGCAGAGGCTGTTGGCATGGGCGATGGGATCGACTCCGGGACCACCGTCAGGAAGGAGCGCGAACCCGCCCACCTGGTGAGAAGTCGAGGTGACGAAGACGAGATTGGGTCGATCGAAGTACGCCTCGACGGTGGCGTCGGCGGTCACCGTGAGCTCACAGGCGCCGTGTACTGGCGCGGAGCACCCCCTGAAACCGACCAGCACTGCCCAGTTCCCGGGCTTGCCGCGGAAGGTGAGCTGAGTTCCCGCGTCGAAGCTGAAGACGCACGGCGCGTTCCCATCGCAGAGGAGTCCACCGTCCATCCAGAGGATCTCCCCCGTGATGCCCCCGTCGGGGACGACTTTGAACGTGATCTGCGGGGTCCCAGGGCCCGCGTCGGGAACTCCCGAGTCCTGCCCTGCGTCCGGCTCGCCACCACCGCCGGTCCCGCCGCCACCTCCCCCTTGTCCCGCGTCGAGGACGGGGCATCCTTCTGGCGTGGGCTGTTGCCGACAGAATTCCTCTTCAGCTCCGAGCCAGTCGATGCACCCGGCGAGGCCGGCCGCTGCGATCACAAGGACGACGCCGCGGCGCATCACGGAAACCTCCCGGTCAGCACGAAGCCGTTGAGGGTTGGCGCGAGCGCGACGGGAGGCCCTTCCACGGTGTCCTGCCCCAGCACGAGGAGCAGCACGGTGCCGACGGCCGCGGCGCCGGCGACGCCGAACAGGACGTAGCTGATCGCCTCTTGCGTCTTTCCGGACGAGGTGGCGCTCTGCACCTCGGTGAGGGAGTCATAGCCGGTGCCGCTGCGCACGCCCGACTCGATGCCGCGGGCGCTCACCTGGAGGCCGATGCCGACGCCGGCGGCGACCACGCCGATGGATGCAGGGATCCACCAGAAGCGCTTGAGGCCGGGGGTCACCTTCGCCTTGACGGACACGCGACCCTGGAGGTGCGGCGCCATGGCCTCTGCCAGCGCCCGGGCCAACGGCTTCATTTCGGCGAGCGCATCGTCCACCGAGGACACCACCGCGGACTTCGCGGCCAGTTGACTGCCGGTGTTGCTCAGCACGCGGAGGTTGAGGACCAGACTGGATCCCGACTTGCCGATGCTGCCGCTGATGATGCCGTCGGCGTCGAGGGCCTGGGCGATCTCGGCGCTGCAGTTGGACTCCGCGCACCCCATGAGCTGCTTCTGCCGCTCGAGGCCGAGCGCCTGCGCGACGTCGCTCTTCCGGCGGACGGTGATCCCAAACTCCGAGAGCTCCGCGAAGAGGACATCGTTCCAGAGGGTGATCTGTTTCTCATCGACGTCGGCGGCGACCCAACCGCCTTCCAGCAGCGTCACCGGCCGAGGGGCCTCGGCGAGGGCGAGCAACAGCGCGACGGAGAGCATAGGAGCGCAAAGCGTAGCGCGGACGGGTCGACGCGGAATGAGGGAAATCCCCCGCGGACGGTCCCCGGTCTGGACGAAGAGCGGCTCACGCGAACTTCGGCGGCGGCCACTTCCCCTCGGCCTCGAGCGCCTTCCGCACGTCCGGGTTCTCGTCCATGAACGCCTTGAGCGACTCCTCGGTGATCCACACGTCGAGCTCTTCGCCGTCCACCTTCGCCTGGCACGCCAGCCGGGAGTTGGCCCTCACGTCGAAGGCCTGATCGAGGCGGTCGAGCTCCATGTCGTCCTGCTCGGGCAGCGACTCGAGGCCCTTCTTCACCCACACGTGGCACGTCGAGCACGCGCACACGCCACCACACGAGTGGCCCACCTGCGCGCCGCACTGCTCGGCGGCCTCGAGGATCGTCGTGCCCTCCGGCACCTCCACCGAGAGCTCCTGCAGCGGGCTACGGAAGACGATCCGGGGCATGGGCCTCGAACTCCTCCATGCGGTGGCCGACCGCGGCCTTCCCGATGGCGCGGTTCATGATCTTCTCGACGAAGGGCCGCGCGAGCGTGTCCGTCTCGTGGATCGCGCTCTTGAGCTGCTCGTGGTCCTTCGTGGTGGCCAGGAGCGTCTCCAGCGCCGACAGCGAGGCCTCCAGTGCGCGGCGCTCCTCCATGGACAAGAGGTCGCCGTTCTCCTTCAGCTGCTTGGCGGCGTCCATCAGCATCCGTCGGGCTTCGACCTGCTGCTCGATCAGCAGGCGGTTCTTCACGTCCTCCTCGGCGTGATCGATCGAGTCGAGCAGCATCTGCTCGATCTCCTCATCGGTGAGGCCGTGCGTGGGCTTCACGGTGATCTGCTGCTCCACGCCCGTCGACAGCTCCTTCGCCGACACGGAGAGGATCCCGTCCGCGTCGACCTTGAAGGTCACCTGTACGCGGCCCATTCCCGCGGCCAGGGGAGGGATCCCCGACAGCCGGAACTTCGCCAGCGAGCGGCAGTCCTTCACCAGCTCGCGCTCGCCCTGCACCACGTGGATGTCCATCGCCGTCTGGCCGTCCTGGAACGTGGTGAAGATCTGCGCCTGCGCGGTGGGGATCGCGGAGTTTCGCGTGACGATCTTCTCCGCGATGCCCCCCATCGTCTCGAGCCCCAGCGACAGGGGGATCACGTCGAGCAACAACACCTCGTCCTTGCGCGCCTCGTTCGTCAGCAGATCCGCCTGCACCGCCGCGCCCAGCGCCACCACCTGATCGGGATCGATGTCGTGGAGCGCTTCCTGCCCGAACAGCTCCGCGACGTACCGCCGCACCGCCGGCACCCGTGTCGAGCCGCCCACCAGCACCACGCCCTTCACGTCGGCCGGCGTCACCCCCGCGTCTTTGAGCGCGCGCTTCACCGCGAGACCGGTCTTCTTGAGCAGCGCGTCGATCCACTGCTCGAAGTCCTCGCGCCGGACAGGGAAGGGGACGCCCTCGAAGACGAGCTCGGTGGAGTCCACCTCGGTGAGCCGCTCCTTCGCCGCGCGCGCCGCCTGGAGAAGGGTGGCGATCTGCGAGGGCGTGAGCTCCGTGAGGCCTCGCGCCTCCATCAGCTTCTGGACGATCGCCCGATCGAAGTCGTCGCCGCCCAGCGCCGAGTCGCCGCCCACCGCCTTCACCTGGAAGACGCCGTCCACCAGCTCGAGGATGGAGATGTCCAACGTCCCGCCCCCGAGATCGTAGACGGCGTAGAGGCCCTGCGCGCCCTTGTCGAGCCCGTACGCAAGCGCCGCGGCGGTGGGCTCGTTGAGCAGCCGCAGCACCTCGAGCCCCGCCAGCCGCCCCGCGTCCTTCGTCGCCTGCCGCTGCGCGTCGTCGAAGTACGCCGGCACGGTGATCACCGCCTGCTCGACCTTCGTGGCGAAGTACGACTCCGCGCGGCGCTTGAGCTGCCGGAGGATCTCTCCGGACACCTCGATCGGCGTCACCGGCTGCCCGCCCGCCACCTGGAAGCGGACGATCCCGGAGGTCCCGGGGACGAAGTGGTACGCGCCCAGCTTCTTCGTCTCCACGTCGCCGAGGGACTTCCCCATGAAGCGCTTCACCGACTTGATCACGTCGGTGGGATGCGCCGCCAGTTGCTCCACGGCCGGGCGGCCGACGATCACGCCGCCGTTCTGGTGGTAGTGCACGACGGAGGGCAGGAGCAGCGAATCCCCCACGTCCACCGGCACGCAGCGCGGCTTCCCGTTCACCACGGCAGCCACGAGCGAGTTGGTGGTCCCCAGGTCGATGCCCACCACCTGGCCCTTCGGCTTCAGCGGATCATGGATCTGCAGGTAGCCCTTCACGACAAGAGCTCCTCTTCGAACGCGTCGACCTCTTCGAGGAAGCGCGCGTAGTAGCGCAGCCGCCCGAGCGCCTGGGTCGCGGCCGGCACGTCGTCCTTCTCGAGGGCGGCCTTCGCCTGGGCGAGCTGCGCGTCGCGGGCGGTGCGGATCTCGGCGGCCATCGCGTGGGCCCCGTCGAGATCGCGCTTCGCCTTCACGCCCTCGAGCGCCTCGCGCCGTTCCATGATCTCCTCGAGGAAGTCCATCGGCATCTGCAGCTTCGCCGCGGCCTGCTCGCTCTCGAGGTCCACGCCCTTGAGCCTCAACAGGTACAGCGCGCGCCGCACCGGGTCCTTCAGGATCTTCACGCCTTCGTTGAGCGAGGCGGTCTTCTCCGCGGCGACTCTTCGCGCGTGGGCGTCTGCGCCGACCAGGCGATCCGGGTGCACCTCGAGGGACAGCTCCCGGAAGCGCTGCTCGAGCGCCTTCACGTCGAGATCCACTGTCCTGGGGAAGCCGTACAGCTCGAAGTAGTCCATGACCGCGCCTTGCCTTCACGTCAGACGGTGAAGGACTCGCCGCAGCCGCACGCAGCCTTCTCGTTCGGGTTCCGCAGCTTGAAGCCCGACGCCAGCAGTCCTTCCTCGTACACGAGCTCCGTGCCCATCAGGTACAGGTAGCTCTTCGGATCCACGAAGACGCGCACGCCTTCGCGCTCGAACACCTTGTCCCGCTCCTTCGCCTTCTCCGCCCACTCCATGTGGTAGGCGAGGCCCGAGCAACCGCCACCCTTCACCGCGATCCGCAGGCCCGCCTCGGGCGTGTTGCGCTCGGACAACAGGCGCTTCAAGCGCTGCACCGCGGAGTCGGACAGGCCGATGCCCTTCAGGGTGGGCTTACCGACGACAGGAGGCGCCGCCGGCGTTTGGGTGGAGATCGTCTCGGTCATCATCACGTCCCCGTCGTGGCGTCCTGCGCCGGCGCCGCGCCCAACCGCTTCGCCCGCTTCTCCTGGAAGTCCTTGATCGCCGCCTTGATCGCGTCCTCGGCCAGCACGCTGCAGTGGATCTTCACCGGGGGCAGCGACAGCTCCTTCGCGATCTCCTTGTTGGTGATCTTCTGGGCGTCTTCGATCGACTTGCCCTTGACCCACTCGGTGACGAGCGAGGACGAGGCGATCGCCGAGCCGCAGCCGAAGGTCTTGAACTTCGCGTCCTGGATGGTGCCGTCGTCGGTGATCTTGAGCTGCAGCCGCATCACGTCGCCGCAGGCGGGCGCGCCCACCAGCCCCGTGCCCACGTTCGGATCATCCTTGTCCAGGGTGCCGACGTTCCGGCTGTGCTCGAAGTGATCGATGACTTTGTCGGTGTACGCCATGGGATCCTCCAGAAGCCTTCAGTGTGCTGCCCAGTGAATCGACTTGAGGTCGATGCCTTCGCGGGCCATTTCGTAGAGCGGGCTCATCTCGCGCAGGCGCGTGACGGCCTTCACCATCAGCTCGATCACGTAGTCGACCTCTTCCTCGGTGGTGAAGCGGCCGAGCCCGAAGCGGATCGAGGAGTGCGCGAGGTCCTCATCGATGCCCAGCGCGCGCAGGACGTAGGACGGCTCGAGCGAGGCCGAGGTGCACGCGCTGCCCGAGGACACCGCCACGTCCTTGATGGCCATCATCAGCGCCTCGCCCTCGACGTAGGCGAAGGAGACGTTGAGGTTGCCGGGGAGCCGGTGCTCGATGGAGCCGTTGATGTGCAGCATGTCGAGCTTCTCGGACAGGCCCTTCCAGAGCCGCTCCCGGAGCGCCAGAAGCCGCTTCGCCTCCGTCTCCATCTCGGCCTTCGCCAGCTCGGCCGCCTTGCCGAAGCCCACGATGCCCGCGACGTTCAACGTTCCGGACCGCATGCCGCGCTCGTGCCCGCCGCCGTCGATGATCGGCGCGATGCGCACACGGGGCTTCCGCCGCACGTACAGGGCGCCCACGCCCTTGGGGCCGTACATCTTGTGCGCGGTGATGGAGACGAGATCGGCCTTCGCGGCCTCCACGTCGAAGGGCACCTTGCCCAGCCCCTGCACCGCGTCGGTGTGGAAGAGGACGCCCTTCTTGCGGCAGAGCGCGCCGATCTCGTTGACCGGCTGCACGACGCCGATCTCGTTGTTGGCCAGCATGATGGAGACGAGCACCGTCTTGTCGGTGATCGCCGCCTCCAGCTCGGCGAGATCCACCAGCCCGTCCTTCTTCGGCTTCAAGTACGTGACGCGCGCGCCGGTGCGGATGGCGCCGATCCACCGCTTGAGCACGTCGTCCTTCTCGAGCTCGTGCTTGATCTCCAGCGCGGCCAGCTCCTCGGGCTGCACGTCCCGGCCGGTGAGCTCCATCAGGCGCATCAGCTTGAGCTCGTCGATCCGCTCCTGGCGCTGCCGCTCGAGCCGCTTGCAGGTGTCCAGCACCGCCTTGTGCTCGGTCTGCACGGTGACGATGTGATCGCCCTTGTCCCGGTAGAACTCGATCACGCCCTTGATCGCCAGGTTGTCGGACTCCGTCGCGCCCGAGGTGAAGACGATCTCCTTGTCGGAGGCGCCGATCAGCGCGGCCACCTGCTTGCGCGCCTTCTCCACCGCCGCCTCCGCCTTCCACCCGAACGCGTGGTTGCGCGACGCCGCGTTGCCAAAGTCCTCATGGAGGTACGGCTGCATCGCCTCCAGCACCCGGGGATCGAGGGGCGTCGTGGCGTGGTAGTCCATGTAGATCGGCAGCTTCATGCAGGCCCTCGAATGTGGACCAAGAAGGTCCAGATTGATTTCTCTTGTAACGGCTCGGAAGTGGACTCGTCAAGTCCACTATGAGTCAGTTCAATGGCTTACGGCGTCGATGAGGCGGAAGATCAAGGGCTTCGCCCACAGGATGGCCCGCTGAGGGCGACCGCCTCGATTCGATGCGCTTCAGGGTGGCACTCCCGCTCCTCTTCGGTGCAGCGCCGAGACGCAACCAGCCGAGAGTGCTCTGGGAGCTGTCAGGCCAGCGCGATGCAGAGGCAGGCGTCACCTCGCTCGAAAGGAGCCGCCACATGACTCGCCCCGTCCCGTCCGTGATCGTCCAGTCGATGCCGTCCGAGCCGCAGCCCACCCGGTACCACGACGGTTGGCGGCGCGGAAAACCCGAAGAGGATCCGGAGAAGATCAAGCGCTGGGGGTGGATCAGCGCGAAGCCCAGCGAGTTCCTGATCCGCATGCGCGGCGGCCGCGTGATCACCCAGGGGCAGGGCGCCACCCTCTTCAAGTGGCCGTGGGACTCGGTGGCCATCGTCCCCACCAGCATCCAGCGCCTGCACTTCGTGGCGGATCAGATCACCCAGGAGAAGGTGGGCGTGAAGGTGACGGGCATCGCCGTCTACCGGATCGCCGAGCCGCTGATCGCCTTCCGCATGCTGAACTTCAGCTTCCCCGAGCGCGCGCAGGAGAAGCTCGCCCAGATGATGGAAGAGATGTGCGTGGGCGCGTCGCGGCGCCTCATCGCCAACCTGTCCGTCGAGCAGTGCCTCACCCGGCGCAAGGAGGCGCTCTCCACCGAGCTGATCCGCGAGATCGCCCCCGTGGTGTCCGGCACGGGCCGCGTTCAGGACGGCACCGACCGCGGCTGGGGCCTCGTCGTCGACACCATCGAGATCCAGGACGTGAAGGTGATGAGCGCGCAGGTGTTCGCGAACATGCAGGCCCGCTTCCGCCAGGATCAGGAACGCCTGGCCCGCGAAGCGGAGCTCGCCAAGGAGCGTGCGGTCCGCACCGACGAGACGTCCACCCAGCGGCAGCTGCAGCTCGCGAAGGTGGAGGCGTCCGACGAGATCCGCCGCCGTACCCAGGCTTCAGAAGAAGAGGCCCGCCTCGAGAAGCTGGCCAGCGACGCTCGGGTGGAGGAGCAGCGGCTCGCCCAGGAGCGCGCGACGAAGGCGGCCCAGCTGGCCTCCGAGCGCGAGCAGCAGCTGTCCCGCATCGCCGTGCAACAGGAGCTCAAGCAGCGGCAGGCGCTGGCCGAGCAGTCCGCCGCGCTGGAGAAGCTGCAGAACGAGGCCACGCTCCAGGCCGAGAAGCTGCGCGCCGAGATGGAGGCGATCCGCCTGCGCGCGGATCAGGAGCACCTCGAACACCAGGCCCGGCTGGCCGAGGAGCAGCAGAGGATCGAGTTGCTCCGTTCCCAGGCCGAGGCCGCCGAGGCGAAGCGCGTGCTGGCGGAGATCGAAGCCCGCACCGTGGAGCTGGAGGTGCTCAAGCAGCAGCACCTCGCGAAGCTGGAGCTCGAGCGCGCCGAGAAGCTGCGGCAGATCGAGAACACGCTGTCGCCCGAGGTGATCCAGCTCGCGGTGGCCAACAAGCTCCCGGAGCTCGCCCAGGCCTTCCAGCAGAAGATGGGTGAGGTGCACGTCACCGCCGTCGATGGCGCCAACCCCTTCGGCTACGTCGCCGCCGCGGTGGAGGGCGTGATGGGGCTCGCCCGCAGCGCTGGCCTCAACCTGCCCAGGCCGGAGCCAAAGCCCGAAAACTCCAACGACTGAGCGCGATTACGCGAATCCCCTGAAACGCCGCGCGGCTCTCTGGCATACAGAGGGCACATGCGGCGCACACAGGTCATCGGTCTGGCATTCCTCGCGGCCATCGGGCTCGCGGTGATCCCGCTCATCATCCCCGCAGGCCCGACGTCGTCGCTTGATGCGTCGGGTCTGCTCGAGTCCGGACGCATGTGGGTCGCCGCAGGCACCATTTTCCTGGGGGGGCTCCTCACTGCCCTGACGCCCTGTGTGTACCCGCTGATCCCGATCACCGTGGGCGTCTTCGGGGCGCGCAAGGCGGACAGCCGGGGCCGCGCCTTCGTCCTCACCACTGCGTACGTCGTGGGCATGGGCGCCGTCTTCAGCGCGCTCGGCGTCTTCGCGGCGCTGTCGGGCAAGGCCTTCGGCTCGATGCTGGGCAACGTCTGGGTGGTGCTGGGCCTGGCCGTCTTCCTCGTGCTGCTGGCGACGTCCATGTTCGGCGCCTTCGAGCTGGCGCTCCCCACCGGGCTGGCCACGAAGCTGAACAACGTCGGCGGCGGCGGCCTCGTCGGCGCCTTCCTCATGGGCAGCGTGGCGGGCTTCCTCGCGGCGCCGTGCACGGGCCCGGTGCTGACGGGTGTGCTGGCCTGGGTGTCGCGCACGCAGGATCCCGTGGTGGGGGCGGCGCTCCTCTTCACCTACGCGCTGGGCATCGGCGTCCCCTTCTTCTTGATCGGCGTCTTCACCGTGCGGCTGCCCAAGGGCGGGGTGTGGATGGAGTGGGTGAAGAGCTTCTTCGGCATCGCGCTGCTGGCGCTGGCGGCCGGCTACATCCGGGACGTCGCCGAGCCGCTGCAGGGCCTGCTGACGTCGATCGCCACGGCCCTCGGGCAGTCCGGCGTCATCGCGGTGGCGGCGGCGCTGTCCTTCGCTGGCGTGCTCGCCGGCGCGATCCACCTCTCCTTCAAGGAAGGCAGGCAGTGGATCGGCAAGGGCCTCGGCGTGGCGGCGTTGCTGGTGGCCTTCCTCGTGCGCATGGCCAGCCCGGCGCCGGCGGTGACGGGCGGGGAGGGTCAGGAGTTCGCCTGGACGCTCACCTTCGACGCGCACAAGGCGAACTCGGCCAGCCCCTTCGAGCAGGCGCTGGCGCAGGCGAAGGCGGACTGCAAGCCGGTGATGATCGACTTCTTCGCCGACTGGTGCGCGGCGTGTAAGGAGCTCGATCAACACACCTACGTGGCGAAGGACGTCGTGCACGAGGCGCACCGCTTCGTCACCATCAAGGTGGACGGCACCGAGGATCACGACGTGCTCGAGTCGCTCTACCAGCGCTTCGGCATCCAGGGCCTGCCTACGGTGGCCTTCGTCGATCCGCTGGGCAACGTCCTCGACAGCCCCCGCGTCACCGGCTTTCTGCCTCCGGAGAAGTTCGTGAAGGAGATGCAGAAGGTGGCCATCGCGACGTGTACGGCCTCGCCGTGAGCGCCCGCTGGATCTCCGCGATGCTGGCCTTGTCCTCGTTGTCCGCCGTCGCCGGTGAAGGCTGGAATCTGCGCGTGGGCGCGAGCCTCGAGGTGGAGATCCCCGCGCTGGCGAAGGCGAACATCGGCTCGATGGGCGACAAGCCGATCGCCGACCTCGCGGTGGTGGGCAACAGCCGGATCAAGCTCACCGGCGTCTCGGAGGGCGACGCCACCTTGAGCGTCGTCTACCGCTCGGGCGAGAAGGCGTCTTTCCCGCTGCGGGTGTTTCGCCGCTCCGAGGCCGAAGAGCTCACGGCGTACCTGGCGCGCCAGGCGGCCGCGTGGAGCAAGGGAGATCTCGACGGCTTCTGCGAGTCGTACGCGCCCGACGCCGTCTTCGTGTCTCCGTCTGGCGTGACGAAGGGGCGGGATCAGGTGCTGGCGCGCTACAAGAAGAAGTACCCGGACGCGAAGGCCATGGGGACGCTGGCGCTGGAGCCGATCGACATCCGGCTGAGTGGGGAAGCCGCCACCGTCGCCGCGAAGTGGACGCTGACGTACCCCGACAAGCCGCCCGCCTCCGGGCACACCGTCGTCGTCTTCATTCGGCACAACGGGCGCTGGCGCATCGTGCATGATGCGTCGATGTGAAGCCCGCCCTCGCCTTCGCCCTCCTCGCCTTCGCCGCCTGCAGCCCGAAGCCCGCTTCGTCGCTGGTCCCGGATCTGGGTGACGGAGGGGACGGGGGAGAGGCCCCGGACGCAGGGCTCGACGCCGGTGTGTGCGGCTGCGCCTCGTGGGGTACGCCTCGCTCCAACGGCCTCCTCGGCGATCCGGAGCTGTTGGAGCTGTCCGGCCTGGTGGCCAGCCGCGCCCACCCCGGCGTGCTGTACGCCCACAACGACTCGGGCGACACCGCGCGCTTCTTCGCGCTGAGCACCTCTGGCGAGGCGCTGGGCCGCTTCCTCCTGCCGGGCGCCGTGGCCCGCGACTGGGAGGACATCGCGCTGGGGCCCTGCGACGCGGGGGCCTGCCTCTACCTGGGCGACATTGGCGACAACAACTTCGTCCGCACCGACTACGCCGTCTTCCGGGTGGCGGAACCCGCTGCGCTCCCCGCGGACGGCGGGACTGTCTCCGTCGCCTTCGAGCGCATCGCGTACGAGTACCCCGGCGGCGACAAGCACAACTGCGAGTCCCTCTTCGCGCACCCGGTGACGGGCCGCCTCTACCTCGTCACCAAGGAGAACTCGGGCCCCAGCCAGGTGTACCGCTTCCCCGAGGCGCTCGATCCCCAGGGGGTGAATGTCCTCGACTACGTCGCCACGCTGACGGTGCCCACGCCCACCGACGGGCGGCTCACGGGGGCGGACGTCAGCCCGTGCGGCGATGCCGTGCTGCTGCGCATGTACAACCGAATGGTCGAGCTCCGCCTGCCGGCGGGGGAGGCGAACTTCGAGGCGCTCTTCTCGGCGCCGCCTCTCCAGGTGCCGGTGGCCGGCGAGCTGCAAGGCGAGGCCGTCGCCTACTCCGCCGACGGAATGAGCTACTTCACCGCGTCCGAGCGGGTGACCGATCCGGTGCAGCTCAACGAGGTGCGTTGCAGGTGACGCGCTGGAAGGGCCTCCTGGGCCATGTCGCCGCGGCGGTCGTCCAGGCGGTGGCCCGCGCTGGCAGCACGCCTGAACGCCCCCTCTCCGAAGCGGAGCGCGCCGTCCTCGCGCCTGTCTTCGCTGGCGCCCTCGACTGCTCGAAGGTGCGCGTGCGTGAGGGCGTGCGGGGGTTGATCAACGTCAGCGCGCGGGCCTTCGTGATCGAGAACACGATCTTCCTCCCGAAGGACTACCTGCCGCTGCCGCCGGCGCTGCTGGTGCACGAGGCCACGCACGTCTGGCAGTTCCAGAACGGAGGCCACGCCTACATCGCCGACTCGCTGCACGCGCAGTTCTTCGGCGACGGGTACGAGCTGGAGAAGGCGCTGTTGCAGAAGAAGCCCTGGGAGGCGCTCAACTGCGAGCAACAGGCGACGCTCCTCGAAGAGGCGTACGCCCAGGGGTGCTTCCGCGGGCGGCCCTTCATCGTGCGCGGGCGCGACTATAGCGGGTACTTCGAGCGCGCGGTGCAGGAAGTGCGGGCAGGGCGGGGCGCGGGCTTTCGGGCGCCCAGTCAGCCCCGGCGGTAGACTGCCGCCCCGTGGTTGCGCCGTGGCGTCAGGTCAGCGAAGAGCCCCTTCCCCAACTGGGGCACACCGAAGACTCCCACTTCGAGGCCCTCTTCCTCCACGGCCTCGACACGCCGCCTGAGCTGCGCGCCGCCCTGGCCACCATCGGCGTCGATCTCGAGCGCCTCGTCAAGCGCTACCCGTCGACCCTCTTCAACGCGTCGGTCGATCTCGCCCGCAGCTACCTCTACGCCACCGCCTCCTCGAGAGAGGCCGCGGATCGCGAGCTGGGCCGGAAGTTCGCCGCCGGCTTCATGCGCACCATCCCCGGGAAGCTGCTCAACGTGGCGTTGCCCTTCTTGAGCATCCGCGCGCTCCTCAGCCGGCTGCCCCGCTACGCGCGGCTGGGTCGCGACGATCTCACCGTCGAGACGGAGCCGGGACAGGACGGCGGCCTGCGGTTGCTCGTCGTGGATCCGGCGACCGCGCGGCCCTTCTTCTTCCTCGGGGCGCTGGAACAGGCGCTCGATCGCCTCTCACAGCCCTACCGAACCACGCTGGTCCAGGTGGACGCCTGGCGCTTCGAGGTGCACGTCACCTGGCACGAGTGATCAGCCCGGGCCCCGACGGAGCGGGGGGACGGCGAAGAGGGCGGAGAGGCGGAGGGCCCGCGCGGGCTCATTCGCACAGCTTCATCGCGCTGCACGTACCCTGCTTCACCATGCCCCCGGCGTTCAAGTACGTGCAGGGCGTGCCTGCCGGGCACTCGCTGACGTCCGCGCAGTCGGTGAAGCCGTCCTCGTCGTTGTCCTGGCGATCGAGGCAGTTCGTCTCCCGCGCCTGGCCGCCCGAGCACAGACAACCCGCGCCGCCATCCGGGTTGCAGGTGACCATCTCGCAGGACGCCTCCTGGCAGTCCCGCTCACCGTCACAGTCGTTGTCGAGGCGATCGCGACAGCGCCCGTCGGCCGGCGTCTCGGGCTGGGGAGGGCCTCCGTTGCACTGGCAGCTCCCGCTCGCGCAGCGGCGCGTCCCGCTGCCCTCACAGAGCTGGGCGTCGCAGTCCGTGTCGGCGCAGTCGGCCTGGGAGTCGTCGTCGTTGTCCCGCTGATCTGCGCAGGCCGTCTCCGTCTTCTTGTTGCCCTGACAGACACAGCCCCCGTCGCCGCAGCCTGCTCCGGCGCAGTTGTCGTCCGCGCAGTCGGCCTGGGAGTCGCCGTCGTTGTCGTTGAGATCCGTACAGTTGAGCTCGGCCTTCTTGAGCGCCTGGCAGCGGCAGCCCTGGCCGCACGACTTCAGGTTGCAGGAGGGATCCGCGCAGTCGGCTGCCCCGCTCATGTCGTCGTCCAGCCCGTCGTTGCAGTCGGCTTCCCCCGCCAGCACGCAGACGCCACCCATGCAGGCGTTGGCTGGCGGGCAGGCGGCGCCGCAGCGGCCGCAGTTGAAAGGATCGCGCTGCGTGTCGAACGCCTCGTCGATCTGCCCGTCGCAGTCGTCGTCCTGGCCGTTGCAGGCCTCCTGCGGCCAGGTGTCATTCCCGTCGATCAGGCCGTCGCAGTCGTTGTCCTGCTTGTCCCCACACACCTCCGTGCCCGTGTCCTTGCAGCACACCTTCGACGAGCCAGGCACCTCGATGCAGCGGAAGCCCTCGCCGCCGCAGTCCGAGTCCCCCTGGCAGGAGTAGCGGACCTCGTCGGTGAAGGTGACGCGACAGGCCGCGCCCAGCGCCACTCCGGCCAGGACTGCCAGGAGGGTGCGCGCCGGCCGGCTCATGTCAGAAGGCGCCTCCGAAGTGCAACATCGCGCCCGCGCCGGTGTCCCTGGCGCCGGGCTCCACGGACGGCGGCGGGGTCGCCGACGGCCCCGAAGGCGTCAGCAGCACCCACGTCGTCCCGCCCACCGCCATGGCGGCGCCGGTGGCCACGAGGATGTTCGCCAGCAGCGCCTGGGTCGACGCGTTCTTCGCCTGCGCCCGCGTCACGCCCACCGGATCGCCGCCCTGATCGATCGCCCGCTGCGTGGCCATGGCCATCTGTCCGAAGGCAATCCCGACGCCCGCGGCCACGGCACCGGCGACGGCGATGTACAGTCCGGGCCGCGCGTAGATCGGCGTGCCCGTGTCCTGCACCACCGTCACCGGCGGCGCCACCTCCATCGGCCTGGCCTTGAGCGTCACCTTCACCGTCGCAGTCTTCTGGGGCTCGACCTTCACCTGCTGCTCGAAGGGCTCGAAGCCCGCGACCGCCACCTTCACCGTGCGCAGCCCGCGCTGCGCCACCGCCTCGAAGCTGCCGATGCCGGCCTCCACGCCGTCGATGGTGGCTGCCGCGCTGGCCTCCGGGCTGTCGACGGAGATCTTCCCGTTGGGGGTGGCGAGCTTCACCAGCGACGACCTGATGAAGCCGGAGATCTTCTTGATGAACTCGCGGTCCTTCTGGGCCTGCGACTTGCCTGCCACGCCGAGGAAGGACTTCTCGGCCTTCTCACCCGACTCCTGCGAGAGGGTGAGCAGCTCGGGGAAGGCCGGATCGTAGCCGATCACCGTCACCTCGCTGCCGGGGCCCGACTTCGCCACGGTGATGCGCAGCGCGCGGTGCACCTTGAGCGTCTTCGCGGCCCACTCGAAGCAGGCCCAGTCGGCGCACGTCTGGGCCTTCCCGGCCTCGGCCCCCAGCGTCTTCACCACGAGCGACGGCTCCACCACCGTCTGGAAGTCATCGCTCTGCGCGAGCTGCTTGAGGACCTCGGCCTCGAGGATCCGCGCCCGGCCCTGGCTGGACTCCTCCTTGTCGGCGGCGGTGACGGCCAGCACCGCGACGGTGGGCCGCAGCTCCGGCGGGGGCTTGGGCGGCTTCTCCTCGGACAAGTCGAGCTCGAAGTCCTGGGCGAGGACGGGCGCGGCGAACAGCACGGCGAAGGCGATGAAGAGGTGTCTCACCTGATCTCCGGGACGTAGAGGCGCAGCTTCTCCACCAGCTCCTGCGCAGGCAGAGAGCCGGGTATGACCTTCTTCTCCTGATCGACGAGGTGCCCGCGATCGATCAGGTACAGCAGGGCGTTCTCCAGCGTGGTGCGGGACAGCGCCTCGGCGGCGGTGATGATCCCCGCCAGGTAGTCGGCGCGGCCAGCCTCGAGCGCGCGCTTGATGAAGTCCTTCTTCTCGAGCCCGCCTGCGCCCACCTCGGCGACCGTCCGCGCGGCCAGCAGGTACGACTCGAGGCTGTCGCGCAGGAGATCGGCGAGGAACTGCACCTGGGGGCGGGCGTGCGATTCGGGCGCCAGGCGGACCGTGTCGTCTTCGTGCACCACGAGGCTCAGGGCGACGAGGTGCTCGAGCGTCTCGTCGAAGATCGTCTCGAACGCCTTGCCCACCGGGTAGAGGAACTCGAACTTGAGGAGGCGGGAGAGGAACAGGGCCCGCTCCCGCACCGCGTGGATCGAGCTCTGCGCCTCGTCGGCCAGCAACGCCGCGCAGACGATGGTGCGGCCGGCCACCAGGTTGAGCAGCGTGTTCTTGTAGAAGCACAGCTCGCTGCGGCGCTCGTCCTCCACCTGGAAGATGGGCTCCCCGCGCGCCTCGACGATCCGCACGAAGCCCTCGGACGAGAACATGCGCATCGCGTCGGCGATCGGCCCCAGCACGGTGGGAGAAGCCGGCGCGTTCTCGAGCTGCCGGGAGAGGGGCGCGTGGAGATCCTCCGCGATGCGCCGCAGAAGCACGATGCGGTCCGTCAGCTCCCGCACCGAGATGCCCCGGCGCCGGTGGGCCAGGAGGGCGGAAGAGAGCAGGGCGTGCGGCGTCACCGTCGACACCCGGCTGATCCCGTACATCACCCGGTGGCCCAGCGCGCGCACCAGGCCTCGCTTCTGCTCGTCGGTGGCCGTCTCCCGCTCGATGCCGCGCTCACGCATCAGCTCCGCCAGGGACACCGGCTCGTCGAAGGTGAGGTGAATGCGCCCGTAGTTCTCCGTGAGCACCCTGGGCGCCGACAGGAGCGCCTTCAGATCCTCGGGCTTCTTCTCGCCGCCCTTGAGCTCCTGGCTGTAGCTGCCGCCCTCCACCACCTTCTCGTAGTCGATCGCCGCGGGCACGAAGAGGAGATCGTTCCGCGCGCCCTCCAGCACGGCGTCGACGAGCCAGGTGAACATGCCCAGCTTCGGCTGGAGCAGCTTGCCGGTGCGGCTGCGCCCGCCCTCGGGGAAGAACTCGTGGTGAATGCCGTCGTGGACCAGCTTCTTGAGGTACGCCTTGAAGGACGCGGTGTAGAGCTTGTCGCCCTTGAAGCTGCGCCGCAGGAAGAAAGCGCCGCCCCGGCGGAGGAAGGGCCCCAGGGGGAAGAAGGACAGGTTCGCGCCCGCCGCCACCAGCGGCACCGTGTAGCCGCGCTGCCAGAGCACGTAGCTCATGATCAGGTAGTCGATGTGGCTCTTGTGGCTGGGGGTGATCACCACCGGCGCCCTGGCCGCGGCCTTGAGCGCCCGCTCGAGGCCCGCCTCGTCCACCTCCACGCCGTCGTAGATCCGGTTGAAGACCCAGTGCAGCACCGGCGCGGTGAGGCCCACCACCGTCGGGCTGTAGCGCGCCGCGATGGCGTTGAAGTTCCGCCTCGCCTCGCGCTCGACGGAGGCGAGCGAGCGGCCCTTCTCCCTCGCCACCTCGGCCACCGCCTGCTGGAAGACGCGATCGCGCATCGCCTCGTCGATCAGCCGATCGACGGGCTTGCGCGGTGGGCCGAACACCGCGCGGGTCTCCCGCGAGAGGTGGTGGTTGAGCGAGCTGCGGACCTTGCGGGCGATCACCGCGTCGGTGGCGCCCTCGGACTCCTCGATGAAGCGCTTCAGGTTGATCGGCTCGCCCACGCGCAGCTGCGCGCGCCGGAAGTTGCGCATGAAGGTGGCCACCGAGTGCACGAAGCCGGGCGCCTCGGGGCTGCCGAAGATGCGATCGAAGATGCTGGGCGTCACCTTCTGCTGCCACTTCTCCCAGAGGAGCAGCTCGGGCACGAGGAAGAGCGGCTTGTCCGACGCGCGGGCCATCGCCACCAGCGCAGGGAAGGGATCCTCCCGCGTCTCGCGCCCGCGGGCGGTGTTGAAGGCGCTCTCTCGCAGGAAGATGAGGCCGCTGCCGCCTTGCCGCCGGGCGAAGGTGAAGCGCACGTCGAACTCGCCACGCATCGCCGCCAGCGTGAAGGGGCGGGTGAACCACCGCCGCAGGTTCACCACCGCGCGCACCGGGGGCAGGCCGTGCCGCACCATCGCCCACGAGAGGTACAGGTAGTTGATCCACGCCGTGGTGCGCATCACGTGCACCACGAAGCCCTGGTGGGTCAGCGACTTGAGCTGATCGACGGCGGAGGCGGGGAAGCGCACCGGCTCGAAGTAGTGATCGGCGAGGGCCCGCCCGAAGGGGCCGAACTCGTGACGCAGCTGCCCCGGGACGAAGGGCTCGCGGGTGCTGAGGGCGTCATCGGCCACGCGCGGGAGTCTCCACGGGGAAGCGCTTCGGGACCAAGGACAAACGTTAGCGCGTCTGGGGCCGAAGGGAGTGTCGGGTGGGCGCCGACACCGCTGCGGATCACGCCGCCCGGCGCGCCGGGGACGGCGACAGGCGGTTGACCCAGGCCCGGAAGGTGGCGTGGGGATCTTCGAAGGGATCCTCGAAGAGCGCGCGCACCTCCGCGCGGGACACCTGGCCCTTCGAGAAGGCCCGGGCGAGCGCGTCTCCCAACAGGTAGCCCAGCGCGTGACTCACCCCATTGAAGAGAGACAGCGGCGAGCGCGGCCAGAGGGCGCGGCTGGCACGAGGTTCCTCGGGGAGAGCGGCGGTGATGGCGAGGACGAAGGCGGCGACGCGGTGGGCTTCGCCGGCCCCGCGCTGGAAGTGGGCGGCCCAGTCCTCGAGCGACGTGCAGCGCCGCGCGGGGTTCACCAGGCGGCTGCCGAAGAAGCCGAGCGCCTCCTCGAGGCAGCGGGCCCAGAAGGCCTCCTCGCGCGGGCGTTCCCGCTGCATCGCGTCGCCCACGGCCAGGAAGCGCACGCAGTGGGCGGCCTCCTCCGCGGCGTGGTTCAACGACAGGCTGGCGAGCCACGCGGCGCGCGCCCGGGGGATCCACGCGCTCTCGCGGGACAGCACGTGGCGCTCGAGCTGCGACAGCTGTGCCGCGGTGAAGCGCCCACGCCGGCGCAGCTTTTCCACCGCGTCGAGATCGCTCGCGGTCAGCACTGCCACCTCGGCCAGCGCCGCCCCCACCTTCACGCCCGTGAGCCGGCCGATGTCCCGGGCCAGGTGCCGGAAGGTCTGCGCCAGCCCCGACTCGGTGAGGGGCTCGTCGCCGGACTCGGCCTCCACGTAGTCGAGGAAGCTGCGCTGGCACACCACGGGCGACGCCGAGAAGAGGCACACCTCGTCCTCGGACAACTCGACTGCGCGCGCCGTCTCGGCCAGGCCGGCCTTCGCCAGCCGCCACCAGGCGCCCTCGGCGTTCTGGTAGACGACGAGCTGTCGGCGCGTCGTCTCGCCCAGCGCCCGCGCCACCAGCCTGGGGACGTGCCCGGGCGCCACGTGGAACTGACCGATGAGCGACAGCACCAGCGGGCGATCGGCCGCGCGCGCCACCTTCGCGATCCGCTCGGCCGCGTAGGCGTCGCGCAGCTCGAGCGAGCGCGGCCCCTCGGCGCGGCGATCGACGGCAGCCACTTCCAGCCGGTGCCGGCGGGCGAGGGCGAGGATCGGCTCGAAGCCGGGCCAGATGTCGAAAGGCCCGCGGTACGGGTGACCGATTCGCTCGAGGAAGGCCCCGCTCTTCAGCCGTCCGGCGAGGTACGCATCCAGCGTCGCCTGGTGCCGGCCCTCGACGAACTCCAGCGCCAACGCGACGCGGCGGCGGCCCTTGAGGGCGCGCTGGACCAGCTCGAGGTACGTCTGCTGCGCGAGGCGCAGCGTGTGGTAGTCGCCCACGTGCACCACGTCGGCCTGCGCGATGCGCGCGTGCACCTCGTCCAGCTCGATCACCCGGCGGTAACTGCGCGTGGCCCGGCGGTACCGCGCCTCGTACGCCCGGAAGGCGCGCGACGCGCCCTGGACCCGTTGATCGATCTGGCGTTGCTGGTGCTGGAAGAGGGATCGCTGCAGCGTCAACGACGAACGCATGGGCGACGCGAACGGTCCCACGCGCGCTCCTGCGCGGCAAATTTCCTGACTTGCCTTCGCGCCGCCTTTCATTCGACCATCCGACGTACGTGCGCAGCGCACTCCCGATCGCTCTCGGCCTCGCCCTCGTCGCGCGCGCGGCCGCCGCCGATCCCCGCTCCACCTTTCTCTACACGCCGCCTGTCGAGGCGCCCATGGGGCAGCCCTTCAAGGTGGAAGGCAACCTGTCCGGCGGGCCCTTCGCGAAGGTGCTGGTGAAGGTGCGCGGCCCGGGCGAGGCGTACGAGGAGTATGAGCTGGCGCTGCAGTACGGCGATCTCTACCGCGCCACCCTGCCGGCCTCCCGCATGGTGCCGCCCGGCATCGAGCTCTATGTCGAAGGCGTCACTGCCGCGGGGAAGGCCACACCCCTGTTCGCCACCGCCTCGCGCCCGGCGCGGGTGATCATCGTCGGGGACTCGACGGACGTGGCCGAGAAGAACCCGTACGGCGACGCCGCCGAGAAGGCCGACAAGAAGAAGCCGAAGTGCAAACCGAAGAAGGGGAAGAAGTGCCCCGAGGAGCCCCCGCCCGAGAAGCCCGCCGGCGAGCCCGAGGAGAAGATCCCGTCGGAGTGGGTGGACACGTCGGACTCAACCGCCGCGGACAAGGCGAGCGGTGGCGAGGTGGTGGCCGCGAAGGTGGTGGCGGAGAGATCAACGGAGAAGGGCACGGAGAAGCCACCTCCGGAGAGGCCTCCCGTGGAGAAGCCGCTGGAGAAGCCCCAGCCCGAGCGGCCACCCACCGCGGAGGGCGGCGCACCGCCACGAGAGCGCACCGCCCTCGACGAGGAGCTGGCGGTGTACGGCGCCGAGGCCCCGTCCGGGTTCGCCCAGAAGCTGGACGAGCGGACCCGCACGACGGTGCTGTCCCCGGTCGTTCTGTCCGCGGCGCACTTGAGGCAGCTCGGTGTCCGGTACGTCCACGAGGCGCTCGATCTCGTCCCAGGCCTGGCGGTGAGCCGCGACGTGCAGGGCTTCTACCGGGTGGGCGTCCGCGGCCTCCGCAGCGCCCCCGAAGTCCTCTTCCTCCTCGACGGCCAGCGCCTCAACCACTTCTACGACGGTCAGGCGCTCGCCACGCTGCCGGTGGACAACCTGGAGCGCATCGAGATCCTCCGCGGGCCGGCCACCGCCGAGGTGGGCCTCGGCAACTTCCTCGCGGTGGTGAACCTGGTGACCCACTCCGAAGAGGGCCTTCGCGGCTCCTTCACCGGCGGCAGCTTCGAGGCCTTCGACGGGCACCTGTCGGGCGCGAAGAAGCTGGGGCCCGTCAGTCTCCACGGCGACGCGGACGTGGTGAACCAGTACGGCTACCGGAAGTCGGTGACGAAGGACGGGCTCGATCCCCCCACCGGCACACCCCGCGCGCACAGCACCCTCGACAACCGCTTCCTGTTGAACGTCGGCCTCGGCGTCAGCCTCGACACCGCGAGCGCCGGCGCCTTCGGGGTGTCCGGCCGCTTCATGCTGGAGAACCGGAGCGCGTTGATCGGCCTCTTCGACGTGGTGGGCAACGACTCGCGGCTGCGCTGGCAGTCGATCGACGTGGCGCTCACCTGGTCGAAGCCGTTGGGCGAGCTGGGCGCCGTCTCGGCGCGCCTCTTCTTCGATCAGCAGGACACCAACCGCCTCTGGCAGCTCACGCCCGACGGCTACCAGGTGACGGCCTCCAACCCCGACACGCTCTTCCCGGACGGCATCCTCGAGCAGGTGACGGTGGGCGCGCGCACCTTCGGGCTGTCGGGCCGGGCGGATCTCAAGCTGCCGGCCAGGAATCAGCTCGCGGTGGGGCTCGACGCGCAGCTCCAGTCGATCTCCAGCTACGCGTACCTCGCCAACTACGTGCCCGGCACCAACGTCAATGCCGGATCGCTGGTGCGGCCCGATGGGCTGCGCTACCCGACGGAGAACGGGCAGGGCGGCCGGGGCCCCGCGGCCGATCGCTTCAGCTTCGGCCTCTTCGGCTCCGACACCTGGACGCCGCTCGACGCGCTCTCCATCCAGGCGGGCCTGAGGCTCGACTTCACGCAGCTCCCCACGGCCGACGCCGCCGGCGCGTGGACGGGCGGCGCGCTGGTGCCTTCCTTCGGTCCACGCCTGGGCCTGGCCGTGACGCCCTTCAGCAACCTCGTCTTCCGCGGCCACTACGGGCGGGCCTGGCGCGCGCCCACCGTGCAGGAGCTGGCGGAGACGATCCCCAACAGCGACTCCAACCAGGGCCGGGCGATCGGCAACCCGCAGCTCCAGGGCTCGTACGTCGATCTCGTGGAGGGCGGGGTCGAGTACCTGCAGGGCGTGGGCGACGCGAAGCTGCAGCTCAAGGCCAACGCCTTCTTCGAGCGCATCTCCAACGCCATCGCGCTCATCGACACCACCGGCAACCTGGTGCCGTACTCGAACCGGCCGATCGGCGTGCAGTCGTGGGGCTTCGAGGGCGAGGCGCGGCTCGAGGTGACCCGGCGGGGCGTGGCCTGGCTCAACGCCGCGTGGCAGCGCGCGGAGGATCTCGGCACACCCGCGTCGGGGCGGCTGCTCACCGACGTGCCCCAGGTGCGCTTCAACGGCGGCTTCTCCCTGCCGGTGGGCCCGTACCTGAACCTCGATCTCGTCGTCCGGTACCACTCGGAGCGGCGCAACAACAGCCGCTCGGTGCTGGAGCAGATCCGCCGCTACACGCTGCCCGCCTACACCACCGTCACCGCGCAGCTGCGCACCGAGCCCCTCTTCGATCACCTCGAGCTGGGGGTGCTCGGCCAGAACGTCTTCACCTTCGACTATATTGACGACGTCCCCCGGCCGGACCGGATGCCGGGCGGCGTACCGCGCGAGAGCGTGCTCGTCTTCGGGACCATTCGGGTGTTCTTCTAAGGCCATGGCGCGCTGGCTCTTCTTCACGGCGATCCTCGCGGGCGCGTCCACCCTGACGGGCTGCATCGCGTACAACGACACCTGCCAGCCGCTGGTGGACAACCCCAACGAGCGCGTGGCCTTCGTCGCCAAGGGCACGGAGATCTGGCTCGACCGCCCCAACGCCCGCCACGCCAACAACGCGATCGGCCAGCACGCTGCGGACAGCTTCGTGTGGGTCTACCGCGACGGAGATCGCCCGGTGGACTTCGCGGTGGTGAACGGCGGCGCGATTCGCGCCGAGGGGCTGTGCGTGACGCGCAACATCCTGCGGGAAGGGCCGCTCACCAACGGCACCCTGCACGAGATCCTCCTCTTCGAGAACCCGGTGATCGCCGTCGATCTCTCCGAGGCGCAGGTGGTGGAGATGTTCGAGCACTCGGTGGAGCGCCTCTTCGCCGCGCCCGCGCCCATCGTCTCGCCCGCCGGCCAGTTCCTGCAGGTCTCCGCCGAGGTGTCGCTGGACGTGGACTGCGCCCAGCCTGCCGGGAGCCGCGTCACGGCGCTGCGGATCAAGGGCCAATCGCTCCAGAAGCCCGGCCGACCCATCGAGCAGGCGAAGTTCCGCGCGGCGATGTCCTCCTTCATCGTGAAGGGCGGCGACGGCTACACGATGCTGGCCGGCACCAGCACGGATCCCACGCGCAACCCCGAGCAGGCCAAGCGCTTCGGCGGCATCGACTCCAACATCGCCGGCGAGTACCTCAAGCAGAGCCCCTATAACCAGACGGTGGAGAACGGCATGCGGGTGGACCCGATGCGGATCCGCTTCACCAACTGCTCGACGCCCACGCGGCCCGCCAACTGAAGCGAAGCCCAGACGCGACAACGCCCTCCCGGCAGCAGGGCGCCAGGGGAGGGCGTGGGCGCGACCGACGAGAGATTCAGCCGTTCGACGAAGGATCGAGCACGTCGTTGGGCGAAGGGATCCGCCGCAGGTCCGTGCGTGCAATCTTCCATGCCTGCTGGACGATCCACGACAGCGAGCGATCCTGCCGCTCGGCCTCGTGCTCGATCTCCCGGAGCATCTCTTCCGGGAAGTACAGCGACTGCTTGCGATGATCCGTCGTCGCCATCAGCGGTCCTCGCGGGGATCCGGCGCGCCGGCCACGTCATTCACGGCCGGGAAGGCCTTGATGCGATCGCGGGCAATCTTCCACGCCTGCTGGACGACCCACGACAGAGAACGATCCTGGCGGTTGGCCTCCTCCTGGATCTCCTTCAGCATCTCTTCGGGGAAGTACAGGGACTGCTTGCGCTTGTCGGTGCCAGACATGTGGGGGATCTCCGAGAGTGCGAACGGCGATACGACGTAAGTTCGCGTTTATCCGACACAAGCAGGCGGGGGTCAACCATTTCCCCCACTGCCGTACAGCGGTAGAAGTCCGCCCCTATGCGGACACTCGCCCCCCTGTGGTGCCTGGTGCTGCTGCTCTCTGCGGCGGGGTGCAACTGCAAGCAGAACGTGAACACCATTCCGCCGTCGCTGGGCGTCACGCCGGCGGGCGTCGACTTCGGGCAGGTGAAGGTGAACGAGTCGGCGGTGCGCACGGTGCGGCTCGCGGCGCGCACCCAGGCCCAGGTGACGATCTCCTCGGTGACCATCGAGGGCGCGGGGCGAGGGGCCTTCACGCTGGGCGCGGCGCCCGCGCAGGTGGCTCCGCTGGCGGAAGAGCCCCTGGAGATCACTTTTCATCCCACGGCGCTCGAGGCCTCGGTGGCGACGCTGGTGATCGCCAGCGATGATCCGGACAGGCCGACGACGCGGGTGGCGCTGGCGGGGGAGGGCGCCAAGCCGATCCTCCAGGTGACGCCGACGTGCGACGCGCAGCTGGGCTGCAGGGGCACGGTGACGGTGACGCCGCCGGCCATCGACTTCGGGGCGGAGCCGAAGGATCGCCTGGTGCCGATCCCCGAGACGCAGCTGCCGACGGTGGTGGTGGTGAACGCAGGGCCGGTGGCGCTGCTGGTGACGAAGCTGGCGGTGGAGGGCGCTGACGCGGCGGCCTTCACCTTCACCGGGACACTCGAGCCGGGCGGCCGGGTGCTGCAGGCCAGCGAGGGCTTCAACGTGCCGATCCGCTTCACGCCGACGAGCGAGACCCAGCAGTCCTACGCGGCCGAGCTGGTGATCGAGTCCGACGACGCCGACGCGATGCGCCTCACGGTGGCGCTGGCCGGTACGCTGCGCCCGAACCTCCCGCCGGAGGTGTGCGCGAACCTGGTGCGCGTGGTGCCGCCGCCCTCCGGTGACGCGCCGCGCGACTACAGCTCGGCCTCCGAGTGGGACTCGCTGCGGATGCCACCCGCGGGGGGCTACGACTTCAGCGCGCGCCGCGACGTCCGGCCGGGCGATCTCACGATCTTCTCCGCCAGCAGCCCGGGCGAGGTGAACAGCTCGTGCAGCTTCGATCCCGAGGACGGCCGCACCTCGCTCACCTACGCGTGGCGGCTCGTGTCCACCCCGCGCGGCGCCGAGGGGCTGGGGCTGTCGGGCGCGACGACGCCGCAGGTGCAGCTGCGGCCGGTGGTGACGGGGGAATACGTGCTGGAGCTCACGGTGGCGGACGTGCAGGGCCACGCCACCACCGTGCCGATCAAGTTCGCCGTCGCGGTGAAGGAGGATCTCGTGGCGCAGCTGCAGTGGTCGGGCGCGGCCGACGTCGATCTCGACGTGCACCTGGTGCGGCCCTCCGCCGCCGACGGAGGCGCCTTCGCGGGGGTCTTCGACTTCTTCAGCCACGGCGCGGCCAGCAAGACGTCGGGAGACATCAACGGCTACGCCGTCACCACCCAGCGGGCGATGCCGGGTGCGGGCTTCGACTTCGACTGGGGCCAGCCGGGCTCGTCCGACGATCCGCGCCTCAACGTCGACGACACCGGCTCGGGGGCGCTGCTCGAGAACGTGTCTCTCAACTACCCGGAGAACGACGCGCCCTGCGCCACGGCGTCCTGCCGGTACAAGGTGCTGGTCCACTACTTCAAGGACGCGCGCAACCACGCGCCGGCGGCCTGCTTCGTCACGGGCGACGCGGGCTGCCTCGACGGTGACGCGTGCGGTTGCGCGACTCCCCAGCGCTGCGTGGCGGACGGCGCGCCCATCGGCGACGCGGGCGTCGGCGCCGGCAAGTGCTTCCCGGCGCCCAACCCGGTGGTGCGGCTCTTCTTCCGGGGCAGCCCGACGCCCGCCGCCGTCATCCCCCTCGACACGTTGGTGCCGCCGGACGAGCTGGTGCTGGGCGCTCCCTGCCAGATGCTCTACGTCGCGGACGTGGAGTGGCCGGCGAAGTCGGCGGTTGGATCTCTGCCCGACGGAGGCACGCCACCTCCGGTGGTGCAGGTGAAGGGCGCGGACGTGAACGGGCGGATCACCGCGCCCGTGGTGTCGCGCTTCGGCTGGCGTCAGACGGGCGGCAGCCTTCAGTGCAGCCCCGACGTCACGCTCGGCGGCGTGCAGTGGTACGCCGAGCAACCGAGGTAGGACCGATCGACAACGGGGTCGCTCCTCCGGCCCAAAGGAGCACCCAGAAAGAGGGACGGGCCGACCGAAGTCGACCCGACCCGTGAGCCCAGGGGGGGAGGGGGGGGACCCCTGGGCCCAACGCCGTAACTCGCATCGCTTGAACCCGGTGCGCCCTCTTGCATTCCTCGGACCGGAGCGATTGTTCAGTGCAATCATAAGGTGGCAACCGGGGGTCAGCAACTCGCCCCCCCAGGAGGGTTGACCGATGGAGGAACCCCAGCAACTACGGCAGGTTGCGGAGCTCCAGGCCGAGCTCGAGCGGGGGCTCCGGCGGCGGTCCCTCGCCGGTCGGGGGATCCTCGTCGCGGTTTCCGGTGGGGCCGACTCGCTGGTGCTGATGCACGCGCTCAAGGCCTGCTCGCCGCGCCTGGACTTGCGCCTGGAGGTCGCGACGGTGGATCACGGCCTGCAGCCGCAGAGCGCGACGTGGGCCGACGGCGTCGAGCGCGCGGCCACGCAGCTGTCCCTGCGCTGTCATCGCGCGACGCTGCAGCTCGATCCCACGTCGAGTGGCGTGGAGGCGAAGGCACGCGACGCGCGGTACGCCGCCCTCGAGCGGATCCGGAGGCAGGCGGGGCTGGACGTGGTGGCTACGGCGCACACGGCGTCGGATCAGGCGGAGACGCTGGTGATGCGCCTCGCCCGCGGGACGGCGCTGGGCGGAGCGGCCGGCATCCTCGAGGAGCGGGAGGACCGCGTGGTTCGCCCGCTGCTCTTCGCCACGCGCGCCGACGTGGAGCGCTGGGCCGAGGCGCTCGGGTTGTCGCCCGTCAGCGATCCGATGAACGGGGATCCGGCCTTCCTCCGCGCGCGCATCCGGCGCGAGGTGCTTCCGGCGTGGAGTGCGGCGGTGGGCTTCGAGGTGCAGCCGGCGCTCGCCCGCTTCGCCCGGCTGGCCGCGGAAGACGATCGGTACCTCTCCGAGGAGGCGCGGCGGGCCTTCGAGCGCTGTGCCCTCTCGACGGGCGGCCTGGATCGGGTGGCCGTCGCAGCCCTGGCGATCCCCGTCCGGCGGCGGGTGGTGGCGGAGGTGCTGAGCTCCGCTGAGCTGCCGCTGGACACCGTCGTCCTCGAGGAGGCCCTGCGCGCCGTCGCCGAGGGCGGCACCGCCACCCTGCCGGGCGACAAGCTGCTCGCCTGCACCAATGACCGGGTCCGCGTGGAGCCCGCCCCTCCGCGGAGGACTTCATGAAAGTTCACGCGGAACCCCCGGGCGCTCGGGAAGGTCATGGGTTATAAGGGGACGAAGTCGTTCACGCCTGCCAAGGGTTCCCGTGCGCTCCAGCTACAAGACCATCGGCCTGTGGGTGTTTCTCATCCTCCTCTTCGTGGCCTTCTACCAGTGGTTCTCGGGCGCCAAGCCTGAGGTCACGGTGCTCTCGTACACGGACTTCCAGAAGAGGGTCGCCGAGAAGAAGATCACCAGCGTCAACATCAAGGGCAACGTCTACACGGGCAAGCTGGCGGACACGAACGAGGACTTCCGCACCACCGGCCCCGCCGTCGACTCCGCGCTCCTCAAGGAGCTGCGCGACGCGAACGTCAACGTCACCATCGACAAGCCCGAAGAGAACTCCACCTGGGTGACGATCCTCGTGCAGTCGGTGCCGATCCTCTTCCTCTTCCTGTTCTTCATCTTCTTCATGCGGCAGATCCAGGGATCTGGCGGCAAAGCCATGACCTTCGGAAAGTCGAAGGCCAAGCTGCTCAGCGAGAGCCACAACAAGGTGACCTTCGCCGACGTCGCGGGCATCGACGAGTGCAAGGAAGAGCTGGAAGAGATCATCGCCTTCCTCAAGGACCCCAAGAAGTTCACCAAGCTGGGCGGGCGGATCCCCAAGGGCGTGTTGATGATGGGCAGCCCCGGCACGGGCAAGACGCTGCTCGCCAAGGCGGTGGCGGGTGAAGCCGGCGTGCCGTTCTTCAGCATCTCCGGCTCGGACTTCGTGGAGATGTTCGTGGGCGTGGGCGCCAGCCGCGTGCGCGATCTCTTCGAGCAGGGGAAGAAGAACGCCCCCTGCATCATCTTCATCGACGAGATCGACGCGGTGGGGCGTCACCGCGGCGCGGGCCTCGGCGGCGGGCATGACGAGCGTGAGCAGACGCTCAACCAACTGCTCGTCGAGATGGACGGCTTCGAGTCCAGCGAGGGCGTGATCATCATCGCGGCCACCAACCGGCCGGACGTGCTCGATCCCGCGCTGCAGCGGCCCGGGCGCTTCGATCGCCGGATCGTCGTCCCCCGACCCGATCTCAAGGGCCGCCTCGGCATCCTCAAGGTGCACACGCGGCGCGTCCCGCTGGCGGAGGAGGTCGACCTCGATCTCATCGCGCGCGGCACGCCGGGCATGACGGGCGCGGATCTCGAGAACCTGGTGAACGAAGCTGCGCTGTACGCGGCGCGCGGCAACCGGGAACGGGTCACCAAGCACGACTTCGACCTCGCGCGCGACAAGATCCTCATGGGGCCCGAGCGGAAGTCGATGATCATGACCGACGCCGAGAAGCGCCTCACGGCCGTCCACGAGGCGGGCCACGCGCTGGTCGGCAAGCTGCTGCCGGGCTGCGATCCCGTGCACAAGGTGACGATCATCCCGCGCGGGCAGGCGCTGGGCGTCACCAGCTTCATCCCGAAGGAAGACAAGCTCAGCTATTACAAGAAGAAGCTGATGGATCAGCTGCAGATGTCGCTGGGCGGGCGCATCGCGGAGGAGCTGATCTTCGGTGAGATCAGCTCGGGCGCGGCGAGCGACATCGAGCACGTGACGCAGTTGGCGCGGGCGATGGTGTGCCGCTGGGGCATGAGCGAGAAGCTCGGGCCGCTGGCCTTTGGCAACCGCGACGGGGAGGTCTTCCTCGGGCGCGACTTCGCGTCGCGGCCTGACTACTCGGAGGAGACGGCCCGGCAGATCGACGCGGAGGTGCGGGGCATCGTGATGGGCGCGTACGAGCGAGCCCGGAAGGTGCTCAACGAGAACCTCGACACCTTGAAGCGCATCGCCGACGCGCTCATGGAGTACGAGACCATCGACGCCGCGGATCTCGACATGCTGATCGCCGGCGCGCCGCTCACCCGCGAGAAGCCGCCGCCGCGCGTGGTTGCGTCGCCGCCGAAGGACGAGAAGAAGAAGGACAAGCGGATCCTCGACGCGCTCGATGGGCTGCCCGGGAAGATGGAGCCTGGCAGCGCGTGATCTGGGCCCGGCCGCTGTCGCTCGACGGCGCGTTCGAGGCCCACCCCCTCCTCGGGAGGACGGGTCTGTCTCAGGCCGAGCGCGGGCTGGTGGCCGGTGGGCTGGAGCGGGTCGCCGTCGTCACCGGCCTCGACGAGAAGTCCCGTGAGGCCCTGGCCGACGTGGTGGACGCCGCGTGGATCGGCGGGACGCGCGATACGGCGATCATCCGGTACTCGCGGGCGGCGGTGCAGGGCTGGTGCGCGCAGCTGGGCGAGCAGCCGGCGCTGTCTGACGCGCTCAAGCGGCTGGAGGTCGCGGTGGTGCCGCTGCAGGCGGTGGACTGGGGCGGCAAGCGCTTCGAGTGGGGCAGCCGGACGTACGTGATGGGCGTGGTGAACGTGACGCCCGACTCCTTCTCGGACGGAGGGAAGTTCCTCGCGCCGGACGCGGCGGTCGCGCAGGGGGAGGCCCTGGTGTCGGCCGGGGCGGATCTGCTGGACATCGGCGGACAGTCGACGCGGCCTGGGGCCAGGGCGGTGAGCGAGCAGGAGGAGCTCGATCGGGTCCTGCCGGTGGTGGAGCGCCTGCGGAGAGCCGTCGACGTGCCGCTGTCCATCGACACCTCGCGGGCGGGCGTGGCGAGGGCGGCGCTGGCGGCGGGCGCGGCCCTGGTGAATGACGTGACGGGCCTCGCGGACGACGCGCTGCTCGCGGAAGTGGCGAAGGCGAAGGCGGGGGCCTGCGCGATGCACATGCAGGGCACGCCGGAGACGATGCAGCGCTCGCCCAGCTACGCGGACGTGGTGGGTGAGGTGCTCGACTTCCTGGAAGCGGCCTTGAAGCGCGCGGAGGCGGCGGGGCTGTCGCGCCACGCGGTGCTGGTCGATCCCGGCATCGGCTTCGGGAAGACGGCGGGGCACAACCTGTACCTGCTGCGGCGGCTGGGCGAGCTCAAGCTGCTCGGCGCGCCGGTGTTGGTGGGGACGAGCCGCAAGTCCTTCCTCGGGGCGTTGACGGGCGGGAAGGAGCCGGGGGAGCGCCTGGTGGCCAGCACGGCCTCGGCGGCCATCGCGGCGGTGGGTGGCGCGGACATGGTGCGGGTGCACGACGTCAGGGAAACGAAGGACGCCCTGGCCGTGGCCGACGCCGTCATGAGGGCGCGCGAGGGTGGGGCGCTGTTCGACTGACTCCGGCGGGAGGAGTTGGGCCGGGCCTCCTCGGGTGGAGCTCGGGGCGCCACCGCAAGGCGGTCTCCTGAGCGCCGGGGCAGAGAGGGCAAGTCCGCCCCGGGGGCGTCTTCGGAGGTCCAGCCCACACGGGCTGAACTGACGATCGCCACGCAGCCGCGTGTCCGGTAGAAGTCGCCGCATGTCGGAACCGACGCAACCCAACGGCAGCGACCACCCGAAGCTCTTCGGCACCGACGGCGTCCGCGGCGTCGCCAACGTCTTCCCGATGACGGCCGAGATGGCGATGCAGCTCGGGCGCGCGCTGGCGTACCTCATTCGCAACGGCCCGCACCGCCACCGCGTCGTCATCGGCAAGGACACACGCCTGTCCGGCTACATGATCGAGCAGGCGCTCGCCTCGGGCATCATGTCCATGGGCGTCGACGTGGAGCTGGTCGGCCCCCTGCCCACGCCAGCCATCGCGCTGCTCACCTCGTCGATGCGCGCGGACGCCGGCGCCGTCATCTCCGCCAGCCACAACCCGTACCAGGACAACGGCATCAAGTTCTTCTGGCGCGACGGCTTCAAGCTGCCCGACGAGACGGAGGCGAAGATCGAGACGCTCATCTTCGAGAAGGCGCTCGACTCGCTGCGCCCCACCGCGACCAAGATCGGCGGCGCCGTGCGCCTCGACGACGCGCCCGGTCGCTACATCGCCCAGGTGAAGGCGTCCTTCCCGCGTGAGCTGACGCTCGACGGCCTCACCCTCGCCGTCGATTGCGCGAACGGCGCGGCGTACAAGGTGGCTCCCGCGGTGCTGAAGGAGCTCGGGGCGAAGGTGATCGCGCTGGGCGTCTCTCCCGATGGGAAGAACATCAACCACAAGTGCGGCGCCCTGCACCCGGAGAGCCTCCAGGCGGCGGTGCTCAAGCACAAGGCCCACCTCGGCATCGCGCTCGACGGCGACGCGGATCGCTTGATCGTCGTCGACGAGAAGGGCCGGGTGGTCGACGGCGACGCGATCATGGCCATCTGCACGGGAGAGTTGGCCGAGCGCAAGGAGCTCCGGAAGAACACCCTCGTCTCCACCGTGATGAGCAACGTCGGCCTCGAGCGCGCGGTCGCGAAGTGGGGCGTCAAGGTGGTGCGCACGAAGGTGGGCGATCGCTACGTCGTCGAGGAGCTCCGCAAACACCACTACAGTCTCGGCGGCGAACAGTCCGGCCACCTCGTCTTCATGGATCACGCCACCACCGGGGACGGAACGCTGGCGGCGCTGCAGGTCCTCGCCGTCATGGCGCGCAAGCAGAAGTCCATGAGCGAGCTGACGAGGATCTTCGAGCCCGTCCCGCAGGTGCTCCTCAACTTCGCGGTGAAGGAGAAGCGCGAGCTCTCCCACCTGCCCGAACCGACGAAGGCGATTCGTGGCGTCGAGAAGAAGCTGGGCAAAGATGGGCGGGTGCTGGTGCGCTACTCCGGCACGGAACCGAAGGTGCGCGTGTTGGTCGAAGGGCCCGACGCGAAGAAGATCAAGCAGTACGCCGAGGAGATCGGCGAGGCGCTCCAGCGCGCGCTGGGGTGACGCAGGACACGACGCATGCCGTTGCATTTCCGCGATGAAGGCGAGGGCCCCCCGGTCGTCCTGGTGCACGGCCTGGGCGCCTCGAGTCGCGTGTTCGATCCCCTCTTCGAGAAGCGAGGCCCCCGGCGGCTGATCTCCGTCGATCTCCCGCGCTCCGGACGATCGCGCCACTGGGCGCCGTCCACCCCCGAGGCCATCGGCGACGCGCTCGTCCGCTTTCTCGACTCCCGCAAGGTGGAGCGCTTTCACCTCTTCGGCCACAGCTTCGGCGGGTTGGTCGCGCTGCACGTCGCGGCGTCGCACCTGCACCGGGTGGACGGGCTCACCGTGGCGTCCGCGCCCGCGCTGGGGCTGCCGACGGAGCTCCGGCTCCTTCTCCACAACCCGATGATCGATCTCACGACATCCTGGTTTGGCCGCATGCCGATGTGGCGCCCCGCGCTCAAGAGCTGGGTGGGGATGATGTGGGGCTCGAAGTCGCAGCCCGGGGAACACCACTACGACTTGTACGAGGAGGCCACTCGGGCCGAGGGCTTCTCCGAGTCCATGCTCGAGGCCTTACGCGCCGTGGGGCGCTACCGGGCGCCCTTTGAGGTCCTGGCCAACGCGCCCTTTCCGCGCCGGGTGCTGTGGGGCGAGAAGGATCGGTTGGTGCCTGTGATCCAGGGCGAGCAGCTCGCGCGGGCGCTGCAGGCGGACTTCGAGGTGTTGCCGGACGTGGGCCATTGCCTCCCCGAAGAGCACCCCGAGGCGATCCACGACGCCGTCCACCGCTGAAACCAAGACGAGCCCGGCGCGAAGCGGTACAAACCGCCTCATGAGCCAGCGTCTCGGAGTGAACGTCGATCACGTCGCCACCCTGCGCCAGGCGCGCAAAGCGACCTACCCCGATCCGGTGACCGCCGCCGGCCTCGCCGAGCTCGCGGGCGCCGAGCAGATCACCATCCACCTCCGGGAAGACCGCCGGCACATCCAGGATCGGGACCTGCGCGTGCTGCGCGAGACGGTGCAGACGATGCTGAACCTGGAGATGGCCGCCACCCAGGAGATGGTGAAGGTGGCCTACGAGCACAAGCCGGACATGGCCACGCTGGTGCCCGAGCGCCGCGAGGAGGTCACCACCGAGGGCGGCCTCGACGTCAACGCCCAGAAGGACGTCGTGTCCCGCGTGGTGAAGAACCTGAAGGACGGGGACATGATCGTCTCGCTCTTCATCGATCCCGACGTGGATCAGGTGAAGGCCGCGCACAAGGTGAGCGCCGATCGCGTGGAGATCCACACCGGCCGGTACTGCGAGGCCCGCACCGAGAAGGACAGGCTGCGCGAGCTGGGCCGCATCGTCGACGCCTCCAAGGCCGCGGTGAAGCTGGGGCTGGGCTGCGCCGCCGGCCACGGGCTCAATTACGACAACGTGCGCGCGATCGCGCGGATCGAGGAGATCGACGAGCTGAACATCGGCCATGCCATCGTCGCGCGCGCCGTGATGGTCGGGTTCGACCGCGCGGTGCGGGAGATGGTGGAGATCATGAGGAACCCGTGAAGCGCGCCCTGACCGCGGCCGAGATGCGGGCGGTGGACGCGGCGTCGGCCGAGCACGGCATGCCTGCGTCGGTGCTGATGGAGAACGCCGGGCAGGCGCTGGCGAAGGCCGCGCTGGAGCTGGCCGGACCGCAGGGGCGCTTCCTGGTCCTCTGTGGCATGGGGAACAACGGCGGCGACGGGCTGGTGGCCGCGCGGGTGCTCCATGCGCTCGGAAAGACGGTCCACGTCGAGCTGATGGGCCTCGCCGAGGCGCTCGAGGGCGAGCCCGCTCGCAACGCGAAGGCGCTCAAGGCGTCGGGCCTGACGGTGGGACACATCGGCGACGACGTGCCGGTGGGCCCGGGCGACGTGGTGATCGACGCGCTGCTCGGCACCGGACTCTCCCGCGCGCCGGAAGGGAAGTACGCCGACGCGATCGGCCGCATCTCGGTGTGGCGCGCGTCGGGCGCGAAGGTGGTGTCGGCGGACCTGCCTTCAGGCCTTCAGAGCGACACCGGTGCGGCGCTCGCGCCCTGCGTGGCGGCGGACACGACGCTGGCCTTCGGCTTCCTCAAGGTGGGACAGGCGATCGAGCCGGGCGCGAGCCGTTGCGGGCGGATCGAGCTCGTCGACATCGGCATCCCGAAGGCGGCGCACTCCGCGCTGCAGGAGCCGGCGATCTACCTCCTGGAAGAGTCTGACGTGCGCGCGCGGATCCCCGAGCGTCGCGCCGACTCGCACAAGGGCACCTTCGGGCACGTGCTCGTCGTCGCGGGCAGCTGGGGCAAGACCGGCGCGGCGGCGCTGGCGGGGATCGCGGCGCTGCGCGGTGGCGCGGGCCTGGTGACGGTGGCGACCCGGCCCGAGGCGTTGGTGCCGGTGATGCAGCACGCACCGGAGCTGATGGGCGTGGAGCTGATCAACGATGGGCCGCTCGGGCCCGCGGACTTGAACGCGCTGCTGGACGCGGCCGACGAGAAGACGGCGGTGGTGTTCGGCCCGGGCATCCCGCGGGGAGAAGAGACAGGGCGGCTCCTGGGCGCTTTCCTCGAGGAGCTGGAGATCCCCTGCGTGCTGGACGCCGACGGGCTCAACGCGCTCGAGGGGCAGCTCGACCTGCTCAAGAAGGCGAAGGGCGATCTGCTGCTCACGCCGCACCCGGGAGAGATGGCGCGGCTGCTCAAGCTCCAGAACTCCGAGGTGCAGCGCGATCGCATCGGCGTGGTGCGGCGGCTGGCGCAGGAGACGCAGGTGGTGGTGGCCCTCAAGGGCGCGCGTACCGCCATCGCCCGCGAGGACGGGACGGTCTTCCTCAACCCCACCGGGAATCCCGGCATGGCCTCCGGCGGCACCGGTGACGTGCTGGCCGGGCTGTGCGGCGCGCTCTTCGCCCAGGGGCTGTCCAGCGAAGACGCGGCGGTGACGGGCTGCTTCGCGCACGGGCTGGCCGGAGATCTCGCGGTGAAGCGGCGGGGCCAGGCGGGCTTGATGGCGTCCGATCTCCTCGACGGGCTGGGCGAGGTGTGGGTCCGCTGGGGCCGCTGATGGAGCGCACGCTCGAGACGGCCTCCCCCGACGAGACGTTCGCGCTGGGGAAACGGCTCGGTGCAGCGCTTCGACCGCGCGATTTCGTCGGTCTGGCTGGACAGCTCGGTGCAGGCAAGACGCTGTTCGCGCGGGGCGTGGCCGACGGCGCGGGCGTGCCGCTCGACCTCGTCTCCAGCCCCACGTACTCCATCGTCCAGTCCTACAAGGGGCGCGTCACGCTGCACCACGCCGATCTCTACCGGCTCACCAGCGAGGACGATCTTTACGCCACCGGTTACTTCGATCTCCTCGAGACCGACGGCGCGTGGCTCGTGGAGTGGATCGATCATGTGGCCAGCGCCGCGCCCGCCGACGCCCTGCGTGTCAGCCTGGAGGTCCTCGAGCCTGAGCGCCGGCGCCTGAGCGTGACGAGCTCCGGACCCGCGAGCGAGGCCCTGCTGGTGCGCTGGCTCGGTCAGCCGCGCGCGTAGGGGAAGAGCCTCTTCGCAGGGAAGATCGCGGCGAGGACGAGGGACAGGCCGTACCCGCCTGCTCCTCCGATGGCGAAGCCGCAGATGCCCATGCCGAAGATGAGGGCGAGGAGCATCGCCGAGGGCACGGAGATCCAGATCATCAGCTGGCGGCGCTTCGACTGGCGCTCATCGTCCTCCTTGATCAACTCCACGCGGACGGAGGCGTCGCGCAGATCCATCATCCCGTCTGCGCTGCAGGAGGGGCACTTGTCCTTGCTGTCACCCCGGGCGCCGCAGTGGATGCAGGCCCATGGCAGGGTGTCGAAGCTCATCAGGGTGGACACTGTAACGGAACGCCGCGGGCTGTCGCGGCGTCGATGCGCGCATGCTCTCGGTGCTCGCCCTGGTCCTCGCCGCCGATGGAGGCGTCTCCGCTGCGGACTACGACGTGGCCCGTGTCACGCTGGCCACGCGGCGGGAAGTCCTCGCCCGGCGCTGGGCGCGGCCAGGCCTGCGGAACGAGGCGCGGCGGGAGGCGAGGATGGCGGTGCTGGACTTCGTCGATGCGCAGGCCTTCCCGGCGTGGGCTGGCACCACCTGGAACTTCTACGGCACGTCGACGACGCCCCGGGAAGGCGCCATCGCCTGCGGGTACTTCGTCAGCACGGTGCTCGAGCACGCCGGCTTCCAGGTCGAGCGCGTGAAGCTGGCGCAGCAGGCGTCGGCGTACATCGTCTCCACCATGGCGCGCGGCACGCACGTCGAATGGCTGCGGTACCTGAAGCCCGCCGAGGTGGTGGCGCGGGTGCGTGAGCGCTTCGGCGACGGCCTCTTCGTCGTGGGCATGGACTACCATGTCGGCTTCCTGCGCCTCGACGGGGAGCGCGTCGCCTTCTGTCACTCTTCCTTCCTGGAGCCGGCGGTGGTGGCCTGCGAGGACCCGCAGGTGTCAGCCGGCTTCGCGTCCAACCTCTATGTGGTGGGCGACGCGCTCAACGACGCCGCCATCGATGATTGGCTGCTCGGCCGAGACATCCTCACCGAGACGCCGCCGAAGGGCAGCCGCCTGGTACCCATCGAGCAACGGTGATCACTTCCGCAGGAAGTCGAGGAGCAGCCGGTTCACCTCGTCCGGCCGCTCCGACTGCACGAAGTGACCGCACTTCTCGATTGGCCTCACGTCCAGGTGGCGGACGTAGCGCTCGGTGCCCGGCACCAGCACGTCGTAGTCGAGCGCGTGATCGTCCTTCGCCCAGATCAGCAACGTCTCCACGGTGATCGACGGGTAGCGGGGCGCGGAGAACGGCCGGAGGATCCCGTCGCGGATCGAGGCGCGGTACCAGCCCACCATGGCGCTCGCCGCCCCCGGGCGCTGGATCGCGTCGCGGAAGGGCCGCAGCTCCTCCTCGGTGAAGTGAGCGCGATCGATCGACGAGCCGCGGAGCTGGCGGACGATCTCCACGGCGTCGTCCTTCGTGAGCAGCCACTCGGGGATGAAGGGGAGCTGGAAGAAGAACATGTACCAGCTCTTCTTGAGCTGCTTCCAGGATGGGCGTGACAGGAGCCGCTCGCGCATCAGCGCAGGGTGCGGGCAGTTCAGCACCGCGAGGCGTTCGCAGAACTCCGGCCGCTTCGATGCCAGGTGCCACGCCACCGCGCCTCCCCAATCGTGGCCGACGATCTTCACCCGCTTCTCACCGAGCGCGACGATCAGGTTACAGACGTCACCGGCGATGGTGTCGAGATCGTACGGCCCCCGCTTGTCCGTCTCACCGTAGCCGCGCAGATCCGGCGCCACCACGTGGAAGCCCGCCTCGGCCAGCGCCTTCAACTGGTAGCGCCAGGACCACCAGTTCTCGGGGAAGCCGTGCAGCAGGACGACGGTGGGTCCTTCCCCCGCATCGACGTAGTGCATCCGCAGCGTGGGCAGTTCGACGAAGTGGTGCTCGACCTTGAGATCGCTGGGTGTCACGGGCGCCGCACATGCCGCAGCGCGTCGCCCTTGTCCACGCCCGCGTTCACTCCCAGGAGGACAGGGGCGTCACCGAGGGCGGGCGAGGGCCTTCGCAGATCACCAGGTGATCTTCGGGCACCTCGGCCCAGTCCTCCTCCGCCCAGAGGGCCTCGCTGGCGATGAAGCACACGCCGTGGCGGTGCGCCGTGAAGAGCGTGCGCCCGCGGCGGGTGGCGACGAGGGAGTGGCCGTCTCCGACGAGGAAGTTCATCGCCGAGCGCTTCTCCCCGGGAACGTCGCACACGCGCTCGACCGTGCGCATGACGCGCGCGAGGCTCCTCGCCACGTCAGCCGGCGCGGGCGCCTGCACGCCCTCGAGGTAGGTGAGGAAGAGGCCGAAGCAGCGCTCGGAGTCCGTCTCGCCTTTGAGGGTCGCCCGCCACCTGGGGTGGATCTCCGCTTCCAACGCCTCGCGGCGCTCTTCGAAGTGGCGCAGCGTGCCGTTGTGCATGAAGGCCAACCCGCGCGCGTAGAAGGGGTGGGTGTTGGCGGGGCTCACCGAGCCGATCGACGCCTTGCGGATGTGCGCCAGCATGCTGCGCGTCTCCACGTCGTCGCCGATGGCCGAGAAGCGCGGGCACGAGTGCGCCGGGGTGAGGTTGGTCTCGATCACCGCCGTGTCACCGTCGAAGCGGGCGATGCCCCAGCCGTCCTTGTGTTCGTGCGCCAGGGTGCGCAGGCCCGAGAAGGCCCGGGCGATGCGGACCGGCTCGTGAGCTCGTACGGCGAACATCCTGCACATGACGCGGGCCAATTTACCGCAAACCGCGCGGAACCCACTGCCCGGGCCCGGCCCGAGGGGCAGCTTCCTGCCACCCCGTGTCAGAAGAGGATCCGGCCCGCCTTCACCACGTGCGCCACGTCGTTCATCGCGAAGTGGTACGGCAGCGCGCGGTAGCTGTCGGCGTTGAAGATGACCAGGTCCGCGGGACCATCGACCACCAGCCGCCCGAGGGACTCGTCTCGCAGCGCCAGGCCGCCCACCCGGGTGAAGCCCAGGTACGCTTCCGCCGGAGACAGCCCGTTCTCCACGCACGCCAGGCCCATCGCCAGGAAGACGTTCTCCGAGTTGGAGGAGCCGGGGTTCACGTTCGTGCACAAGGCCACTGGCACGCCGGCGTCTCGCAGGGCGCGCCCGGGCGCGAAGGGCCGCGCGCGTGCGAAGAGCGTCGAGGTGGGCGCCAGCACCGCCACCGTCCCCGAGGCTTTCAAGGCGGCGATCCCCTGCGCGGAGATCTGCTCCAGGTGATCCGCAGTCACCGCGCCCAGCGCCGCCGCGAGCTGCGCGCCCCCGTTCGCCGTCAACTGATCGACGTGCAGACGGGGGAAGAGCCCCTGCGCCTTCGCCGCCTCGAGGCACGCCCTCGCCTCGTCGTGGGTGAAGGCCGACTGCTCGACGAAGACGTCGCAGAAGCGCGCCAGGCTGGCCTTCGCCACCTTCGGGAGCAGCTCGTCGATCACCTCGCGCACGTACGCCTCACGCGGCCCCTCGAAGCCGGGGGGAAGGGCGTGCAAGCCCAGCACCGTGGCCACCAGCGACACCGGCTGGCGATCTCCGAGCGCGCGCACCACCTCGAGCAGCTTGAGCTCGCTCTCCACGGTGAGGCCGTAGCCGCTCTTCACCTCGGCGGTGGTGACGCCGTGCCTCGAGAGGCGCTCGAGGCGGGGGAGGGCGAGCGCGATCAACTGCTCGGCGGTCGCGTCGCGCGTGGCGCGCACCGTCCGCGCGATGCCACCGCCTGCCTGGGCGATCTCCAGGTACGTCTTCCCCTGGCAGCGCGCTTCGAACTCCTCGGATCGATCTCCCGCGAAGACGACGTGCGTGTGGCAGTCGACGAAGCCCGGGCCGACGAAGCCGCCCCTGGCGTCGATCTCCTTCGTGTGGCCGCTCACCGAGCCCTTCGGGGGGTTGGTGCCCAGCCAGGCGATGCGTCCGCCGGAGATCCCCACCGCTCCCTGGCGGATCGGCGCCAGTGCGTCCTCTGCCTTCCCACGCCAGTCTCCGTCGCAGGTCAGCACCTCGGAGGTGTTGTGGACGATCAGATCGAAGGGCTCCATGCCGTCACGAGCCTCCCACGCGGACACCCACCAGGGGAACGTTCCAGGCGGGGCCCGCCGGAGAGAGCCACGCCCGCCCCACGCCACCGAAGACCTCCACGCTCTCGAAGCGGACGATCATCAGGCCACCGAAGAGGATCGACGTGACGTTGGGCCCCAGGGTGTGTTGCACGCTGGCGAAAGGCGCCAGGCCCACGCGAGAGCGATCGGTCCCCGCGGCCGAGAGCGTGAGGCTGAAATCGGCCGCGAAGAGGTGACCCGAGCCGCCGATGAAGAGGAAGCCGAAGGAGGTGGCCGCGCGGGCGGCGAGGGCAGGGGCGATGGAGACTCGCCCCACCTGCCAGCGGTAGGAGAGGCCCGCCGCCAGGCCCAGCGCGGGCAGGGGCAGCCCCCCGAAGAACTCCGCCTGGACGCCGCCGTGGATTGCGAGCTGCTTCCAGACGACACGCGTGTAGTCGAGCCCATACGCGGCGCCCAACTCCGGAGGCATGGTGCCGTCGATGGAGGGGTTGAAGACGCCCGCGTTCTCGCTCTCCACCACGGCGGTGATGCGCGGTCCGGTGCGCACGCCGAACTGAAACTCGGAGCTGCGATCGTCCGGGGCCTCGAGGCGGATGATGGACGGGGCCACCGAAGTGGGCGCGCACGACGCGAGGAGCAGCCCGGCGATGACGGCGACGGCCCTCTCCCTGCGCGCCCCCCGGGGAGAGGGGAGCTTCATGCCGTCAGGCCGGGGATCTTCACGCCGCGCTCCTTCGCGCAGGCGATGGCCTCGTCGTAGCCGGCATCCACGTGGCGGATCACCCCCATGCCCGGATCCGACGTCAGCGTCCGGGAGATCCGCTTCGCCGCCGCGTCCGTCCCGTCGGCGACGATCACCTGGCCCGCGTGGAGCGAGTAGCCGATGCCCACGCCGCCGCCGTGGTGGAAGGACACCCACGACGCGCCATTCACCGCGTTCACCAGCGCGTTGAGGATCGGCCAGTCCGCCACCGCGTCCGTCCCGTCCTTCATCGCCTCCGTCTCGCGGTTGGGCGACGCCACGGAGCCGCAGTCGAGGTGATCGCGCCCGATGACGATCGGCGCCTTCACCCGGCCCGTCTTCACCAGCTCATTGAAGAGCAGCCCCGCCTTCTCCCGCTCGCCGTAGCCCAGCCAGCAGATCCGCGCCGGGAGCCCCTGGAAGGCCACCTTCTCGCCGGCCATGCGCAGCCACCGCACCATGTGCTCTTTCTGAGGGAAGAGCTCCGAGAGGGCGCGATCCGTCACCCGGATGTCCTCGGGATCTCCGGACAGCGCCACCCAGCGGAACGGGCCTTCCCCGCGGCAGAACATCGGCCGGATGTACGCTGGCACGAAGCCCGGGAAGTCGAACGCGTTGGCCACTCCCGCCAACTGCGCCCCCGCCCGCAGGTTGTTGCCGTAGTCGAAGACGTGCGCGCCGGCCTTCTGGAAGGCCAGCATCGCCCGCACGTGATCCGCCATCGACTGGTGGGCGCGATCGACGTACTGCTTCGGATCGCTCGCCCGCAGCGAGGCGGCCGCCTCCAGCGTGAGCCCCTTCGGGACGTAACCGCCCAGCGGATCGTGCGCGCTCGTCTGATCCGTCACCAGATCCGGCTTGAAGCCGCGCTTCACCAACTCGGGCAGCACCTCGGCGCAGTTGCCGATGACGCCCACCGACTTCGCGAGCTTCCTGTCCTTCGCCTCGGCCACCAGCGCGAGCGCCTCGTCGAGATCCTTCGCGATCACGTCGAGGTAGCGCGTCTCGATGCGGCGCTTCGCGCGTGAGGGATCCACCTCCACCGCCAGCATCACGCCGCCCGCCATGGTGCAGGCGAGCGGCTGCGCCCCGCCCATGCCTCCCAGCCCGCCCGTGAGGATGACGCGACCCGCGAGGCTCGGCGTGCCGAAGTGGGTGCGCGCCGCCTGCACGAAGGTCTCGTAGGTACCCTGCAGGATCCCCTGGGTGCCGATGTAGATCCACGAGCCGGCCGTCATCTGGCCGTACATCATCAGGCCCTTCTTCTCGAGCTCGCGGAAGTGATCCCACGTGGCCCACTTGCCGACCAGATTCGAGTTGGCCAGCAGCACCCGCGGCGCGTCGGGGTGCGTGCGGAAGACGCCGACGGGCTTGCCCGACTGCACCAGCAGCGTCTCGTCGTCGGCCAACGTCTTCAGGGACCGGACGATCAGATCGAACGATCTCCAGTCGCGCGCGGCCTTGCCCGTGCCGCCGTACACCACGAGATCCTGCGGGCGCTCGGCCACCTCGGGATCGAGGTTGTTCATCAACATCCGCAGCGCGGCTTCCTGCACCCAGCCGCGGCAGCTCAGCTGGTTTCCACGCGGCGCGCGCACTTCACGGGGTCCACTCATGGCGGGGCCTCTTCAGGGGGATCGAGTCGCGGCCTCTATAGACCACGGCTTCGTCCATCAGGTAGGAGCGGTTGCATGAGTCGTCAGGTCGCATTGGGAGGCGTCATCGGCTTCCTCGTCACGGTCCTCTTCATGGCTGTCTGCCAGAAGAACGAGCCGGCGCCCCCGTCCCCCGCGGCCACGCAGCGGGTGGACATCCTCGGGCCGGCGCCGCTGGCGCCCCCGCCTCCGCCGCAGCGCCAGGTGCTGCCGGTGGCGATCCCCATGAAGCAGCCTTCGGCGCCCCTCCCGAGCATCTCGCGTCCGCTGAACCTCGAAGGCCTGGACGCCGGGCGACGATGAGGGCGTGGGCCGCCGCCGTCCTCCTGGGCGCGTGCGCCACTCCTCCGACGCCTCCCCCGGAGATCGTCCCCTCGTCTCCCAGCGAGGCGCTCAGCGACTCACCGGCCCACGCGCTCGGAGACTTCCTCACCGCGGCCGAGCAGGGGCGCTTCGACGAGGTGCACGCTCGGCTCTCCGCGGCGCTGCGGCAGCGTTATTCGCCTGAGCGCCTGAAGTCCGACTTCGAGGCCGAGCCGCTGGCGAAAGAGCGCCTCGCCCGGGCCCGGAGGGCGTGGAGCGCGCGGGCGCCCTGGAGGGTGGACGGGGCCGTGGCGTTTCTGCCGCTGGACGACGGACACCGGGTTCGCGCCGTGCAGGAGGACGGCGGCTGGCGGATCGCCGCGCTGGAGGAGTGACTACCGGCGGAGCAGTTCGTCCAGCTTGCCCCCGAGCCCGAGGTGTCCGGCGGCGGCCTGGAGCATCTTCTTCTCCTTCGAGTCGACCTTGCCGTCCACCAGCGCCACCTGGATCAGCTCTCTGAGGAAAGCCTCGGCCTCGGCGGAGCCCTTGGCGAGCAGCTTGTCGAAGAGGCCCGGGCCGGCGTTCAGCGCCAGCTCCACGTTGGCCCAGGGCACGCCCCAGCGATCCGACGCCATCTTGAGCAGCTGCTTCTCCTTCGCGTCCACCGCGCCGTCCGCCATCGCCATCGCCGCCATCAGGTACACCAGGCGCTCGCGCTCCTCGCGATCGGGCACGCGCGCCGCGACGGTCCGTGCAGTGGCGCTCGAGGACTGCCCGTAGTGGGTGCGCCACCACTCCCAGCCCCCGAAGTCCTGGATCACCCAGTCCTTCTCTCCGCTCGACAGCGCGGTGCCGCAGTACTCGCAGTTCGTCTGGCCGTTGTCGGTGAGCGGCGCGTGGCAGGTGGGGCAGCGGTTGGTGGCCATGCCGTTCTCGGTCACGGTCTTCGCGCCCGCCTTCCGCTGGAGGATGATCACCCAGCGCTGGGGCTGCGACGGCAACTGCGGGGGTTTCTGGCCGGCCACGGCGACGCCCAGCTTCGCGCTCCAGCGGATCTCCACGCTGGCGAGATCGTTCTCCCCCTGCTGTGACAGCTTGCGGGTGTTCACCGCGCCGACGGCGCACTCGAGGATCACCTTGCGCTTGCCCGCGGCCTTGAGCGCATCGAGGTCGGCCTTGAGCGACTGCAGGAAGGCCGCCCCGGCCAGCTTGGAGAGGTGGGAGACGTCGCCCGTCACCTGCGCCTCGATCCACTTCCAGAAGGCGAGGGAGGCGCGATCCTCGAGCGCCTCGGTGGACAGGCCGGGGTCCGTCTGGCGGGCCTTCGCGATCCCCTCGGCGGTCTCGTGTGACGGCGCGTACTCGCTGCCCTGGGTGATCTCCGCCAGCACCCAGTCGTAGTTGCCGCTGTTGACGATCGCCTTGCAGTACTCGCAGGTGTTGGACGCGCCGCCGCTGAAGGGAGCGCCGCAGTTGGGGCACGCGCCGGGGGCCGCCGCCTCGCCCGTCTTCGTCTGGACGCCGGGCTTGCGGACGAAGCTCCACACCTCGGTGAACTGCTCGGGCGGTTTCTTCATCGCCAGCGCGCGGGCCTGCTCGTCGGTGGCGTTGGCGGGGGCGTCGTCGTCGCGCAGCTGCGCCTTCACCCGCACGTGCAGGGTGTCGAAGAACTCGTTCTGCTCGAGCCCGATGATCTGCAGGTCGAGCACCTTCGGCTCGGCGATCGCGTCGCGCACGCCCTGGGCGTGGAGGATCTTGAGCTGCACCGCGAGGCGCTGGAAGGTGGCGTCGGACAGGTGACGGCGCACCGGCTCGAGGTTGCGCTTGAACCAGGCTTCTTGCGTCTCGAGGAAGAGGCCGCGCACGCGGTCGAAGAAGGGCACGAGATCGAACTGCGGGTCCTTCGCCTTGAGCGCGCTGACCCAGCCGGTGACGGAGGCGGCGCTCACGGCGGTGCGGCGCTCGGCCTCGGCGCGATCGAGCGCCTTGCGGGTGGACGAGTCGCCCTTGCTCCGCTGCTGGACGAACCAGACGACGGCGACGATCAACGCCACCGGGATGCCGATCATCGGGTGCTCGATGATCAACCAGATGAGCAGCTGGATGATCGCACCGCCGTCGCCGCCGCCGTCCGAGTCGGAGTTGCCGGAGTCGAAGTGCTCACCGCCGCCGATGCGGGCGAAGGCGGGCAGGGCCCACGTCAACGCCACGACGATCGGGAAATGGCGAGCGAGTCGGGCTATCCACCACAGGCAGCGCGTCTTCATGGCGCCTGAGACTACGACACGGAGGCAAGCCGATGTCCGAATTCCTCATCGAAGCGGCAGGGCCGGTCGAGCGGTGGATCATCAACGGTGAGGCCAGGCGAAACGCGCTGTCGAGGGCGATGGTGAACGAGTTGGCTTCCCACGTGGTGCGCGTGTCGCACGGCCGCGAGGTGCGGGCCGTCGTCCTGTCCGGGGCGGGGGACAAGGCCTTCTGCGCCGGGGCCGACCTGAAGGAGCGCGCCGCCATGAGCGAGCAGGAGGTGAAGGACTTCCTCGGCACGCTGCGGCGCACCTTCCGGTCCCTCGAGAAGAGCGACTGCGTCTTCGTGGCGTACGTGAACGGCGCGGCCTTCGGAGGCGGCACCGAGCTGGCCCTCTGCTGCGATCTACGGGTGATGGCGCCCACGGCGGAGATGGGCCTCACCGAGGTGAAGCTGGGCATCATCCCCGGGGCGGGCGGCACGCAGCGGCTGCCGAGGCTGATCGGCGTCGGGCCGGCGAAGGAGCTGATCCTCACCGGGCGGCGCGTCGGGGCGGACGAGGCCTTGCGCCTGGGCCTGGTCAATCGCGTGGGCACCGTCGACGACGCGCTCGAGCTGGCGAAGGCCGTGTGCGCCAACGCGCCCATCGCGGTGGGGGCGGCCAAGCATGCCATCGCCGACGGGGCGCACCTCGATCTCGACGCCGCGCTGGAGGTCGAGCAGCGGCACTACCAGCGCACCCTGGGTACGGAGGATCGCCTGGAAGGGCTCAGGGCCTTCGCCGAGAAGCGCCCGCCGGTGTTCAAGGGCCGGTGAGGCGCTCGCAGGCTTTGCGTCCGCGCGGCGACTTCATTAGACGCCACTCCACATGGACTTCGAGCTGCCCGAAGACATCAAGGCCCTCCAGAGGACGGTGCGCGACTTCTGCGAGAAGCGGGTGAAGGACAAGGCCCGCGAATGGGATCACTCCGAGAAGTTCCCGATGGAGATCGTCCGGGAGCTCGGCCAGATGGGCATCATGGGCATGCGCGTCGCCGAGGAGTACGGCGGCGCAGGCCTGGGCAGCCTCGCGGTGGCCGTCGTCGTCGAGGAGGTGGCCCGCTACGACGGTTCGCTCGCGCTCACCGTGGCCTCGCACAACGGCCTGGGCACCTCGCACATCCGCGTCTTCGGGAACGAGGAGCAGCGCCGGAAGTACCTGCCGAAGCTGGCCACGGGGGAGTGGCTGGGCGCGTGGGGCCTCACCGAGCCGGGCAGCGGCAGCGACGCCGCGGGCATGAAGACGACGGCCGTGAAGCGGGGCAGCGACTGGGTGTTGAACGGCACGAAGATGTTCATCACCCAGGGCACCGTGGGCGACGTCTTCGTGATCCTGGCGCTCACCTCGCCCGAGAAGCGGCAGAAGGGCATCACGGCGTTCATCCTCGAGCGCCAGGCGAAGGGCTTCAGCCAGCGCGCCATTCACGGGAAGCTGGGCATGCGCTCGTCGGATACGGCCGAGCTGCACCTCGAGAACGTGGTGGTCCCGGACAGCCAGCGGCTGGGGGAGATCGATCGGGGCTTCCTCGACACGATGAAGATCCTCGACGGCGGGCGGATCACCATCGGCGCGCTGGCGGTGGGCCTGGGGCGCGGGGCGCTGGAGGAGTCGGTGAAGTACGCAAAGGAGCGCACCGCCTTCGGTCAGCCCATCGCCGACTTCCAGGCGATCAAGTGGATGCTGGCGGACATGCAGACGGAGCTCGACGCGGCGCGGCTGCTCGTCTACCGGAGCGCGGCCCTGGCGGACGCGGGCAAGCCGTACGGCCGCGAGGCGTCGATGGCCAAGCTGTTCGCGTCCGAGGCCGCCAACCGCGCCTGCAACAAGGCGGTGCAGATCCACGGCGGGTACGGCTACACGCGCGAGTTCCCCGTCGAGCGCTACCTGCGCGACGCCAAGCTGTGTGAGATCGGTGAGGGCACCAGCGAGATCCAGCGCTCGATCATCGCGCGAGAGGTCTTGAAGGGCTGACGCCATGGACCGCGCCTTCCTGGAGCAGTTGGGCCTCGAGGTGAAGGAAGCCGACGGCGTCGTCGAGGCGAAGCTGCCCCTCGGCGAGGGCCAGGCGTTCAACCCGCTGGCGAAGACGCCCATCGACGCCGTCTCCTTCACGGTGATGGGCGACCGCCTGCTCTACGTCGGGCCGCCCGAGTTCGTCGGGGCGCAGCCGATCAACCTGGCCTTCATCACCGGCGCCACGCGCCTCGAGGATCTGGTGGTGAAGACGCTGAACGATCACCTCTTCCAGCTCGAGCGGCGCTCGTCCGAGCTGACGGCGATGGGGCTGCACCCGAAGGTGGATCCGGCCACGCTGCAGCTCACCGCGGAGCTCGAGGCCGAGCCGCTCAAGTTCGTGATCGGCGCGACCCGCACCGGCCAGTTTCGCGTGGTGCGCGTCTTCGTCGACGGCACCGAGCTGACCAGCCCCGGCGCCGACACCAGCTTCGAGTTGTCCGAGCACCGCGACCGGAACGCGCTGCTCGAGTTCCTCCTGGCCATGTTCCAGGAGCTCGCCGAGCACGCCACGCAGACGGCTCCCGAGCCCAGGCGGAAGCGGGTGCTCACGCCGGCGCCGCCTTCGCCCGAGGCGTCCGTGCCCTTCAAGGAGCTCGCGCGCGCCTTCGGTGACGCGGCGCTGCCTCCGCGCAGCACGCTGGAGGTCCTCGCCAGCGTCCGGGTGAAGGGGGAGGAGCTGCGCTTCGCTGCGGCGCGCGTGCAGGGGCGCACCTTCCGCGGGCTGCTCGCGGGCTCGAAAGGCAAGGTGTGGGCGGATCGCTTCGAGCTGGACGGCTTCCCCGGCATCCGCGCGCTGGTGGCGCAGATCCTGAAGGTGCCGGTGGAGGACGTGCAGGTGACGCCGTGAGATCCCTGGCCGAGCGCGTGCTGGCGGGAGACGTGCGGGCGGCCTCGAGGCTGATGCGCCTCATCGATGACGGCGACAGCCAGGCCACCCGGGAGCTCCAGGCGCTCTTCCCCCACACCGGCAAGGCGTACGTGGTGGGCATCACCGGCAGCCCCGGCGCCGGCAAGTCCACGCTGACCGATCGGTTGATCGCCCACTACCGGAAGCAAGGCCTCACGGTGGGCGTCATCGCGGTGGATCCGACGAGCCCCTTCACCGGCGGGGCGATCCTCGGCGATCGGATCCGCATGCAGGGCCACGCGACGGATCCGGGTGTCTTCATCCGCAGCCTCGCGACACGCGGAAACCTGGGGGGCCTGTCGCGCGCTACCGGCGACTGCCTCAAGGTGATGGACGCGATGGGGCGCGACGTGGTGTTGATCGAGACGGTCGGCGTCGGCCAGGACGAGATCGACATCGCCCAGCTGGCGCACACCACCATCGTGGTGCTGGTGCCGGGCATGGGCGACGACATCCAGGCGATCAAGGCCGGCATCCTCGAGGTGGCGGACGTCTTCGCGGTGAACAAGGCCGACCTCGACGGAGCCGATCGCGTGGTGCGCGAGCTGCGGGTGATGCTCGAGCTGCGGCACGCGGTGAAGGCGCCCCCGCTGGATCACGACGCCCACCACCGCCTGGTGCGCGCGAAGGCCGAAGGGAAGCCGCCCCCCAGGCTGGAGGACGGCCCGCCCGAGTGGGAGCCGCCCATTCAGAAGGTGGTGGCCGCGAAGGACCAGGGCGTCGACGAGCTGGTGGCCGCCGTCGCCAGGCACCGCGCCTTCCTCGAGTCCAGCGGGCAGAAGGTGCAGCGGGAACGGAACCGGGCCTTGACTCAGTTCCTCGCGTTGCTCCGCGAGCGGTTGCTCAAGGCGGGGCTTGAAAGGCTCGAGCGGGAGCGAGGTAATCTCTCCGACGTGGCGACGCGCATCGCCGACAGACAGGCAGATCCCTACGCCCTGGCCGACGAGCTGGCCGGGAAGTCCTGAGCAAGTCCAGGCCGCATGAACGAGGGCTCCAAATCCTTTGCGAAGTGGACGCCTCCAGAGCGCGTCGCGGCGTTGGAGTCCCGCCTGCTGCTGTCCTTCGCGGACAAGGGCATCGCCCTGGCGGCGCTCACCCACAAGTCGTACTGCAACGAGCACAAGGACGAGGCCTGCGTCGACAACGAGCGGCTCGAGTTTCTCGGGGACGCGGTGGTGGATCTCGCCATCGGCCACCGGTTGATGGAGCGCTTCCCGCGCGCCAACGAGGGCGAACTCTCCAAGCTGCGGGCGCTCATCGTCAACGAAGAGGGCCTCGCGCGGGTGGCGCGGGCGCTGGGGCTGGGTGAGCTGCTCCTGTTGGGCCGTGGCGAGGAGCTCACCGGCGGCCGAGACAAGCCCTCGGTGCTGGCCGACGCGCTCGAGGCGGTGATCGGCGCGGTGTACCTGGGCAACGGCATGCCGGCCACCATGGCCTTCATCGATCGCTTCTTCGGCGACGCGCTCGACGGTGTGGCGGAAGGGCGGCAGGGCCAGGACTACAAGTCGATGCTGCAGGAAGACGCCCAGAGCCGCCTGCGCGCCTCACCCCGCTACCGCGTCGTCTCCGAGACGGGCCCGGATCACGAGAAGGTCTTCGAGGTCGAGGTGTCGATCGGCCACGACGTCTACGCGCGATCCACCGGGCGCTCGAAGAAGGAGGCCGAGCAGGCCGCGGCTCGCGAGACGCTGGCGATGCTGGCCCACACCACGCCCCGCCTCGAGCGCTGAATCTCGTTTGCGCGTGCCAGCGGCGCGGGTAGGTTTCGCAGCGCCATGATCCGGACCATTTCGTGGGTTGCGGTGCTGCTCCCCTCGCTGGCCCTCGCAGACGGCAAGTTCTCGAAGCTGGCCGAGCAGGGCCACGACCTCTACGCCACGCTGTCCACCACCAAGGGAGAGATCGTCGTGCGCCTCTTCCCGAAGGACGCACCGAAGACGGTGCTGAACTTCGTCGGCCTGGCGGCCGGTGAGCGCCAGTACATCGGCGTCGACGGCAAGCCGCGTCAGAAGCCGTTCTACGACGGCACCATCTTCCACCGTTGCATCGAAGGCTTCATGATCCAGGGCGGCGACCCCACCGGCACCGGCCGCGGTGGGCCCGGCTACAAGTTCGAGGACGAGTTCCAATCGGGGCGCGCCTTCGACAAGCCCGGCCTGTTGGCCATGGCCAACTCCGGGCCCAATACCAACGGCTCCCAGTTCTTCATCACCACCTCCACGCCCACCACTCTGAACAACCGGCACACGATCTTCGGCGAGGTGATCTCCGGGTACGAGGTGGTGGTCGCGATCTCCAAGCTGGGGAACACGCCGACCAACCGGCCTGCGAAGGACGTGGTGATCAACAAGGTGACGATCTCCGAGACGCCACCCCCGGTGAAGGCGAAGAAGAAGGGAGGGCCGTGACATGAGGCGCGCGACGATCCTCACGCTGGCGCTCGTGGCGGTGGCGGGCTGCAAGAAGGAAGGCGCCGGCCCGGGCGGCGCCGTGCAGGCGGAGGGCCCATGGACGACGAAGGCCGCGTCGGGGCAGGAGCTCTACGCCACCATCGTCACCAACATGGGCGCGGTGACAGTGAAGCTGTACTCGAAGGATGCGCCCAAGACGGTGCGCAACTTCGTGGGCCTGGCCACCGGCGAGCGAGACTGGCGCAACCCCGCGACCGGCGAGTTGAAGAAGGGTGTGCCGCTGTACGCGGGCACGATCTTCCACCGCGTCATCGACGGCTTCATGATCCAGGGCGGCGATCCGCTCGGCACGGGCATCGGCGATCCCGGCTACCGCTTCGAGGACGAGGTGCAGTCCGGCAAGACGTTCGACCGGGTGGGCCTGCTGGCGATGGCCAACTCCGGCCCCAACACCAACGGTTCGCAGTTCTTCATCACCACGTCCACGCCGCAGCACCTCAACGGCAAGCACACCATCTTCGGAGAGGTGGTGAAGGGGTACGAGGTGGTGGAGGCGATCAGCAAGGTGCCGAGGGGCCCGATGGATCGGCCCATCCAGCCGGTGAAGATCGAGAAGATCGAGTTGTCGGAGAAGGCGCCGTAACCCTCGCAGCACCTGGAGCGAAGCGATCATGGGAATGATGGAGGAGGCCCGCGCGGGCCATGACCTGTACGCGAAGTTCGAGACCACCGAGGGCACGATCGTCGTGAGGCTGTTCGCCAAGGACGCGCCGAAGACGGTGGAGAACTTCGTGGGCCTGGCCACCGGCGAGCGGGAATGGACGCACCCGGGAACGGGCGAGAAGCAGAAGGGCGTGCCGCTGTACGACGGCACCATCTTCCACCGCTGCATCAAGGACTTCATGGTGCAGGGCGGCGATCCGCTGGGCCGGGGCACCGGCGGGCCGGGCTACAAGTTCGAAGACGAGTTCCAGTCGGGGCGGCGCTTCGACAAGCCCGGCCTGCTGGCGATGGCCAACGCCGGGCCGGGCACCAACGGCTCCCAGTTCTTCATCACCGTGACCCCCACCACCTGGCTCAACAACAAGCACACCATCTTCGGAGAGGTGATCTCGGGGCAGGAGGTCGTGGATCGCGTCGCCAACGTGATCCCCAAGGGGCCCGGAGATCGCCCCAAGACGGACGTCGTGCTGAAGAAGCTGACCATCTCGAAGACGGCCTGACGGCGTCACCTCACCGGGCAGTCGGAGCACCTTCCCCATGCGCAGTGGATTCGCCGCGTTGATTGGCCGGCCCAACGTGGGGAAGAGCACGCTCCTCAACCGCCTGCTGGGCGAGAAGGTGGCCATCGTCTCGCCCAAGCCGCAGACGACGCGCACGCGCATCCTCGGGGTGGTGACGCGCCCCGAGGGGCAGGTGGCCTTCTTCGACACGCCCGGCGTGCACCAGGCCAAAGGCGCGCTCAACAAGCTGATGGTCGACGTGGCGCTCACCGCCGCGAAGGAATGCGACTTGGTGCTCTTCCTCGTCGAGGCCGAGGGCCAGAAGGAAGACGTCGCGCCCACCGTGAGCCCAGGCAACCGCTTCGTCCTGGAGAAGCTCAAGAAGCTGGGCAAGCCGGTGGTGCTGGTGATCACGAAGATCGACACGGTGAAGAAGCCGCTGCTGCTCCCGATGATCGACCTCTACCGGAAGGAGTTCCCCTTCGCGTCGGTGATGCCGGTGAGCGCGCGCCACGACGAGGGCCTCGACGAGCTGTTCAAGGTGGTGCTGGAGCAGCTCCCAGGCCAGGAGTTGATCTTCCCGCCGGACATGTTCACCGATCAGGCCGAGCGGGTGCTGGTGGCCGAGTACGTGCGCGAGCAGGTGCTGCGTCACTGTCGCCAGGAGATCCCGTACTCCGCCGCGGTGGTGGTGGAGGTCTTCGACGAGGCCGAGCGCTACACGCCTCCGCCGAAGGGCCGTGAGAAGAAGCCGGCGAAGGGAAAGGGAGCGAAGGTGGGCAGCGAGGGCGCGGAGCCCAGCCCCAGGCGCCCCGAGCTCACCGGCCTGGTGCGGATCCACGCCAACATCTTCGTCGAGCGCGACTCGCAGAAGGCCATCGTCATCGGCAAGCGCGGGCAGATGCTGAAGACGATCGGCACCGACGCGCGGCAGGCCATCGAGCGGCTGCTCGGCTGTCACGTCTTCCTCTCGTTGCAGGTGAAGGTGGAGCCGCGCTGGAGCGAGCGCCAGGACGCGCTGCGCAAGCTGGGCTACGGGCTGGTGTCATGACGCGCCGTCCGTTGGTCGCGATCGTCGGCCGTCCCAACGTGGGCAAGTCGACGCTCTTCAACCGCCTGGCGCGGCGGCGCAGGGCCATCGTCGAGAACACCCCCGGCGTCACGCGCGATCGCCACTTCGCCGACGTCGAGCTGGACGGACGAGCGGTGACGCTGGTGGACACCGGCGGCTTCGTGCCCGACACGAAGGAGGATCCACTCGCCCACCTGGTGCGGCAGCAGGCCCAGGCTGCGGTGGAGGCCTGCGAGGTGGTCGTCTTCGTCTGTGACGGCAAGGCAGGCGTCACGGCCGGCGACGAAGAGGTGGCGCGCTACCTGAGGAAGCAGACGCGGCCCCTCGTCCTCGTGGTGAACAAGTGCGACAGCCACCGGGACGCAGACGCCGTCGCCGCCGAGTTCCACCGCCTGGGGCTGGGCGAGCCCGTGCCCGTCTCGGCCGAGCACGGCGAGAACATCTCCGCCCTGGTCGACCGGGTGACTGGCGCCCTGGCGTCGCACGGCCCGGGGGAGGAGCAGGCAGACGCCACCGAGGCAGGAGCCGAGGCGCCCCGCGAGGCCCCCGATCGTCCGCTGCGCGTCGCCATCGTCGGCCGGCCCAACGTGGGCAAGTCCACCCTGGTCAACGCGCTGCTGGGCGAGGAGCGGGTGATCGTCAGCCCCCTCGCAGGCACCACGCGGGATCCCATCGACACCGAGCTGACCTGGAAGGGCAAGCGCATCACGCTCACCGACACGGCGGGCATCCGGAAGAAGTCCGCGGTGATCCACCAGGTGGAGCACTTCGCGGTGCTGGGCGCCGTGCGCGCCATCGAGGACTCGGACGTGGCGGTGCTGGTCCTCGACGCCACCGAGGCCGCCGTCGATCAGGATCTCAAGATCGCCGCGATGGCCGAGGAGAAGGGCCGCGCGCTGATCGTCTGCGTGAACAAGTGGGATCTCGTGCGCGGGAAGAAGCGGGAAGAGGAGTTCCGGGCCGAGCTCAAGTGGTACCTGAAGTGGGTCGCCTGGGCGCCGATGATCTTCGTGACGGCGAAGACGGGCGAGCGGGTGGGGCGGATCCTCGACGTGGCGCTCGAGCTGGCCGAGCAGCAGTACTTCCGCGCGCCGACGCCGCGCCTCAACAAGCTCCTCGAGCACGTCACCAGCGAGCACCCCCTGCCGGTGGTGAAGGGGCGTCAGCTGCGGCTCTACTACGTGGCCCAGGTGGGGAGCGCCCCGCCGGCCTTCGCCTTCATCTGCAACACCCCGGACGGCGCGCCGGATCGCTACGCGCGGTATGTCGCCAACCACCTCCGCGAGGTCTTCGGCCTCAAGGTGCCGATCCGCCTCTTCTGGCGCGAGCGGCCGGGCCAGAAGCAGCGGGACGAGCGGGCGAAGCGCTTCGTGGCGCGCGAGGAGAGCAAGCGCCAGAAGCTCAAGAAACGTCAGCGCCGCCGCCGCCAAACCCTCGATTGACTAAAGGGAAGCCCCACCCTAGACACCGCCGCGCGATGAGCTTCAAGCAAGAGCAGAAAGAGCTGAGGAAGCCGGACGAGCTGCAGAAGTTGGGGCAGCAGGCGCTGCCGTGGATGGAGACCCACGGCCGATTGGTGGTCGGCATCGTGGTGGGCGTGGCCGCCCTGGGCCTCGGCGGGACGCTGGTGAACTCGTACCTCGCGCGCCAGGAGAAGGCGGCCGCGTACGAGTTCGCCTCCGCGCTGCGCGTGCTGGAGCGCGAGGTGAACGCCAACCCCGTCGAGCCCAAGGCAGGCCAGGAGCCGGCGTTCAAGACGGAGGCCGAGAAGGACCAGGCGCTCATCGACGCCCTCACCAGCTTTCGGAAGAAGAACGCCGGCCGCGCCGCCGCGCTCAACGCGGCGCTCCCGCTGGCGCAGGCGTTGATCCGGCAGGGCAAGACGGCCGAGGCCATGCCGCTCCTGGACGAGTACCTCAAGGGGGCCGATCCGGCGGATCCGTTGCGGCCTGCGGCCCTCGAGGCGCGCGGCTACGTGCTGGAGACCGAGAAGAAGTACGACGAGGCGTTGGCTGCCTTCGACGCGCTGGCCAGGGAGAACAAGACGGACTTCATGAAGGGCATGGGCCTCTACCACCGCGCTCGCATGCTGTTGCTCAAGGGTGACACCGCGGGCGGCGCCAAACAGCTGGCCGAGATCGAGGCCGCGGCCCCGGGGAGCGCAGCGGCCAGGCTCGCGAAGGAGCGGATCGCGCTGCTCACCGCGCAGGGGGTGGCGGTGCCTGCGCCTCTTCCTCCCGCTCCCGCCGCGATCGACGCAGGGACCTGAGGCAGCGCTTGCGGCGCCTCTTCGCGATCCTCGCGTGCGGCGTGGCCCTCGGCGGGTGCAAGGCCATTCCCCTCAACGAGGACCCCACCGTGCCTCGCCGCCAGGCGCACGTCAGCTACCCGGCGATCTACGAGGTCAGTTGGTGGACATCGCTGGTGAAGGTGGGGCTGCTCGAGCACAAGCCGCTCGAGCCCGCGTCTCCGGCGGTCGATCCCGACACCGAGAGGATCATCGTCACCACGCGCGACGGCTTCATCCGCTGCCTGTCCCCCGAGGACGGGCACGTCGAGTGGCAGAAGAAGACGCCCAACCGCTTTCGCGCCGGAGCGACCGTCTCCTCGGGAGTGGCCTTCGTCGCAGGCGGCGACGGGGTGCTCTACGCCCTGCGCGTGCTGTCGGGCGACGAGGTGTGGAAGTACGACGCCAAAGAAGAGCTGGTGACGGCGCCGACGGTGGCCGACGGCGTGGTGGTCGTCACGTCTCAGGCGGACACCGTGTACGCGGTGGACGAGGCCACCGGGGTCTGGAAGTGGCAGTACCGACGCGACACGCCCTCCGGCTTCTCGGTGCGCGGCGCAGCACGTCCCACCGTGGCTGACGGGTTGGTCTTCACGGGTTTCGCCGACGGGACGCTGGTGGCGCTGGGGCTGGACGACGGAGTGCCCCGCTGGGAGCGGAAGATCTCCGTCACCGGCGGCACCCAGTTCCTCGACGTGGACACCCAGCCCATCGTCGCCGACGGGCGCGTCTTCGTGGCCAGCTACGCCGATGGGGTGGCGGCGGTGGACGCGAAGACGGGAGATCTGGAGTGGACCAGCGCGAAGCTCGGCGTCACCGCCATGGTGCTGCGCGGGCGCACCCTGTTCTGCGTGGGGGACGGCACGCTGAGCGCGGTGGAGACGGGGCAGGGCCGGGTCCTCTGGACGCTCGATCTTTCCGACAAGAACAACAAGGGCAAGGGAGCCAACGCCGGCGTCTCTTTGACGGTGGCGCGCGGCTATGTCGTGGTGCCCACCGCCACGTCGCTGGCCTTCGTCGACGCGTCGGCGGGCCGGGTGCGAGCCATGTGGAACCCTGGACGCGGCGTGATGGCGGCCCCCACCGCGTTCGCCTCGGGGAAGCACGGCGCGCGGCTGTACGTCCTGTCCAACCTGGGCTCGGTCTTCGCGCTGCAACTGTCCGGCACCGGCGGCTGACAGCCTGACACGCCGCGGGTCGTCCATGGCATGGTGCGCCCGTGAAGCGCATTCACGTCGTGGCGGCGTTGATCCCCGATCCGAAGGACGCGGGCCGGTACCTGGTGCAGCAGCGCCTGCCGGACAAGAGCCGCGCCAACCTCTGGGAGTTCCCGGGCGGGAAGGTGGAGCCCGGCGAGACCGAAGCGGCGGCGCTGAAGCGCGAGTGCCACGAAGAGCTGGCGGTGGAGCTCGAGGTGGGCTCCAGACTGTGGAGCACGGTGCACGCGTACCCGGATCTCGTGGTGGAGCTCGAGCTGTTGGCCGCGTGGATCGTCCGCGGGGAGCCGCAGCCGCTGGGGGCGCAGGCGATTCGTTTCTGCACGCCGGCGGAGATGAAGGCGCTGCCCTTCTGCGAGGCTGATCTACCGCTGCTCGACGCGCTCGCCCGGGGCGAGCTGGGCTTGCCTGGAGCTGCGCCTCGGTGACGGGACGCCACCGAGTTGGAGCGAGCGGGCCCAGGTTCGGCCTGGACGCGGAGTTCGGCGACCCGAGGACGAGTTGGCATGAGGTGAGTCCTGGTCACCTGGATTTCTTTTCGGCGCTACAGCAGCAAGCGGAACAGATCGACCCGGCCATCTGCGCCGACCTTTCGTAGCAGGTTCTGCTGGTGGTACTTGGCCGTTCGCGCGGTGATGCCGAGAACTCCGGCGGCTTCCTTCAGGGATCTTCCGAGGAGCAGCATCTGCAGCAGTTGCCGCTCCCGCTCGCTCAGCTTCGCTCGCGAGGACAGGTGATGCACCCGGGCCTCCACGAGTGCGGTGTAGGTTTCGGTCTCCACCGGGAAGGCCAGGACCGATGTGGTGTCCTGTGTCACGTTGCGAGCCACCAGGAGGTGCGCCCGGAAGTCGGGGGAAGGCGCCTGTACGACTCCATGGGCTTGTCCGCCCCGTCCGATGCCTTTCACCGGACACCCGCGGCATTCGGCCGAGAGCCCAAACACCTTTCGGAAGCAGGGGGTGGGGTCCACGTCCACTTCCTGCTCGCCCTGCGGGGTGACGAGCCGCTTGAGCTGCCATGGGCCGTGCTCATTCGTCACGACCTCGTACAGCAGGCCCCCAGCGGGTATCAGTGGCGAAGACTGCCGACGCGGTACCAGATCCACCACTACGGCGAGGAGATACCGGGTAGGTTCGACACCGACGCAAGTCAGTTCCAACATCAGGTCCAATGGGAAGATCGACTCCACCACGCGCACGGTCACGCGGGTTCGGTCGCCGGTGATCGCGCGCTCTCTCGCACTCAGAAAGTGAGGACGGCTGTCGGGCGTGAGCCACTGTGCGGTGAAGTCCGCCCCGACTGTATGCCGCCCATCACTCACCAGGTAGCGAAAGGCCTGGTTGGTGCGGATCACGCGACCTCGCTCGTCGAGGACCATCACCGGACGTCGTTCGCGCTCGAGGAGCTGGGGTCCAATGACTTCCCAATCGACGCTCACGAAAGATGACTCCCAACTTCGGCGAGCCCATGCCGCCCACGCTCGATGGCGCGTCAATGAATGATCGCACGTGTGGGTAAACTTGGCCCCTGTCCAATGGGACGAGGGATCCCGTCCGCCGGGTCAGGTGACGATTCCTCGACTGCAGGCCGACACTTCGCTCCGTCATGTCGAGCCCTGAAGCGACCGCCGGCCTGTCGAAGTTCGCGCTCGTCGCGCAGGCCTGGCTGGTGGAGCTGTTCCAGGCGACTCAGGCTTTCGACATTCGCCACTACGAGGAGGCAGCACCCGCGGCCGTCTTCATGGGTCTCACCATCCCCGTGCGTGGCCTGGTCGAGCGCGCGCTGGAGAAGATCGAGAGTGTGCTGACCCACTACGACGGCGCGTCAGACGCTGCGCCTCCCAGCGACCCGCTCAACTTCGAACTCGCGCTTGACCAGACGCTGCACGCCCACGGCGGCCCGGCCAAGGTGGCTGATCTGGCCTTCATGGCTCGCGTCGAGCTCCGGCAACGCCACGGCCGTCTCGTCACTCACGCTCCCACCGGCGAAGCCTGGGAGATGGTCTGCGACTGCGGGAGCGCGCTGCGCCGGGTGCGCAAATCGATGGGCGCCATCGAGTTCGCCCTGTGCGAGCTGGAGTGCGTGCCGCGACGCCTGCGGTACGACTCCGAACTCGAGGTGTCTCTGGCGGTGCGCAGGCAGTACCGCAAGCTCTGGAGCTTCACCGCAGGCCAGGGGGAGGTCGGCCCAGTCGGTGCCCGGGCGGCCCTGCGCGGGGCAGGCACGCTGATCGCCATGCTGGTGGGACGCGACGAGTACTGCCAGCTGCGCGAGGGAGATCGGTTGCAGCTGCGCGCCCTGCAACGACGGATCCTGGCATGGCTGGGACGTGGAGACGCCGAGCCGCGCGAGGGGTACCGCCTCTGGGAGGACTTCTCTGCCTTCACATCCATGCTGCGGTTGGTGAACTTGAGGCAGGAACTGCGCGAGCACGACCTCGAGGCGCTGCGGATCGCCCGTAGAGCCTGGGCAGGGGAAGGTGACAGGCAGGGAGCGCTGGCAGTCCTCCAGCGCCTGGTTGGCCTCGATGACGAACTCGACGGGGCGCTCCTGGAAGTCCCCCCCGCGATCACGCGGATCGGCGCAGCCGTGCACCGGTTGTGGGACCAGCTGAGCGCTTCGCCGCCCCCGCAGGCCACCAAGGGAGACGCCTTCTAGTCCATGAAGCCGACTGCTCCTTCGCAGCAACTCGAGCGCCTGGCACTTTCGGGCGCGACTGGCGAGTTGATCGCTGCTGCCGATGACCTCGAGGTGCACCTCTACCTCCAGCGCGGCCGAATCGCCTGGGGTACCACATCAACGGATCGCTTCCTCTTTCGCCGGTTGCTCGTTTCGCGCTGCGGAATCGACGAGCGCGCGCTGCGTGAGGTGGTGCAGGAGGGCCTGCGTACCCGGCGCCCGCTTGGCGAAACGCTGGTCTCCTGGGGCCTGGCCACCGCCGAACAGGTGTCCGACGCGCTCAAAGCGCAGGTGGCCGCCACGGTTCTGGCCCTACGAAGGTGTCCAACCTCCACACAGACGCTTTTCCTCCCACGAGGCCCCAGCTTCTCGGAGTACGACGTGAAGCTGACGTTCGACCTGGCGGACTTTGGCCCGACGGAGCAGCCGCTCTCGCCTTCGCCCTGGTCCCTGCTCGAGCACCTGCGGGCCTCGGTGGCCGACTGCACGTGGGGGGCGGTGCTGTCGTCGTCGGGAGCGCCCCTCGCGCTGTGGGGGAAGATGCCGGCAGAAGCAGGCGTGGTTGCCCGGCGCCTCGGCGCCGACGCTGATTTGATCGTACTCCGCGCCTCGACCGGTGCCCTGGTGGCGGGTACGGTGGGCGACGAGCGGGTCGTGATGTTGGGACTACCAGCTGAGGCTGGGGTGACCACAGCCTTTCATGTGGTGGAGGTCCTGGTCGACCGGCTGGTGCCGTCCACCCCTGCTTGTGCGCGCGGGGCCTTCGAGCACTTCGGGGATCTGGAAGGGGAGCTTCAAGGCGTCGAGCAGATTCTCGAGCGCGCGGTGTGCCCGGTCGGGGCGGTGGTGCTGGAGGGCACGGGCATTGGCGCGCTCGCGCGCGAGCCCTTGAGCCCGGCTGAGCTTGGAGAGGTCGCGGCGATACGCCAGTCGGTGTTGGCAGCGGACGTCTTCCGGGTGCATGAGGCGACCCAGCAGTGGCCCCCGGCCTTCCAGGTGGCGCTGGTGGGGGACAACCGTTGGTGGTGGTTCGGCACCGAGTTGCCGTCTTCGCGCGGCCGATCGGTGTGGTTGGCCCTGCCGCGTGCCACGAGCCAGTCGATCGGTTGGGCGCTGCTCTCGACGTTGGCGCGGCAGCTGCTTCCCGGAGAGCGACGCGATGACTGAGGCGCCGGCGTTGATCCTCGAGTCCTTCGGGGTCGCCTTTCGTGATCGCGTCGTTCTTGCCGACGTCACCGCCCAGGTGCCCGCGCGGGGCGTCACGGTGTTGATGGGCCCGGCGGGCGGAGGGAAGTCAACGCTGCTGCGGACACTGGTAGGGCTCAACGCCTCGCAGCCCGAGCTGCGGACCTGGGGCAGCGCGCGCTACCAGGGGCAGCCGATCGCCCCGGCCAACCGGCCGGCCCTCGTCCAGCAGGACGCGCGCTACTTTGCTTCGACGGTTCGGGAGAACCTGGTGTCGTCCTTCCCGGATCGGGGGCGGCTGCTCCGTGCCAGGCAGAACGCGCGCATCGACGAGTTGCTTGCGGCGGCCGGCGCGTCGGACCTGAGCGATCACCTCGACGACGAGGCACTCAGCCTGCCGCTCTCGCTCCGCAGGACGCTGGCCGTGCTCTGTGCCATGGCCACCGGAGCCGGGCTGGTATGCCTGGACGAAACCACTGCGAGCCTCGAGCCCGACGCAGCCGAGCGAGTGATGGGGCTGATGCGCTGGTACGCGAGGGATCGTGCGGTGCTGTTCGTCACCCACAACCAACTCCACGCGCGCGGAGCGGCGGATCACGCATTGCTTCTCGCTGGGGGACGGATCCAGGAAGCTGCGCCAGCCCAGGCCTTCTTCACCTGTCCCACCTCGGCGATCACCCGGCGTTTTCTCGAGAACGGCAGTGTCTGTCTGCCGGCTCCCGACGCGGACCCCGCCGCGCTGGCCGAGGGCATTGCTCCGCCGCCCCCATTGCCCGCCGCGGCGCGGACGTACGTCTCGGCGACGTTGGGCCCCCGCTCCTTTCGTTGGCTTCGCCCGGGCCGCCTGGGCGGCCTGCCGCGCCCGGGAATCGTCGCTTCTCTGGAGGAGGATCTCGAGGGGCTGCGACGGCTCGGCGTGACGTTGCTGGTGACGCTCGAAGAGACGGCCACCGTCCCTCGTGAGGCGCTGGAGGCCCAGGGGATCGCGAGCATGCACTTCCCAATCCCCGACATGGCGGCGCCGAGCAGCGTGGCAGCAGCGGCGCTGTGTGGTCGCCTGGAGGCCATGGCCGCGTCTGGCGCGGTGGTGGCCTTCCATTGCCGCGCCGGCTTGGGACGCACCGGGACGATGCTGGCGTGCCAGTTGATCTGGGAGGGCGCCACGCCGGTGGCCGCACTCGACACGGTGCGGACGGTGAACCCCAAGTGGGTCCAGTCCGATGCACAGGTGCAGTTCCTCGAGACCTTCGCTGACTACGTCCGGTGGATCAACGGGCCGAACACCGGTCGTCCCCCGCATGCCGGCCCGGAGCAGGACTCTCTCGAAAGGACGAAGGATGTCGCTTGATACCGTGTTGTCGAAGGTCCAACAGGAAGTGCCTGAGTGCGTTGCCGTCGGCTACGTCGACATGTCGACCGGAATGCTCCTGGCGGTGCGCACGCTCGACAGCCACCCGCAGGAGGTGCTGGATCTGGTTGCAGCGGCGACCACCGACCTCTTCCAGGGAAGGAGCGTGACGGCCATCGAGCGGCTCTTCCGGAAGTCGCGGGGACAGGCCGAAGACGGGCGCCACTACTTCAACGAAATCGTCGTATTCAGCGAAAACCTGCTCCACGTCTTCATGCGTTCGAAGAAGCACCACAACCAGGCCCTGTGCTTCGTGACCCGGGCGTCGGCCAACATCGGGATGGTGTTGTCGAAGAGTCGCCTCGCGCTGGGAGAGGTCGAGGCAAAGATCTGAGCGAGTCGTCTTCTGGCCGGTGGGCGCAGACTCGACCCACCGGCCTTGCTCTGGTTCCAGAGGGGCGTCATGGATTCGACGACGGACGACGACTTCACCACCAGGGGACGTAAAGGTCCGCTGGCCCCGAACCCCGCCCTCTGGGCGGCGCTGGAGGGTGGGAGGAAACTGCGGGTCATCCTCGAGGACTTCTACACCCGCGTATTTGCCGACCCGGTGCTCGCGCCCTTCTTCCATGGGGTGACGAAGGAGCGGGTGATCGACAAGCAATACAGTTTTCTGGCGGAGATCTTCACCGGCGTCCGGCACTACTTCGGTGATCGTCCGCGGAACGCCCACCACTGGATGGTGATCTCCGACGAACTGTTCGACTACCGCGAGCGGCTGATCGAGCGCTGCATGCGAGATCACGGACTGAGTGACGCGAACGTGGCTGCCTGGCTGGCGGTGCACGAGGTGTTCCGCAAGCAGATCGTCAAGGACCGACCGATCCCTCGCCGCATGGCCGGAGTGGAGATGCCACTTGGCGGCTGGGATCGCGTGGAGCTTTCGGTGGGCTGCTTGTGCGACGGCTGCCAGCAGGTCCTCGAGGTCGGGCAGGTCGCCACCTGTCACCGGCGCACGGGGCAGGCGTACTGCGACGCGTGCGCCCGGGCAAAGCAAGGAACGGGATGAGCACGAAGATCACACTGCGGCCGCGAGGGCCACTGATGGTGGAGGGCGACTTCACCATCGTGGGGGAGCAGGGCGAGGTGGTGCGCCGTTGCGAGTCAGGCCGGGTGGCGCTGTGCCGGTGTGGGGCCACTCGGGCGCAGCCCTTCTGTGACTCGAGCCACCACCGGGTGGATTTTGGTGCGGCCGTGCCGGCAAGGACCGACGGAGAGGAGCGCTGATGTTCCAGGGAGTGAGCCATCTCGAGGTGCCTGTGACGAGTCTCGAGCGAGCCGTCAGCCTCTTCGTGAAGGTGATGGATTTCCGCGTACGGGCCGAAGGGGAAGGTTGGTGCGACGTCGACGTGAACAGCCTGCTCATCCGCTTCCTCGAGGTGCGCCGCGTGGAGTGCCGGGCGTCGCTGAGGATCCAGGTCTCGGACGTGGAGGGTGCGTGGAAGGCGCTGGTGACCGCCGGCGCTCGGCAAGTGTACGAGCCGCACCGCACGCCGCAGCTCGAGCTGGTGGGAACGGTCGCGGATCCTGATGGGCACACGCTGTCGGTGTGGCGGTCACTGACGGAAGACGAGTATGGCTTCTTTCCAGATCTGCCCAAGGAGCGGTCCTGGGACAGCGACGCTGAGGCGCTCCTCAAGTCGCTCCTGACGGCCGTCCCGTCGCTGTTTCGGGGACTGGCTCGGCGCAAGGTGGTTCGCGAGGCGGAGTCGCTGGCCGGGGCCCGCGTCGGGCGTGAAGACGTGATCCGCGGCTACATCCGAGCGAGCGCGCGCGTGACTCGGTATCGCGTCCGGGCACCGCTCCGGGAGCACGGCATCGACCCCGACCGCTACCAGGACGACTTCGAGGCTTAGCCGACGGCCCGCTTCAGGGGCGCGTCACCACCACCGGCGGCAGCGCCACCGGCTTCGCCTCGGGCCCCGAGTACTCGATGGCCTTGAGCATCGGCGGGGCAGCCAGGAAGAAGCGCAAGGCCAGCTCGGCCTTCACCGCCTTCGCCGGCACCTCCACCACCACCTCACGCACCTCGCCCGGCTTCAGGCGCGAGTCGCGCACCTCCCTCGTCGCGAAGGGGGCGAGGGCCGGCTTCCCTTCGGCGTCGACGTAGGCGCGGTTCAGCACCGCGTCGGGGTGCTCCTTCATCGGCTCGGTGGTCACGTTCCGGTAGAGCTCCTTCCCCTTCGCGTCGAAGGCCCGCAGGTCCAGCACCGCCATGCGCGCGGGGAAGCCGGTGGGGAAGGAGTGGCCACTGGTGTTCTCCAGCCGCGCCACCAGCTTCGCGCCGTCGAAGCGGCCGGACAGCTTCACCGCCTCGGCCAGCAGCCCCACCTCGCCCAGCCGCTGCGCCTGGTGGGGCCCGAGGAAGCGGTGGCTCCGGTGCGTCGGGCGCGAGGAGACCGGACCGGACGGCGTCTCCACCACCGGCATGTGGCACTCGGCGCACGCGCGGTTGTCCTGGATCGAGGCGTGCTCGACGCCCGTCGAGCAGGTGGCCAGGCCCGCCGGGTTCTTCTCCTCGGCGTGGCAGGCGAGGCACAGAGACTTTCCGTCCACCAGCGCAGGCAGCGCGGGCCCATTGCCATGGAGCGGCGAGGTGCCGTCGGGGATGTCGTGAGGGCCGCGGAAGACGTTGACGGGCCCCTTCACGAGCGCGCCGGTGCCCTTGCGTTCGTCACCCAGGTGCACGCCGTCGAGCTGGTGGCAGGTCGCGCAGGAGACGCCCGACTGCGCGGCCTTCGAGTCGTGATCCTGTCCGTCGCGCGGGTTGTGGCAGACGGCGCACTTCCCGGGGATCTGCGGGCCCTGCTTCGTGGTGCGCAGCGTGCGCATGGCCGCGTAGAGCGGGTCCTTCGCGTGGTGCGAGCGGCTGTGGAGGGACTCCTGCCATTCGGCGACCACCGCGGTGTGACAAGGCGCGCAGGTGGCTGGATCGTCCGCGTCGAGGGCGATGCCGGCGTCGGCCAGCGCCAGGGCCACCTCGTTCACCTTCACCGCGGGCCTGGGCAAGGCGGTCGCCGTGGCCGGCGCAGGAGGGGCGGCTGGCGGGGTCGAGGCCCGCTCGGTGGCGCAGCCGAGGATCAACACCAGGGTGGACGTGAGGGCTGGCAGTCGCATGGCAGGTGAGAGTGAAGGCCTCGCCTCGACGGTTCGCAAGGAGGATGGACACGCTGGCGTTGGAGGGCGAGGCTCCGCTCCCTCCATGGAGTTCCTGCCGCGGACCTTCCAGCTGACGAGAGGGGTGGGGCCCTGGCGCGAGCGCGATCTCTGGGCGCGAGGGCTGGCTACCTGGGGAGACTTCGAGCGCGCGGCCCGGGCGGACGTGGTGATGTCGAAGCGGCTGGACGCGGAGCTGCTGGAGGCGGTGCCGAAGGCGAGGGCGGCCCTGGAGGCGAAGGATCTTCTGACGCTCTCGAAGCTGGTGCCGGCGCGGGAACACTGGCGGCTCTACGGCCACTTCGCGGAGCGCGCGGCCTTCTTCGACATCGAGGCGGACGGCGACAACGTGCCCACGGTGGTGGGGGTGATGGACGGGCAGGGCGTGGCGACCTTCCGCCGGGGCCACTCGATGAGGCAGCTCCCGGAGCGGCTGGCGGCGAGCCCGATCTGGGTCACCTTCAACGGGTCGGCGTTCGACGTGCCGGTGCTGCGTCAGGCCTTCGATGGGCGCTTCCCGGAGCCGTGGGTGCACGTGGACCTGCGCTTCTTGATCCGCCACGCGAAGCTGAAAGGGGGCCTCAAAGGCGTGGAGGAGGCGCTCGGGCTGCACCGGCCGCCGCACCTCAAAGGCGTGAAGGGCTTCGATGCGATCCGCCTCTGGCGCGAGTGGAACCAGTCAGGAGACAAGCAGGCGCTGCGGATCCTCGTGGAGTACAACCTGTACGACGCGATCAACCTGAAGTCCGTCCTCGAGTGGACGGCGTGGCGCGCGGCGGAATTGAACGCCTGGGACATCGAGCGGCGGCCGATCTTCGAGCGCGGGGAAGTGCTGTACGACGTGAGCCGCCTGTTGCTGGCGCTGTGACTCACTGTCGGGCACGTCCGTGCTCGGCCGGGGCGTCGGGCCCGAGGTCCTCGGAATCGAGGATCGCACCAGCGGACTACTTCCGCTTCTTCCCGGGCTTCTTCGCCGGCGTGTCCGGTTGGATCTCGCCGCGGATCTTGAGGCTCAGCCGCACGTCGTCGTAGTGGCGGCCAGCCTCGTCAGAGATCTCCGGGGCGCGCTCCGCGTCGACCACCAGGCTGTAGCGCCGCCCGGTCTTGAGCGGCTGGGGGAGTGCAATCCGGTAGACGACGCCCGCGTCGCCAGGCGCAGCGCTGTCATCAGATACCACCACCTGATCCGCCCAGTCGAAGAGGCGGACGCGGTAGTCCGAGAGGCGCACCGGCGTGGTGAGGACGAGCACACTCACCGGGTCGATCTCAGCGGCGCCATCCACGAAGGAGACTGGCTCTTCGCCACCGTCCGAGCCCACCGACACGGCGAACTCCAGCCGCAGCGGCGCCGGCGGCCCGGCGTCCAACACCTGTCCGCCCGCGTCGGATCTTCCCGCGTCCACTTCGATCGCGGCCGCGTCCGCCACGTCACGGCGCGGCTCCGACGGACACCCAGTGAGCCCCCCCAGAAGCGCCACCCAGATCCGCCAGTCACTCCGCATGCGGCCGACCTGATAGCACCGCCACCCCTCTGAGCACCCCACAAGCCAACGTCGGATAATGAGCGTTATGTAAACTCTGCGTACCCGTCGCCCGAGGGGTGTTTCTCAGGGAGAATCCCGCGGTCCCTTCCTCCACCCGCTGCCGTCACCCGCTCGCCCATGCCCGTCACCTTCTCGAAGCTG
>JBFMHF010000002.1:0-135700 GCA_040752975.1 Myxococcota bacterium
AGCGCCTTGTGATGCATGCTCGCGCCAGTGTCCGCCCGGGCGGGAGGCCCGTCAACGGCCTCCGCCCTCAATGGCCGCCAGCACCGTCCCCCACACCTCGTCGACGCCGATGCCGTCGGTCGCCGAGAAGCCAAGGAGCGCGCCCGGAGGCAGCTCGAGCTGACGCGCCAGGGCGTCCAGGCGGGGGCGGCGCGCGGCCTTCCCCAGGCGATCCAGCTTGGTGGCCACCACGAGGATCCGCGGCGGCATCTCCTGGAGGAGGTCGATCATCTGGAGATCGTCCGGCGTGGGACCCACCTCGGCGTCGATGATCGACACCACCACCTCGAGCGTGTGCCGCTCGCGCAGGTAGGTGCTGATCATCTTCTGCCACTGATCGCGTTCGACCTTCGACACCTTCGCGAAGCCGTAGCCCGGGAGGTCGCACAGCCGCAGCCTCTTGCGGGTGGCGCGCCGCTCCAGGGTGACGTCGAAGAAGTTGAGCGTCTTCGTGCGCCCTGGCGTGTTGGACACGCGCACCAGCTTCTTGCGGTGGGCCAGCGCGTTGATCATCGACGACTTGCCGACGTTGCTGCGGCCGACGAAGGCGACCTCCGGCACGGGCTCGCGCGGGTACTGGCCCGGCTCGGTGGCGGTGGTGACGAAGACGGCGTCGACGACCTTGATCATCGCCGGCTCGACAGGAGCGCGAAGGCCGGGAAGCGACGCGGCGCGGCCCCCGTCTTCGGCTTGTTCCGCTTCTCGCGCTCCGCCGTCCAATGATCCATGGCCTTCAGGGCCGTGGCGAAGTCGAAGGGCTTGAGCGAGGGGCTCGAGTCGTCGTGGCAGGCGCGGCAGGCCTTCTCCACCGGATCGACGAGGCCGACGAGGCGGGCCAGTTCGCTGTCCTTCATCACATAACGGGCCGAGTAGTACTGGCCGCCGCCGTGACAGGTCTCACAGGCCACCTGGGCGGTGCGTTGATCGGCCTCGTTGGGGGAATGGCAGGACAGGCAGCGCGCGTCCTTCCGCTGCTGGGGAGACAGCACGTCTCGGCTGCGGGCGTGCGGTGACGCCTGCCAGGCGGCGTAGGCGTCCGGGTGGCAGCTCTGACAGCTCTCCGAGCCGAGGAAGTCGTAGGCCAGGGCCGCCCCGCCAGAGGTAGCCGAAAGTGCGAGGGCCGCGCGGAGGACCAGCGTACGCATGACGCGAAACGAAGTAGCATTGCCCGCGGCTCATGTCGCGCCTCGTCTTCGCCGTCGGGCTGTCCTGCGGGCTCCTGGCGTTCCCGGCCCTCGCCAAGCCGTGGAACGGCATTCACCCAGGCGTGTCGTCGATGATCGACGTGATCGGCAAGTTCGGCGAGCCGTCGAAGAAGGTGATGGCGAAGGGCCAGGAGGTGCTCGTCTATTCGGGGCCCACGGCCATCACCGGCACGGTGCAGGCCCAGTTCAAGTGCAACCCCACCACCCACGTCGTCGAGCGCATCGACGTCTACCCCGCGCCGGTGATCCCCAAAGAGGCGGTCGAGAAGTCGTACGGCCGCGCCTGCGACCCGATGGAGGCGAAGGAGCCCTGCTACTACAGGAAGGAGTCCGCCAGCGCGCACGTGTACTTCCACTACGTGAAGCTGGGGCTGGCCGTCTTCTTCAAGGACGACGGCAAGACGGTGCAGTCCTTCACCTTCCTGCCTTCCACGCTGCAGCAGCCCGCCGAGTAGATGCACCTCTTCGGCCTCACCGGGGGGATCGCCACGGGGAAGAGCACCGTGACGAAGATGTTCGCCGCGCTGGGCGTGCCGATCATCGACGCCGACGTGGTGGCGCGCGAGGTGGTGGAGCCGGGGCAGCCCGCGCTGGAGGAGATCGCCCGCCGCTTCCCGGGAGTCGTGGACGCGCAGGGCCGGCTCGACCGCGCCAGGCTGGGCGCGCGGATCTTCCACGACGCCGCCGAGCGCGCGGCGTTGAACGCGATCACCCACCCGCGGATCCAGCAGGCCGTGCTGGAGAAGACAGCCGCTCTCGCCCGGGCCGGCGCACCCCGGGTGCTGTACGACGCCGCGCTGTTGATCGAGAACGGCCTCCACCGCGGGATGCACGGGGTGGTGCTGGTGGTGGCGCCGCCCGAGGTGCAACGCGCCCGCCTGATGGAGCGCGATCGCCTGTCGGAGGCGGAGGCCGAGGCGCGGATCGCGTCCCAGATGCCGCTCGACGAGAAGCGGAAGCACGCCACGTGGATCGTCGACAACTCGGGCTCGCTGGAGGAGACGCGCCGGCAGGTGGAGCGGATCTTCGAGGCGATGAAGGCGCTGCCGGCCGATCCGTGATCGTTTGTGGGCATCGCGCTGAGGGCTTTGTAGGGTCCGCCGGGTGAGCGTCCACGCCTTCGTCACCGGGTACCCGGGCTTCATCGGCAAGCGACTGGTGAAGCACCTGGCACAGGAGAACCCCGACGGGCACATCTCCCTCCTGGTGCAGCCCAAGTTCGTCAAGGAAGCGACGCAGTACGCCAGCCGGCTGAAGGGCGCGCAGGTGGAGATCCTCGCCGGTGACATCGTCGACATGCACCTCGGGCTGTCGGGCGGCGAGTACCAGCGCCTCACCCAGAAGACGACCCACATCTTCCACCTCGCGGCGATCAGCTACCTCGGCATGCCCCGCGAGATGGCGCGCAAGGTGAACGTCGAGGGCACGCGCAACGTGCTGGAGATGGCCCGCGCCTGCCCGAAGCTGTCCCGGCTGGTGCACTTCTCGACCTGCTACGTCTCGGGGGATCGCGTCGGGGTCATCGCCGAGGACGAGCTGGACGTCGGCCAGCATTTTCGCAACGCGTACGAAGAGACCAAGTTCGAGGCCGAGAAGCTGGTGCAGAAGGCGAAGGGCAAGCTGCCGATCACGGTGATCCGCCCCTGCACGGTGGTGGGCGACTCGAAGACGGGAGAGATCGACCGCTTCGAGGGCCCCTACTACCTCGGCATGCTGCTGGTGATGTCCCCTCTGGTGCTGCCCCTGCCGCTGCCGGGCAACGGCGTGGCGCCGCTCAACGTGATCCCCGTCGACTTCGCCGTCGAGGCCACCTGGTCGCTGGCGCAGAACCCGAAGGCCGTGGGCAAGACGGTGCACCTCGTCGATCCCAACCCGATGAGCGCGCGCCGGGTGTACGAGCTGATCGCCGAGCGCGCCAACAAGAAGCTGCCGCGCTTCACGCTCTCCGCCCGCGCGACCGATCTCTTCCTCCGGTTGCCCGGCGTGGAGAAGCTGGCGAGGCCCCAGCGCGCGGCGATCCAGTACGTGAACCACCTCGCGCTCTACAACTGCCACACCGCCCTCGAGCTGCTCGACGGCACCGGCGTGCGCTGCCCGCCGCTCCACACGTACCTGGACAAGCTGATCGACTACGCGCTCAAGACCTGGAAAGCGAAGAAGGAGCGCGAGGCGGAAGAGGTGGATGATCCCCTCGACCGGCCGTCCCGCTGAAGGAGCCTGCATGAGAGCGTTCGCCGTCGGAGACACCTTCACGCTGGTGCGCACGTGCGATCCGTACCGGCCGATCTACTACGCCGCCGCGTCCGGCGACTTCAACCCGATCCACATCGACCGCGCGGTGGGCGAGGCAGCCGGACTGGGAGGCGTCATCCTCCAGGGCCTCTGCACGCTGGGCTGGGCGGTGGACGCCTTCATCCACTACCTCGGTGATCCCGGGAAGGTGGCGCGGATTCAGGTGCGCTTCTCCCGGCCGGTCGCGATCTCCGACACCATCACCTTCAGCGGCAAGGTGACGGCGATCGCCGACGGGCGGCTCACCGCTGAGCTGAGCGCGAAGAACCAGCGCGGCGAAGACGTGCTCAAGGGCGCCGTCGTCGAAGGGAGGCTCTGATGGCGCTCGACCCGAAGTTCGTCGGCCGCGCCTACGGGCCCTTCACCTACGAGGTGGGCGTCGAGAAGCTGCGCGAGTTCGCGTACGCAGTGGGCGGCTCGATCCCGTCGATGGGCTTCTCGGGCGTGGGGCCTCCCAGCGATCTCCACCCCTTCCTCCACGACAAGGAAGCGGCGGCTGCGTCGGAGTACGGCGCGGTGATCGGCATGCCCAACTTCGCCGTCGTCTTCGCCATCACCCCGTTCTCAAAGGCCTGCACGGATCCGGAGCTCGGCGTCGATCTGCTCCGCCTGGTGCACGGCGAGCAGGAGTTCGAGTTCCTTCAGGTGGTGCGGCCGGGCGACGTGCTGACCACCCGGGGGACGATCACCGACATCTCCGCGAAGAAGAGCCTCGACTTCCTCACCGTCACGACCGAGAGCCACAACCAGCGGGGCGAGGTGGTGGTGCGCGCGAAGTGGACCGCCGTCATCCGCGGCTGATCACGCCCTCGTCCACCAGCTGGGCGAGGATCCGCGCGGTGTCCAGGCGTGACATGCCCGAGACCGCGAAGAGATCCTCGAAGGTGACGGCGCCGTCGATCTGCGCCAGCACGAAGCCCGCGCGGTGATCGAGGTTCAGCCAGATGATCTCGTCGTCCTTGAGCAGCACGCGAGGCACCTTGTCGAGGTGGCCCAGCTTCGACTCGAACATCGCCAGAAGCGTGCGCTCGCTCCGCTCCTTGAGCTGCCTCACCTCGGGAGAGTCGGGGGCCAGCTTCTCGGCCTTGTCGATCAGCTCCATCGCCCCGGTGTGATCGTCCAGGTCGAGGAGGTCGCGGGCGCCGCGGAGGATGGCGGCGATCTCGTCCTTCTTCGCGCGGGTGGGATCCCGCTGGATCTTCGAGTCGCTGCTCAGCAGATCGAGCGCCTTGTCCGCACCCGCCACTGGCTCGAGCTTGATGCCCGGGGCGGCCCGCAGGTCCCACGCGGACTGCGCGGCCGGATCCAGGGTGGGCGAAGGCCGGGGGACGGGCACGTCTTCGAGCGGCGCGGGGGAGGCGGCGTTCGACGCCTTCCACTGCCAGGCGCTCTCGGCGGGTGAGTCCGGCTTGCGCGACAGTCCCGGCGGAGCGGGCACCAGCTCGGGCTCGAAGGCCGCCATCGGGTCCGGTGCGCTGAACATCGAGGGCGCCGTGGGGATCTCGTCTCGGGGGCCGGAGCCCGGGACGTCGTCTTCGGGGATCGAGTAGAGCGGCGGCGTCGCCCGCGGCGGCTCGGGCGGGGGCGCGTCACCGTGGAGCACCACCGTCTCGGGGGGCGGCGGCGGCTCCTCGCCGGAGAGCGAGATCGTCTGCGGCACCGGGTGGGGCTCGGTGGGCAGCTCCGAGCGGACGTCCTTCGGCATCGCGAAGGCCATGGTGCCGGACGGGGAAGATGGCTTCACGCCCGGCTCCGCGCCCTTTGGCATGGCGAACTGCATCGTGCCCGATGGCGACGAGGGAGACCGGGCGCCCGGCGCGTCCCTGGGCATCGCGAACTGCATCGTGCCGGAAGGGCCGCTCGATGGAGGCGACGTCGACTCGTGCACCTCCTTCGGCATGGCGAACTGCTGGGTGCTGGCAGCCTGCGAGGGGCTCGAGTAGGCGGGCGGCGGCGGCAGCCCGGCGGACGACGGACTGGCCTTCAGGCTCTCGGCGCCGGGGGCGCGCGCGGGCTCGTCGGTGAGACGCCCCCAGTCGTCGGGCGAGGTGGCAGGCGCCGCTTGCTTCCCCGGGCCCGGCTTCGACGCCGGCGGTTTCGGGGCTGGGCGCGCCGACGGCCTGGGGAGCGGCACGATGCGCGACGGCCGCTCCGCGGCAAGGGGGATCTCCTCGACGTCCGCCGCCAGCTTGTCGAAGTCGTCTCCTTCCGCCCGCGCGGACGCAGCGACGCGCTGCACCTCGGACGGCGAGGCGAAGATCATCGTCCCCGAAGGTGAGGAGACCGGCTTCGCCACGCCCGACGGAGAGGACGGCTGTGGCTTCGCCTGCTCCAGCGCGGCCTTCACCTCGTCCGGCATGGTGAAGGCCACCATCGTGCCGGACGGCGAGCTGCGCGACGCGGGCGCGGGTGAGGCTGGAGGGACGGCGGGCCGCGACGGTCGTGAGGATACGGGCGGCGCGGCAGGCGCCTCGTCGGCCAGGGCCTGGAAGTCGTCTTCGGGGGTGAGCTTCGGCGACGACACCGCCGGCATGGCATGAAACCGATCGGTCGCGCCCGGCGGCGCGTCACCCAGCGCGGCCCGGACCTCGTCGGGCATCGCAAAGGCGATCGTCCCCGACGGGGAGCTCGCCTGGGCCTTCGTTGCTTCGCGCACCTCCGGGGGCATGGCGAACATCATCGTGCCAGGCGTGGACGGGGAGCTCGCAGCGGCCTGCACGTCCTTCGGCATGGCGAACTGCTGGGTGGCCTGCGAGGGCGACCCCGAGTACGCCGGCGGAGGCGGCAGGCCTGCGCTGGACGGCGTCACCGGGGGAATCGCGGGGGGCGCCTGTGGCGCGGGCGACTCCGAGCCGGTCAGGCGGCCCCAGTCTTGATCGAGCGAGGACTCTCCGGACCGAAACGGCGCCGGCGTCTTCGTCCCCCCGGGCCCCGTCGCCACACCCCACTCGCGCTCGATGGCCGACGGCGAGGTGCCCATGCGCTCGAAGGGGTTGGACATGTCGGCCGGCTGCAGGTCCGGCGGCAGGTCGCTGGACGGTGAGGCCAGCAGCAGCTTCGCCTTCTCGTTGGAGGGGTCCAGCTTCAGCGCGCGCTCGAACAGCCGCCGGGCGCCGTCGAGATCACCCGACAGCTTCAGCCAGACACCGGCGTCCACCAGCTGGGCTGCGCGCTCCTTGCTCATCTCTCACCGCCCGATGCGCTGAAGCACACCCTTGAAGAGGCTGATGGTGCGGGTCAGCGTGTCGATGCTCTCGGTCACCCGGGCCAGATCCGCCGCCTCCGACGCCCTGGTGGCCTGCTCGAGCGCCCGGTTGGCCTTGGAGATCGCATCCTGCCCGAACTCGGATCCCTTCGTCGCCTCCCTCAGCTGGGGGATCAGCTCCGTCACTTCCTTCGCCAGCGCCTTGAGCTCTGCCAGCTTCTTCTTCGTCTCTTCCTCGCTCTTCGCCTCGAGCAGCATGTCGGCCTGCTCGTCGAGGATCTTCTTGAGCTCGTCCTCGGTCAGGCCGCCCGACGCCGTCACCTGAATCGACTGCTGCTGGCCCGTCTCACGATCGCGCGCGGACACCGACACGATGCCCTCGGAGTTGATGTCGAAGGTGACGTCGATCTCCACCTCGCCCCGCTTGGCCTCGCGCAGCCCGGTGAGGATGAACTCGCCGAGCAGCTCGTTCTGGTGCGCGGCCTCGGCCTCGCCCTGCAGCACCATGATCTTCACCGTGTTCTGGTTGTCCTTCGAGGTGTTGAAGACCTCCGTCACGGAGGTGGGCACGGTGGTGTTGCGGGGGATCAGCCGCCGCACGTAGCCGCCGGCGATGGCCACGCCGAGAGACTGCGGGGTGACGTCGAGCAGCACCACGTCGGCGCCCGCGCCGGTGAGCGCCTCCGCCTGGACCGCCGCGCCCAGCGCCACCACCTCGTCCGGGTGCACGCCCTTCGAGGGATCGCGACGGAAGTACTCCTTCACCGCCGCCTGCACCGCGGGCATGCGCGTCATCCCGCCCACCAGCACCATCTCCTTCAGGTCGATGGGCTTCACCTTGGCTTCAGCCAGCACCTGCTCGCAGATGGTGATGGTCTTCCTCACCAGCGCACCGCACATCTCCTCGAGCTGCTCCCGGGTCAGCGTCTTCTGCAGGTGGAGCGCCGCGCCGCCGCCCTGCGGGGTGGAGATGAAGGGCAGGTTGATCTGCGTCTCGCGCGCGGTGGAGAGCTCGATCTTCGCCTTCTCGGCCGCGTCCTTGAGGCGCTGCAACGCCATGCGATCGGCCCGCAGATCGACGTTGTGCTCCTTCTTGAAGTCGGCCACCAGCCAGTCGATCACCTTGTTGTCGAAGTCCTCGCCGCCCAGGTACGTGTCACCGCCGGTGGCGATCACGTCGAAGACGCCGTTGCCCACCTCGAGCACGGAGATGTCGAAGGTGCCGCCGCCGAGATCGAAGACGGCGATCTTCCCGTTGATCGTCTTGCCGAAGCCGTACGCGAGCGCCGCGGCCGTCGGCTCGTTGATGATCCGCAGCACGTCGAGGCCGGCGATCCGCCCGGCGTCCTTGGTGGCCTGGCGCTGGCCATCGTTGAAGTACGCCGGCACCGTCACCACGGCCTTCTTCACCGGCTTGCCGAAGAAGGCCTCGGCGTCGGCCTTCAGCTCGCGCAACACCAGCGCGGAGATCTCCGGCAGGGAGTACTCGCGCTCGCCCAGCTTGATCCGAATGTCGTCATGCTCGCCGGCGTGCACCCGGTACGGCAGCACCTTGAGCGCTTCCTGGGTCTGGACCGAAGAGAACTTCCGGCCGATGAGGCGCTTGGCCGCGTAGACGGTGTCCGTGGGGTTCGTGATCGCCTGGCGCTTGGCGATCGGCCCGACCAGCATCTTCCCCGCCTTCGACACCGCGACCACCGAAGGTGTCAGGTTGGAGCCCGATCGACTCCTGATGACCACAGGCTGCGTGCCCTGCACGGTGGCCACGACACTGTTCGTCGTTCCCAGGTCGATGCCGATGACGGGCTCGCGCTCGGCCATTTCTCAGCCGGAATTCTAGAACGACCAGCGCTTCTTGACGTGTTTTTTGACCTCGGGATCGTCGGGGGCGAGGCGAGCGGCCTCCTCGAGGTGTTTCCTCGCCAGCGCCTTCATCCCGGCTGTCTCCATGTGGAGGCCAAGTAGGAGCCGGTAGGATGCGTTGTCCGGTGCCGCGTCGACGGCCTTCTGCGCGAAAGAGATGATTTCCCTCACGTCTGCGCCCCTGCGCTCGAGCAAGGTGGCAGCCTTGTAGGCGGCCTGGTGGTGGGCGGCGCTGGCCGTTACAGCGGCCCTGAAAGCGTTGAAGGCCGCGTCGTCGTCCTGCCGCTCGAGGGCCTCGAGGCCGGCCTTGAAGCTGGCCTCAGCGCGGATCTGCTCGTTCTTCTTGCGCACCTCTGCCAACAGCGACTTGACCTCGGCGTTGTTGGGATCAAATTGGCTCGCCTGGTTGAGGTAGGTGAAGGCCTGGCTGTACTCACCTTTGCCGATCGCCTCGCGGGCCTTGCCGAGCTGATCGAAGACGCGAGTCGCCTTGCTGAGGTAGGGGTGACGGGCCAGCCGCTGCTGGCGCTCTGCGTCGCGGCGCTTCTCCTCGTCGGACTTGTCGCGGTGGACCTTGAAGATGCCGCTCCCGGACGACGCGCGAACGGCCGCGCGGATGAGGGGGTTGGCCTCGAGCCACGCCTGCCGCTTCTGGAGATCGGTGAGGACGGTGTGGGCTTCGACGAGGCGCTTGAAGATCTTCTCGAGGCGCGCCTTGTAGCTGCCGAGGTTCTTCCCGAAGTAGCGATCGGGGTGGAACTTCTTGGAGGCCTCGCGAAAGGCGTTGGTGGCCTCCTCCGGAGAGGCGCCCGCTGTCAGGCCGAGGATCTCATAGTGGTTGGGCGAGGCGAGCTTCCCCTCGAGCTCGAGGATCTCCCGCTTCCGCGTCTCGTCGATGTCGACCTTCTCGTCGAGCGCCACGTCGTCCCTTCCCCCCATGCACCCGGGGAGAATGTCACAGCGAACGCTCGAAGATGGCAAGCCCTTCGGTGAGCTGCTCGCGCGTGGTGACGTAGGCTGGCGCAAAGCGCACCGTCTTCTCACCGGCGAGGTTGGCGAGGAGCCCATTCCCGCGGCACCGCGCCAGCACGTCGGCCGCGCCCGCGTCCAGCTCGACCCCGAAGAGCAACCCCCGCCCGCGCACCTCCTTCACCCGCTCCGGTCGCCGGCCCTTGATCGCCTCGGCCAGCGCGCGCAGGTGTTCACCCTTCGCCTCGTTCTCCTTCATCGTCTCGGGAGCGGTGGCGAGATCCCACGTCGCGCACGCCGCCGCGGCGGCCACCAGGTTGCCCCCGAAGGTGCTCCCGTGTGTGCCTGACGGCAGCGCTTTCCCCACCTCGTCGGTACACACCATGGCGCCGATGGGCAGGCCATTGCCGAGGGACTTGGCGAGCGAGAAGGCGTCGGGGGAGATGCCGTCATGCTGGAAGGCGAAGGGCTTGCCGGTGCGCCCGATGCCCGTCTGCACCTCGTCGATGAGCAGCAGCAGGCCATGTTCTCGGCACAGGCGCTCGAGGCCCGCGAGGAAGCCCTTCGGGGCGGGGCGCACCCCACCCTCGCCCTGGATCGGCTCGACGAGGATGGCGGCCGTCTGCGGGCCGATGAGGCGCTTCACCGCGTCGAGATCGCCGTACGGCGCGTACACGAAGCCCTGCGGGAGCGGCTCGAAGCCCTGCTGGTACTTCGGCTGCGCGGTGGCGGTGACGGTCGCCAACGTCCGCCCGTGGAAACCTCCCTCGAAGGTGATGATCTCGAAGCGGTCCTTGTTGCCGCGCTCGCGCTGGCAGCGGCGGGCCAGCTTGATCAACGCCTCGTTGGCCTCCGCCCCGGAGTTGCAGAAGAAGGCGCGCGCGCCCGGCAGCCCCGAGGCCTTCGTCAGCCGCTCGGCGAGGGCTATTTGCGGCTCGGAGTAGAAGACGTTGGACACATGCCAGAGGGTGTCGAGCTGCTTCTTCGCGGCGGCGATCACCGCGGGGTGGCAGTGGCCGAGCGCGCAGGTGGCGATGCCTGCGATGAGATCGAGGTAGCGGCGGCCCTCCGCGTCCCAGACGTAGGCGCCTTCACCACGGGCGAGCACGATGGGCTGCTGCTTGTAGTTCTGCAGCAGCACCTGCTTCGCGCGGGCGATCACCTCGTCGGTGCGCGTGGGCGCAGCGGCGGACGGAGGACCGGAGGCGTCGGGACCTTTGGCGGACAGGCTCATGGCGTCCTCTTAGAGGATGTACCTGGAAAGATCCTCGTCCTTCACCAGATCGGTCAACCGCCTGCGCACATACGCGACGTCGACGGTGACGGTTTTCTGGGTCAGCTCCGAGGCATCGAAGGACACCTCGTCCAGGAGCCGTTCCAGCACGGTGTGGAGGCGGCGAGCGCCGATCGACTGGCTGCGTTCGTTCACCCGCTGCGCCATGCCGGCGATCTCGGTGAGCGCGTCGTCGGTGAAGGTCAAGGTCACGCCCTCGGTGGAGAGCAGCGCCTGGTACTGCTTGATCAGCGAGTTCTTCGGCTCCTTGAGGATCCGCACCAGATCCTCGCCGGACAGCGGCTCCAGCTCGACGCGAATCGGGAAGCGGCCCTGAAGCTCGGGGATCAGATCCGACGGCTTCGAGACGTGGAAGGCGCCCGCCGCGATGAAGAGGACATGATCGGTCTTCACCGGGCCGTACTTGGTGTTGACGGTGCTGCCCTCCACGATGGGCAGCAGATCGCGCTGCACGCCCTCGCGCGAGACGTCGGGGCCCACGCCCCTGGCCCCTTCGCGGCTGGCGATCTTGTCGATCTCGTCCAGGAAGATGATCCCGTCATTCTCCGCGCGGCGCACGGCGTCGCGGTTGACGCGATCCTGGTCGATCAGCTTCGCCGCCTCTTCCTGCTCGAGCAGCTTCAAGGCCTCGGGGACGTTGGCGCGGCGGCGGCGCGTGCGGCTGCCCATGCCCGGCATGCCCTTGAACAGGTCCTGCAGGTTGACGCCCAGCTCCTCGAGGCCCTGCCCCGAGAAGTTGCGGATGAACATCAGGCTGGAGTCGGACACGTCGACCTCGACCTGCACGTCGTCCAGAGTGCCTGCGGCGATCTGCGCGCGGAACTTCTCCCGCTCGCCGTCGGTGAGGCGCGGCGGCGGCGCGTTGTTGCTGGGAGCCAACCCGAAGCCCCCGCCCCGGGATCCGCCCAGCTTCACCAGCTCTGCCAGACGATCCTCTGCGTTCTCCAGCGCGCGCGGGCGGACGCGCTCCGTCTCCTCCTCGCGGACGAGAGAGATCGACGCTTCCACCAGATCCCGCACCATCGACTCCACGTCGCGTCCGACGTAACCCACCTCGGTGAACTTCGAGGCCTCCACCTTCACGAAGGGCGCCTGGGCCAGCTTCGCCAGCCGGCGGGCGATCTCCGTCTTCCCCACGCCGGTGGGCCCCATGAGGATGATGTTCTTCGGCGTGATGTCCTCGCGCAGCTCCTTCGGCGCGTGCTGCCGACGCCAGCGGTTCCGCAGCGCGATGGCCACCGCCCGCTTCGCCGCCGCCTGGCCGACGATGTAGCGATCGAGCTCGCCGACGATCTCTCGGGGCGTCAGGAAAGAGCGCATGCCTCAGAGCTCCTCGAAGGAGAGGTTGGCGTTGGTGTAGATGCAGATGTCCGCCGCGATGGCCAGGGACTGCTCGACGATCTGCCGGGCCGACAGCGACGAGTGGGCCATGAGCGCGCGCGCCGCGGCCAGCGCATAGGGGCCTCCGCTGCCCACCGCGGCGATGCCGTGATCCGGCTCCACCACGTCACCCGCGCCCGAGATGATGAAGGTCTTCTCCCTGTCCGCCACGACCAGCAGGGCTTCCAGCTTGCGCAGGTAGCGATCGGTGCGCCAGTCCTTCCCCAGCTCCACGCACGCGCGCGCGAGGTTCTTCTGGTGCTCCTTCAGCTTCGACTCGAAGCGCTCGAACAGCGTGAAGGCGTCGGACGTGCTGCCCGCAAAGCCGGCGATCACCGAGCCGTCGGACAGCCGCCGCACCTTCTTCGCTGAGCCCTTCATCACCGTTTTGTCCAGGGTGACCTGGCCGTCGCCGCCCAGCACCGTCTTGCCGTCGCGGCGAACGCAGAGAATGGTCGTCATGTCGCGCGGGGTTTAACAGCCCGGCCGCTCATTTGCTCCAGGCCGGTGTAGATCGCCTGCCCATGTGTCGCGCCCTCGCCCTCACCACCCTGCTGCTCCTCGCCGAAGCGTGTAGCAGTGCGCCAACGCCGTGCGGCCCGGCCAACTGCCAGGGGTGCTGCGGCGCCGACGGAGTGTGTCGATCGACCCCCTCGACGGCCGAGTGCGGGCTCCGCGGCGTGACCTGCGTTTCCTGCGGCGCCACGGCGGCGTGCGTCGAGGGCGCCTGCCAGGAGCTCGACGGCGGCACCGGAGGCGGGGGCGGCGCCATGGACCCCTGCGACGTGGACAACGGCGGCTGCGACGCCGTCGCCACCTGCACGCCCTCGGGCGCGACGCGGACCTGCGCCTGCCCCAGCGGCTCCTCGGGTGACGGGCTGACGTGCACGCCACAGCTCTCGTCGCTCACCGTCACGCCTGCCTCGCTCGCGCCCCTCTTCGCGCCGGTGGTGACCAGCTACGTGGCGTCCGTCCCCTACTCCCAGTCGCAGATCACAGTGACAGCGGCGACGATGGCGCCGGGCGCCAGCATCCTCATCGATGGGCAGCCCATGACGACGCGGATGATCCCCCTCTCGGCGCCCACCCGCCCGGTGGCGGTGACCGTGCGCTTCGACGCCACGCAGCGCAGCGCCTCGTACTCGGTGCTGCTCAGCCGCGCCCGCCGCACCGTCCAGCAGGGGTACCTGAAGGCCGAGACGCCCTCGAGAGACGACTCCTTCGGCGCAGCGGTGGCGATGTCCCGCGACGGCAACACGCTGGTGGTGGGCGCGCCGTTCGACGACGGACCCGGCGACAACGTGCTGAACGGCGGCGCCGCCTTCGTCTTCCTGCGCATCGCCGGGACGTGGACGTTCGTGATGGCGCTGCGCGCGTCGAACGCCGGCGCCGACGACAACTTCGGGACGAGCGTGGCGATATCCGCGGACGGAGCCGTCATCGCCGTGGGCGCGCCGCGGGAAGACTCCGACGGAACGGGGGGAGGAAACGACGCCCGCCCCGACTCCGGCGCCGTCTACGTCTTCACCCGCAGCGGTGGAGTGTGGACTGAGACGGCCCTCGTCAAGGCCGCCGAGGTGGATGAGGGTGACGGCTTCGGCGGCAGCGTCGCGCTCTCCGGTGACGGCCAGGTGCTGGCGGTGGGAGGCCCCGACGAGGACAGCGCCTCCACGGGCGTCAACGCAGACGCGACGGATGACTCGGCCACTTCAGCCGGCGCGGCGTGGGTGCTGACGGCCGCGGGCGCCACCTGGGGGCAGACGGCGTACCTCAAGGCGTCGAACTCCGACGCGCAGGATCGCTTCGGCGCGGCGGTGGCGCTCAACGACGACGGGACGGCGCTGGCGGTGGGGGCGACGGGCGAGGCGAGCAACGCGCGCACCATCGACGGAGCGCCAGACGACGACTCGGCCCCCAATGCAGGGGCGGTGTACGTCTTCCGGAGAGGTGCCAACTGGGCGCAGGAGATCCGCCTCAAGGCCTCCAACGCGGGCGCCGGGGACGTCTTCGGCGCATCGGTGTCACTGTCCGGAGACGGCCAGCGCGTGGCCGTCGGCGCGTGGGGCGAGGACTCGGGCCGCGTGGGAATCAACGGACCGGACGATGACGCCGCGGACCTCTCCGGAGCCGCCTACGTCTTCTCTCGCGAGGCGGGCGCGTGGAAAGAGGACGCCCGGATCAAGGCCACCAACGTCGACCCGGGCGATCGCTTCGGCCAGGCCGTGTCCCTGTCGCGCGATGGGGCGGCGCTCCTCGTCGGCGCGCAGGCCGAGGCCAGCAACGCCAGCGGCCTCGATGGAGATCAGAGCATGAACAACGTGCTGACGGCCGGGGCGGCGTACCTCTTTGGGCGCACGAGCGCCGGGTGGGCGCAGGAGGTGTACGTGAAGGCGTCCAACCCCGGCGTCGCGGACACCTTCGGTCGCTCCGTCGCGCTGTCGGGGGACGGGGTGTCCTTCGCCTGCGGTGCGCCCGGTGAGTCGTCGGCGTCCAGCGGCGTCAACGGCAACCAGGCGGACGACTCCGCGGCCGGCGCCGGCGCCGTCTACGCCTTCACCCGGTTGCCGCTGTGAGGTGGTCAGCCCTCGGGTCGTCGACGAACGGATGAGCGCGAAGCGTGCCCTCCCACGCGTACTTCCGGAGGCCACGCCGACGAGTCCGGCCGCCGCGACACGCGCACTCCTCCGTCGTCCCACGCAGCGGCGCCGAGTTGGACAAGGTCCGCGGCTTTCCCAGGTGCGCAGAGCGCGCGACGGCGGTGCGTTCCGGCGCTGGAGGCTGACCGCCAGGAGTTCAATGAGCGCCCGTCGATGCCATGCACTTGCGCGCCCAGGCCGCCCCGCCTCGGAACCCTTCGCCGGGGCGAGACAACGCCGGACTGCCTCCTCGTTGAGGATTCGACGTCCCGGAGTGCGTGCAGCCTCCCGGGCCGCGGAGGGGGGCCAGGCGTCGAGCGGATTCATTCCGGCGTCAGTTGCGGGTCGCAGCGCACCGGCATGATGCGGCGAGTTCCAACCAGTGGGCCAGCTCGCCAACTCCGTCGCGAGTTCCGACGGCTCGCCACTCCTCGGCGACTCCTCTCGAAAGGACGGCACACCGCCGAGCTCGAGTGCTGTTCCCCCGCCCGAGGCTACGTGCGCGTGCCGCTGTCCTGTTGACTCGAGATCAACGGCGCAGCAGCACGTACACCGCGCCGGCCCCTCCGTCCTGAGGGCGCGCCGAGCAGAAGGCCAGCACGTGCTTCGCCGGCCGCCCGTGCGAGAGCCACACCTGCACGCTCTGCTTCAGCACGGGGATCTGATCCTTCGAGTGCAGCCCGCGCCCGTGCACCACCAGCACGCACCGCAGCCCCGCCACCCGGCTCTTCGAGATGAACTGCTCCAGGGCCACCTTCGCCTCGTCCTTCGTCTGGCCGTGGAGATCGACGTGGGCCTGGAAGGAGAATGCGCCCGTCCGCAGCTTGCGGAGCACCCGTTCATCGAAGCCGTGCACCGCCCCCTCGATGAACTCGTCCGAGTCCGCGAGATCGAACGGGCCCTCTCCGCTGACGAGCTCCGCCAGCCGCGCCAGCGACTCGGCTTCCTCGCTGGGGATGCTCACCTGCGCCGCCGTCCTGGGTGGAGGCGGGGGCGCCTTCTTCGCCGTCTCCCGCACCGGCTGAACCGGGCCCACCGACTCGAGGAAGAGGGCTGCGTCCTCCTCGTCGGGCGACGGCCTCGCCTTCCTCGGCGGAGGAGCCGGCGGCGGGGGCGGCTTCACCGCCTGCTTCGCCTTGTCCGGCAGCTTCAGCTTCGCGAAGGGGTTGTTGAACGGCTCAGGCTTCTTCGGCGCCACGTCACGCTCGCGGGTGCGCAGCGTCGTACACCTTCTGCAGCTGCTCGAAGGACACGGCGGTGTAGCGCTGGGTGGTGGACAGGCTGGCGTGGCCGAGCAGCTCCTGGATGCTGCGGATGTCCGCGCCGCCCGCCAGCAGGTGGGTGGCGAAAGAGTGGCGCAGGGCGTGCGGCGACAGCTTCCGGTTGAGCGCCAGCGCGCGCACGTACCTGTCGAGGTGCCGCTCCACGCTGCGGCTGGTGAGCCGCCCGCCCCGGAAGTTGAGGAAGAGGGCCGTCGGGTCCTGCCGCTTCGCCGGCTTCACCAGGAGCTCCCCCCGGCGGGACAGCCACTCCGACAGCGCCTCCACCGCCGGCGCGCTCAGCGGGCAGATTCGCTCCTTGTTCCCCTTCCCCAACACCCGCACCACCCCCGCTTTGAGATCGAGGCTCGTCAACGACAGGCTGCACAGCTCCGACACGCGCAGCCCTGAGCCGTACAGCACCTCCAACATCGCGCGATCTCTCAGGCCCAGCAGCGCCTCCGCGTCGGGGGCCTCCATCAAGGCGAAGGCCTCGTCCACGGGCACGGCGCGCGGCAAGCGCTGCGGCAGCTTCGGCGTCTTCACCCGCCGCGCCGGGTTCGAGTCGATCACCTTCCGCCGGGTGAGGAACTTGTAGAAGGACTTGAGCCCTGCCAGCCGGCGCGCCCGCGTCGACGCGGCCAGGTCCACCGACTGGGTCCCGAGGAAGCCACGGAGGTGCAGGTGGTTCACCTTCTCCACCGGTACCCCGAGCGGTTCCAGGTAGGCCTCCAGCGCCTTCAAGTCCTGCGCGTAGGCCTTCAGCGTGTGCGGCGAGGCCGCGCGGGAGACCTCGAGGTACCGCAGGAAGTCGGCGACGTGGTGGCTCACCGGACTCTCAGTCTACCGACTCGCCGGCAACGCGCGACTTCTCACACCCGCACGGCTCCGGTGGCGCTGCGCCCTCGCTTCAGGGCGTCTTCGCCACGTACACCCCGGCCCGCTGCTTCTCCTTCACCAGGTACGCCACGTACGCGCCGTCCGCGCCCAGGCTCACCGCCGGCCACTCCACGTACTGATCCACCGTCTTCTGCTCGCCCGTCGACAGGTTCCGCAGCGCGAGATCGAACGTCTGATCGGTGAGGTGGGCGTAGGCCACCATGGCCCGGCTGCCGTCCTTCGAGAACTTGAAGCTGTAGACGCCCTCGAGTTCCTTCTTCGGCAGCTCGTCCTTCGGGGCGTCCAGCTTCACGCGCAACACGTCGCAGGCGCGGCCCTCCCGCAGGCAGTCGGCGCGGAAGACCAGTTCGTTGCCGCCGGGTCGGAAGGCGTACTCGTACAGCCAGTCCTTGAGCGCCACGGCCTCGGTGGCGCCGGGCTTGAGCAGGAGCAACCGCCGCGTCACCTCGGGCTTCTCGATGCGCGCGGTGTAGGCCAGGGCCGCGCCGTCGGGCGAGAAGAGGTAGTTGGGGCACAGCCGCTGCAGCTTCCTCGGCGCCCCGTCCGGGAGGTCGACCAGCATCAGGTCCCCCACCTTCTCCACCTTCTCGTCGCCCACCTTCGCCTCCCGGCCGCCCAGCGGGAGCTCGACGTAGTTGTCGCGGAAGACGAGCCGCTTCGAGTCGGGGGAGAACTCGAAGTCCTTCACCTTGTCGGCCAGCTTGCGCCCCTTTCCGGAGATCGGCGCCAGCCAGAGCTCTCCCATCTGCGAGACCCCGCCCCCCGTGGCGATCCACGCGACGAACTGCCCGTCGGGCGTCACCCGGAAGCGCTCGGCGTCGTCCGACAGCTTGTGATCATCGAGGCTGGCGACCGCGATGGCGTGAAGCTGGAACGTGCGATCGCCCGGGGTCGCGCGCGCGTTCACCACCACGTGCTTGCCGCTGCGCAGCACCGTGTACTCCGCCACTTGATCGAGGAGCCGCTTCGGCTGCGCCCGCTCGTCAGCCAGCGTCACCTGAAAGAGGCCGCCCGCCGCGCTGTACCGGCGCCGGAAGTAGAGGTAGCGCCCGTCAGCGCTGAACTCGGCGGTGGAGACCTCGCCGGCCACCTGGCGGAAGGGCCCGGCCGGGAGCGCGCCCACGTGCAGCACGCCGTTCTCCACGAAGGCCAGCTGCTTCGAGTCGTCGCTGGGGACGAAGTACGTCACCCGCGCGGCCAGCCGCTGCCGCTCGGCCGCGAGGTTCTTCGCGTCCTGCACGTAGAGCTCGCCCAGCTGCTGCGTCGGATCCCATGCCGCCAGGAAGAGGATCCACCGCGAGTCGGGGCTGAAGAGCCAGCCGCCGGGCATGTTGGTGACGCCGTGGCCCAGCTTCACCGCGTCGCCCTTCAGCGTCGGCACCGCCCACAACTCCCCCAGGCGCATCGGCGGAGGCGCGCCCTGGATGTTCGGCTTCTGCGCGTCGATCAAGGCGGTCAGCACCTCGCCGTCAGGCGTGGCCCGCAGGTCCTGGGGGTCGCCGCTGATCCGCCGCTCGCCCAGCACCGGCAGCCGCGGCGCCGACTTCTCCTTCTGCACGCGCTCGATGACGCTCTTCGGCCCTGCGCCGCCCTTCGACGGGGGCGTGTTCTCCTTGCACGCTCCTCCCAGACAGCAGGCGGTGGCGAGCACGGCGAGGAAGGCGGGGCGCGTCATGACTCTCTCCTGAAGGGGCTGGCGCTGACGGAGGCGGACAGCAGCGCTTCCACGGGTGCGGGCGCCGGCGCGGGCAGGACCGGGTGCGGCGCCGACGGGGCCCACGCGTCGAAGTCGGCCTGGGCGCGCCGCGCGTACGCCTCGCGCTTGTTGGCCTTCTTCAGCTTCCCTTCCAGCGGAGGGAAGAGCGCGAACACCACGTTGGTGGGCTGGTAGCGGTAGCCGGGCGGGTGCGCCTCGCCCGTGACGTGCCGGTAGAGCGCCCCCAGCGCCGTCGTCGCGGGCGGCGGCACGAAGGCCCGCCCGTTGAGCCGCGCGTGCACCGCGAGCGCCGTGAGGTAGCCGCAGCCCGCCGACTCCACGTAGCCCTCCACGCCGGTGATCTGTCCGGCGAAGAAGAGCCGCGGCTCGGCCTTGAGCGAGAGATCGGCCGCCAGCAGCCGCGGCGCGTCGAGGAAGGTGTTCCGGTGGATCTGCCCCATGCGCAGCCACTCGGCGTGCTGGAGCCCGGGGATCATCCCGAAGATCCGCTTCTGCTCCGGCCAGGTGAGCCGCGTCTGAAAGCCCACCAGGTTCCACGCGGTGCCAGCGCGATCCTCCATGCGAAGCTGCACCACTGCGTGCGGCCAGCGCCCGGTGCGGGGATCCGTGAGGCCCACCGGCTTCATCGGCCCGTGCGACAGCACCTCGTCGCCGCGCTCCGCCATCACCTCGATCGGCAGGCAGCCCTCGAAGTAGCGGGGCTCCTCGAAGTCGTGCGGCGCCACCTTCGCGCCTGCGCGCACCGCCTGCACGAAGGCCAGGTACTCGTCCTTCGTCATCGGCAGGTTGAGGTAGTCGTCGCCCTCGCCCTTCCCCCAGCGGCTCGCGCGGAAGGCGACGGAGTGATCGATGGAGTCGTCGGCGACGATCGGCGCGATCGCGTCGTAGAAATACAGCTTCTCGCCCACCAGCGGCGCCAGCGCGTCCGTCAGCGCCTGGGACGTGAGCGGCCCGGTGGCGATCACCGTCACGCCCTCGGGAATGGCCGTCACCTCCCCGGGGACGATCTCCAGCTGGCGCTGCGAGGCGAGCCGGCCCTGCACCGCCCGGGCGAAGCGCTCGCGATCGACGGCCAGCGCGTCACCCGCCGGCACCTTCGTCTCGTCCGCGCAGGACAGGATCAACGAGCCCACGCGCCGCAGCTCGGCGTGCAGCATGCCGATCGCGCTCTGCGGGTTGTCCGATCGCAGCGAGTTGCTGCACACCAGCTCTGCCAGGGCGTCCGACTGGTGGGCGGGCGATCGCTTGACGGGCTTCTGCTCGCGCAGCACCACCCGGTGGCCCAGGCGCGCCAGCTGGAAGGCGCACTCGGCGCCGGCGAGGCCTCCGCCCACCACCGTCACGGCCTGCCCTGGCGCTGCCACGAAAGACACGTCTGCCTCGCTCCCGCAGTGGTCCTTGCCGCTGCTTCGGCTGTCGATCAAGCCCCGTGGGGCGCCGGGGGGCCGCTGGGGCTCACTCCGGGCTCTTCTGCAACACCACGAAGCGGAAGTTCTCGAGCTCGTTCTGCCCCGCGGTGTACAGCACCGACGACAACAGCTCGTAGGGCACGCGCTTGTCCCCGATGATCGACACCTCGCGGTTGAACGGGGCGGTGGGGTTGCGCTCGGCGATGTACTTGAGCTTCTCGACTTCCTTCTGAAGGGCGGCGTCCAGCGGCAGGATCTTCTTGCCCTCGAGATCCGATGGCTTCACCTGCATGTTCACCAGCTCGACCTTCTTCTTGTCGCCCACCAGGATGGACTTGGGCGTCACGGTGATGGCGATGGTGTCCTTCGGCGTGGTGCGGGTGGTGGACAGCGGAGGCCGAACGTCTTCCGACGCCGTCACGGTGATGGACGACGCGGTGTAGGACTTGATGAGGAACACCAGGATGATGGTCATCATGTCCATCATCGCGGTGATGTTGAGCTCCTTGATCTCGCCCTCGGCCTCGCGGTCGACGCGCTTCTTCCGGGCCAGCGCCTTGCGGTAGCGCATGCGCTGGCGCTCATCGTCGCTCAGCTCGACTGCGGGACCGGTGGGTTGCTGGGCCATGTCTTCTTAGAAGCTCGCCAGGGTGACGTCGGGGAAGAGCAGCTTGTGGTCCTTCGTCTCGCGGGTGGCGTCCATGGTGCCGACCAGCACCTCGTAGGGCGTCTCGGCGTCCGCCGCGAGGATCACCTTGCTCTCCGAAGGGAACTCGGTCTTCACCTTCTTCATCATCTCGGTGAGGGCCTCGTAGTCGTAGGTGCCATCGGCCTTGAGCGCGATGGTGGGAGCGCCCTCTCCAGGCGCCGCGTTGGCCGTCTCCGCCGTCTGCCCGGGCAGCACGCCGCCGGTGGCGGCCACGAAGAAGCCCTTCTTGCCCACGGCGACGGTCAAGGTGAGGGGGGGCTTGTCTGACTCGCCTGCCCCGCCAGCACCGGCGCCGTACGAAGGGGCATTGACGTTCAAGATGCCGAACGTCGCCAGGCCCGTCATCGACAGGAGCATGAAGATGATCAAGTTCATGAGGATGTCGAGGTACGGGACGATGTTGAGCTCGCCCGCGTGCTCTTCTTCCTTCGGCTTGATCTTCCGTCTGGAGAAGTAGAAGGCCATCTCTCGTCCCACCCGACAGCAGGTGGTGCTCCCTGGTTCCTGTCCTGCCCGTTCTTACGAGGCCTTCTCGAAGTCCATCGCGCTGGTCTCCCCGGCCGCCCGGCGACCCAGGAGGTTCTCGAGCTTCATCGCGTTGAGCTCGACGGTCTCGATCATGTTCCGCGCGTAAGCGGTGAGGAACAGGTGGGCGATGATGCAGATCACGGCGATGGAGAGGCCGAAGAACGTGTTGTTCATGGCCTCGGAGATGCCCTTCGAGAGCAGTGCCTGCTTCTGATCCGCGGGGACGTTGCCGAGCGACTTGAACGTCCCGATGAGGCCGAACACGGTGCCGACCAGCCCGACGAGGGTGGCGATGTTGGCCAGCGACCACAGCCACTGGATGCGGGCAGAGATGTGGGGGTTGTTCTCGAGGATCGACTCTTCGAGGGCCTTGGCGACCTCGATCTCACCGCGGTTGGCGCGGGTGAGGCCGGCGCGCACCACCTTGGCCAGGGGAGAGTTGGGCGCGGCCCCGCACAGCTTCACGGCGCGGTCGACATTGCCGGCCATCACCAGCTTGGTGATCTGCTCCATGAAGGGCGCGGCGTTCAGGTTGTACCGGAACATCAAGGTGATGGTCCGCTCCACGACGACGGCCAACGCGGCCGCCAGCCAGAAGATGTTGATGAACATGAACGGGCCGCCTTCCTTGAAGAAGGCGACGACTTCGTGAGTGAAGCCCCCGCTCTTGGCGGGCTCCGCGGCCAACACCACGTCGACGAGGTGGTGCATCATCATTCCGGCGGACATGTGTGGTCTCGGTTCCTTTCAACCCAGACGGCAAAAGACTCTGGGTTTCTAGTTGGGCCCCCCCCCCATCGTCAACAAAGCAGCGCAGCCCTTCACGACACGCGCTCGAAACGTTTGCCGGCCCTCTGCAGCGCGGCGCCGGCCAGCTCGAGCTCGAGCAGGGCAGCGGCGGCGTCGGCCGGATCCATCGGAGTGAGCCGTTCCATCAGCTCGTCGAACGACGTCGCGGCGAGCGTCAGCGCGGCCAGCACCTGCTCGGCTGCCGGGCTGAGCGGATTCCGGGGGCGATCCTCGCCTTCCGGCCGGGGCGACAGGGTCCCGGTGAGCCCCAGCGCAGCCAGGACGTCTCCCACGGACAGGCACGGGCGCGCCCCGTCCCTCAGGAGCGCGTTGCTGCCCACCGCGGCCTTGTTCCAGGGATCTCCGGGCATCGCCAGGAGCGGCCGCTGTTGATCGCGCGCATGCCTGGCGGTGATCAACGCCCCCGAGTCCCTGGGCGCGCGGGCGATGATCACCGCGTCGGCCGCGCCGCTGATCCACTCGTTGCGCATGACGAAGGTGCCCTTGTCGGGCCGCCGCCCCGGGGGGAACTGGGAGAAGAACGTCCCGTCCCCCGAGAGGAAAGGCTTCTTGAGGATGGCCTGGGCCACGTCCATCTGCTCGATGGCGCAGCCGAGGAAGGCCCACGTCTCCCCGCCCGCGTCGAGCGCGCCGAGGTGGGCCACCCGGTCGATCCCCTCCGCTGCCCCCGACACCACGCCCACTCCCTGCCACGCGAGCTCCGCGGCCAGCCTGCGCACCTGGTGCGTCGAGCCTGTCTCCGGGTTGCGCGTGCCGACCAGCGCCACCCGGCGCCGCGGCGGCCCTTCCGCCCCCGGGCCGAGCTTGAAGAGGACCGGTGGCATCTCGCGCAGGCGCTTGAGCGCCGGCGGCCACCCCGGGTGATCGGGGAAGATCATCTCGTAGCCGAGGCGTGCCAGGCTCCGGTCGAGCCGGTCGGCGACCGACGCAAGGCACTCCACCCGGGACAGCACGTCCACCGCGGGTTGCCTCAGGTCGACCTCGCCCAACCAGCTCCGCAGGGGGCGTTCGAGCAGCTCTCCCATCGCAGGGAAGGCCGCCCGCACCGCCTCCACCGTCTTGATGCCCACCTCAGGCAGCGACCACAGCGCCGCCACCACCCGCCGCTCCATCCCGTCCATAGGCAGGCAGGGGTACCACAGCGGTCTGACATCCAGCCTGCCGGCCTGCCGGCCTACCGGGACGCCCGCCGGCTGCTGCTCGCCCGGATCTCGGCGTGATCGCCGCGGACCAGCTCGCGCAGGGCCTTCGACACCAGGCAGATCGTCGTCTTCGACTTGACCTCGAAGGCCACGCACTCGCCGACGTCCTCCCGGGGCCACTGCTCCTCGATGCGGCTGGGGTTCAGCATGTTGTCCTGCGCCAGGGCGTCGTGCTGCCGCCAGATGGAGAAGGTGCTGCCGTTCTTCACCCCGTCGTCCGAGCCCTTGTCGATGATCAGGAGCTGGTGCTCGGCGAAGACGTTGAGGGCGCGGTTCGGGGCGCCCACGACGAAGGCGTCCTTCACGTCCCGCTCGTTGGGCCGGGCCGCCACCTGCCGCATCATCTCCTCACCTCCGGGCCCGAGGAGATCGCCCCGCATCACCACGTCCTGCTGGCGGACGATCACCGCCTTCGCCATGCCCCCCTTGTCCAGACCGGTGACCTTCATCTGGCCGACGATGCGGGTGTACACGCCCACCGGCTCCTGGGTGACGGGGTGCAGCACTTCGCCCATGTTGCGGAAGATGAGGTACGTCTCGCCGACCTTCGCGGTGCCCGCCTTCGCGAAGCTGACGTACACCGTCTCGGGGAAGAAGAGGTGCTCCGTCTCACCGAAGGAGCCCTCGATGCGCCCGCTCTCCTGCACCTCCTGGGTGGTGATGAAGCCCGGCGTCAGCACGCTGAGCGACGAGCGTGGCCGGAAGCCGATCTGCCCGGCGACCTGGACTCGATCATCGTCACCGATCAACTGGCCTTCGAGGATGTCGGGGGTTTCGGGCTGGCCGACCTCCACCTGGGTGGGGACCTCTTCACCCGTCGGGAAGAAGCGGACCAGGTTGCCCGGGTAGATCCAGTGGGGGTTGGCGATCTCGGGGTTGTACGACCAGACCTTCGGCCAGTACCACGGGCTGCCCAGATAGCGCTGCGAGAGATCCCACAGGGTGTCGCCCTTCTCGACGGTGTGCTGCGAGCCGGGCGCCTGGGACTTCTCGCTGTCCGAGGGCGCGACGGTGGCGGCCCCTTCCGGTTGCGCGTTGTCTTCCTCGGCGGCGACCTCCTCGTCGGACTGGGCGAAGGCGGCCACGGGGCTCAAGGCGAAGAGGCAGAAGGCGGCGGTGAAGAGGTGCTTGCGCATGGCGTGTGCTCGCTACGGAGAGGCGGCCTGGGCCGCGGAGTGAGAGGTGAGGCGCGCCTGGGCCTGCTGGGCAGCGGGCGTGCCGGGGTAGGAGTGGACGATGCGCTCCCAGGTGGTGCGCGCTTCCTTCGGCTGCTTCAGCTTCACGCGGCAGTCGGCCAGCTTCAGCATCGAGTCCACCACCGCGTCGCCGGCCGGGTACTCCGCGGTGACGCGCTGGAAGCTGGACGCCGCGCCCTCGAAGTCCTCGAGGCTCATCAGGCCCACGCCCGCGAAGTAGAGGGCGTTGTCGGCGCGTGGGTGGCGGGGCCAGTCGACGACGAACTTCTGCATCCCCTGCACCCCGCCCTGGGAGTTGCCCGTCTTGAGGGAGTCCAGCGCGCGCTCGAACTGCGCGTCGGCGATCGCCACGTCCGTCGGATCGTCCGGGTCGCTGGCGGCCTTCGCCGGATCCGCATTGCGCAGCTCGTCCACCACGCCCTCAGGCGGCTCGACGACGGTCACGCCGGTGTCCAGCCTGGGTGCCGACTCCCGCTTCGGCTTGAGCTTCACCACGGTGAGCGCGGGCAGCGCGTCGAGCGTGCTGTCGGCCTTCGGGACGGCCGCGGCCGCCTTCGGAGAAGCGCCCCGAGTCGCTTGCGCGAGGGCGGCGCGTTGCTCCAGCTTGTCCAGGCGGGCCTCGAGGCGGGCGTTGTCGGCCCTCAGCGCACGCACCGAGGCCGTCAGCTCGTCGAGCTGCGTGCGGGTCTCCGGACCTGTCGCGCACCCGCTGAGCGCGATCCAGGCGATGATGGACGTGGGACGGATGACAAGGGGGAGGATAGGGACCGCGCGGAAGGAGGGTCAAGAAATGGGCCCCGGGCCACTGCTACATGTCTGTGCGTCACCGGCACGCGATGAAAGACAGGTGCCGGCCCGTGTGCCCGCGATCTCTCCGGTGTGAGAAGAACCGCGCATCACACATGGTGCAGTGAGGCAACGCGCCCACGTGGGCATCCGACAGCCCCGCGCGCAGGAGCGCCAGCCGCACCGCCCGCGGGAGATCGATGTGGCGCTTCTCCTTCCCGGGCACGGCCACCACCACGGTGTCATCGAAGGCGGCTCGGAACCGCTCGGGGAGCTCGCCGTCCACCTCGAAGCAGCAGCGCTGGATGCAGGGGCCGATCACCGCGCGCAGGTCCTCGGGGCGGCTGCCAGCCTGCGCGAGCAGCGCCACCGCGCGCGAGGCGATGTCGGCGATGACTCCACGCCAGCCCGCGTGCACCGCCGCGACCCGCCGGCCCACCGGATCCTCGAGGAGGATGGGCAGGCAGTCGGCCGTGCGCACTCCCACCGCGGTGCCCTTCACGTCCGTCCAGAGGCCGTCGGCCTCCCCCACCACGGGCCGGGGCTCGTCGCCACCGGCGGGGCCACCCCGCAGCACCACGTCGCCGTGCACCTGCGAGACGGTGAGCAGCGCGCCGGCCTCCACGCCCGCTTCCCGCGCCACGCGCCTCAGGTTCTCCTGCACCGCGCGCGGATCATCGCCCACCGAGGGAGAGCAGTTGAGCGAAGCGAACGGGCCTTCAGACACCCCTCCGGCGCGCGTCGGAAAGCCGTGGGGGACGCCGAGGAGCGGGCTCTGGATCAACTCCACGCTTCCACCATAGCCCAACGTGCCCGATGCTCCTTGGCCGAAGGCCGAGACGGGGAACACGCTGAAGTCGATCGGAACCAGACTGTTGTTGGCGGTGGCGGTGCCCGCGCTGGTGGTGGCGCTGGTGGGCACCGTGGCCGCGTGGCGCCAGACGGACGCCGCGGTGCGCGAAAAGACACGGGCCGACGCCGTGGGCCTCGCCGAGTTCGTCGCCACCAGCTTCGGCACCGTCGACGACACGCGCCCCGGCACCCCACCCCGCGTCGCCCACCGCGCCGTAACCAACGCCGTCCGCAGCGACTGGGCGGCGATGAAGCTGGTGACCGAGCTGCGGATCATCGATCGGCAGGGCGTGGTGCGCTGGTCGCGGCGGATCGAGGAGGAGGATCGCCCCTTCCCCGACGCGGCGCGCCTGCAGTCCGTCACCGTGGGGCGAGCCACCTTCGAGACGCCGTCCAGCTTGGTGCCCGGCGGAGGCGGCGGCGGTGAAGTCGTCTACCCCCTCGGGGGCGTGGCCTGCGGGGGGTGCCACACGGGCGAAGCCACGCTGCACACCGGAGTGCTGCAGCTGACGATCGGCGAGTCGGCGCTGCGCCGACAGGTGGCCGACGTCTTCTCGGGCGCGACGGGCTTCGTGGTGGCCTTCGCGCTGGCGCTGGCGCTGCTGGTGTTCTTCGCGGTGAGGGCCTTCGTGAGCCGCCGGGTGGCGCGGCTGGCCGCGGTGATGAAGCGCGTCGAGGACGGGGATCTCGTGGTGCGCGCCCCGGAGCTCGGTCAGGACGAGCTCGGTCAGCTCGCGCGCGCGTACAACAAGATGCTGGCCCGCCTCACCGAGCTCAAGGTGTCCGAGATCGACACCCAGCGCGATCTCGACCGCGCCCGCACCGAGCTGTCGCTCAAGGCCGAGCTCGAGACGCGCGTGGGCGAGCTGCAGATCCTCTACGATCTGTCGCGCACCATCACGTCCACGCTGAACCTGCCGGAGGTGCTCGAGCGGATCGCGCAGGTGGTGCCGCAACGGCTCAAGGTCCCGAAGTTCAGCATCATGCTGCTCAACGGCGAGGGCCTGCTCGAGGTGCTCAAGGCGTGGCCCGCGAACGTCGGCTCCGAGGGGCTCACCTTCTCGGTGGGGGAAGGCATCTGCGGTCACGCGGCCGCCACCCGCAAGGACGTGTACGTGCCGGATCTGGAGCTCGATCGGATGTTCCGGATCCGCGGCGGCGCGGGGGCCAAGGGCCGAGGATGCCTGCTGTCGGTGCCGATGGTGCACGGCGACGAGCTGCTGGGTGTGCTCAACTTCGAGCGACCCGAGAAGGCAGACTTCAGCGCCGAGGAGATCGAGTTCTTCACCGCCGTGGCGGGCCAGGCGGCGATGGCGGTGCAGAACGCGCGGCTGCACGAGCAGACGGTGGCGCTCTCCGTGACCGATCCGCTGACGGGCATCCCCAACCGGCGGCACCTCTTCCAGCAGCTCGACGCGGAGATCGTCCGCGCCAACCGCTTCGGCACCCAGCTCTCGGTCTTGATGATCGACATCGATCACTTCAAGCACCTGAACGACACGGCCGGGCACTCCGCTGGCGACGATGTGCTCAAGCAGGTGTCGGCAGTCCTTCGCGGAGCGGTGCGGAAGGTGGACACGGTGGCGCGGTACGGCGGCGAGGAGTTCATGGTGCTGCTCCCGCAGATCGCGCGGGCCGAGGCGCTCGAGGTCGCCGAGAAGCTGCGCCGCAGCGTGGAGGAGTCGCCCTGTGAGCACGCGAAGGCACAGCCCGGGGGGAAGGTGACGATCTCCATCGGCGTGGCGAACCTGCCCGGCGACGCGGCCGAGCGCGGCAGACTGGTGGACTGTGCAGACTCGGCCCTCTACGCGTCCAAGCGCGGAGGCCGGAACAAGACCACCGCGTACCAGCCAGGCATGGAGCTGGATCCCACGCGCCAGCGCGGTCCGCACGCCCAGCGCCGGCGCACGGGAGAAGTGCCGATCACCCGCGCCTGAGCGAAGTGCGCAGGCCGAAGAAGTCCGCGACGCACGGCACGGCCGACGGTGACAGCAAGGCGCCGTCGTCGACAGCAGGGCGCCGTCGTCGCCCCCCTGACGAGCACAGGTTGCCCCACACGACGACGACGCCCGGGTGCCCGTCGCCGGCGCGCTGGTCCTCCGCGGGAGCCCGCGCCTCGAGAACAGGGGTTCCGAGTTCCTGCCCGCACTCGAGCAACGCTGGCAGGGCAAGGCCGGGGCCGCGCACGGCAGGGCTCACCCTGAACTCAAGCTGGACGAGGTGTGAGTGGTGGCGCGTGGCGTTGCCGCCGCCCGCGGTCATCTCTGCTCGTGATCACGGCCCGAGCGCGACCGCGCACCGACGCGCTCTTGAAGCGCGGCCATCTGACGCCCGACGCGGATCCGGCCGAGGTCGACCAGGAGCCGGCTCGGTGCGCCACGTCTTCGACCCGGTGCGCGACCAGGTGGAGGCGCGCGCAGGCTGCCGCCGCGGTGGTGGCCGTCGTCAGAGCTCGTCGGCGATCGCGCCGCCCTCCCTCCGGCAACGTCCTGCGCGCACCGGATGGCGGCGTGGAGGCGGTGGCTGCGCGCTCCGAGTGGAACGTCGAGGACGCCACCGGCAACTCGAACGGCCTGGCTCAGCCCGCCCGGCGCCGCAGCCCGACCAGGTAGATCTCCATGCTGGCTCCGCGCGTCGCCTCGGGCCGCACCACCTTCACGTCCTCGTACACGCTGCGGATCTCCTCGCGGAAGTCCTCGAAGCCGCCGCCCATGAAGAGCTTGGCGATGAAGTGGCCCTGGGGCTTGCCGCGCCGCCTCCCTACGTCCAACGCCTTGCCCGCCAGCCGCAGCGATCGCGCCTCGTCGGTGGCCTTGATGCCCGTCGTCTTGGGTGCGAGGTCCGACACCACCACGTCGATGGGGCCTGGCTTGAGCGCCTCCAGCTTCGCGTCGAAGTCTTCGGCCAGGACGTCCAGCACCGCCGTCTTCACGTTCGGTCTCCCCAGCGGGCGGATCTCGGCGAGATCCACGCCCACCACGAAGCCCGTCGGCCCCACCTCGTCGAGGATGACCTGCAGGAATCCCCCGGGCGCCGCGCCGAGGTCCACCACCACCTGCCCCTTCCTGAAGACGCCGAAGCGCCGGGCGATCTCGTCGATCTTGAAGGCGCTTCGGGCGCGCAGGCCCGACTCCTTCGCCTTGCGGTAGAAGAAGTCCTTCGGCTGGTAGGGCCGCTTCGCCACGCGTCCAGAACGCTCAGGGCGCCGCGGGAGGCGTTCCGCTCTCCTGCGAGAGATCGTCCCCGTTGGCGGCGTTCTTCACCTTCTCGAAGAGCTTCATGTACCGCGTCTCGGCGAAGTCCTTCACCTTGTCCACGCTGATGCGCCGGGCGCCCGTGCCGCTGATCAGCGCCTGGAAGACGCGCACCTTGGGCGCCGCCTTGTCCTGGGCCCAGACGGTGATGGTGGACGCGATCGGGCAGGCCTCCGCTGCCCTGGCCGCGGCGAAGGACGCCTCGATCGGCAGGTTCTTCGGCTCCGAGTTGAACCACTGGACGTAGGCCACCGCGTGCGCGGCCTCGGTGTCCACCTCGAGCCGCCCCACCCGCCCGGCCAGCTCTCCGACGGCGAACAGCTCCTTGAGGTTGGCCTCGCACTTGGCCTTCAGGTCCCCGGCCTCGTCGCCCCTGGCGACGGCCTTCTCGAGCTCCTTCGGCTTGTAGCCCGCGTCCTTCGCGATCGCCGGCAGGCGCTTCTCCGGCTTCATCGCCTGCACCCGCTCGTCGGTGAGCGCGATCTTGTAGTGCCGGTACATCTTGAACTCGTCTTCACTCAGGCCCAGAGGCTCGAGGGCAACGACGGGGGCGGACGACAGCAGGACGACCAGGGCGACGAACGACGATTTCATCCGGACACGACCTCCAGGGTGGGGGTGCGTTATACCCGCGACATGCCCGGGTGTGGAAAGTGCGGAGCGCAGCTCGACGTCATGTTCAACCAGGTCGGCCGGGGCGACCTCTGCCCCGAGTGCGAAGCCGAGCTGCATGCGTGCATCCATTGCCGGCACTACGACGAGAACGTCGCCAAACAATGCAAGGAGCCCTTCGCCGAGGTCCCGCAGGACAAGGAATCCGCCAACTTCTGCGAGTTCTTCCAGATCGGCGACGGGACCGTGCGCCAGTCGGGCCCCTCAAAGGCCGAGCTCTTGTCGGCGGCGGAGTCGCTGTTCAAGAAGTAGCAGCGCGAGGATCGCCAGGGCCGAGCCCGGCGCGGCCGCGCAACCGGATCCGGGCGCATTCGACTCGCCGCACGTCACGGGGGCGCACCCTTCCCCCTCGGCGCACAGAGCCTCTCCACACTGCCCCTCGCCCGGCGCGTCGAGCGTGACCTCGAACGATCCGTCGCCCTGCAAACGGATGTCGTCGATGAGCCAACCCGTCACCTCGCCCGAGTAGCGGTTGGTGTCGAAGGACAGGTTGTCCTTCGCCAGCGCGTTCCCCGGAAAGCCCGGGCGCAGGTAGCGGCCGTCGTGGAACAGATCGGTGTTGGCGGAGAACCGGCCGCCCTGCTCGATCTCGTAGCGGCCGTCCGCCTGGATGAGGCGGATGTACGGGTGGTACGGATCACACTCCACGCAGTCGAGGCTGCGCTCGGCGAAGGCGCCTTCGTCTCCCTTGAGCTTGACCGTGCGATCGACGTGGAAGACGGCCAGGCCCCGCGACGCCAGCGATTGATCGAAGGCGCCGGGCCCGCGGTTCTCGATGAGCAGGTACTCGGTTCCGGTGCCCAGCCGGTACACGTCGCCCGTGGTCTCGGCCGGGCGGATCACCACGCGCTGCCGGCCCTGCACCTGGTGCCAATTCGCCCAGCGCAGCCGGAAGCGCGTCTCTGCGTCGGGCAGCGGCACCTTCGCGTCGTAGCCCCACGCGCCCATGAAGGAGAGGTACAGCCCGTCGTACTGCCCCGACTCGTCGTAGAGATCGGTCAGGCCGAGGAGGTGCCCGAACTCGTGGATCATCACGAAGCGATCGCCCTCCCCCGCGATCGCGAAGTGGCCCAGCTTGATCCCCTGGACGATCAGCGGCCCGCCGCTCCCTCCGTTCAGGTTGTCGCCCCGGTTGAAGAACGCGAAGGGGAAGGCGATCCCGCCGAAGGGCGTGTTGGTGAGGATCATCACCCCGTCGGCCCAGCCGTCGGCCACGCCCTTGCGGCCGTTGAGATCGAGCTGCGTGAAGTCGAAGCCGGCGTCACGCACCCTCGCGATGATGTCGCGCATCATGTCCATGCCGCTGGTGAGCGCGGTGATGTCCCCGCGGGCAATGGCGCAGTTGGGAAACTGGGCGGCAGGGAGCGGGCAGGTCTCGTACGTCACCTTGGGCGCCACCACCACCCGCGGGCGATAGCGCCCCAGCGAGGCCGTCTCGAAGTACCGCACGAAGCCGTTGGCGTCGCCCGGCCCGAAGAAGGACTCGAGCAACCCCACGTCCAGCGGGGGGAAGCCCTTCACCTCCACGGGAATGAGGAGCAGCTTCGCGTCGCCCAGGTACGGGGCCTTGCGCGGCCCCACGTCCTCACGCACCACGAAGTGATCCATGTAGTCGGCCCGCCCCAGGGCCGGAGTGATCAACAGCAACAGGGCCAGGAGCCGTCGCAGCACGCCTCAAGGTGTTTCACGCTCGGGCCCCGGCGCGCAAGTGCCAGCGAGCCTGGGTGGCGATCGACGTGAGGGTGTCGCCCTCCCCCGTCCGGTGGACCACGGGCTGACGCGGCGACGGGCACCTCGGGGCAGCCCCGGGACGGACGAGGCGCAGGTTCCGCCGGATGTCCCGCTTTGCCCCGGCCTCGGCTCAGAAGCCGACCAGCTTGGAGATGATCTCCTTCATGATCTCGCTGGTTCCGCCGCCGATGGTGATGAGGCGGATGTCGCGCCACGCGCGGGCGATGTCCGTCTCCTCGATGTAGCCCATCCCGCCGTAGAACTGCTGGCAGTCGTACGCCACCTTCTGCGCGAGATCGCCGGCCACCAGCTTGGCCATGCTGATCTCCTTCACCGGGTTCTCCTTCGCCTCGAACAGCTCGACCGCGTGGTAGGTGAGCCGCTTGCACGCCTCGATGTTCGCCAGGTGCTCGACGAACTTGTGCTTCCACACCTGGAACTTGATCAACGGCTTGCCGAAGGCGCTGCGCTCGTTCCCATAGCGGACCGCGTCGGCCACCATGCGCTCCATGCCCGCCACCGCGATGATCGCCGCCGTCAGGCGCTCGCCCTGGAAGTTCGTCATCACGTGGTAGAAGCCCTCGTCCTGCTCGCCCAGCACGTAGCGGGCGGGGATCCGGCAGTCCTCGAAGTAGAGGATCGCCGTGTCCGACGAGAGGTTGCCGATCTTGTCCAGCTTCTTCGACACCGCGAAGCCCTTCACGTCCGTCGGGAAGGTGAAGAGCGAGATGCCGCCGTAGCCCTCCGCCCCCGTGCGCGCCGCCAGGGTGATGAAGTCGGCCCGCGTGCCGTTGGTGATCCACATCTTCGATCCGTTGATCACGTACTCGTCGCCCACCTTCCGCGCCGTCGTCTTCAGGTTGGCCACGTCGCTGCCCACGCCCGGCTCGGACACGCCCAGCGCGGCGATCTTCTCGCCCTTGAGCGCCGGCTCGAGGAAGGTGCGCTTCTGCTCGTCGGTGCCGATCTCGTTGATGATCGGCGTCGCCATCTGGCTCTGCACCAGCAGCGCCATGTTCACGCCGGCGTTGTGGCTGTGCACCAATTCTTCGCAGAAGGCCGTGACGTACCAGTAGTCCAGCCCGCTGCCGCCGTACTTCGGATCATGGTTGATCCCCAGAAAGCCCAGCTCGCCCGCCTGCTTGAAGACCTCACGGGGGAAGATGCCCGCCCGATCCCACTCCAGAGCGTGTGGCGTCAGCTCGCGCTCCACCCACTGGCGGACCGACTTGCGGAAGGCTTCGTGCTCGGCGGTGAAGTAGTTCGGCATGTGCTCCTCCAGTGCGACGCCGGGAACGGCCGTCGAAATTGATTTCGGAATCAATACCAGACCAGGACTGAAACGCAACGGGGGAGTCCTGAAGTGGCGGACTCCCCCGAAACCCGGCGGTGACGCTCGCTCGAGTGCGCTACAGCGGGTTGCAGTAGCCGTAGCCGGTGGGGGCGCCGGTGATCTGCAAGCAGTTCTGCGGGCGCGGCACCTGGATGCAGCCGGCGGTGCCCGCCGCCACATCGCAGTAGGCGCGGCAGATGCCCGTCTGGCCCAGCACCAGGCCCAGGCAGTGGATCGAGCGCGGCGCGGGGTTGGTGGAGAAGCAGGCGGTGGCCACGGTGCAGGCGTCGTCCTCCACCTTCATGTCGGTGGGAGCCGCGCAGTACGAGGCGGGCGTAGCGGCCGACGAGTCGTAGTAGCAGTAGGTGCCCGTCGGGCAGTCCGGGCTGCGGATGTCGCAGGGCCGCCGACAGGCCTGCTGCACCGGGTTCTGCACGCAGATCTCGGCGGGGTTGGTGCCCCCGTCGACGTTGGCCGGCGCGCACACGAGGCCGCCTCGGCCACCGCACTTGCACTTGCCGTCCTCGGGATCGCAGCTGGTGCCCCCGGTGCAGGACTTCGGCCCGCCGTCGGGCTGCACGCACTGCTGGCCGCCCTGGCACTGGGCCGGGGGCCCGAGGTTGCAGATCTGGTTGCTGGCGCACACCGGGCCGCCAGGGCCGCCGCACTTGCACAGCCCGTCCACCGGATCGCAGGTGGTGTTGTTGAGGCAGGTGACGTTCGCGCAGGCGTTGCCCGGCCGGCACGCCAGCTGGTTGGCGGCGCAGCCGCCGTCGCCGCCGGGCGGGCACGCGCACGCCTCGCCGCTCTGACACACCACCTGGTTGCACTTGCAGAGGCCGTCGGCGCTGTCGCAGACGTTGTTCCCCGTGCAGGTGACGCCGGTGCACGCGTCCGCCACGCACGTCTTCGCCCCCTCGCTGTTCACCGAGCAGCTCTGCCCCGCGGCGCAGAGCGCGCCGCCGCACTTGCATTGGCCGGTCAGCTGATCACAGGTCTGGTTGAGGGGGCAGGCCACCTGGCCGCAGTTGACCCGCGGCACGCAGGCCTTCGCGTTGGGGTTGCACTCCTCGGTGTCGGTGCAGACGGTGCCGCCGGTGCCGCCGCACTTGCACAGGCCGTCCAGCACGTCGCAGCTGGTGCCGGGCTTGTCGGTGCAGTCCACCCGCGAGCAGCGCGAGGACAGGCAGGTGTTGGCCACCGGATCGCACGAGAAGCCCTCGGAGCAGACGACGCCGCCCCGCCCGCCGCACTTGCACACCCCGTCCGAGGGATCACAGGTGAGCGGCGGCTCGCAGTTGACGTTGCGATCGACGCACAGGTTGTTGCTGCCGCCACCGCAGGACGCGGTGACCGCGCCGACGACGAGCGCGGCCAGGGCCGCCAGGACAATGTTCTTCAGCATGATTGGAGTGCGTCCTCTAGGTCGATTGAAGGTCCAGTTCCAGCGCTCTCAGCGGCGGCGTCGTCGCAAGAGGGACGCGGCGAGCCCCAGCACGGCCAGCGAGGAGGGATCGAGCCCGGTGCCCGAGCAGCCGCCCTGCTTCTCCTGGGTGAAGTCGCCCCGCACGCGAATCGACATGCCCCTCACGTCCTGCCGGCCCGAAGCGTCCGTCACCTTCACCAGGAAGCTGTAGATGCCTTCCGGCCCCGTGGGCGTCCCGCTGATCAACCCGTCCGCCCCGAGGAGCAGCCCCTGGGGGACGATCTGGTTGGCATCGGCGCCCGTGCAGACGAACTCGCCCGGACGAATCGCCTGCTTCACGCATGGCAGGCTGAAGACGACTCCTTCGGCCTCGCGGCCGCCGTTGTGGGACAGCCGCGCGTTGTACTGGTTGTTGATGAAGGCGTCGGGCAGGACCGTGGTGGTGATGGCCAGCCCGTCGCGGTACGTCACGTAGAGCATCACCGTGGCGGTGTCCTCCGTGCCCGCGCCGTCGGTCACCTTGAGCGTCATGCTGAACAGCCCTGCCTTCCGTGGCGCACCCCGGAGGAAGTCGTCCTGCGTGCCGTCTTCGATCACCAGCCCAAAGTCGTCGGGGATCGCGGCCAGCTCGGGCCCGGGCTCCTCGGTGGGGTTCTCCGGCAGTTGCTGCATGCGCACCAGCGTCCACGCGTAGGGTGCGCGCCCTCCGACGGCCACCAGCGGCTGCAGGTACTCTCGCCCCACGAAGCCCGTCTCGAGCGCCGAGGTGGCGATCGCCAGCGCGGTGGGGGTCACCACCCGCACCGAGAGCTCCTTCGACGCCGTCGCCCCCGCCGCGTCTTTCACCTCCACCGCGAAGGTGAAGTCGCCCGCCACCGAGCCGCGCCCCTCGACGTAGCCGTCGGAAGAGAGCGCCAGGCCTTCCGGCAGCTGGCTGCCCGAGGCCACGGTCCAGACGTACGGAGGCTTTCCGCCCACGGCGATCAGCGGCGTGTTGTAGGCCCGGCCGAACTCCGCCGCCGGGAGCGCCTGGTCGACGATCACCAGCGGCAGGTTGCCCTGCCCCACCACCAGGCTCAGCGAGCCCGTCTGGCTCAGCGTGCCGCTCGTCACCTTGACCTCGAAGGCGAAGGTGCCGGTGGACGCCGGAGCCCCCGCGAGATCGCCCAAGGGCGACAGCGTGATCCCCGCCGGCAGCGAGCTGCCCGGGTTGACTTCCCACAGGTACTGCCCGGTGCCGCCGGCCGCCTGCAGGCGAAGGCCCCAGGGCGCGAACTGGGTCGCCGGGGGCAGCGTGGTGGTGGTGATGGTCAGCTGCGTCGTTGACACCCGCACCTCGGGGCCGGTGGCGCAGTTGTTGACGATGGTGATCTCCCCGCCGCCGAAGCTACCGGCCGCGCCGTCGTAGTTGACGCACACGCCCAGCCAATACGGGCCGGCGATCAGATCGGTCGGCAGCGCGACGGTGTCCATGTTCATGTCCACCTGCCCAGCCATCAACGCGCCGAGGTTGCCCACGGGCGTCAGCGCGCGGTCTGACACGCTCACCACCGAGTTGTCCGAGAGGAAGTAGGTGTACTTGGCGGCGGCCGACGCGGCGTTGCCCACGTTCTGCAGGGACCGCGTGACCTGCAGCATCGCGCCCGGCTCGGCCGTGGACGGCGACGTGAAGCTGGCCACCACGAGATCCGGCGTCGGCATGCCGATCGTCATGGGGATCGGCGTCGACGTGTTGTTCATCTCGTTCTGCTCGGGCAGGACGCCGTCGGGATCGACGCGCGCGATCACGTAGTAGTTGCCCGGCGCAGCGGCGGACGGGAGCGGCTGGTTCAACGCCACCTGCACGGTGGCGCCGGCCGGGATGCTGGCCGCCGTCTGCGTGCCGATCACCGTGTCCCCGGCGTCGAAGGCCGCGTCGGTCGACAGGTACAGGCGCACGTCGACGCTGGTGGCCTCTCGCCCGCCGCGGTTGCGGACCGAGGCGGTCACCGGCAGGGACACGCCCGCGAAGCCCGTCTGGGGGACGGACAGGGAGGCGAAGTCGAGATCGGGCGGCAGGTAGAAGTCGAGGGCGGACGACGCGGGGTAGTTGGACGACGCGCAGTTGGCGGTCGACCCGCAGGTCAACCCGGCCACGCCATTGCCCAGCTCTCCCTGGACTCCCACCGACGCCGAGGACGTGCCGGGGACGGCCGAGCTGTAGGCGAAGCGGATGCGCCCGGTCGTTTCGTAGAGGAGCGCCTGGAAGATGAGACGCGGGGTCGTCGCCGACGAGGGCGCGATGTTGTTCCACTCGAAGATGACGATGCGGTTCGGGGCGGCGCCCGTGACAGCCCACTTGTACGTCACCGAGCTGGTGGTCATCAGATCCCACCAGGGTGCGATGAAGGCGCGGGCCGCGGCGCTGGAGTTCACGTTGTGCGGGATCACCTCGTTGGAGCTGTCCGTCGCGGTCGAGCCTCCGACGGCCAGGTAGCCATGGGCGGAGATGGCCACGGTGTTGAAGGACTGAGAGAAGAAGGGGAAGTCGAACGGGAGCGTGACGTTGGCGCCCGCGGCGACGTTCTGCCCGGCGGGCAAGCCGCCCGTACCGAGCGCCTGGAAGGTGATCGTCGACGGTCCCACCACCTGGTAGGTCTGCGCCGACGCGAGCCCAGGCGCGAGCACCAGCGCGACGCCGGCGAGCAAGGCCCCGGCGCGCGGCAACCGGAAGCGCCAACGCCGCCTCAGCCCCAGGGCCAGCGCGAGGATCGCCGCCCAGAGCCCCGAGAGTCCTCCGCCGGCGGCGCTGCAGCCTGACCTGGTCGGCTCGCGCTCGACGCGGATCGCGAGCGGCGAAAGGCCCGTGACGTTTCGCGCGTCACGCGCCTCCACGACGAAGCTCCACAGGCCCTCGCTCTTCTCGTCCGCAACCGTGCCGGCCAACACGCCCGACTCACTCAGGGACAACCCGGGCGGCAACGCACCCGACACCAACTTCCAGGTCACCGAGCCGCTCGGGCTCACCGTCAACGTCACGTTTACCTCCTCACCCGGCCTCATCGGGTCGGGCAGAACCGGCGCGCCGATCTTGTAGCGCGGCGGGTAGACAAAGAGCGTGTAGTCCATGGTGTCGGCACGCCCGTTGGCGTCCTCCACCGACAGGCCGAACTTGAAGGCACCCGCCACGGTGGGGCGTCCGGAGATCGTCACCAACTCCGACTGCTCCGTCAGCGAGAGCCCGTCGGGCAGCGCGCCGTCGAGGCGCCACACCAGCGGCTTCACCAGAGGGGACCCGTCCGAGTTCTCCACGGCGATGTCCTGCAGGTAGTCCTGCCCCATCAGCGCGTCGTGGAGCGTCAGGGTGCGGAAGACGATGGACCCGGGCGCCACGAGGCGGAGCGTCAGCGTCTTCTGCGCGCGGCCTCCGGAAGCGTCGGCGACCTCGAAGACCAGCACCGTGTTGCCGTTGGGCACGCCCCGAGGAGCGCCCGCCAGCACACCGTCAGCGGTGAGGACGATGCCGCTGGGCAGGACGCCCGAGGCGATGCGCCAGGCGTAGGGCCGTACGCCGCCGGCCGCTCCGAGGGAGTACGAGAAGGTGGTGCTGGCGCTGTTGATCACGGCCGGCAGCGAGTGGGTGGTGATCTCGACCTGCGTGGACGGCGGCAGCACGCGCAGCACCAGCCGCGAGGCCACCTTGCGGTTGCCGTTCTCGAGCACCACGGTGAAAGCGAGCACCTGCGAGCCCATCGCCCCGTCCGGCGTCCCGCTCAGGGTGCCGTCGGCGGCGTTCAAGCTGAGCCACGTGGGCAGCGGGCCCTGGGTGGCGTCCACCGTCCAGGTGGAGGGGCCCTGCTCTCCCGCCGCGGCCAGCCGGAAGGAGAATGGGCGGCCGACGGTGGCGTCGGGCAGTTGGCTGGTGAGGATGCGCAGGGACGACGGGGCCACCTGCATCGGCCGGGACGCGCCCGCGTTGTTGGCGCGGTCGAGCTCGGCGATGGTGGCGTCGGGATCCACGAGGCAGCCGAGGTAGTAGACGCCCGGCGGCAACGTCGACGGGAGCCGCACGAGCTCGGTGGCGCTGTCGGCGGCGCCGGTGGCCAGGGTCACCACGCCCTCGGGCCGCGCCATGCCGCTCTGGGGATCGATGATCTCCAGCGCCACGTCGTCGCGGGTGATGATGTCGTTGGCCGACACGTAGTAGCGGTACGCCGCCTCGGGCGCGTCGCGGTTGCCGATGTTGCGCAGCGTGCGCACCACGGGCAGAACCTCACCCACGCCAGCGGCCGCGGGGGCGGTCAGCGACGCCGTGCTGAGATCGGCGCCGGGAGCGGTGATCCGCACCGGGCCCACCGCCAGGTTGTTGTTCCCCTTGTTCGACTCGTAGACGGCGCCCGTCGAGTCCACCACCAGGAAGAGGAAGTACTGGCCGGTCGCCAGCGGCATCATGTTGGAGTTGTTGAGCGGTAGCACGCACGACAGGTCCACCGTCGAGGCCATCCCGCCCGACGGCAACGAGGTGACCACCTGCTCACAGACGATCGTGTCCGACAAGAGGGAGAGCTGCGCGTCCGTCGACAGCACCAGCGCGACGTTGAAGTTGTTCGCGTTCGCGCCGCCCTGGTTGCTCATGCGCACGGTGGCCTTGATCGCTTCGCCGAACTTCGCGGTGCGCGTCGACAGGTTGGTGACCGCATCGAGGATGTCCGCGAACTCGGCGATGATGTCCGCCCGGCGGACGATGACCCGGTTGGTCGACGCCGCCGCGTTGTTGGTCTCGCTGATCTCGGTCAGCGCGTTCGCGGGATCGACGACCAAGAGGTAGAAGAAGTCGCCGTTGGGCGCAGCGGCCGGCATGGTGACGTTGACGGTCTCCGTGATCGTCTGCCCGCCGGTCAGGGTCCGCGTGTCCTGGTGGATCTGGAAGTCGTCGACGCTCGGCGTGGCGTCGTTGCTCAAGAGGATGCGGAAGGTCACCGGCCCCGGGGCGGTGGTGCCGCGGTTGTAGAAGCTCACCTGGACCGGGTCGACGTTGCCACCGCCCGTCGAGGCCGGACCGCTGATGCTGGTGGCCACCAGGTCGAGGCCCTGCACGAAGCTGTCGAGGGTTGAGCCGACGTTGTTTCCTTCGGAGGCCTCCATCACCACGTTGGTCGGGTCCGCCTCGACCAGCACGTAGTAGGCGCCAGCGGCCGGGGGCGTGGTGGTGGCCGCCGCGCCGCTGACGTTCACCACCGTGGTCACGCCGACGCTCACCGGCCCGCCCGAAGCGACCAGCTGATCGCCGGCGTCCTTCACGCGATCCGTCGACAGGTAGGCCCGCCACAGGAAGTTGCTGGCGGCCGTCTTGCCGTAGTTGCGGATCTGCGCCTGCACGTCGAACGTCAGGTTGCCCCCGGAGACGAGCTGCAGGTTCGAGATGGTCACCGAGGGCACCCCGAGATCCGCCTCGTTGGGCTCGCCGACGGTGATCAGCTTGTTGGGAACGATGTCGTTCATGTTGCAGCTGGCGCTGGCGGTGGAACAGCAGCCCGTCTGCGACAGGTTGGTGCAGGACCCAGTGCCGCCGATGGACAGGACGGACAACCCGAGCGTCCCTGTGGCGTTCTCGAAGCCGGCCGCGCCCGAGCCGCCGCTGCCCGTCTTCGGGCCGTAGTGGAACGTGACCGAGCCGGACGCGCTCAGCTTGAGCTGGAAGGACAGCGTGTAGGTGGGCGACGAGAAGTTGTAGTCCTCGATCTGGGACCACTCGACGACGAACTCGGCGGGCGACGAGGTGTAGCGGATGGTGCCGGCGCCGACCTGGAGGTCGTCGAAGTACGGCGCGAGGATGTTGTTGGGCTGGGCCGAGTTGGGGATGTTGGCGATGTTCAGCCACAGCGAGCAGGAGCCGGACGTGCCGGTGCAGCCGCTCGGCGGGCCTCCCAGCACCGCGACGCCGTCCGCGTGCACGAAGACGGTGTTGTACGTCTGCCCGTACCACACGAAGGGGAACTGCAGCGGCAACACCGCGAAGCCCTCGTCGTCGTCGCCCAGGGTGATCTGCGTCAGCGTCGTCGCGCCCGTCGACAAGGGGACGTAGGCCTGTGTGCTCTCGGTGAATACCGGGTTCTGTGCGGACGCGGGGAGCGCCAGGAAGACCCCGGCGAGGAGGACAACGATGTTCGTCTTCACGTTTGGTCTCCTGCGTGCGAAGGCGCACGGGCGAGACAACGTTCGCCCGCGCGCCGGTTCGGCCTCTCTCGTTCAGCCCGGCCTCACGGGATGCAGGCCACCTGGTAGGTGACCGTCAACGTCTTGCCCGGCTCCGGCACGTACAGCGGCTCGAAGTTGACCGAGTTGTTGGTCGGGTCGTACTCCCACACCTTCGCGCCGCGCGAGTCGGTGGGCGGGAGGATGCACATGTTGCTGGTGGTGCTGCAGGTCTGGCCCTGCGGGCAGCCCGTCATGGGGCACGGCACCGAGTCGATGCCCACCTCGATCCCGCGCATGGCCGTCAGGTCGGGCCGGGCGGTGAGGTAGAAGTTGGTGCGGAAGCCGAAGGCGTTCTTGCCAATGTTCTCGAGCGCCTTCGCCCAGTCGGGGGTGCAGATCTCCTCGCGCACGCCGTTGGTCGAGTTGACCATGAAGACGTGGCGCCCGTCGTCCGCGCCGTCATAGAGACAGCCCGAGGGCGAGGAAGGCAGGAAGGGGCCGACCACGTTGTAGGTGAAGAGGCCCGGCCGCTGCGCGCCTTTGATGTTCTGCAGCTGGTTCAAATAGAAGGCCGGCGCCTGCACTGCCTGGTCGTTGGCGTCGGTGACACACACCACGGCGAGCACCGCGTCCTGTCGCAGCAGGCCCAGGTTGGCCGCGGGATCGGTGATGAGCGGCGCCGTCAGCGCGGCCACGGCGGGATCCATGCAGGTCTCGATGCCCGAGCCGCTGATGCCCACGTTCACCACCGCGGCGAACTGCTGCTCGAGGTTGGGAGTGGTGGGCTTGAGGATCTTCATCCCGGCTGGAGCCGTCTTCAGGCGGCCCTTCACCGAGGAGCCTGGATCGGTGGTGGTGACGCCGATCTGGAAGTCCACCTGGCTCGACTGCGCGTACTTGATGAAGGAGTTGAAGTTGGCGGCGAGCGCCATCTGCTTGTCGCTCATCGAGCACGAGTCGTCGATCACCAGGAGGATGTCGGCCTTGGGCTTGGAGTCCTGGCGGAAGGTGTCCGTGTTGAGGCCCATGGTGTCGCCCTGGCCGCGCAGCGTGACGACGTAGTCCACCATCTGTCCGCCCTGGGTGGCGCGCACCACGAAGGCGCCAGTGTCGGGGCCGTAGTTGATCGGCCGGTACTTGAGGCGGAACGTGAGCGGCGCCGCGCCGGCGTTGATGGTGATCGGCGTGCTCGGGGACAGGCCGGGGATGTTGGCGGTGATGAAGAACTCCGGACACGGGCTGGTGCCCGCGCAGTTCGGACCGCCGGGCGGCTCACCCGCGGCGGCCAGCATCGCGGTCGAGGTGATGGTCACCGCCGTCGAGCACGTGTTGTAGATCTCGAAGTTCCGATCCGGGCTGTTGCAGTCCTTCTGCACGGTCCCGAAGTCGAGATCGCTGGGCGAAATCGTGAGGCAGCTCGGCGCGATGGTCGCGGTGAGGCTGACGTTCCCCTGCGGCGAGATCGGGTTGGAGACGTTGAACTGCACGCGGCCGGTGACGGTGGCCGGGTTGGGCGGCAGTTGGCCCTGCGGCCAGGCGCGCACCAGCACCTGCATCACCTCGCCAGGCATCAGCTCGCGCTCGTTCACCTCGCCGGCGGGCAACGAGAAGACGGGCGGCATCCCCGTGGGGGTGCCCGTCTCCGGCTGCAGCTGGAGGTTGGTGATGAGGCAGATCTCGCTGGGCTGGGTGCCCATGTTGCGGATCTGGAAGCCGAGGTCCTTGGTGTTGGGCGGAGAGACCACGCCGTAGTTGAGGCCGGACGGGCTGACCTGCACGTTGCAGGGCGGCAGGACGACGGAGTTCGCCGTCACCGTGACCGTGGTCACCGGCTCGTCGGGGTCGTTGGAGAAGATCTTCACCTCCCATTCCTTCATGCCCAGCCCGTTCGGCGTGATGCGAATGGGGATGTCGAGCAGCGCCGCGGTGCCGTTGGCCTCGAGGCCGATCCCGGGATCGTAGCGGCCGGGGCCCGTGGCGGGCAGATCGTCGAGGCACATGTTGGTCATCGTGTCGAAGGTGCCCAGGCAGATCTCCGAGAGGCTGGAGTCGGCGTTCTTCGGCGTCACCTCCCAGTAGGGCTTGACGTAGCCGCCCATGCCGTCGGGCTTGCCGAGCTTCAGGTTCGCCCGCGGATCCGGCGGGGTCGGCCGCGTGCGCATGTTCTGCACGGTGAGCCTGCGCGAAGCGAAGGACGGCGGGTTGGCGCCCTGGAAGTAGGCGATGCGGCCGAAGTTGAGCGGCGAGGGCCGCACCTCGATGTCCGGACCACCGCCGACGCCGCGCAGCGGCACCACGATGCTCGACTGGTTGCGCAGATCCGTGTTGGCGCGCAGCGTGCCCGGCCGGGGCCCGAGCACCAGCGGCTTGAAGCTCATCTTCACCTTGGCGGTGCCGGGGACGATCACGCGGTTGGCGTCGCGGGTCGCCGCGGGGACGGTCTGCCTGGTCAGGTCGCCCATGGTGGCCTCCGTCACCTTGAAGACGGCGCTGGGCACGCTGCCCTCATAGGTGGCCAGCATGGTCAGCTCGACGGGCTTGAGGCCCTGGTTGGCGAAGGTGACCTCGCCTTCCACCGTGAGGCCGGGCGTGACGTAGCCGAAGTCGACGGTGCTGGGCGTCCAGGACAGGACCTGGTCGACGCCCGTGCCGATCAAGCGAACCTGCTTCTCGGGGCACCCGTCGGCCTTTCGCATCCGAACGCTGCCGAAGTAGTCGCGCGCCTCGGTGGGCGAGAAGACGATCGTCACGTCCTTCGAGCGGCCGGCGAGGATGGTGAACTCCCCGCGCGGCGAGTCAGGGGTGAAGGTGAAGATGCCGGTTCCCTGCGCCGACTCCACGTCGCCGACGTACGCGCGCGTGTCGATGGGCTGGGTGTTGTCGAAGGTCTCAGTGTGCGAGTACGTGTCGCCGCGGGCGACCGCGCCAAAGTCGATCTCGTCCGGCAGGTCGCACTGGCCGGACACGCCCACGCCCAACAGGGTGATCTGCGCCGACTCCTTGCCCGGCTCGGTGTTTGACGCCTTGAGCGTCACGACGGACCGGTGCTCGACCTGCTTCTCCGTCGGGTGGAGCGGCGGCGTGAAGGTGATGTCGAACTCCTGGGTGGAGCCCGAAGGGATGTCCACCTGGGGCACCTCGCCGAGGGTGACGGTGAAGATGGGGTTCGCCTCGGTCACGCCGGGCGTGGCCAGCACCGCGTCGCCTTCGAACTTCTCGAAGCCCGTCAGGGTGAGGGTGCCGAGGCCGGAGTTGGTGACGACGAGCTTGAGGTTCTCGGTCTTGCCCATCGAGACCTGGCCAAAGTCGTACGTGCCGTTCTCGCCAGCGAGGGTGGCGCCCGTCTCATCGGTGTAGACGATGCGGATTTCGCCCATCGACCTCGGCGGGGTCGTCCCACCGCAGCGGCACCCAGACACCGCCACCATCGCGGTGGCCAGAGCCACCGTGAACAGCTTCATGGACCTCGTCATTGTTTTCTCCAGCGTGACGGCGACACTGCGGTGACCGGAACCGGCGCATCCGGCCACATTCCTGAGACAATTCGGCTCCTTGACACATCCCTCGAGACCGGGTCAACCCCGCGTTCAGATTTTCGATACGACATCATGCGCCGTTCTCCCACCTCACTGTGAAGGTTGGTGACGCCGCCCTCAAAGGCCGGGAATGACAAATGAAATGGGGCGGAAAGGAGAACAGGGCCAGGCGCGAGGCATGCCGACCCTGTGAAAAGGCAGACAAGGTCGGTCAGGTTTCACGATAAGTCCGGCTGCTGGGTGGCGAGATGACGATGACAGGTGATCCGGCGCGGGCCGCATACGAAGAAGGCGTGCGTCGCCGGACGCAGGCCCTGGCGCGGGCGGATCGGCAGGGGGCGATGCTGGCGCACCTGCGGACGGTGGCCTTCCTGGGCTTCGCGGGGCTGGTCCTGGCGGTGATCTTCGAGAAGGTGCCGCGGCTGGGGCTGTTGGGGGCGCTGGCCTTCCTCGCGCTCTACGTGGGGCTGGCGATCGTCCACGCGCGGGTGCTGCGGAGCGAGGCGATGGCGAAGGTGCTGCTCTCGCTCAACCAGCGCGGCCTGGCGCGGCTGGACGGCAAGTGGCACGACTTCCCCGAGCGCGGCTCCGAACTCCTGCCCGACGGCCACCTCTACGGCGCCGATCTCGACGTGGTGGGCCAGGGTTCGCTCTTCCAGCGGCTCGACGACACCGGCACGAAGGCTGGAGAGCGCCAGCTCGCTCAATGGCTGCTCACGGCGGCTCCCGACGCGGCGACGGTGCGCGCGCGCCAGGACGCGCTCAAGGAGCTCGCGCCCCAGCTCGACTTCCGCCAGGCGTTGATCACCGAGGCGCGCCTGGCGGGGAAGGACAAGGCCGATCCGGCGCGCTTCATCGCCTGGGCGGAAGGGCCCTCTTCCCTCGACGCGATCCGCTGGGCCTTCCCCATCGCGCACGTGCTGCCGATCTTCACGATCTCGGCGGGCCTCCTGGCGGCGAACGATCTCATCTCGCCGCTGCCCTTCTGGGGCGGGCTCGCGATCCAGGTGGGCATCGTCTTCGCCACGCGGATCCCGCTGGGGAAGATGTGGGAAGCGCTGATGCTGGGCGAGCGCGGCTTCATCCGCTTCGAGGAGACGTTCCGCGCGATCGACGCGCAGCAGTTCCGCGCTCCCCTCCTCCAGTCCCTCAAGGCCGGGCTCTCCGACGGGCCCCCGGTGTCGACGCGGCTCGCCGCCTTCGCGCGGCTGATGGGCTTCGCCGAGCTGAGATCATCCGGGCAGCTCCACCCGATCATCAACGCGCTCACCCTGTGGGACGTGTTGTTCCTCTTCCGCCTCGACGCGTGGCGAGCCGAGCACGGCAAGGGTGTGCGCGGCTGGTTCGACGCCCTCTCGCAGCTCGAGGCCCTGGCCAGCTTCGCGTCGTGGCCCTTCGAGCGGCCCCAGGACTGCTGGCCTGAAGTGGACGACGGCCCGGTGCACCTCGAGGCGAAGGAGCTCGGACACCCGCTGCTGGAGCGCCCGGTGACCAACGACGTGGTGCTGGCCGGCCCGGGTCACGGCTGGGTGATCACCGGCTCCAACATGAGCGGGAAGACGACGCTCATGCGCACGGTGGGGCTCAACACGGTGATGGCGCTGGCCGGGCTGCCGGTGCGCGCGGCGGCCTTCAAGGTGTCGCGCGTGCAGGTGATGACCAGCATGCGCGTCAAGGACTCGCTGGAGCGCGGGGTCTCGTACTTCTACGCCGAGGTGCAACGGATCAAGACGCTGCTGGACACGGCGAAGGCCAACCGCGATCGCTGCCTCTTCCTCCTCGACGAGCTCTTCATGGGCACCAACACGAAGGAGCGGCAGGTGGCCTCGAAGCAGCTGCTCCTGCTGCTGCTCGACCAGGGCGCGGCGGGCGCGGTGACGACGCACGATCTGTCACTCTGCGAGCTCGCGGGCGAACGGCCCGAGCGCGTGAAGAACGTGCACTTCCGCGATCAGATCACCGACGGAGAGATGACCTTCGACTACCGCCTGCGCGACGGCGTGGTGCAGACGACCAACGCGCTCGAGGTGCTCAGGCGCGCGGGGATCCCGGTCGGGTGATCACGCCGACGGCTTGGGCGGCGGGGCGCTCTTCGGCTCGATGCGCACCGTCACCACCCGCGGCCCTTCGGTCTTCACCACGTTGATCCGGAAGTCCCCCGCCACCCAGGAGTCGTTGGGGGCGGGCACGCGGCCGAGCTTGGCCATGAGGAAGCCGGCGATGGTGGTGACCTGCGTCTTGTCCACGTCGAACTCGAGCTCGAGGGTGTGCTCGAGATCGTCGAGCTGCGCGGTGCCGGGCAGCTCCAGCTTGCCGCCGGGCAGGGTCTGCACCTGCTCGAGCTTGCGACCCAGCACCGCCACGTTGCCCACCAGCTCGGCCACCACGTCGGCGAGGGTGACGAGCCCCGAAGTGCCGCCGTGCTCGTCCACCACCACGGCGATCTGCTTGTTGCGGCGGCGGAACTCGGCGAGGAGCTGCTCGAGCGTCACCGTCTCGGGGACGAAGAGCACCGGCCGCTGCACCTGGCCGATGGACTTCAGCTCGTTGCGGGCCTGCAGGTAGAAGAGGTCCTTCACGTTGACCAGCCCCTCGACGCGATCGAGAGAGCCCCGCACCACCGGCAGCCAGGTGTGGCCCGAAGACCAGGCGGCGGCGAGGTTCTCTTCCAGCGACATCTCGAGATCGAGGGCCTTCATCTGCGAGCGCGGCACGAGCACCTGACGGGCCGTCTTCTCCATCATCCCCAGCGCGCGATCGAGCAGCTCGGCGCGAGCCTCGGCCAGGTGCCCGGCCTCGGCGGAGCTGGTGAAGATCATCCTCAGCTCGTCTTCGCCCAGCGCCTCGGACGCCTCCGAGTGCTTCCCGTCGAGCCCGAAGAGCTTCAGCACCAGCTTGGTGCCCATGTTCAACATCCAGATCACCGGGAAGAAGACGAAGTGGAACACGCGCATCGGCCAACTCAGCACCAGGACGGTGCGCTCGGCGTTGGCGATGGCGAGCGTCTTGGGCACCTGCTCTCCGACGACGATGTGGAGGAAGGTGATCACCGTGAAGGCGAAGACGATCGACACCGTCCGGGCGATGGCCTGGGCGCTGGCGGTGTCGGGGGCGACGCGGTGGATCAGCGGCTCGATTAAGTGCGCAAAGGCGGGTTCGCCGACCCAGCCCAGGGCCAGGGACGCGAGGGTGATGCCCACCTGCGACGCGGACAGCCACACGTCGAGCGACTTGCGCATCTTCAGCGCGGCCTGTGCGCCCGGGCGGCCTTGATCGACCAACGCTTCGAGCTGCGTGGGCCGCACCTTGACCAGCGCGAACTCGATCGCCACGAAGAAGGCGTTCGCCAGGACCAGGGCGAAGGCGAGGATGAGCGCGAGTGCCATCTTAGAGGAGCGCCTCGAAGTCCGGATCGCCCTTGAGCGCGTCGAACATCGGGTCGGCCGCGAGCCAGCCGCACACCTTCTGGCGATCGAGGGCGAGCGCCTTCTTGAGCTGGGCGAGCGCCTCCTTCGGGCGATCCCACAGCGCGTAGAGGGCGCCGAGGTTGTAGGTCAGCAGCAGATCGTTTGCGTCGAGCGCCTTCGCCGCCTCGTAGGCCCGCTCGGCCTCCGCGTAGAAGCCCTTCTGGGCGTAGCAGATGCCGAGATCGAGCCACGCGTCGAAGTTGTCCGGTTCGAGCCGCGTGACTTCCTTCAGTTGGGTGATGGCCGCGCGAAAGTCGCCCGAGTCCATCAGCACGCTGGCCAGCTCCTGCCTGGGCAGCGGATCGGAAGGATCGAGCTCCACCGCCGTGCGGAGCTCCCTGGCGGCCTCCTCGTTCTGTCCGAGATCGGCGAAGGTGAGGCCCAGGTTCAGGTGCGCGTCTGGGTAGTCGGGCTCGAGCTCGATCGCCTCCTTGTACTCGGCGACGGCGAACTCGTGGCCATGCGCGGACAGGAAGCAGGCCAGGTTGTAGTGCGCGGTGGCGCTGTCGGGCTCGAGGCGCAGCGCGGTGAGGTACTCCTCGAGCGCCTCCCGGTAGCGCTTCTTCTCGGCGTACACGGTGGCGAGGTTGTCGTGCGCGTGCGCGGAGTTGGGATCGAGATCGATCGCCTTCTGGAACTCCTTGATCGCCTCGTCCAGCCAGCCGCGATCGGCCAGCTCGATGCCGCGGCTGTTGTGCTCGTCGGACGCGGCGATGCTGTCCTTCTCGCGAGGCATGTGAATGCAATAGCAAATCCACCCTCTATAGTCCCGCCGCGATGCTCTCCCTCCTCCCCGCGATCCTCGCCGCCGCGCCGGCGCCCACGGTGTCGGTCCTCTTCTCGGGCGACGTCACCCTCGGCTACCACTACGAGGAGTACGTCGACGAGCAGGTGAAGAAGGGCGGCAGGAAGGACGAGCTGCTCGGGTGGGGCTTTCAGAAGGTGGCCCCCGTCACCACGAAGGCCGATCTCTTCGTGGTCAACCTCGAGTGCCCCTTCACCGAGCGCGGCGCGAAGATCCCCAAGAACTTCAACTTCCGTGCACGCCCCGAACTCGCCGCGGCGCTGGCGACCGGCGGTGTGGACGTGGCGTCGATCGCCAACAACCACCTGCTCGACTACGGCCCGGAAGGCCTGTTCGACACCATGACGGCCCTGGACACGCTGGGCGTGAGGTACTTCGGCGCAGGCCGCACCCTGTCCGAGGCCCGCGCACCAGCGCTCGTGGAGAAGAACGGCATCACCTTCGCCTTCCTCGGCTACTTCTTTCTCGGGGACAGGAACATCGAACCCAGGGAGGTGATCGCCACCGACGAGCAGCCCGGCGTGGCGGGGCACTTCTCGGACGTGGCCGCGCTGCGCGCGATGGTGGAGGCCGACGTGCGCGCGGCGAAGCAGAAGGCCGATCACGTGATCCCCTTCTTTCACTGGGGCCGCGAGGGCCAGCCGACGCCAGAGCCCTACCAGGTGGAGTTGGGCCACGCGGCGATCGACGCGGGCGCCTCGGCGGTGGTGGGCAGCCACCCGCACGTGCTGCAGGGCATCGAGCTCTACCAGGGCAAGCCGATCGCCTACTCGCTGGGGAACTTCGTCTTCGGCGGAAACTGGAACCCGCGCGACAAGCGCACCGCCCTGCTCGAGCTCCGCTTCGACAAGGAGGGGGTGAAGAAGGTGGGCATCGTCCCCGCGTACTCGGACGCCTACCCCGAGGTGCCGGTACAGCCGTACCTGGCCACCGGGGAGAAGGCCGACGCGGTGCTCGATCACCTGGCCGCGTTGAGCGCGAGTTTCACCGACACGGTGCCGGCGCTGAAACGGAAGAAGCGGGCGGAGGAGAAACCTCCGGACGCCGGCTCCCCGTGAGTCGAGAGGCCGCACCGGGCCATGTCGTGGAGTCGTGGAGGGACGCGCCGGGGGCCAGCGAGGGCCGCCCGGAGCTGACAGGCACGAAAGCGCGGGTGCCCATCGGCCGGTGATTCCCTCACCCACGTCGGCGACCCCTCCCGCAGGTGGGAAACACGAGGAACTCCCCGCCCACGCCGGTCGGTTGCGCCTCGAGCGCGCCGTCCGGCGCAACCTCTTCGCATCGGGAAAGGCGGTCGCACTTCCTTCGCCCCAACCCGTCCTTGCGACGGCTTCGGGCCTCAAGTTTCAGCCCCTTGCAGATGGCATCGCGATTGCCGCATCCACGGGGAGAGGTTGGAAAGCGATGAAGGCCGAGACTGCTCGACTGCGACGGTGGTGGCTGATGGCCTGCGTGTGGCTGATGACCGGTGGCTGCTCGCCAGGAGGAGACGTCTGTCCTCCCAAGGAAGGCAAGATTGCCTGCGGCTACTGCGCCGAAGACGCGCTGCTCAGTTCGAACCCCAACGCTGGCATGTGCGTGTACTGCCCGGCGGAGACGACGTGCTCGACGACCGACGCGTGCGATACGGGTTTGCAGTGCCTCGGAGGTGGAGGCAGCGGGGGAGGCAGTGGAAGTTGCGTGCCCACCGGCTGTCCGACGTCGACGCCGTGGTTGGGGTGCGGCTCGTGCTGGCCCTCGGCCTCCTCCTGCCACAGCCGCGGCACCACCAACCTTTCGGACGACTGCACCACCTGCCGCAAGTGCCCCTGAGCACGACAGGGGTCGCACGAGCTCGACGCCCCGCGTGCGGCCGCTGAATGCCAAGACAGACAACCGGCTCGAAGAAGCCGACTCGTCGTCGGCTTCTCACACCCGCACCAGGTGACTTCGCTCGTCAGTACTTGCCCTTCGCGCGGCGCGCGCGCACGCGGCGGCGCTTGAGCGCGGCCTTCCGGTTCTTCGCGCGGTTCTTGAGCTTCTTCTTGCTGCGGTTCGACTTCACGGGCTTGGCCATGTGCCTCTCTCTTTCGTTGCTGCGCTGGGAAAACGCGCGCGCTCTCTACCATTTCACGGTGCGAAGGACAGGCAAGAAGAGGTACACAGCACGGCGCCGTGATCGAGAAGCTGGACGAAGTCGAGCAGCGCTTCGAGCGCCTCACCGCTGAGCTGTCGAGCCCGGCGGTGATCGCCGACACCTCGCGCCTGCAGAAGGTGTCGAAGGAGCGGGCTTCGCTCGAGAAGCTCGTCGAGACCTACCGCGCCTGGAAGAAGCTGCAGGCCGACATCCGCGGCAACGAGGAGCTGCTCGAGGCGGGCGACGCCGAGCTCAAGGCGATGGCGAAGGAGGAGCTGCCGGCCCTGAAGGCGCGCCGCGACGCGCTGACCGAGGAGCTCAAGGTGCTGCTCCTCCCGAGAGATCCGATGGACGACAAGGACGTCCTCATCGAGATCCGCGCGGCTGCGGGCGGGGACGAGGCCGCGCTGTTCGCCGAAGAGGTGATGCAGATGTACCTGCGCTACGCGGCCTCGCGCGGGTGGAAGGCGGAGATCGTCGATCTCTCGGGCGGCAACCAGGGCGGCGTGAAGGACGCGACGCTCGCCCTCTCGGGTGACGGCGTGTACTCGATCATGAAGTACGAGTCGGGCGTGCATCGGGTGCAGCGCGTGCCGGCCACCGAGGCGCAGGGGCGGATCCACACCTCCACCATCACCGTCGCCGTGCTCCCCGAGGCGGAGGACGCCGACGTGCAGGTCAAGGAGTCGGACGTCGAGATGCAGGTGATGCGCTCGACGGGCGCGGGCGGCCAATCGGTCAACACCACGGACTCCGCGGTCCGGCTCATTCACAAGCCCACGGGCATCGTCGTGAAGTGCCAGCAGGAGAAGAGCCAGATCAAGAACCGCGCGATGGCGATGAAGATGCTGCGCGCCAAGCTGTACGAGCTGGAGCAGGAGAAGCTGCGCGCCGAGCGCGAGGCGATGCGCAAGGGCCACGTCGGCACCGGCGATCGCAGCGAGAAGATCCGCACCTACAACTTCCCGCAGGATCGGCTCACGGATCACCGCATCGGCTACACGCGCCACAACCTGCCGGCGGCCATGGCGGGGGAGATCGACGACGTGCTCACGCAGCTCCGCACCTTCTTCCAGGCGGAAGCGCTGAAGAGCCAGGGGGCCTGAGGGTTGAGCACGAGCGCCGCCGAAGCCTGGACCATCCGCAAGGTGCTGGACTGGACGCGCGGGCACTTCGAGAAGCACGAGGTGGACTCGCCGCGCCTCACCGCGGAGCTCCTGCTGGCCAACCTGCTCCAGGTGGAGCGGGTCAAGCTGTACATGGACCTCGAGCGGCCGCTCTCGAAGGACGAGCTGGCGGCGTACCGGGCCCTCATCCAGCGGCGGCTCGCCGGCGAGCCCACGCAGTACCTGGTGGGCGCGAAGGAGTTCTACGGGCGGCGCTTCTCGGTCGATCCGCGGGTGCTGATCCCCCGCTCGGAGACGGAGCTGCTGGTGGAGGCGGTGTTGCGCGCGCTGCCGAAGGACGCCCCCACGCGCGTGCTGGATCTCTGCACCGGAAGCGGCTGCATCGCGGTGTCGATCGCGGCCGAGCGGCCACAGGCCTCGGTGTGGGCGACGGACCTCATGGCGGGGGCGCTGGAGGTGGCGAGGGGGAACGCGGCCCGGCACCAGGTGGACGCGCGGGTCAGCTTCTTCGAAGGCGATCTGTTCGCGGCGATCCCAAAGGGCGCGAAGTTCGACGTGATCGTCTCCAACCCTCCGTACGTGAAGCGCGGAGATCTCCCCGGGTTGCAGCGGGAAGTGCAGCAGGAGCCGGTGACGGCGCTCGACGGCGGCGTGGACGGGCTCGAGGTGGTGCGGGGGATCATCGACGGCGCCCTGCCCCGCCTGAAGCCTGGCGGCCTCCTTGCACTGGAGATCGGCGACGAGCAGGGCGCGGCCACCAGGGAGCTGCTGGTGCGGGCGGGCTACCACGACGTGCGGATCGAGAAGGACCTGGCGCGGAACGACCGGCTCGCGTTCGGCGCCGCGGCGAAGGACAGCTAACGACATGGACGCCATCGTCATCGAGGGGAACGGCCCGCTGCACGGAGAGACGTACGCGTCGGGCGCGAAGAACGCGGCCCTGCCGATCCTCGCGTCGGCGCTGCTCGCCCCCGGTGAACACACCTTCCGCAACGTGCCGGACCTGGCCGACGTGCGCACGATGCTCAAGGTGCTGGACACCATGGGCTGCGAGTCGCAGCGGCTCACCGGGAAGAAGAAGGACACCGTCGTCATCCGGGTGCCCGAGCGCGTGCACCCCGAGGCCCCGTACGACCTGGTGAAGACGATGCGGGCGTCGGTGCTGGTGCTGGGGCCCCTGACGGCCCGGTACGGGCGGGCGCGGGTGTCGATGCCCGGCGGGTGCGCGATCGGCGCGCGGCCCATCGATCAACACCTCAAGGGCCTCGAGGCGCTGGGCGCCGAGATCGACTTGCAGGAAGGGTATGTGGAGACGCGCGCGAAGCGGCTCAAGGGCGCGACGGTGACGTTCGATCTCATCACCGTGACGGGCACCGAGAACGTGCTGATGGCGGCGGTGTTGGCGAAGGGGCGCACGCTGATCGAGAACGCGGCGAAAGAGCCGGAGGTGGAGGAGCTGGCGCGCGTCCTCAACAAGATGGGCGCGCGGATCAGCGGCGCGGGGAGCGACGTGATCACCGTGGACGGCGTGGACGAGCTCGAGCCGGTGGATCACGCGATCATCCCGGATCGGATCGAGACGGGCACGTTGCTGGTGGCGGCGGCGATCACCGGCGGGGACGTGCTGGTCAGGCGGGCGGCGCCCGAGGCGCTGGAGCCCGTGATCCAGAAGCTGCGTGAGGCGGGCTGCAAAGTGACGGTAGAAGGTGACGGCATTCGCCTGGTGGCGGGCAGCCGGGTGCAGGCGGTGGACGTGAAGACGCAGGAGCACCCGGGCTTCCCCACGGACATGCAGGCCCAGCTGATGGCGCTGATGTCGACGGCGCACGGGACGAGCGTGGTGACGGAGACGATCTTCGAGAACCGCTTCATGCACGTGGCCGAGCTGCGGCGCATGGGGGCGGACATCACGGTGGACGGGCACACGGCGGTGGTGCGGGGGGTGCCGCGGCTGTCGGGGGCGCCGGTGATGGCGACGGACCTGCGGGCGTCCGCGTCGCTGGTGCTGGCAGGGCTGCACGCGGCGGGGAAGACGAAGGTGGCGCGCGTGTACCACCTGGACCGGGGGTACGAGCGGCTCGAAAAGAAGCTCCGGGCCCTCGGGGCGAAGATTCGGAGAGTCAAGGACCGCTGAGTCATCTACGCTCAAGGCCGCACACAGGGCCGTTGCCTTCCGCGATCGGCCGCCCCTACGCTTTCCCCATCCACCCCAACAGGAGCCGAAAACCACAATGGAGTGCCCCAGCTGCGGCGTCGAAATGGTCGACCTGGCCGGTGACGATCAGACGCTACGCAAGTGCGGCGAGTGCGGCGGTCTCTGGCTGGACATCGCGGATCTGAACCGGATGCTCCTGCACAGGAACCTGCCTGGCCTGGAGACGCTCGGCGGGAAGATGAACGCCGAAGCCATGAGCGGACAGTGCCCGGAGTGCCTCGTCGATCTGGTGCGCGTGGAGGGCGGCGAGAAGAACGAGCCCCTCGGCTACGACACCTGTGAGTCCTGCGGCGGCGTCTTCCTCGAGGAGGAGTTCAAGGACGCCGAGGACTTCGCGGCCGCGGAGAAGATCATCATCGACTTCTTCACGCGCTTCTCGCCGAAGGTGAAGAAGAAGGTCGCCGGCTAGCGCTCCGCTTCCCCTGGAGTCGACGCGCTGGTCGAGGGTGCGCGCTCCCTGCTAGGGCTGGCTGCGCCACTCGCCCTTGAAGTCCTCGGGCAGATCGCCTTCGAGCTTCAGCACGAAGCCCTTCTTCCCGGGGTCCTTCGAGTACTTGAGCGCGTACTTCTTCCCGCCGATCGTCACGGTGAGCCGGCCGGCCCCGACGTCGTACTTCCCTTCCACCACCTTCTCCTTCGCCCGCGTGGTGTCGAAGGGCTCGAAGCTGTACCGGAAGGTGCCGTCGTAGTTGAAGGACAGGAAGCGATCGGGCGTGTTGTCGTGGCCCGAGAACCAGGTGCCCATCACCTGCGCCACGTGCTTGTCGTACTTGAGCTTCGTCGTCATCCACGCGCCGTTGAGCGGCTTGCCCGCGTCGATGAAGACCACGTCGGTCAGGCACACCGGCTGATCCGGATCCTCCGCCGGGTATTGATCGAGCACCTCGAGCGTGAAGCGCACTCCCACCATCGGAGGACTCAGCGACACCGTCTGGAGCCCCCGCGTGTCCTCGACGTCGAAGGTCTTCGACTGCTTCCCGCTCTTGAGCCGCAGCTTCTTCGCGCGCGCGAACGACTGGAAGGTCCCGTCGTCGAAGTTGTTGCCGGTGGAGATCTTCAGCTCTTCGATCGTCACCGGGCCGTCGAAGCCGAAGGTCAACAGATCGTTCAGCGGATCCGATGACGTGCTGCACCACGCCGTCGCGTCGCGGGCGTCGAGCAGTCCCAGCGGCTGGTACAGCGTGGGCCTCGACTCCTGCTTGAAGTACCCCGTCGCCTGGGCGTAGCCGACCGCTCCTCCGGCCAGCGCCGGCCCGGCGATCAGCACCAGCCCCGCCACCACGCGTCGCGTCCACCCCGAGTCACGCATGCGCATGCGACGCACTATGCCACGGAAGATTTCGCCGTTTGCGACGTTCAACGTGCGTGGCATGACGCCCCTCATGACCCGCCGACTCCTCGCCCTCGCCTCCTGTGCGGCCCTCTTCGCCTGCGAGTGCGAGAAGAAGCCCGTGGTGGAGGTGCCCGTCGACGCCGGCCCGCCCGTCCTCTCGGAGAAGGAGCCCAACGACTCCGCCGCCGCCGCCCTCACCGTCGACCGGTCGTCCATCGTCGAAGCCAACCTGGGCGCCGATCCCAACAAGCCCGACTCCGACTGGTACGCCTTCTCTTCGAGCCTCCCCCGCACCGTCGACTTCTCCGTCACCTGCCCCCCCGGCGCAGACATCGCCCTGGAGCTCGTCGACGAGACGGGATCCGTCCTCGCCTCCGTCAACACCGGCGGCCCCGGCGCACCCGAGCGCTTCCCCAACCTCGACGTCTCCGGCAAGGCCTGGGTGCGCGTCGTCGGACTCAAGAAGGGCGCCGGAGGGGCCTACACCCTCACCTCCACCTTCTTCGAGCGCGCCCCCGGCTACGAGCTCGAGCCCAACGATCGCCGCGTCGACGCCACCCAGGTCGCGCTCGGCCAGGCCGTCTCAGGCACCGTGGCCCACGGCGGTGACGTGGACTGGTACCGCTTCGAGCTGCCTTCCTCGTCCGAGGCGCCCCTCGAAGAGGACGCTGGCGCTCCCGAGTCCACCGACGCCGGTGCGCCCGAAGACGCAGGCGCCGTCACGCCCGTAGACGCCGGCCCTCCGCCGCCCGAGCGCCGCCTCGCGCTTCGCGTCGACGTCAGCCAGGTGGAGGCCGTCTCCTTCGACGTCCAGGTGATGACCGAGGCCGAGGCCGTCCTCTTCTCCGCGAAGTCCCGCGAGGGCGGCCCGCTGTCCCTGCGGAACGTCGGCGTCCGCGAGAGCGACCGGGTGATCTACGTGGTGGTGCGCTCCAACCCCGTGGGCGCCGGCAAGGACGCCAGGCGCGGCTTCAACGCCACCACCAGCTATACCCTCACCGTCGCGCCCGAGGAGGCCGGCGGCAGCGCCGAGTACGAGCCCAACGACGAGCGCGACAAGGCCACGGACGTGCCCCCCAACAGCTACCGCGAGGGCTTCCTCTCTCCGAAGGGCGATCTGGACTACTTCCGCCTCGTCACCGACGGGCCGTCGATCGTCAAGGTGCAGGTCTCCGGCGTCGAGAAGATCGACCTGGTCCTCTCCCTCGTCACCGTGAGCGCGGACGGCAAGGAAGAGCAGGCGCTCAAGGCCAACGAGGGCGCGGTGAAGGAGCCCGAGCGCCTCAACAACGTCTTCTGCGACAAGGCGTGCTTCTTCCGCGTGGAGGCGGCGCCCCGCAAGGTGGACGGCAAGTGGGTGAAGGACGACGAGAACGCCGATCAGGCCTACCGCCTGACCGCCGACGTGGCGCCCGACGACGGCTCCGAGGAGCGCGAGCCCAACGGCGCCGCCGCCACCGCCACCCCGCTGGCCTTCGGCCGGCCCGTCCGCGGCACCGTCTTCCCGAAGAAGGACGTGGACTACTTCGCGCTCGACTTGCGCCAGAAGCAGGTGAAGACCCCGCTCAAGGCCACCCTGCTGGGCGTGCTCAAGGTGGACGTGGGCCTCTACCTCCACCGCGTCGAGGAAGACGGCAAGCTGACGCTGGTGCAGACGGCCGACGTGGCGAAGGGCGACAAGCCCGAGACGATCCGCTTCTCCGCCGAGCCGGGCCTGTACGTCTTCGAGGTGCGCGACTCGAAGTCCCGCGAGGCCAACTTCCAGGACAGCTACCAGCTCACCGTCGACGAAGGGGAGTGAAGCGCCGCGCGCCGTTCAGCGCTAGTTTCGAGGCATGGACTTCGAGAAGGAAATCCGGCGGCTCAAGCAGGAGCTCAACGCCGTCATCCTGGCGCACTACTACCAGGAGAGTGAGATCCAGGACGTGGCCGACTTCGTCGGCGACTCGCTCGCGCTCGCACAGCAGGCCGAGAAGACCCAGGCCGACGTGATCGTCTTCTGCGGCGTGCACTTCATGGCCGAGACCGCGAAGATCCTGAACCCGAAGAAGCTGGTGCTGCTGCCCGATCTCGCCGCCGGCTGCAGCCTGTCCGATCGCTGCCCGCCCGGCCTCTTCAAGCAGTTCCGTGACCGCTACCCCGATCACTTCGTCGTCACCTACGTCAACTCGTCCGCCGCGGTGAAGGCGATGAGCGACGTGATCTGCACCAGCTCCAACGCGGTCAAGGTGGTGTCGAAGATCCCGAAGGATCGCCCCATCCTCTTCGCGCCCGATCAGCACCTCGGCCGCTACGTGATGAAGCAGACCGGCCGCGAGATGATCCTCTGGCCGGGCAGCTGCATGGTGCACGAGATCTTCAGCGAGAAGCGGATCGTCCAGCTCAAGGTCGAGCACCCGGACGCCGAGGTGATCGCCCACCCCGAGTGCGAGGAAGCGGTGCTCCGGCACGCCGACTTCATCGGCTCCACCAAGCAGCTGCTGGAGCGCACGAAGACGTCTCCGAAGAAGACGTTCATCGTGGTGACCGAGGCGGGGATCATGCACCAGATGCAGAAGGCGTCGCCGGACAAGACCTTCATCGCCGCGCCGCCCACCAATGGCTGCGCGTGCAACGAGTGCCCCCACATGAAGCTGAACACCATGGAGAAGTTGTACAAGTGCATGCGGGACAAGTCGCCGAAGCTGGAGCTGCCCCCGGGTCTCGGCGAAGCCGCCTTGAAGCCGCTGAAGCTGATGCTGGAGTGGAGCTGAATGTTCCGGTTCTACGCAGTCCCGTCGTGGCAGGTGCTGGGCGCGGATCCGAAGAAGGCGTCGCCGGGCGAACCCACGCAGCCACTCGCCCCGAAGCTCGACGCGCCGATGGATCGAATCCTCAGCACCGCCGAGTACCGCGGAGAGTCCGCCCTCCAGCGCGCCCAGCGCCTCGTGGACGAGGCCAAAGGACCTGCCGTCTACGCCCGCCCGCCGAACGATCTCCCCGCGCTCCTCCGCACCGCCGATCAGCTCCTCCTCTTCACCCGCCGCGAGGCCGGCGAGCGCGCTCTCGTCTGGCGGTGCGAGTGCGGCACCCGCTTCGCCGTGCCGGTGACGCTGCTGCGCCCCGTGACCATCCGCTGTGAGCGCTGCGGCCGCATGGTCGATCTCGATCCCGCGCGATCCGCCGGGGTCTCGCACCTCGCGGGCCCCGAGCAGGCGCAGATCAACTCGTCCCGTCAGGCGCTCGCCGACTTCTTCCGCGAGGCCATGGCCCGCGGCTGGCCGGTGCTGGTGGCGAAGAGCTGAAATGCGCCGCGCCACGCTCGATCTCCTCCGGTGCCCCCGGTGTCACGCGGCCAGCCTCGTGCCCGACGGCCCGACGCCCGAGCCGGCGCTCCTCTTCGGCCCTGCCCGTTGCCTCGGCTGCTCGTCCCGCTTCCCGGTGCATGAGGGGCTCATCGATCTCGTCTACGATCGCCCCAGGCCCAGGGGCGTGCAGCAGGCGATGGAGCTGCCGTGGGTCGCGCGATCGTGGGAGCGCTACGTGCGGCCGGCGGTCGACGCGGTCCTCACCCGCGGGCGGCTGGATCAAGACAGCGAGTACGCCGTGCTGCACAACATGGTGGGCGCGCCCGATGGCCCGGTGGTGGACCTGGGCTGCGGATCCGGCGCCTACCTCCGGCGGCTGATCCGGGACTTCAAGGGCGTGCCGGTGATCGGCGTCGACGTCTCCCGCCCCATGCTGGAGGAGGCGATGGCGCAGGTCCGCGAAAACGCGCTCGCCGCCGACTTCGTGCGCGCCCAGGTGCCGCCGTTGCCCTTCGTCGATCACTCCATCGCCGCGATCGTCGCCACCAGCTTCGTGCACTACGTCGCCGATCTCGACCTGCTGCTCCAGGAAGTGGCCCGAACGCTCAAGCCCCGCGGGTGCTTCGTCGCCACCACCTACGAGGCGAGCGGGCTGGCCAAGGGCATGCACGAGGGCGCCGGTCTCCACCCGCGCGGTGAGATCGCCCTGAGGGAAAGCGCAGCCAGGGCCGGCCTCATCCACTTCGAGCGCATGAAGGTGGCGCCCTTCCTGATCTGGAAGGTCGAGCTGCCGTGAGGTGCGTGGGTCAATCGATCAGATGAAGACGCCGCCGTGCGCGTCGTGGCGCGCGGTGTCCGGCAGGCGGGTCGTCTCGGGCGAGCCCTGGAGCGTCTTGATGACCGCGCCCGGCCTGGCGCCGTTTCCGCACTTCTTGCACTTGCACTGGCCCTTGGGGCACGTGCAGTCGCCCGGGCCCTTGCAGTTGCAGGTCGCGTTCGTCGAGAGGAAGGACTTCTCCAGGGCGGTGGCCCCCGCCGCCGAGCCAACCAGCAACGCGCCCACAGCGAACGTCCGGATCGTCATCAGGCCCATGGAGTGCTCCCTTATCCGACACGCGACCTACCAACTGTGACGGTGCTTGCCAAGCGCCCGGCCTCGCTTCATGGTCCCGCGCCTTCCGCGTGACTGGCACCCCTCCCCACCCCTGGCGACCCTCGTCGGTGCAACTCGGCTGGTTTCTGGCCTTGATCTGCGGGGTTGCGCCGCTTTGGGCCAGCCAGGCGCTGCCGCTGGTCGACCTTCCCCAGCACCTCCACCTGATCTCGGTGCTGCACCGGCTGGACGACGCGTCGACCCTCTTTCCAGAGGTCTTCGCGCGGCGCCCGCAGCTCACCCCCTACCTCGGGTACTACTACGCGGTCAGCCTGCTGAACTGGCTGATGCCGTTGGAGCTGGCCAACCGCCTCTTCCTGTCCGCGTACGTCGCCGGCCTGCCGCTCTCGCTGGCCTTCCTGCTGAAGAGCCTCAAGCGTCCGACGTGGGCGGCGCTGCTGGCCTTGCCCTTCGCGTACGGCGACAGCTTCGCCTGGGGCTTCATCAACTACTGCGCGGCGCTGCCTCTGGCCTTTCTCACCTGTGGCTTCTTCGTGCGGGCGATTGAGGACGCGCCGAGGCGCAGGACGTGGGCTGCCTGGCTGGCCGGAAGCCTCGCGCTGGTGCTGCTCTTCCACGTGCAGGTGTTCGCCTGGCTCGCGGTGGCGCTGCCCTTCCTGTTGCTGACGACGCCGGCGCCCGAAGGGAAGACGGCCTGGCGCGCCCGCGTCCCCGCCGTGGTGGGCGTGGTGCCCGGCGTGCTGCTGTTCATCGTCTGGGTGGGCCTGCGCGTGGGCCAGCCGCAGGAGATCGCCCCTGGCCAGCCGTGGAAGTCGTGGGGGCCGATGCTGTCGGAGCAGAACCTGGGCTGGAAGTCCTTCGATCAGAACCTGGCGGAGCTGATCTCCGTGCCGCGCGGAGTGGACGGAGGCCCCCAGCTCTCGGAGATCCGCTTTCCCCTGCTGGCAGGCATGACGCCCGACGGATCCGATCAGAACGCGGTGCGGCTGGTGCTGCTCCTGGCGCTGGCGGGGATCGTCGTCGCGATGGCGAAGGGCCGTGACGTTCAGGAAGGACCCGTCGCGCGCTGGCGGATCGTCGGGCTGGCCGCGCTGGGCTTCGTCCTCTTCTTCGCCCTGCCCTTCGATATCCGCGGGTACATGTACTACCTGAACACGCGGTACATGCACCTGGCGACGGCGCTGCTGGTGGCCTCGGTGCCGCCGGTGACCGCGCCGTGGAGCCGACGCGGCGTGTGGGCGGGGGTGCTGGCCTCGGTGGTGCTGATGCTCCCCCTCCGCAGAGCCTTCGCCGACTTCGATCAGGAGTCCCGGGCGCTGACGGAGCTGGCTGCCTTCGCCGCGCCGAAGCCGCGAGTGATGGGGTTGGTGTTCTCCACGGGTTCTCGTGCGGTGACACACCCGGTGTACCTGCACGCCTCGACGGTGATCGCCCGGGAGCGCGGGGGGCTGACCAACTTCTCCTTCGCGCTCACGCCCCACTCGCCGCTCATGTACCAGGGCGCCCCACCGCCGACGTTCGCGAGCGAGTGGCGGCCGGATCAGATGCGCTGGGAGGAGCACGGGCGCTTCTACGATCACTTCGTGCTGCGCGGCGTCCGGCCCGAGCAGATGTTCGGACCGCGCATGCAGACGGAGTTGTACGTGGCTGGCCAGGCAGGCGACTGGGTGCTGGTGCGGAAGCGCTGAAGCGCCGATGCGCGTCAGCGCGGGAAGCGCCGGGAGCGGCGGGCTGTCGGGCGTCGATGTCGGTCCGACGGCGCCATCGGCCACGAGGACCCACAGCTGTTTCTGGGGCAGCGGGGCCGAAGTGCCGGAGCTGGCGCTGGTGGTGCGCCCGCACAGCGGGGGCGTGCGATCAGTTTGAGGAAGCAGCCAGGCACCTCCGGCGGTCGCAGGTACCCTCCCGGGCATAGCGGAAGTGTCCCCGGCGCCAGTAGTGCGCGGTAGGCCGCGAGCGCATTCTGGCGCCGCGCCCGATCTCGACGTGCGCCTCTACCTACAGGGTGTGCGCCTGCAAGCGAGGCAGCACGCGCGCCGGGTGGCCCACGCGCAGCGCGGCGAGGCCCGCGTCCACGCACAGCTCCAGCGTGGCGCTGGTGCACGGGCCGCCGGGCACCGGCAAGTCCACCCTGCTGGCCGAGGTGGCCGTGCAGTGGGCGCGCCTGGGCAGGCGCCTCGTCTGCACCGCCGCCAGCAACGCCGCTGTCGACCACACGTCGCGAGCGGACAAGGCCAGGGCCACCGCCTCGTGCTGCTCGGGATTCAAGGGAGCGTGGGCGCGAAGGCCGGCGGCTTGTCGATGCGAGGGGGCTGGTTGCCCAGCACCACATCGCGGCGATCGCGCTTCTGCTTCTGGTCAAGACCCTTTCAGGTGGTGAGCGCCCCCTTCGCGCGCTCCCAGGCGACGTCGTTGGCGACCAGGTCGACGCGCAGGCGCCCTTCGGACATCCACTCGGGCGGCGAGCGGTTGAAGGCGACTTCCACCGTCGTCTTGGTGGCGCGCGAGACGGTGCCGTGGGGCGGCTCGTCCACCTCGGCCTTGCGCGGCGCGACCCTGCCAGGTCGCCGGGCGAGAAGCGCGGCAGGAGGCCTTTGCGCTCGAGCGTGAACGTGACCAGGTGCCGGCCGCCGAGGCCCACGGCGAGCTCCTGCGCCTCGACGTCCAGCAACACCAGCCCGCGCGCCGCCTGCTCGGCCAGCGGCAGCTGCGCCTTGTCCACCGCCAGGCGCTCGCGCTCGGCCTGCTTCTCGAGGTCGAGCAGTCAGGGGAGGGCGTCGAAGTGGCTCACGTCGCGGGCCATGGTTCTTGTGTTGTTCTCCATGTCTTTTGAGCGTATTCTGCGCTTCGTTGGTCGGGGCGTCGTTGGTCGGGGCCTCGTGGTGCGTGCAGCATCAATGGGGGCTTCATGATCAAGAACGTGATTCGAAGCGGTGTCGCGGTGATGGTACTCGAGGTGTTTCCTGTGTTCGCACAGGGACTGGCGCTGCCGTACTCGGGTTCGACGTCAACGCCCGGCTCTGCGTTCAGCGTATCGAACGCGTACGCGAGTGGCGACGCTACACCATATGCGATGCGGGCTGACGGGCTGAATCAGTCCAGCGGGCTCAGAGCCAGCAGCACGGTGGGCTACGCGGTCGATGCCGTGAGCGTCTCGGGATTCGCCTCGGTCTTCTCGACCAACACCTCCGGAACCTGGGGCATCCAGCGGCGGTGAAGCGGGCGCCATCATGTCGTATGCGACCGGCGGGCAGTACTCGGGCTACTTCCGAACAACGGGATGCGGCACACCAAGCCTGCCGGCGTGCCTCTTCCAGACAAACCCCCTCGGATCCTACGCGGTCGCCAGTTCAGGCATCCGTACCGACGCCGAGGGGTACAGCCACGGACTCTGGGTCTCCGCGAAGGACGGCGCTGCACTCAAAGCCTTCGCCAACGGCTATTGGGAGCCGGTGGTGTCCGTCGAGGCTTTGCAGTCGAGCACCTACGGCGGGATTGGACTCAACGTGCGGGGCCGGTCTGGGTATGGGTACGCCGGCTACATCCAGAACGTCACGGGGACGAACGGCTTGTACGTCGGTGCGGCCCCCGGAACCTTCAACACCAGCCTCTACGTTTCGGGCAACGCGTTGGTTTCGGGCACGCTCTTCGCTTCGACAAAGAACTTCCGGATCGACCACCCCCAGTTCCCCGATTCGAAGTACCTGCAGCATTCGGTCATCGAATCCGACGGCTACAAGGTCCAGTACGATGGCAACGTCGTGTTGGACTCCAAGGGTGAGGGGAGCGTCACGCTGCCCGGGTACGTCGAACTCGTGGGCAGGGACTTCCGGTATCAGCTCACGCCCATCGGCTCGGCCGCTTCCGTCTACGTCGCCAGCGAGTTGAGCGGTGGCCGGTTCACCATCGCGGGAGGCCGAGCAGGCCAGAAGGTCAGCTGGAGCTTGACCGGCATCCGCAAGGACCCGGCGGCCGTCGCCGAGCCACTCGTCGTCGAGCAGGCGAAACCTCCAGAGAGGCAGGGGCGATATCTGCGGCCTGAGCTCTACGGGCAGCCAGCCTCGTTGAGCGAGGCGGCAGAAGCGACGGCGACTCGGACACCTCCCGCCGCCGACTCGGGCAAGACATTCGGGGCCGCACAGCTGAATCCGCCCGTGCGGCTGGGGCACTGAGATGCGGCCGCTGCGGTGGCTCCTGGGACTCGCGGCGACGGCCCTCGGCTGTGGCGCGATCTCCAGCGCCTTCGAGCCCGTCCCCACCGCACGGCCATTCAGGTGTCCGCCCACCGCGCCGACTTTCCGGCATGTCCCGTCGGGCGAAGCCATCTTCGTCGAGCGGCTGTCCGAGTTCGAGGTGGTCGATGGCGGCATTCCGACGGACGGCGGTTGGCTGCTGCCGCCGTCCGATGGCGGCGTCGTCGTGGTGCCAGTCGTTTCTGCGCTGTGCACCAGTCGCCAGGTCGTCGTGGAGGTCTTCGGGCAGCCGCTCGAGGTTCAACCGTCACAGGTGGACTTCGGGCGGGTCTCCATCGGCGAGCGCAGGGCACTTCCGGTGCGCGTCCGGAACCTCCTGGACTCACCGATGGACGTGAGCGTCCACTGCACGACTCCCTTCTCCGTTGGCCAGCCCGGCCTGCAGCTGTCGTCGCGCGCCGAGGCGATGCTGGACCTCTCTTTCCAGCCTCCCGACGCAGGCCTGGTCCTCGGCAAGTGCACGTTTTCCCACGCGTACGGGACCGTACCGCTCCCACTGTCGGGGCAGGGAGGCCGCGGCCGGGTCAGCTTCGAACCCGCCGTCGTCGACTTCGGCCCGGTCGCGCTCTTCGTCGGCCGCGAGCAGACGGTGCGGCGTGAGGTGACCGCCAGAAACGTTGGCGAAGCGCCACTCGAGGGCCGGTGGGCACCGCCGCCGGAATACGCGTTCGAGCCGCTGCCTTCGCTCGACGCAGGGGAGGCGCGACGGCTCTCGCTCACCTTCCGCCCGACGGGCGACATCGGCCTTCGGGACCACGTCGTGCGCAGCACCCGGTCGGACGACACGGTGGAGGGACAGCTGCGTGTCCAGGCGGACGTAAGGGTGATGCCTCCGTGTGTGCGGTTCTTCGCGGGTGCGAGGGTCTCACCGACCGACGGGGGCTTCGAGGGCTCCACCCAGTTCGTCAACGACGGGGTGCAGGCCACCCAGCAGTGCCTCGTCTATTCGGTCCGGGGAGTTGGCATCTTCGTCCACGGCTGGGACGGGGGAACGGTGCTGCTCCAGCCGGGCGAGGCGCTTCCGCTCCACCTGCTCGCGGTGCCGGAGTTCGACCCGGCGGACGCCTCCGTGACCTTCGAAATCAGCGACCCCAACGGTCCTTTCACCTACCCCGTCTTCGTCGTCCCGTGACGGGGCTGCGCGAGGTGCGGGCGACCTGCGGATGCAAAGCGGGGCGCGCACCGGGACACGTCACATGAGGTGGAGGCCTGGCGGCGACACATGCAGTCCGACGAAGCCGTCGCCGAGTACCGGGGCCGCAGCCCTCGCGTCGAGAACGTCAACCGGCTGCTCAAGACGAAGTACGGCCTTGCCGGATTCGTCGTCCGGGGAGTGAAGACGGCGACGAGCGTCGTCTTGTTGACCGCGCTGGCGCACAACCTGGCCGCTCACGGTCAGCGGCTCATCGACGCGCTCTCGTAACTCACCGGAAGACGTCGCCGTGCTTCTTCGGCCAACGGCGGTAGCCGTCGCCGCCACTCACCCGTCTCACCCGTCCGCGCACCGCGCGCTGATCCGCCAGCCCGCACCGGCTCAACTCTCCGACTGTTCTTCACGGCCGACGGTCGAGGACGGAGCGGTGCTGCGCGGGTTGCGGGGTGGAAGCGCGCGGCAGCTCACCAGTCTGGTGCGACTCGGGTGGGCTCGGGCTCAGGGCGGCGCGAGGCCAGGAGGAAAACAGGGCTGGTTCCACGGACAGCGCTCCGAGATGCGGACATCGACCCGCTGCGTGCCTCCAGCCTCGACCTTCACCACCGCGTCGCAGCGCGTCACCAGCCGGCGCCAGCAGAGATCGTCAGCCCCAGGCGGAGCACGTGCCTCGAGCTGCTTCCACCGGCCGGCGCGCACCAGACACCAGGTGCCTGACGTGAGCCGCACGGAGAACGCGCCGTCCCTGCCCGGCGGGAGGGTCGCGGCGGGTGGTTTCGGCAGCACCTCGTCGCCCTCGTAGACGTCGAGCGCCACGCCGGGGATGACCTGGTGCTCCTCCCCCGGCCCCGGCGCCGCGCCCTTGCACCACGTCAGCACCCGGGACGCCGTGCCGGTCACCAGCCCCGTGCGCTCCGTGTCCGGCGAGACGATCGCCACCCCGCGGCGCAGCCGGAGAGCAGCAAGGCAGTGATGACGCCACGCACGAGCTGGGCCATGTTCCGCTCCATGAGCGACTTTCTCACGATGACGGCCGAGCAGGTGGAGGGCCTGGCCCCGGATCAGGTGGAGACCGTCCTGGCAGCCTGGGTCAAGGCGAAGCGGACGGAGCTCCCAGAGGCGTTGGCGGGCTCGCGATCGAAGCCGGTGGCGAAGCTGGCGAAGAAGGCGCTCTACCAGCTCAAGTCCCTGGGCCTCGAAGTGAAGGACACCCAGGCCCCGGCGTCGGCCCCTCAGCCGAAGACGGAAGAGAGCGCGGATCCCTCCGGGCTGCCCGCGGTGCTGTCGCCCATCGTCGGGACGGGTGAGCGCGCGATCCTCTTCGCGACTCCCGTGCGCGGCGGGGGCCTGGAGATCTTCCAGGGGATCGTCAGCGACGAGTTCGGCCTGGTGCAGCTCGGCAGCGGGAGCACCAACCGCAACACGTACCGTGGGCAGATGAAGGCCCTCGAGCGCGACGGCGTGCTGAAGGTGCTCAAGGTGCCCCTCTCGCGCATGAAGCTCGAGCTCGGGCGCGCGATGACGATGAACGAACGCTCGGGCACGCGACTGCCCGACGAGTGGGAGACGGCGCTGCGCAAGGTGGGCGTGACGCCGCAGGATCCGGACGTCCCCATCCCCCCGCCCGAGCCGGACGACGAGCGCGAGGCGGAGAAGGCCGGGACGCTGCATGACGAGCCGGAGCTGGGCCAGTGGATGCCGTCGGAAGCCGAGCTCGCGAAGCTGGGGCAGATCGCCTCCGAGGTGAAAGCGAGCCCGCTGGCCCTCAGCGAGGCGCAGAAGGCGGAGCAGCTCGCGCACCGGGCCGTGGCGTTGGCCCGCGAGTTCCTCACGCCCGACAAGCGCAGGCTCTACGCGCGCCGGCTGTGGGCGAACGCGGAGATCCTCGAGGCCTCCGGGCGAGCGGCGCAGGCGAAGCTGGCGCGCGCGGAGGCCCGGCGGCTCTTCCACACGTCGGAGCCTTCGAGGTTCATCGAGCGGATGTACACCAGGGCCGCGGAGACGGCGACGCCACCAGCCAGCGCGGCCGAAGCGGTCGCCTCGCGGATGCCGCTTCCGCCGCCGAGGTAACGTTAGCGCCTACCGCACGCGCAACGCAGCTGAAGGTGGCTGCTTGAGCGACAGGCCCGGCGCCGGGGTCACGCTCACCCGCCCCTTCCGCCAAGTCAGCACCACCGCCTCACCCACCTCGAGCTTCGGCTGGTGTGTGACGGACTGTTCGATGTCTCCCACCCGTCCGCCCAGCACACGCAGCGTCACGGAGGCCGCGCACGGCGCCTTGACGCAGGTGCGCACGGCGATCTCCACGTCGGTGACGATGAGCCGCGCCTCGCCCTCCAGCCACCGGGAATGCATCATCCTCACCTCACCGTGAGCGACCTGCTCCGGCGCCTCTGCCACGTCCGGCTGTCCACCGGGGGCCGCCGCCAGGCCGAGCGCCGGAAGGACAGCCGCCACCGCTCCGACGACTCGCCCGCGCCGCCGTGCCAGGACCACCCGCCGTCGCCGCGAGCACCACGCCATCACGGCCAGCATCGCCGCGACCGCCGCAGCTCCGCTCGAACCCGGCGCCGCCGAGCAGCCCACCGCCGGCTCACCGGGCACCTGCGCCTCCGCCGCGCCGTAGAGCTCCAGGAGGCCCGCCTCGTCGTCCTTCGCCAGGACGCGCTTCTTGACCTCTCCCGTGGGCGCTGCGGGGTACATGACCACATCGGGGTCGGACATCTCATGCTGGAGGCCGAGCGCGTGCCCCAGCTCGTGCATGAGGGTGTTCTGCACGTCATTCACGTCCGCCGGGGAGCCGTCCTCGATGACGGCGAAGCGCCACTCCTCCAGGTTGAAGGCGATGTCGGCGTCGAGGATCTCGTTCGTCGTCACGTTCACCGTCACCACGGTGGCCGCCAGGTTTCTCTTCGCGAAGGGCCAGTCCTCCAGGGCGATGATCACGCTCTGGTTGCTCTTCTCGCCCACGTCGTAGCCCAGGGGCTGCGCCGCGGCCGAGCTCGCCGACACCCGCACCGCCGGCGTGGACGCATCGAAGGCCTGGATCGCCGCTTCGATCGCCGCCAGCGCGCGCGGCTCGCGAAGCTGCTGCGGAAGCCGCACGTCGACCACGAAGGCCGCCTCCTCCCGCCAGCGCACGACATCACCCTGCGAGTCACGCCGAAGCTGGTAGGCCTGGGCGCCGAAGCCGACGAGGACGAGGAAGAGTGGAAGGAGCCGACGCACGACGGGGCCTCAGAGCACCCGATGTGCCCGCGTCAGCGCGCTGACTTCTCATGGCAGGTCAACGACTTGGGCGATCCCTTGTTTCGGCCGGGAGGGGTGCGACCTGCCCGCCCGGGTCAACCCAACCCCGTTCGCTCACCCCACCCGTCAGACCTTCAGGCCGGCCTTCTTGGCCGCGGCCACCAGGGTGGATCCGAGCTCGGCCGGGGACGGCGCCATCAGGATGCCCGCGTCCGTCATCGCCTTGATCTTGTCGCCGGCCGTTCCCTTCCCGCCGGAGATGATCGCCCCCGCGTGCCCCATGCGCTTGCCCGGAGGCGCGGAGACGCCCGCGATGAAGCCCGCCATCGGCTTCTTCATGTTCGCCTTGACCCAGGCCGCGGCCTCTTCTTCCGCGCTGCCGCCGATCTCGCCGATCATGATCACCGCGTCCGTCTCGGGATCCGCGTTGAACTCCTTCAGGCAGTCGATGAAGTTGGTGCCGTTGACGGGGTCGCCGCCGATGCCCACCGCCGTCGACTGCCCCAGGCCGAGCTGCGTGAGCTGGAAGACGGCCTCGTAGGTCAGGGTGCCCGAGCGCGACACGACGCCGATGCGGCCCGGCTTGTGGATGTGGCCGGGCATGATCCCGATCTTGCACTTCGCGCCGGGGGTGATGACGCCCGGGCAGTTGGGCCCGACGAGGCGCGTGCCGGAGCCGACGAGGTACCGCTTGGCCTTCACCATGTCATTCACCGGGATGCCTTCGGTGATGGTGATGACGAGCGGGAGCTTCGCGTCCACCGCCTCCATGATCGAGTCGGCGGCGAACGGGGGCGGCACGAAGACGACGGAGGCGTTGCAGCCGGTGGCCTTCACCGCCTGCTCGACGGTGTCGAAGATGGGCACCTTGCCCTCGAACTTCTGGCCGCCTTTCCCGGGAGTGACGCCCGCGACGATGTTGGTGCCGTACTCGAGGCACTGCTTGGCGTGGAACGAGCCGGCCGAGCCGGTGATGCCCTGCACGACGACTCGGGTGTCCTTGTTGACGAAGATGCTCATGGCTGGGTCTCTTTGAAGGAAGTCTCGTTGAGGGTCACTTCTTCGCCACCGCCTCGACGGCCTTCTCGGCCGCCTGGCGCAGGTTGTCCGCGGGGATCAACGCGAGGCCGGACTTCTTGAGCAGCTCCTTGCCGAGCTCGACGTTGGTGCCCTCGAGCCGCACCACCACTGGCAGCGTCAGGTGCATCTCCTTCGCGGCGGCGATCACGCCCTCGGCGATCACGTCGCACTTCATGATCCCCCCGAAGATGTTCACCAGCACCGCCTTCACGTTGGGGTCCTGGAGGATCAGCTTGAACGCCGCCGTCACCTTCTCCCGGGTGGCGCCGCCCCCGACGTCGAGGAAGTTGGCGGGCTGCCCGCCCACCAGCTTGATGGTGTCCATGGTGGCCATCGCCAGACCGGCGCCGTTCACCATGCAGCCGATGTTTCCTTCCAGCGCGATGTAGGCGAGGTCGAATTCCTTGGCCTTGGCCTCGCGGGGATCCTCTTCCGCGACGTCGCGCATCTCGACGATCTCCGGGTGGCGGTAGAGGGCGTTGTCGTCGAAGTTCATCTTCGCGTCGAGCGCGAGGATCGAGCCGTCCTTGAGGCGCACCAGCGGGTTGATCTCCGCCAGGGACGCGTCGGTCTCCACGTACGCCTGGTACAGCGCGCGGCAGAACTTCACGAACTTGCCCACCGAGTCGCCTGACAGCCCCAGGCCGTACGCCATCTTCCGGCCCTGGAAGTCGAGGAAACCGACCGCGGGATCGACGGCCTCGCGCAGGATCTTCTCGGGGTGCTTCGCGGCCACCTCCTCGATCTCCACGCCGCCCTCGGTGGACGCCATGAAGGTGATCCGGCTGGTCGCGCGGTCCAGGGTCACGCCCAGGTAGAACTCCTTGTCGATGTCGAGGCCTTCCTCGATGTAGAGCGTCTGGACCTTCTGGCCCTCGGGCCCGGTCTGGGCCGTCTTGAGCATCATTCCGAGCATGCCCTTCGCCAGCTCGGCGGCCTCGGCAGGGCTCTTCGCGATCTTCACGCCGCCGCCCTTGCCTCGCCCGCCGGCGTGGATCTGCGCCTTCACCACCGTCACCTTCGTGCCCAGCTCCTTGGCGGCCAGCTCGGCCTCGTGCGGGGACCGGGCGACGATGCCGCGGGGCACCGGAACGCCGTACTTCCTGAAGATCTGCTTGCCCTGGTACTCGTGGATTTTCATGTCGTGTCGTCTCGTGGCTACGGGCGGGTGAAGCGGCAGTCCGTGTAGCGATTTTGCCGGGCGATGTCTTCCACTTCGTACGTGAGGCGCACGCATGACGGGCCAGCTCCCAATGGACTTGGCAGCCGAGACGGCCAACGGGTAACAGTCGTGCCCTGCATGAGTCCCTCGCGCGTCCTGGCCGTGGTGGTGCTGTCACTCCTCGTGGCCTGCGGCGCGCCTCCCGGCGCCGAAGACGCCGCTTTCGATGGGTCGACGGGTGGTGACTCGGGGACGCAGGACTCCGGCACGTCGGACGCGGGGAGCGACGACGCGGGCCGGCCGGACTCGGGCGCACCGGACAGCGGGACGGTCGACGCAGGTCCCTCCGACGCAGGGAGCGGCGACGCGGGGATGACCGTGGCCGTCTCCCACACGCGCGAGTTCCGCGGGATCTGGGTGGCGACGGTGTCGAACCTGGACTTCCCGGCGGCGGTGGCAGGCAGCCGCGACGCGGGCATCGCCGAGTTGGGGCGGATCGTCGACGTGGCGGCGGCGCACGGCATCAACGCCATCGTCTTCCAGGTGCGCCCGGAGTCCGACGCGCTGTACGCCTCTTCGCGCGAGCCCTGGAGCCGCTTCCTCACCGGCACGCAGGGCGGCGATCCCGGGTACGATCCCCTCGGCGAGCTGATCAGCCTGGCGCACGCGCGGGCGATCGAGGTGCACGCCTGGGTCAATCCGTACCGCGCGAAGGTGTCGTCGAGCAGCCCGGTGACGGCCGGCCACATCAGCCAGGTGCTGTCGCAGCACGCGATCAACTACGGCACCGCGACGGTGATGGATCCCTCGGCCGCCGCGGTGCGCACCTGGGTGATCTCGGAGATCGACGACCTGGTGCGGAACTACGACGTCGACGGCGTGCACTTCGACGACTACTTCTATCCCTACCCCGTTTCCGGCACGCCCTTCCCTGACAGCCAGCAGTACGCGGCGTACCAGGCGGACGGCGGCACGATGACGCGGCTGGCCTGGCGGCGGGACAACGTGAACCAGTTGGTGCAAGGCGTGTCGCAGGCGGTGGCAGCGCGCAAGCCGCACGTGCGCTTCGGAATCAGCCCGTTCGGGATCTACCGGCCGGGCGTGCCAGAGGGGATCACCGGGCTCAACGCCTACGACGAGCTTGCCTGTGACTCCCTGGCGTGGCTGTCGAACGGCTGGCTCGATTACCTCGCGCCGCAGCTGTACTGGCCGACGACGCAGGCCGGGCAGGAGTTCGATCTGTTGATCGCGTGGTGGGCGCGGCAGGTGTCGAATGGCCAGAGCATCTTCGCCGGGCACGCGCTGTACCGGCTGGGAACGAGCGGCGCGTGGACGTTGCAGGAGCTACGCGATCAGGTGGCGTTGACCCGCGCGGAATACCCCAACGCCGCCGGCAGCATCTGGTTCCGCCATGCCCACCTCCGCGACGACCTGGGGGGAGTCCAGACGACTTTCACCACCGACTTCTACCCGAGGCCCGCCCTGCCGCCGCCGGTGGCGAAGGCCAGGATGACGACGGTGGCGCCGCCGAGCGCCCAGGTGACCGGGGCGACCGTGGCGCTCAGCCACGCCGCGCCGACGGAGCTGCGCGCGTACACGATCTACCGGCGCGAGCTGGGGCTCTGGCGCCTCCAGCGGATCATTCCGTCGCAGCCCGGGGTGGTGACGCTGACGAGCGGAGAGTGGGCGATCGCGGCGGTGAATCGCGCGGACGTGGAGAGCCGGGCCATCGTGATCGACGTGCCGTAACGCGCGCACCAGCCGTCGAGCGCTCATCAGCGGCCGTATTGCGGCGTCCCGGCCTGGCTCGTCGGAAGCTGGCGACGCGACAACGCTGCCCACGCCTCTTCCTCAGTGACATCGCTCCAATTCCGGTACGCATCGGCGACGGCGAACGATCGCCCTCCCCTCACGTTGGCGATGGCCAGGACGTCGACGAGCGGCTCCAGCACCTGCATGGTCGCCTCGTGCGCCGTCGGCGCCGCCACCACCAGCTCGGACGCGCCCGCCTTCCGGATCGCGCTGATGGCGGTGCGCATGGTGGCTCCTCCGGCGATTCCGTCGTCGACGAGGATGACCGCGCGAGAAGCGAGCGCGAGGGGGCGAGCGCCTCGGAAGCGCCGGACCCGGCGCTGCACCTTCTCGCGTGCCTGAGCGAGAGCGGCGGCGACCTGCGCGTCCGTGAGGTGGTGCCGCTCCCTCAGGTCCGCATCGATCCACTCCGTGCCGTCAAGGGCGACCGCCCCGAAGCCGGCCTCGGTCGTCCACGGACACAGGACCTTGCTCACCGGCGCGACGTCGAGGTCCAGCCCCAGCTCCCCCACCAGCGCCGTCCCCACCGGCACGCCGCCCGACGGAATCGCCAGGACGAGCGCGCTCGTGCCGCGCCAGGCGTGCAGCAGCTTCGCGAGGGCCCTTCCGGCCTCGGCGCGGTCCGCGAACACCTCGAGGCGATCGCGCAGGTGATCATCAGTGAGCAGCACGTTCCGAAGGGTAGAGCGCAAATCGAGCCGCGCACCCTGCCCCGTCGGGGAGGCCCGGGCCATCAGGCGCGCTTTCGCTCGAGCGCCTCGAGCCGGACCTCGTGGTCAGCCACCTGGGCGCGCAACTTCCGGTCCTTCCACCAGCACCGCCTTCAAGTCGCCGATCGCCGTGGCAACCGCCACGAGCTCGGTGGAGAGGTGGACCTCAGTCTCCACCTGACGGCGCTCCAGGTTGTCGAGGCGATGGTTCGTTTGGTCCAGTCGGGAGGACAGCTCGGACCGGGTGGTCTTCAGCTCGTCCCGAATCTGCTGGAGGATCCTGACCATCACATCGCTCATGACCCGAGGGCAGCACGCTCAAGGTCAGGAGCCGCACCGCGGTCCGTCCCCCGCGGCATGCTCCCGTAGCTCAAGTCGGAAGAGCACCGGAAAACGGCAAGTGAGACCGGCCCCCAGAAGGGCACTGGGCGGCCTGCTACCGCTCGGGAAGAGCGGGTGTGGGCGTGCAGGCGAAGGTTGCGGATGCACCTGGCGGGGTGTGGCGAACGTTCCGTCGGGGAAGCGCGTTGTCCGAAAGGCCTGCTTCACGTCCGGTGGTGCGGGTTCGATTCCCGCCGGGAGCTTCGTTGCAGCGCCGACGTCCCGTCGCGCCCCGCTCCCCAGCAGCCCGCCTGGAGAATCGACTGCTACAGGATCGACAATTCGTGTCGATTTTGTAGCAGCCGGGAGCCGCTCAGCGCGCGTCCACCGGCAAAGACGCCGGCCCGCGCGCCGGGAAAAACGCGAGCACGACGCTGCCCAGCTGTGCGACCCCCGCCGCGGCGAACACCACGGCGTACGCGGTGGCCCGCGCGACGCCGCCATGGATGAGCAGGCCCGAGAGCGCCCCGGCCAGTGTGGAACCCACGAACATCCCCAGCGTGCCGGCTGCGTTCAACACCGCCATCGCCGAGGCGCGGCTGGACGCAGGCACGGCCGCGGCGGCCAGGCCCAGACTGGGGCCGTAGATCGACGCCGAGGCGAGCCCGCCCGCCGCAAACACGTAAGGCAACGCCTGCAACGGCGCCAGCGGCAGCGCGAAGAAGGTGAGCCCGTAGACCGACGCGCCGACCGCCACCAGCTTCCAGCGATCGACCCGATCGCCCAGCCGCGCGAAGGGCCACGTCGCCAGGGCGAACACCGTGAGGAACACCGAGAACCACGCCGACACGCGATCGTCCGACACGCCGAGGACGTGCCCGTAAAGCTGCAGCGTCACCACGAACGCGCCCACGGCGAAGCGCTCGAGCGCCACCACCACCGTCGGCCCCCGCAACAGCGGCGCACGGAGGAGTTCCCGGAACGTCACCTCGGAGCGCTGCGCGTCCGTGGCGGCCGGGAGCAGCAGCGGCGTGAGCACGCCGGTCAGTACGCCCACGGCCCCGCCCACCACCAGCGGCAACGTGGGCGCCACCTTCCCCAGGACTGCGCCCAGAGGAATCCCCACGAGGATCGACAGCACCACCGCGCCGCCCACCAGCCCCATCGCCGCCCCCGTCTTCGCCTGACGCCGGATCGACCCCATGAGGATCGACACGCCCGCGATGTAGAAGGCGCCCTGCACGAAGCGCAGAAGCAGCAGCACGGCCAGCGGCGGCGCCAGCGTCACCAACAGCAACAGCCCCCCGTCCAACGCCGCCGACAGCGCCGCGATCAGCCGGCGCCGCGACAACCGCTCGGCCCGCACCGCCAGGAACGGCCCGCCCACGCACGCCCCCAGGAGGTTGATGGCGATGAAGGCGTGCATCACCCACTCCGCGCCCGGCCAGCCCGCCTCGACGAAGCGCCGCACCACCGGGATCACGATCGTCGCAGGCAGCATCGCCCCGAAGACGAGCGCCGACGCCACCCCCACGCGCAGGGACGACATCGGTCCGCTCTCCGGAGACTCCACCACCCGCCTCACATACCCGAGAACGCCGGCCGGCTCATCACGCAGACTTTTCGCGTCCACGATTTTCCTTGTGGTTCAGCACCCCTGCCGGCAAACGCCGCGCTGGTCTTCATGGGCCCCGGCCCATAGAGAAACGCTGAGCAGCGACTTTCACCTGGAGAGACGCCACATGGCAGAAGCAACGGAACTCCGACGGGAAACCACCGCGGAGCCCCTGTTCGGCAGCCTCGCGAAGTTCGCGATGAGCTCCGTGGGTTCGAAGATGGTGATGGCCGTCACGGGCATCGGCCTGTGGCTCTTCATCACCGCCCACCTGGCCGGCAACCTGACGGTGTACCTCGGCCGAGACACCTTCAACTCCTACGGGGCGGCGCTGCACCACAACCCGCCGCTCCTCTGGGGCATGCGGCTGGCGCTGCTCATCGGCTTCCCGCTGCACATCCTCACGGCGCTGCGCACGGTGGCGCTGAATCGCGCCGCCCGCCCCGTGGACTACGCCTTCGCCAACAGGTCCCCCGCCCGCGCGGCGGCCAAGGGGATGATGCTGTCGGGGGCGGTGGTGCTCGCCTTCTTCCTCTACCACCTGGCCCACTTCACCTGGCGCGTCACCGGCCCGCAGCCCGCCGCGCTGCTGCCTTCCGGCGACTGGGACGCGTACTCGATGCTGGTGATGGGCTTCCAGCAGCCGGTGATCGCCGGCTTCTACCTCCTGGGCCAGGTGCTGCTCGCCGCGCACCTCTCGCACGGGCTGTACAGCATGTTCCAGCACCTCGGCCTCTGGGGCCGCCGGTGGACGCCGTGGCTCAAGAACGCGTCGCTGGTCGTCGGCTACGGCCTGTGCCTCGGCTTTGCCTCCATCCCCCTCGCCGTCCTCGCGGGGATCCTCAAGCCATGAACCTCGACGCGAAGATCCCCGAAGGGCCGATCGAGCAGAAGTGGAGCAAGCACAAGCTGGCGCTCCCGCTGGTGAACCCGGCCAACAAGCGCAAGTACAAGGTGATCATCGTCGGCACCGGCCTGGCCGGCGCATCGGCGGCGGCCACCCTCTCGGAGCTCGGCTACCAGGTCGAGGTCTTCTGCTTCCAGGACTCGCCCCGACGCGCGCACTCCATCGCCGCGCAGGGCGGCATCAACGCGGCGAAGAACTACCAGAACGACGGCGACTCGGTGCGGCGGCTGGCCTACGACACCGTGAAGGGCGGCGACTACCGCAGCCGCGAGGCCAACGTGTACCGGCTGGCGGAGGTGTCCGCCAACATCATCGATCAGTGCGTCGCGCAGGGCGTGCCGTTCGCCCGTGAGTACGGCGGCCACCTCGCCAACCGCAGCTTCGGCGGCGCGCAGGTGTCCCGCACCTTCTACGCGCGTGGGCAGACGGGGCAGCAGCTGCTCCTCGGCGCGTACCAGGCGCTCGAGAAGCAGGTGAACGCGGGCGCGGTGAAGATGCACAGCCGCCACGAGATGCTCGAGCTGGTCGTCGTCGACGGCCACGCGCGCGGCATCGTCACGCGCGACATGGTGACGGGGAAGCTGGAGGCCTGGGCGGGCGACACCGTGGTGCTCGCCACGGGCGGCTACGGCAACGTCTTCTACCTGTCGACCAACGCCAAGGGCTCCAACGTCACCGCCACCTGGCGCGCGGCGAAGAAGGGCGCCGGCTTCGCCAACCCCTGCTACACGCAGATCCACCCCACCTGCATCCCCCAGGCGGGCGATTACCAGTCGAAGCTCACGCTGATGAGCGAGTCGTTGCGCAACGACGGCCGCGTGTGGGTGCCGAAGGCAGCAGGCGACACCCGCAAGCCCGCGGAGATCCCCGAGGACGAGCGGGACTACTACCTCGAGCGGAAGTACCCGTCGTTCGGCAACCTGGCGCCGCGGGACATCTCGAGTCGCGCGGCCAAACAGGTGTGCGACGAGGGGCGCGGCGTGGGCCCGGGCGGCCGCGGCGTGTACCTGGACTTCGCCGACGCCATCAAGCGCGTGGGGAAGAAGGTGATCAGCGAGCGCTACGGCAACCTCTTCGACATGTACACCACCATCACCGGTGAGGATCCGTACACGGTGCCGATGCGCATCTACCCCGCCGTGCACTACACGATGGGCGGGCTGTGGGTGGACTACAACCTCATGTCCAACCTCCCCGGCCTGCACGTGATCGGCGAAGCGAACTTCTCGGATCACGGCGCCAACCGGCTGGGCGCGTCGGCGCTGATGCAGGGCCTCGCTGACGGCTACTTCGTCTTGCCGTACACCATCGGCGCGTACCTCGCGACGGCCAGGCAGCCCAAGGTGACGACCGACCACCCCGAGTTCAAGAAGGCCATCGACGAGGCGCGCGGCCGCATAACGAAGCTGCTCAACGTCAAGGGCAAGCGCACCGTGGACAGCTTCCACCGCGAGCTGGGCATGCTGATGTGGAACAAGTGCGGCATGGCGCGCAACGAGAAGGGCCTCAAGGAGCTGCTCACCGAGATCCCGAAGCTGCGCGACGAGTTCTGGCGCAACGTCAACGTGCCGGGCAGCGCCGACAGCCTCAACCAGGCGCTGGAGAAGGCCGGCCGGGTGGCCGACTTCTTCGAGTTCGCCGAGGTGCTGGTGATGGACGCCCTCGATCGCGACGAGTCGTGCGGCGGCCACTTCCGCGAGGAGCACGAGGACGAGGGCGAGGCCAAGCGCAACGACGAGAAGTTCCAGCACGTCAGCGTCTGGGAGTGGAAGGGTGAAGGCCAGGCCCCCGTCCGCCACAAGGAGCCGCTGGTGTTCGAGACCTTCAAGCCGTCGATCCGGAGCTACAAGTAATGAGCGCCAAGAAGATGAAGCTGAAGCTCCACGTGTACCGCCAGGCCTCGAAGGACGCGCCCGGTGCGATGAAGGAGTACGTCGTCGAGGACGTGTCCGAGCACATGTCCTTCCTCGAGATGATGGACGTGCTCAATGAGCAGTTGATGAACAAGGGCGAGGAGCCGATCGCCTTCGATCACGACTGCCGCGAGGGCATCTGCGGCATGTGCTCGATGGTGATCAACGGCGTTCCCCACGGCGGCCACCGCGGCGTCACCGCCTGCCAGCTGCACATGCGGCACTTCAACGACGGTGACGAGATCTTCGTCGAGCCCTGGCGCGCGAAGGCTTTCCCCGTGCTCCGGGACCTGGTCGTCGATCGCGGAGCCTTCGATCGCATCGTCGCGGCGGGGGGCTACGTGTCGGTGAACACCGGCGGCGCGCCGGACGCCAACGCCCTGCCCATTCCAAAGAAGGAAGCGGATCTCTCCATGGACGCGGCGGCCTGCATCGGCTGCGGCGCCTGTGTGGCGGCCTGCAAGAACGCCTCGGCGATGCTCTTCGTGGCCGCCAAGGCGTCGCACCTGAATCACCTCCCCCAGGGCCAGCCCGAGCGGTACGAGCGGGTGAAGAAGATGGCCGCGCAGATGGACGCGGAGGGCTTCGGCACCTGCTCCAACCTGTCCCAGTGCGAGGCGGTGTGCCCCAAGGAGATCAGCGTTCGGGTGATCGCCGAGTTCAACCGCGATCTCCTGAAGGCCCAGGCGAAGTAGGCGTGGACCTGCACGAGGCCGTGATGCAGATCCGCGGGAAGCGGCTCGCGCTGGCGCGACGCCTGCGCCTGCTGTCGGGGTTGACCATGGCAGCGTCCGCACTCCTGCTGGGCTGGGCAGCGAGTCAGACGTTCCCGGCCCCGCGAATTGCGACGTGGGAATACTTCCTGATCGCCGCCAGCCTCGTCGTCGGAATCGGCCTCCCACTCTCCCGTCTGCTCATCAACCGAGCGATCGCCAGCCGCACGCTGCAGTGGATCGACGAGGTGGCGGAAGGACACGGCGTCTCCCGCGGCGCCCTGAACGAGGTCTTCGTGCGCGCGTTGTACTGACGACTTCCCCGCTTCACCGGTAGTGCGGTAAGGCACTGGACCGTCACCGAAGAAAAGGACTTCACCGTGCGCCTCATCGTCACCGGCTCGCTGGCCTACGACTACATCATGGACTTCCCGGGGAAGTTCTCGGACCACATTCTCCCCGACAAGGTCCACATGCTGACGGTCAGCTTCCTGGTGGACTCGATGAAGCGCCTGCGCGGCGGCACCGCCGGGAACATCGCGTACAACCTCGGGCTGCTCGGCGCGAAGACGGTGCTGGTGTCGGCCGCGGGCCAGGACTTCGCCGAGTACCGGGACGTGCTGGCGAAGGCGGGAGTCGATCTCCGGGGCGTCAAGGAGGTGCCCAACGAGTTCACCGCGTCCTGCTTCATCAACACCGATCAGGTGAACAACCAGATCGTCGCCTTCTACCCGGGCGCCGTGGTGCACGCCCGCGAGGTGACGCTGCAGTCCGTGGGCCTCGAGAAGGGCGACTGGGTGATCATCAGCCCGACGGATCCCGAGTCGATGCTGCGCCACACCGCCGAGTGCAAGAAGGCGGGCGTCAGCTACATCTTCGATCCCGGGAAGCAGACGCCGCGGCTGGACAAGCAGCAGATCCTCGGCGGCATCGACGGCTGCGCGGCGCTCGTCGGCAACGACTACGAGTTCGGCATGATGGCGCGCACCACGGGGCTGTCCGAGGAAGCGTTGATCGCCATGGCGCCGCTGACCGTGATGACGCGAGGGCACGAAGGCAGCCGCTTCTACGTGAAGGGACGTTTGACGTCGGAGATCCCCGTGGCGAAGGTGGAGAAGGTCGTCGATCCCACCGGCGCGGGCGACGCGTACCTGGCCGGCCTCGCCTTCGCCTTGTCGAAGGGCCTGCCCCACGAGGTGTGCGGACGGATCGCGGCGCTCACGGCCACCTACGCCATCGAGAAGCGCGGCTGCCAGGAGCACGGCTTCGAGCGCCCGGCCTTCTCCCGGCGCTACCTCGAGAGCTTCGGCACGGAGCTGCCCGCGGGCGCGCTGTAACCCTCTTCAGGGCGTCGGCACCACCGGGAGCAGCGACTTGAGATCCGCGTCGGTGAAGTAGATGCCGGCGCCGACGAAGAAGTCGCGCCCGCTGATCAACCGGTTGGTGAGCGAGTCGCGGTTGGGCTGGTTGAGCGCGTCGTCGATGCCGATGTTGATGTAGATGTGCTCGAAGGGCGTGAAGCGCAGGGTCGCGCGCAGGCGCGGCAGGCGCAGCGCCTCGATGGAGAAGTTGAAGACGTCCACCTTGAGCGCGAACGCGTCCTCCAGCCACCGCGTGTAGTACGGGAACTTGATCGGCAGCGTGACGTCGGCGCCGAGGCCTCCCGTCGACTCGATGATCCCGAAGCGCAGGGTGAGGAAGCTGTACCGCTTGGCGAACTGCGCGCTGAACTTCACCGTCTCCTTCGTCACGGTGTTCTTCTGCACCACCGGCTCGCCCGCCGCGGGCGGGTTCTGCTGCACGTAGACGGTCTCCACCGTGCCGCGGGGATCGTCGATCACCTCGATCAGGTAGTACTTGTCCGGCTTGGGGATGAGGCGCACCCCGAGGAACGTCTTCGCCGCGCCCTGGTTCACCAGGTAGTCGGCCTTGAGGCCCACCTCGAGCTGCAGGTTGGTGAGCCGCCCGGCGAAGTCCGCCACGTCCTCCACGGTGTCGGTCACCTTCTGCTGCAGCCGCTCGTCCTGCAGCAGCGCGCCGGCCGCGCCCTTCCCCTTCTTGATGTCCTCGGTGATCTGCTCGACGTTGGCCAGGGAGCGATCGAGCTTCGCCAGGGTCTCCTTGAGGGACGCCATCGTGCCCTGCACCTCGCCCTCGTTCTCGCCCACCATCTTCTTCACGCTGGCCACGACGTCGCGCACGTCGGAGGAGATGGTGTCGATGTTCTGCACGATGTGCTGCACCGACGCCCGCTCGGACTCGGTCACCTTGCGGATGTCGCCGGACACGGCTTCCACGTTGGCGAGGATCTGATCGAGCCGCTCGGCGTTCTCGCGGACCGTCTTCTCCACGGCCTCGGTCAGCTTGACGAGGTTCTGCACGATGGACTCGATCGAGCCCTGTCCCTGCGCGCCGCCCAGCACCGCGCGGAGCGACCCCGTCACGGCCTCGATGTCCTTGGTGATGGTGGCCAGCGAGTTGAAGATCTGCTCCATGCCCTGGGCGTCGATCACCCGGGTGATCTCCCCCCCGTCCTTGAGCAGGGGCTGATCTTCGGTGCCCGGCGTGAGATCGAGCATGTAGTCGCCCAGCAGTGACTCGGAGCGCTTGGTGAGCGTCGCGTTCTCGCGCACGCCCACGTCCCGGCGCAGCCGCATGTCCACCCGCGCCCGTGTGCCCTCGAGCGTGATCCCGACGATCTCTCCCACCGGGATGCCGGCGATCTGCACGCGGCTGCGCGCGCCGAGGCCCGACGCGTCGCGGAAGTACGCGTGCGCGCGAAGGGACTCGTCCTCCTTCATCCCGCCCTTCTTCACGAAGGTGAGGAAAAAGAAGAGGATCACCCCGGCAGCGATGACGAGGAGGCCCACCCGGAAGGGCGTGAGGATCTTCTTCACAGAGACTCGCGACTCTAGCCCCAATCCCCCGTCCCGCCAGTGTCAGTTCTTTCCGAACCAGGTCTGGAGGAAGACCTTGACCGCCGGGTGCTCCGAGTGGCGGAGCTTCGACGGAGGTCCCTGGTCGACGATCACCCCCTGCGAGAGGAAGGCGATGTTGTCCGCCACCTTGAAGGCCGAGGCGATGTCATGGCTGATCACCACGCTGGTGACGCCGAGCTCGCGCTTCGCGTCGAGGATCATCTCGTCCACGTAGTCGGTGGTGATCGGATCCAGGCCGGTGGTGGGCTCGTCGTAGAGGACGATCTTCGGGTCGAGGACGATGGCGCGGGCGAGCCCCACGCGCTTGCGCATGCCGCCGGAGAGATCCGCGGGGAACTTCTCCTCGACGTCCTTGAGGCCCACGATGGCCAGCTTCTCCTTCACCAGCGCGCGCATCTCGTCTTCGCTGAGGTCCTTGCGGTGCTCGCGCAGCGGGAAGGACACGTTCTCGTACACGTTCATCGAGTCGAAGAGCGCGGCGGCCTGGAAGACCATGCCGAACTTGCGGCGGACCTGCTCGAGCGCCTCCGGGCCGAAGGGCACGATGTCCTCCCCGTCGACGATCACCTTCCCGGAGTCCGGCTTGAGCAGGCCGATCATGTGCTTCATCAGCACCGTCTTCCCGCTGCCGGACCCGCCCAGGATGACCAGGGTGCTGCCGGGAGGCACCTCCACGTTGATCCCCGTCAGCACCCGGTGATCGCCGAAGGACTTGTGGAGATCGACGATCTGGATCATCGGCGGCGCGTTGGCCGCTGCTGGCGCGAGCTTCACCATCAGTGGAGGATCACCCCCACGAAGTAGTCGAGGATGAAGATGCCCAGCGCCGACGCCACCATCGCGTCGGTGGTGGCCTTGCCCACGCCCTTCGCGCCGCCCGAGGCGTTGAAGCCCTTGAAGCACGCCACCAGCGCCACGAAGAGGCCGAACACCGCGCCCTTGATCAGCCCCTCCGCGATGTCCTCGGCGTCGAGCCACTGCTGCGTGCGCGTGATGAAGGTGCCCGCCGACAGGCCCTTCACCGCCACCGCCACGAAGTACCCGCCGGCCATGCCCACGATGTCGAAGATCATCACCAGCATCGGGACCATGATCAGCCCCGCCAGCACGCGCGGAACCAGCAGGTACTGGATCGGGTTGACGGCCATCGTCTCCAGCGCGTCCACCTGCTCGGTGACGCGCATCGTGCCCAGCTCGGTGCACATGGCGCTGCCGGCCCGCATCGTCACCATCAAGGCGGCGAAGACCGGCGCCAGCTCGCGGGTGATGGTGAGCGACACCGTGGGGCCTACGAGGCTCTCGGCGTTGAACATGTCGAAGGCCCGCCAGCTCTGGTGGGCGAACACCATGCCCGAGAAGACTCCGGTGAGCGCCACGATGAAGATCGACCCGACGCCCACGAAGTCCAGCTGCGCGAAGAGGTTCTGCACGCGAAACGGAGGGCGCACCGCCCAGCGCAGCACGTCGAAGAGGAGCGTGAAGAGGCCCCCCAGCTCCTCCACCACCCTGTAGATGCCCGCGCCGAGACCCTCGATCGCCGAGTAGATCGGTCCGGGCTGCGGGGGCGGGGGGGACGACTCGACGGGCGACGACATGCGCGTGCGCCGGACTCTACGTCACTTCGCCCTTCGGACAAGTCGTGCTAGCCCACCGAGCATGAGCGCGATTCGGACCGGCGGAGAGATCGACGCCTTCTGCGGCAAGTGCGAGCTCAACCTCGCGCACACCATCATCGCCATGGTGGGCCCGAAGGTGGTGAAGGTGAAGTGCAACACCTGCGGGAACGATCACCAGTACCGCGGCGAGCAGCCGCTGGTGAAGTCGCAGTCCTTCGCCAACCCGAAGAGGCGCGCGTCGTCGTCCGCGGCGCCGAAGCCCACGCGGACGCAGGTGTCGTGGGAAGACAAGTTCAAGGGGAAGGACCTCTCCCGGGCGAAGAAATACAGCGTGAAGGACACCTACGCGCTGGACGACGTGATCGATCACCCCACCTTCGGCCTGGGCCTGGTGGTGGGCGTGCGGCAGGACAAGGTCGACGTGTCCTTCAAGCAGGAAGAGAAGGTGCTCGTCCACGGCAAGGGAGGCCCGCCGGCCGCGCCGCTGCCCCACCCGCCGCATCGTCCGCCGCCGTCGGCTCCAGAAGATCACCGCCCGGTGAAGGAAGAGCCCGTCGACGCGCCCGCGCCACAGCCTCCTCCGGACGCGACGCCTCAGACCTAGACCGGGCGACGGCTCGCACCTTGCGAGATACCTCGAACCATGCGGGACCCGCACACCAGGGGCGCCACGTACGGGGAATTGAAGGCTCTGCCCGAGAACATGGTGGGGCAGATCGTGGAAGGCGTGTTGATCGCCATGCCCCGTCCGGCGGTGGGCCACGCCTACGTGACCTCGAGCCTGGGAGTCGAGCTGGGAGGGCCGTTCGGACGCGGTCGCGGAGGCCCCGGAGGGTGGGGCTTCCTCGACAAGCCCGAACTTCACTTCGCCCGCAACGTGCCCGTCCCCGACATCGCCGCCTGGCGGCGCGAACGAATGCCCGAACTGCCGTCCGCCGCCACCCCGTTCCTGACGCTCGCCCCCGATTGGGTGTGCGAGGTCCTCTCCCCCCGGACCGCATCGGTCGACCGGATCCAGAAGCGGCGGGTCTATGCGCGCGAGAAGGTCGGGCACTTGTGGATCATCGACCCCCTCGAGCGGGTGCTGACGGCCTACGCGCTTGACGGCGCTGACTTCCGCGAGCTCGGCACGTGGGGCGGGGACGAAGATCGCCTGGTGCGGGTCGCTCCGTTCGACGCGATCGAACTCGATCTCACGGCGCTCTGGGCGCCCCAACCGCCTCCCTGAGCAGCTCCACGCAGCGGCGGAGATCCTCTGGCAGCGGCGCGGTGACTGACAGTCCGAGCTCCGGAGCTTCGAGCGCCTCGGCGTGGAGCGGCGTGCGATCGAGCACCACCTCGTCGCCCGCCCCTCCCAGGTCCTTCGCGGTCAGAGGTGCCTTCCGCCCGTACTGGTGATCGAAGAGCAGCGGGTGCCCGGCTGACTTGAGGTGAACGCGGATCTGGTGCTGCCTGCCGGTGAGCGGCTCCGCTTCCACGAGGCTGGCCGCCGCGAAGAGCTCCCGTGGACGGACCAGAGTGCGTGAGGGCTTCCCTTTCTCTCCGGGGCGCACCGGTCGCATCTTCCCTTTTCGGGCCTCGGTGAGTTCGACGTCGAGGTCGAGCGCCGCTGCCACCCTGCCCTCCACCAGCGCCACGTAGCGCTTCTTCACCGCGCCGCGCTCGAAGGCCTCGTTGGCCGCGCGGTGCGCCTCGGCGGTGGTGGCGAACACGAGCACGCCGGACGTGTCGCGATCGATGCGGTGACAGACCCACACGCGCTCGCCGAGCTGCGCTGCGAGGAGATCGCGCGCGCACGGACCGCCCTCCTCCGCCCGCCCGGGGATCACCAGGAGCCCGGCCGGCTTGTCGACGGCCACCAGTCCGCCGGCGGTGGCGAGGACCCTCAGCTGCACGCGCTACTCGAGATCCGTCGGGCGCAGCACGGTGATGGGCCCATACCGGCTGACGAGCGGCTTCAGGGCCTCGGCGTTTCCCACCAGCGCCAGGACGCGATCTCCGGTGAAGAGGTACTTCTGGGCCGCCTCCGCCGCCTGCCTCACCGTCACCTCGCTGATCCGCTCGCGGTAGCTGGCGATCCAGTCCTGAGGGAGACCGTAGTGCACGACGTCGGCGATGGCCCCGGCCACCGCTTCGTTCGTCTCCAGCCGCCCGGGGTAGAGGCCGCAGATGTAGCGCTGCACCGTGGCGAGCTCCTTCGCCGAAGGCCCCTTCGCGCGCATCCGCTCGACCTCGGTCAGCGCCACGTCGATCAGCGTGTTGATGCTCTCGGTGCGGGTGAAGGACGAGACGGTGAAGCTGCCGCCCGCGCTCAGCATGTCGAAGGCCGAGCCCGCCCCGTACGACAGGCCCCGCTTCACGCGGATCTCCGTCACCAGCCGCGAGGTGAACCCGCCGCCCAGGACCGCGTTCATCACCACCAGCGGGAAGTGATCCGGATGGCCGCGCCTCACGCCCTTCGCGCCGATGCGAAGCTGCACCTGCGTCTGCTCGGGCTTGTCGACGATCACCACCTCGCCCGGCTTCTCGAGGCCGCTCCAGGCCGGCACCTCGGGGGCGAAGGGAGGGCCGCCGGCCCAGCCGCCCAGCGTGCGCTGGATCACCTCGGTGACACCTTCCACGTCCACGTCGCCCACCACGAAGAGGTGCGCCACCTTCGGCCCGAAGCGCTCGCGATGGAACGCCACCAACTGGGCGCGGGTGAGCCGTTCGACGTCGGCCTTCCCCCCGCTGGACTCGAACGCGTAGGGGTGGTGGCCCCACACGGCGCGGCTCAGCGCGCGATCGGCCAGCGTGCCGGGATCGTCCAGCTCGTTCGCCAGCTGCGCCAGGGTGCGCCGTCGAGCCAGCTCGACCTCCTGCTCAGGGAAATCCGGCTCGCGGACGATCTGGCCCAGGATGCCCAGCATCGCCTCGAGGTGCCTGGAAGGCGTGGACAGGGAGACGACCACGTTCTCCTCGTTGGCGTAGCCACCCAGGGCCGCGCCGACGAGATCCACGGCCTCGCTGATCTCGTCAGCCGACTTCCCTGCCGCGCCGCGACGCAGCAGGCGCGACGCGAAGTCCGCCACGCCGCGCTCGCCGGGGAGATCGAAGGCGCTGCCCGCGCGCACCACCAGCCGCACCGCGACCAGCGGCAACGACGAGCGCTTCACCACGTGCAGCGTCAGCCCATTGTCCAGCACGCGCACCTCGTGTGGAGGCAGGTGCAGCGGCCGCAGCTTCATGCCTTCGGTCCGCTCGCGCCTCACGCCTGGGCTCCATTCGAGGGGACGAGCGTGACGACGGCGCGCCGCTCGGCCGAGAGGTACCTGGCCGCGGCGGCCCGCACCTGCTCGGCGGTGATCGCCTCGTAGCGGGAGACGAGCGCGAGGCCTTCCCGCCAGTGGCCCAGCATCAACTCGTAGGTGCCCAGCGCGTGCGCTCGGCCGTTGTTGGTGGCCAGCTCGCGCAGCAGGTGCGCCGAGAGGTTGTTCTTCGCCTTCTCCAGCTCGCGGGGGGTCAGCCCTTCCTTCGCCACCTTCTCCAGCTCCGCGTAGAGCGCGGCCTCGGTGCGCAGCGGCTCCGCGCCGGGCTTGAGCTCGAGCATGACGGTGAAGGCGCCCGGGTCCAGTCGCCACGTCCAGTCCACCGAGACCCCCACCGCCAGCTCCTGCTCGAAGACGAGCGACTTCGTGAGCCGGCTCGACTGCCCCACCGACAGCGCGTACTGCAGCACGTCGAGGGTGAGGGTGTCGGGGTGCGTCGAGGCCGGGCCGCGCCAGGCGATCATCAACATCGGTGCCTGGGCCGGGTGGCGCACCTCCGCGCGGCGCTCGCCCTTCTGCTCGGGCTCCGAGTCCACCACCCGGGCAGGCGGCGGGCCCGGCTTGATCGTGCCGTAGTGCTTCTTCAGCAGCTTGAGCGCCTCGTTCGGCTCGAAGTCGCCGGACACGTAGATGATGGCGTTGTTGGGCGCATAGTAGGTGCGGAAGTACTCGAGGCAGTCCTCGCGGCGGATGTTCTCGATGTCCTTCATCCAGCCGATGACCGGCCACCGGTACGGGTGCGCCTTCCACAGCAGCGTGGACAGCTCCTCGTCCACCATGCCGACGATCTCGTTGTCCACGCGCAGGCGCCGTTCCTCCATCACCACCTGGCGCTCGCTCTCCAGCATCTTCGGCGTCACCTGCAGGCTCTTCATGCGATCCGACTCGAGATCGATGACCGTCTCGAGCGCCTCGGCCATGAAGTCCTCGTAGTACACGGTGAGATCCGTGGAGGTGTAGGCGTTCGACGTGCCGCCGTTCGACTCCAGCACCCGGTCGAACTGGCCCGGGCCGTACTTCTTCGCGCCGTTGAACATCATGTGCTCGAAGAGGTGGCTGATGCCGGTGATCCCCGGCCGCTCGTTGCGCGAGCCGACCCGGAAGAACGTGTAGAAGCTGCAGGTGGGCACCTCGTGCGAGGGCAGCAGCCGCACGGTCAGCCCGTTGGGCAGCTTCGCCTCGATCACCGACTCGGCGATCGGCTGAAGCGCGGGGAGGATGGGAAAGGGGGGCGCCTTCGTGCGGACGGCGACGCTGGAAGCACGGCGGGGCATCAGGACTCCTTGCGGGGTGTACGGACAGGAGAACGTACTCACGAGCCTCGCCGTTGGCCTGCGGAAATCGCAGGCGTCAACGCGGCGCGTGACGGTTGAGGAAGGCCAGCACCGGCGCCCACACCTCGTCGGCCGCGCGCTCGGCGATCACCAGGTCCATGTGGCCGTACTCGCCCTTCGCGCCGTTCGCGCGGGTGATCAGCAGCCACTCCTTCGGGCCACCCAGGGCACGGAAGCCGTCCTTCACGCCGGGCGCCAGCGCCACGCGATCCAGCCGCGCAGCCACCACCAGCACCGGCGTGGTGATGCCGGCCATGTCCCGCTTGAAGTCCAGTCGGCCGTCGAGTGACTGGAAGCGGCCCCCGTCCAGCATGGCGATGAGCTGCAAGGCCACCCCGCCCGCGACGTCGGCCGTGCCGTACGCCATGAGCCGTTGCCAGGACGCGGTGGTGCTGGACTGCGGGTTGTAGAAGAAGCGCTGGAAGGGTCCGTCGTCGACCATCGTCTGGAACGGCGCCGCCGCGTGCGCCCCCAGGGCGCTCGGGATCATCACGTCGGGGCTCACCACCTTCGGGGCGACAGACCGCAGCCACGTCTCCAGCCCCGTCCCCCAGTCGAGCCGTGTGGGAGAGCCGAGCGTGGCCACCGCGTTGAGCTCGCTCCCGCCCTGCGAGAGGTACGCGTACGCCACCAGCCCGCCCATCGAGTGCCCCACGTAGTCGACCGCCGGCGCCCCAGTCGCCGCGCGAACGTGGCGGATCACTGCCGGGAGATCGAAGCGCCAGAAGGAGTCGAAGGTGATCGGCGGTGGGCGACCCTTTTCGGCGTCGATGCCGTCGGAGTCGCCGGCGCCGCGCACCGACATGGTCCACGCTTCGCGGCCGTGGGCCGCCAGCCAGCGGGCCAGGGAATGGCGCTCGTCGAGATCCAGGTTCCGCGCGTTGGCGGAGATGCCGTGGCAGAGGATCACCGGGAGGCCGGTGGGCGGCCCCGTGGGGCGGTAGCGCGTGACGGAGATCTCCCAGCCGTCGTCCGTCTTCGCGCGGTGACTTTCCGCCTCGGGTGGGAGGGGGACGAAGCGCGTGGCAGCACAGGAGGACAGCAGCGCGCACACCATCGCGAGCCTCATCGCGCCCTCCCCTCACCCCCGATCGGGTCATTGCGCAGAAAGGCCTCGAGCTCGGTGAAGACACGCGACGGGGCCTGCGCGCCGAGGAGCAGGGACACGTGCGAGAAGTCGTCGCCCGTCTCGAAGCGGCTGAACGTCCTCAGCCGGACGTCGGCCTTCGACTCGCCCCGCAGCGGCGCGCAGAGCTCGGGCCCCGCGAAGCCGTCCCCCAGCGCGAGGAAGAGCAACGTCGGTCGATCGAACTCCCGCAGTCGACGGCGCACGGTGGTGCCGTCGTCCAGCGGCAGATCGCCCGTGCGCATCCACGCGAGCCATTCGGTCGACTGCCCGCGGGAGAGATCGCGGGTGCCCAGCGCGCGCAGCGCCGCCAACGTCCGCGGAGGGAAGCGCGTCTCCATCGCGAACAGGAGCTCGAAGTCCCAGGCGCCACCGGGTGAGGCGGCGAAGTCCGAGAAGTGCCCCCCTTCCGCGAGGAAGGCCTCCGCCAGCGCGCTCGGCACCTCCGCCTCCACGGGCGTCGCGAGCGCCACCACGCGGCGAACCGGCAGCTCCCGCCCCGCCGCGGCCAGGGCCAACGTCCCTCCCCAGCCGTGCGCGACGAGATCGACGGGCTCTCCACGCTCCGAGGCGATCACCCGGGCGATCGCGGGGAGATCGAGGTGGATCCACGCGCGGAGGCTTGCCCCCGGATCCGCCCTGCCCTGCCCTCGAAGTTCGGCGACGTACACCGCGTACCCGCGGCCGGCCAGCCAGCGGGCGAGCCCCTCGCGGTGGAGATCGAAGAGCGGCCGCCCGAAGCCGATCTCCCCGACGAGCAGCACCGGGGCGCGCGCGCCGCCCCCGCCTGGCGGGAGGTACCGGTACAGCGCCAACGACGCGCCGTCCTCGGTGACGACGCGCCGGTGAGAGACCACGGGCTCGGGCGAGGACGCGAGGAGCAGCGCCGCCACCAGCGCGGTCACAGCTCGACGATCCCCGCCTTGAGCGCCAACACCACCGCCTCGACGTGCGAGTTGACGCCCATCTTCCGGTAGATGTGGGAGAGATGCGTGCGCACCGTGCGCCGCTCGAGGCTCATCACGCTGCCCACCTCGGCGTTCGACAGGCCCTTCGCCACGTACTTGAGGACGTCGAACTCGGTGGGCGTGAGGTTCCAGGGGTTGTCGGGCTTGTCCTTCTTCGTCTGCAGGGAGTGGAAGTAGTTCCAGAAGCGGCGGGCGATGATCGCCTCCAGCACCGTCCCCCCGGCCATCACCTCGTGAATGCCCGCGCGGATCTTCTCTGGACCCACGCGCTTCACCAGGTAGCCCGACGCGCCCGCCTGCATCGCCTCGTAGACCTTCTGCTCGTCGTCGAAGGACGTGAGGATCAGGATCTCCACCTCGCCCGCGCGCTTCTTCACCTGCTTCGTCACTTCGATGCCGTCGATGCCGGGCAACTCGAGATCGAGGAGGACGAGCTGGGGCCTCAACCGGACGATCTCTTCGACGGCGGCCTCGCCCTCCATCGCCGATCCGACGACCTCGAGCTCTTCGAAGGTGCCCAACACCTTGAGCAGGTTCTTCATCAGCTGCGGCTGATCCTCGACGACGAAGACTCGGGTGCGCTCAGAGCTCATTTGAAGGTGGGCATCAGCTTGACCTGCTTGCCGGACTGGAAGCGGGTGGTGGTGACGTAGTCCTGCTTGGACTTCGTGTCGACGATCCGCACCTTGTGCGTCCCTGGCTCCACCGCCACCTTCGCCAACGAGCCGCACACGCGTTGGCCGTCGATCTCCACGCGCAGCGTCCGCGTCGAGCTGACCGTGAGCAGCGCGTTCTTCCCCTTCGGCGCGGCGTAGCAGTCCGCGTCCGGCGGGGGCGGCCTGGGCTTCACCGGCTTCACTTCGGGTGGCTTGTCCGGCGGCGGGGGGATGAAGGCCTTGTCGGGGTGCTGCTTGTCGAAGTCTGGCAGCTTGAGCGGCTTGCCGAGGCTCGGCGGCGGCGGGCGGTTGTTGGGCGCCACCGCGCGCTCGATCGGATCGGGCAGGTACGAGAGCAGCGTGGCCTTCGGATCGGGCGTGGACTGGTACCAGCCGACCGCCAGCCCGGTGACGACGGAGAAGAGGATCACCGTGGCGAGGAAGGCGACGATCCGCGCCTGGCGGCGGCCGCGCAGCCGCATCTTCTCGAGGTCTGGGATCTCCGGGTCGCCCTCCCGCTTGAACGGCACGACGAAGGTCATGATCGTCTTCGCCACGCTCTCCTTCCGGCGCGCAGGGCGAGCGGAAGGCGGGGCGGCGGGCGTTGGACCGGGCGCGAAGTCCTCCATCGCGCGCACCCGCTTGCTCACCGCGTCGGCCTGCGTCGGTGAGGTGTCGTCCTTCAGCGTCGGGAGCTCGGCGGCGGGCGCCTCCCAGCTGACCGGAGCCTTCGGCTCGGCCCCCGCGCCGGCCCGCTTCACGACGGCCTCGTTGCCCCCGGGCGCGGTCTTCTCTTCGGCCTGCGTGGGGACGTCGTCGAGGGTGAAGACGGGCAGCCCGTCGCTGGTGGGCGTGCGATCGTCGACGAGGCCGCCGGAGAAGGACGCGCGATCGACGGCCTCCCTCGGGCCTTCCTCCAGGGTCCCCACGCCCGCGATGTCGTCGAGGGTGAAGTCCCCCTCGAAGGCGACGGGGCCGAGCTGGTTCACCTGCACCTCGTTGGGGAAGAGCTCGGTGACGAACTTCGCCAGCTCCTCCTTCCCGGCCACGCCCCCCTGGCTCGAGAGGAAGTCGCGCAGGGCCTCGGCGAAGTCGGCGCAGGAGCGATACCGCCGGGAAGGAGCGGACTCCAGGGCGCGCATGATCACCGGGTCGACGCGCGCGTTGAGGCGGCGGACCAGCCGCGAGGGAGGCGGGAGCCGATCCGCGCGGGTGCTGACGTTGGACTTGCCGAGGGCGGCCTCGCGCAGGGTGAGCAGCTCGTAGGCGATGGCGCCCAGGGCGTAGACGTCGAGGGTGGGGCCCGGCTCACCGCTCAGGCCCTCGGGTGCGCGGTAGCTGCTCCGCCCGTGCGAGGCGAAGGCCTTCTTGAGGGCCGGGCTCGCCTGCAACGCCGCCAGCGCGCCGAATTCGGAGACGCCGACCCTACCGTCGTCACCGAGGTGGACATTGCCCGGCGTGAGCGCCCCGTGGACGACACCCGCCGCGTTGGCGTCGCCCACCAGCCCGAGCAGCTCCAGCATCATCGTGAGGGCGAGCACCGGCGGCAGGTGGACCTCCCGCGTGTGGAGCCGCTGGAGCACCAGCCCCAGCGGGAAGCGGCCCACGTCCTCCCGCACGATGGCCAGCCGCCCCCTGACCAGCCCCACGTCCAGCACGTGCGCGATGCCCGGCCGGGAGATCCCCTGCAGGCGCCGCGCCGTGTCCGCCACCACCCGGGCGTAGGCCGCGTCCGTCGTCTTCGGGTGAAAGAGCTTCACCACCACCGGCTGCGAGCCCTTCTCCGCACGGAAGAGATCCGCCAGCTCTCCCTGCTCGAGACGCCCGATCAGCCGGTACACAGGGAGGTTATAGCCGCATGGCGAGCGTTAGCGGCGGCGGCGTTTGGCCGGCCAGGGGGGCACCGCGTCGAAGCGGAACCCGCACCACACGCACTGCACGCCGCGCCGTCCCGGCGGGAGCTCCAGCGTGCACCCCGGGCAACGCGGCCGGGGCTTGTGCTTCTTCTCCTCAGCCAGCGCCTTCTTCTCCTCGACCGACTTCGCTGCCGCTCGCGCCGCCTTCAGCCGCTTCTCCAGCTCGCGCACCCGCGCCTCGAGGTCGACCACCCGCAGGTACAGCTCGCGCTCCATCTCGCTGCGGATCTTCGGTGGCCTCGTCACGTGCGACTCCGCAGGCCAAGCGTGCCACGAGCCACGGCCGAGGGGAAAAACCCGGCGGCCCGCGCTGCTTGATGCCAGCGCGCCCGGGCAGCGCTATGACGTCTGACCTTCGCATCACGCGACACGAGGAACACCTTGGTCCCCATTCACGGAATCGTCCGCGGGCCGATCGACGACCAGGCCGCCAACGAGGCCTTCGAGCGCGCGCAGCTGCTCCTCGCCGATCCGGAGCTCGAGAAGATCTTGAGCCAGCCCTCGAAGAACGACACGCCGGTGCAGCGGCAGGTCTTCGTCAACCGCAACCTGAACCTGGCGAAGGTCGAGCTGATCGGCTTCGACATGGACTACACGCTGGCGATCTACCACCTGCGCCGGCTCGAGCAGCTCTCGTACGATCTCACCGTCGATCGGCTCGTACGGCACTGCGGCTACCCCGAGGCGATCCGCGAACTCCCGTACGATCACCAGTTCGTGATGCGCGGGCTCTTCGTGGACAAGAGGGCGGGCAACCTCCTCAAGATCGACCGCTTCGGACACGTGGGCCGCGCGTACCACGGCCGCAAGCCGCTGCCCGAATCCGAGCTGAACCGCCTGTACCGCAACGAGCGGATCCGCCTGAAGAACCCCGAGTACGCGTGGATCGACACCCTGTTCGCGCTGCCCGAGGCGTGCCTGCTCGCGGGGATCATCGACCTCTACGAGCAGAAGCTCAAAGCGCCGCTGGACTACACGAAGCTGTACGACGACATCCGCGAGGCGATCGACACGGTCCACCGCGACAACTCACTCAAGACGCTGATCCGCGAGAACATCGGCCGCTACATCTTCAAGGACCCGGAGCTGGGGCCGGCGCTCCACAAGCTGCGCTCGGGTGGGAAGAAGCTGTTCCTGCTGACCAACTCGCTCTGGGACTACACCAACGCGGTGATGGCCTACCTCCTCGACGGCGTGCTGCCGGAGTATCCGAGCTGGAGGAACTACTTCGACTTCGTGATCACCGGCGGCAACAAGCCCGGCTTCTTCAGTGAGGAGAGGCCCTTCCTCGAGGTGGACACCTCGACCGAGGCGAACACGACCGTCGGTGAGGCGACCACGCTGGAGCGCGGCAAGGTGTACCAGGGGGGAAACCTCGGCGCCTTCGAGCGGCTCACCGGCTACGCAGGCGACGCGGTGCTGTACGTCGGTGATCACATCTACGGCGACATCCTCAAGTCCAAGAAGACGTCGATGTGGCGCACCTGCATGATCGTCCAGGAGATCGAAGACGAGATCGCCTGGCTCGACAGCCGGCGGAAGGAGATCGACCGGTTGGATGAGCTCGAGCAGCTGCGCGTGCGCCTCGACGACGAGATCGGCCCGAGGAAGGCGCGGCTCAACCAGATCGAGAAGGCGCTGGAGAAGGGCCGCCCGTCCGAGGTGGAAGCCGCGGCGCTGGAGTCCGAGTTCAAGCGCGTGAAGGGCGAGCTGGATCGCCTGCGGCGGGCGATGCGCGAGACGGTGGAGCTGGTGAAGACGTTCGAGGAGCTGATCGACTCCGGCTTCAATCCGTACTGGGGGCTGCACTTCAAGGAAGGGAACGAGAACTCGCGCTTCGGAGAGCAGGTGGAGCAGTACGCCTGCGTCTACACCTCGCGCGTCTCGAACTTCGTCTTCTACTCGCCGCTGCACGTGTTCCGTTCGCCCCGCGAGGTGATGCCGCACGAGCAGGCCGGGGCCTTCCGCCTGTCGATGCTCGGAGGGGACAGCCTGCCGAAGGCCACCCTGCGCGCCGCGGACCTCCCGTGAGGCGACTCAGCACGGCTCCACCCGCGTCCACATCACCGGGCCGAAGCGGTTGAGCTCCATGGGCCTGAGGCCGAGCCGCTTGAAGTCCTTCCCGTAGCGCCCGCCCTTCAGCACCACCCAGCGACGCGCGACCCGTCGTGCTTCTCCCAGCGTCTCGGCGTCGAGCGGCTCGTGGAGCGCGTGCGCGCGCAGCAGCTCGAAGCCCGGTGACGACCTCTTCGGTCGATCGAACATCGGATCCAGCGTCACCACGTCTGCCGATCGTGCGCCCATCCCCGCCAGCACCTCGCGCGCCCGGCCGTGCACCACGTCGATGCGACACGACGACGGATCCGCCGGCAGCCGCGCCAGCCCCTCGGACACGAGGATCCACAGAGGGAGCGCCGCTTCGATTCCCACCACCCGCCCGGTCGGCCCCACGGCGCGCGCGCACACCAGCGCGTCCGCCGCGAGGCCCAGCGTGGCATCGACGACCGTGTCACCCGGCTCAAGCCCCGCCAGGCGCAGGAGCACGTCGTCGCGATGCCCCGCCGCCAGCCGCTTCAGCCGCAGCTGGGCAATCCCCGGCGAGAAGCTGAGGCTCCCGTGCTCGTCGCGCAGCGCCCACCCGTCGGCGGACCGCACCAGGCAGGCCCGCGCGACGCCCCCCAGCAGCGCGGCCACCCCGCCCTTCGCCGGCCGCTCCAGGTACGGGAGGCCCCACTCTGCGGCCTTGCGTCGCGCCTCCTCGACGAAGCGATCTCCGTGCGCTCCGACGGTGACCCCCAGCGGCGTCACGGCGACGGGAGGATCTCGGAGGCCACGCGCCGCACCTCGTCGTAGGCCGAGTCGTCCGCCGGCCGGAAGCCGTTGATGTTGAGCGGCCCCAGGATCTCCCGCCCCGCCCGCTCGCGCGCCGTCAGCACCAGCAGCGCCTGCTTGATCACCTGGGCGACCTCGTCGGGCACCTCTGGCCGTACGCAGAAGATGTCGCGCGGCGTCCGCAGCGTCTTGGCCACCACGCGGAAGGTCAGCGGATCGATGCCCTTCGTTCGCTTCAGCGCCGCGAACGCGCCCTGGTACGTCGCGCCGGCGTCGACCCGCCCCTCCGCGACCGCCAGCAGCACCGCCTCGTGATTGCCGAGGAACTCCACGCGCGCGAAGTCCTTGTCCACGTCGAGCCCGCGGTCGCGCAGCAGCTTCCGCGGGTACAGGTAGCCGGAGGTGGACATCGGATCGACGAAGGCGATGGTCGCTCCCCGCAGATCCTCGAGCGTCCGCCGACTCGAATCGTCGCGTACGAAGATGTAGCCGGACGCCGTGGCGGAGCCATCGGCGATGCTCTGCACCAGGCACTCGAGCTTCACCCGCTTCGTCGCGTTCGCGTAGGCCAGGGGGCTGAGCTCCACCAGGTCGAACTCGCCCGCGGCCAGCCGGTCGATCGCGTTGCCGTAGCTGTCGCCGACGACGATCTCGACCGGCACGCCCAGCGACTTCGACAGGTAGTCGGCGAGCTTCTGGTGGGCCTCGCTCATCGTGCCCGGCGCGAGGAAGGGCACGAGGCCGAAGCGCAGGCGGGTGAAGCCGGCGGGCGGAGAGAAGACCGGGCGCACGACTGGCAGCCGCCGGGGCGGAGGCGGAGAACGATCGGGAGGCTCAGCGCAGGCCGCCAGCGTCGCGAAGGCCAGCAGCGCGATCATCCTCATGTGTGGCCTCCACGCGCACCCACCACGCGGTTCCGCCCCTGCCGCTTGGCGACGTACATCGCCTGATCCGCGGCGGAGATGAGCTGCTCCGTCGTCTTGCCGTCCTCCGGGTACGTGGCCACGCCCACGCTCACCGTCACCTTCGTCGGCCAGGGCGTACCCTGGTTGATCTTCTCTTCGACGGCGAGCCGCATGCGCTCGCCCACCTGCAGGGCCTCGCTCTTGGTCGTCTCGGGCAGCACCACCGCGAACTCCTCGCCGCCGTAGCGGGCGATGAGATCGGTCTGGCGGAGATCCGCGCTCAACACCTCGGCCAGGCGGCGCAGCAGCTCGTCGCCCGCGGGGTGGCCCATCGCGTCGTTCACCTTCTTGAAGAAGTCGACGTCGATCATCAGCACGCCCATCGGGCGCTTGTGCCGCTCGCTGCGCAGGAGCTCCGTGTTGATCGCTTCCTGGAAGCGGCGGTGGTTGTAGACGCCGGTCAGCCCGTCGGTGACGGCCAGGCGCTCGAGGCGCGCGTTCAGCTCCTGCAGCTCGCGCGTGCGCTCGGCCACCACGTGCTCCAGGTTCTCCCGCTCGTGCTGGAGCGCCGTCGCCATCTTGTTCATCGTCTCCGACAGCTCGGACAGCTCGGCGCTCTTGAGCGCAGGCGCCCGGGTGCCGAGGTGTCCTTCGCCCATGCGCCGCACCGCCTGCTGGAGCGCGCGCACCGGCTTCACCACCAGGCGATCGAGCCCCACGTACAGCATGAGGCTCAGGACCGCGAAGAGCGCGAGCGACGCCAGGGCCAGCCGCAGCCGCGCGCGGAAGAAGCCCTCCTCGAGCCGCGCGAGGGAGAACTTCGCGCTCACCGTGGCCCAGCGGATCCCCGACACCGCGGGCACGGCGATGCGGTAGGCCTTCCCTTCACGCGCCCACACCGGCGCGTCCGAGTCGAGGGCCTCCCGGGTGAAGTCGTCCGTGAGGACGGTGTTGAAGGCCTCGGGCTCGCTGTGGGCCAGCACCCGCCCCTGGTCGTCGAGCACGACGAGCTCGAGCAGATCGCGCGACGCCATGGCCTCGGTCAGCTGCGCCACCAGCGTGTCGAGGCCGCCCAGATCGTTCTGCGCCACCTGCACCGCGACGGTGACGCCCACCGCCTGCAGCGTCTTCTCGTTCCGCAGGCGAAACTCGGCCAGCTCCTCGCGCGTCTGCCGCTGCACTTCGACCCATGCGCCCAGAGCCAGGGCGATCGCGACCACCGCCGCCACCAGCAGCGTCAGCTGTCCCCGAATGCCCATGACGAGCCCCAACCGTCGCACGCCCGCTGGAGCCTGACAGGTTTTTCACTCGGCCTTCAGGTGTGCGACGGCTCCCTACTCCGCGCCCGCGGCCCTCGGGCCCTTCGCCTGCATCTGCGCCACGGTGACGGACTGGTTCCGGCCATGCCGCTTGGCGAAGTACAGGCATTGATCCGCGAGATCGATGAGCCCCTGCTTCTCCTGGCTCGACTCCGGGCAGGTGGCGACGCCCAGCGACAGCGTCACCTTGAGCGGGCCCTGCTCCGTCTGGAAGACCTCCTGCATCACGCGCTCGCGGATCCGCTCGGCGATCACCTGGGCGCCCTTCGCGTCCGTCTCGGGCATGACGATGGCGAACTCCTCGCCGCCGTAGCGGGCCACCACGTCGGTGTCGCGGGCCGTCTCCTTGAGGATCCGCGCGACGCCCTTGAGGACCTGGTCCCCTGTCGGGTGGCCGTAGGTGTCGTTGACGGACTTGAAGTGATCGATGTCCGTGAGGATGAAGGACAGCTTGCGGTTGTAGCGGCGCGCGGTGGCCAGGGCCTCGTCGAAGCGGACCTGGAAGGTGCGGTGGTTGGTGAGGCCGGTGAGGCCGTCGGTGGTGGCCATGCGCTCCATCTGCTCGTACAGCTGCGCGCGCAGCACCGCCTGCGCCGCCTGAATGGCGATCACCTCCAGCATGCGCAGCTCGTCGGAGTCGAAGGCCGCCTTCTTCCGGCTCCCCGCCACCAGGGTCCCGAGGATCCGGCTCCCCGCCACCAGCGGGAAGATCTTGAGCGACTGCAGCCCGCGGATCTGCGTGTCGTCGTCGAAGATGATCTGCCGATCCATCGCCCCCACGTCGCGCCCCGGCAGCGGCGCTCCATAGCGCACCACGTTGGCCACCAGCCCGTTGTTGTCAGGGAAGCTGCGCCCTTCCAGCGCGCGTCCCGTGGAGGTGACGCCGCTCATCCGGACGATCCGGTGCGCCCGCTCCTTGTTCTGCTCGCTCACCAGCGTCACGGCGCAGAAGTCGAGCGGCGCCACCTGGCGGGCGCTCTCCAGCACGGCGAGGAAGACCTGCTCGGGGTTGCCGGCCCGGTTCAGCTCCTCGATGGCGCGGAAGAACCGATCCTTCTCGTCGCGCGATCGGCGGATGTACGACATCACCCGCTCCACCTCGATCGCCCGCAGCACCTCGCCGGCGATCACCGTGAGCAGCTTCTCGTCGTCCTCGGAGAACTCCCGCGCCTCCAGCCGATCGGCCACCAGCACGCCCCGCACCAGCCCGCCACCTTCGAGGATCGGCACCGCGACGATCGCCCGCACGGTCGGTCCGCCGGGCTCGTAGTGCGTCACGCCCTTGATGCCCGACGCCGAGTGCATCCGCAGGGGCACGCCGCGCTTGAGCAGCGCACCGAAGATCCCCTCGGCGGCCGAGAAGCGCTCCCGCTGCACGTGCTCGGAGCCCGAGCGGCAGTCGTGCAGCTTCAGCGAACGATCGTCCGACGCCAGCATGAAGACGCCGACGGTGTGCGACTTGAGCACCGTCTCTGCGACCTCCAGCACGCTGCCGGTGGCGCCCTCGATCTCCTTCACCGCGGCGACCAGCCACTTCTCCTGGTCCTTCATGCCGGGGAAGCTGTCCGCGCCGCTGGACACGAGCCGGAAGGTGCGCGCGCGCTCCTCGATCTCCTTGATCTTGTTCTTCACCGCGTCCTCTTCCGCGCGGCGGGCGGCGGCGAGTCGCGCCGAGAGCACGAGGTGGTACAGCGCCGAGAACAACCCGAGGAAGGCGGTGCGCACCAGGAAGACGCCCCAGCGATCGGGCAGCGTGATGAGCGCGTCGAACAGCACCGCGCCGCCCAGCAGCGTCACGCCGGCGGAGCGCGAGAGGAACGTCACCAGGAAGGCCATCAGCACGTAGACGATGGGGAAGAGCACCTCGCCGCCCAGCGCCACCGCCACGAAGGCCGCGGCCATCAACGTCCCGCCGAACTCCAGCTCGTCACGCAGCAGCATCGCCGCGCCGCTCATCGTCCGCCGCACGCGCCGCACCGTCGCCAGCGCCCCGCCGCAGATCAGCACGCCCAGCGCACCGGCCTCACTCCAACCCATCGTCGTCAGGCCCGAGAAGCGCCCGCGCGCCAGCAGGCCGAAGATCATCAACACCGACAAGGCGGGGACGAGCCTCAGCGCGGACTGGAGCCATCGGCCGGGCATGAAGGTGATGGAGCGCCCGGCTCGCACCCTCGGTGGCATCGAGGTCGCCAGCGTCATCGCTCCTCCACGTCGAAGACCAGCTCGCCCGGGCGCACGTAGCCCAGCTCTTCCCTCGCCGCCCGCTCCAGGGCCCTCGCGTCGTCGCGCAGCGCGTCCACCTCACGGCGCAGGCGAACGTTGTCCTGCGAGAGCTTCGCGTTGCGCGCCTCCAGGGTCTCCACGTCCTTCTTCAGGCGCCAGTACCGGCGGAAGCCCCCTTCGGCGACGGCGGATCCCCCGGCGAGCACCAGCGCGACGATCACCGCAGCCCAGACCACTTGTCGCCGACGCGCCATGAGTCGTGAAGCAAGGTACCAGCGAGCCCAAGCTCGGCAAGAAAACCGCTACAGGTTGCAACGCGTCGTCGGGCCCGCGAATGGGTAGGCTCGACGCCGCGCATGTACGCCCCACGCCACCTCGTCTTTGCCGGCCCCGGGAAGCTGCCCGAGGAGCTCCGCCGCGTCGTCGCCAAGCGCACCGGAACCCCGCAGAGCGACCTCCCCAACCCGGCCCCCCGGCTGCTGGGGATCTTCGAGAACGCGTCGGAAGCCGAGCGGGTCGCGGCGGGCCTGCAGCGCATGAAGATCGGCGCGATGGTCGCGGGCCCCGAGCAGCCGCCCGTCGAGAAGGCGTGGGCGCTGGCCAGCTCGCTCGATCTCTTCGCGGATCGCTGGCGGGCGATGACGCCGGAGGGGGTGGTGACGCCGCTCGACCCGGCCCAGCTCGCCGCCATCACCATCGTCGACTGGCGGCCGGCCGATCGCGCCGCCGACCGCGCCGTGCTCCTCAGGTTCCGCGACGGCAGCAGGCCGGTGCTGCTGCGCGCCAGCGCCATCGACACCGTCTCGCCCCAGGCCTTGCCGGGCAAGGCGCTGCATACGATCGGCCAGTTCCTCGACGCCTGCGCCACGACCATGCCGCCGGACACGCGCGTGCGGCAGCGCCGGCTCTCCCCCGAGGATCTCGAGGAGGCCACGCTGGGGATCGATCTCCTCCCGCTCGCCGTCGCGATGGTGGAGCTCCTCGACGAGACCCCGTACCCGCTGTCGCAGCCGCTCGCAGGCGGCGCGGCGCTCAGACGCGCCCTGCCTCCACCGCACGAAGTGCCCGCCTGGGCGCCGCCGCTGGCGGGGCTGGTGGCGTGGAGCCTCTACGCGGCGTCGCTGGCGCTGGGGCCGGTGTGCCTGCTGCTCTTGATGGTGGGCGGCATGACGGCGTCTTTCATCGCCGTCGTCTGCGGCGTGCTGGCGGGGGCCGTGGGATCGCGGAGGCTGTCGTGGGCGCAGTGGCTGGGCCACCAGCGCTGGGGCGAGCTGTCACGCATCCCCCGCTGGCCGCGGCACAAGGTGGACGGGAAGTCGGCGCCCGACTACCGCGATCTGGTGCTCGACGCCTCGCTGCTCGCGTTCACCATCTTCGGCGCCGTCCAGGGCTCGATCGTCGAGGCGGTGCTGATCGCCCCCATGGCGGCGATCTTCGTGCTCAGCACAGCCGCGGTGTGGCTGCACTACCTGCTGCTGGCCGAGTGACTCACTGCACCGCGAAGTACGTCGCCTGCGGGTGGTGGAAGACGAGCGCGGACACGGACGCCTCCGGATCCATCATGCAACCGTCGGTGAGGCGCACGCCGAGGGGCTCGGGCTTCAAGACCTGGAAGAGCTTCTCCTGATCCTCGAGGCGCGGGCACGCCGGGTACCCGAAGGAGTACCGCTTGCCCTGGTACTCGGCGCGGAAGCGCTCCAGCATCGTCAGCTCGGGCGCGTCCGGGAAGCCCCACATGCTGCGCAGCTGCGAATGGAGCAGCTCGGCGTAGCCCTCGGCCGTCTCGAGCGCGAGCGCCTGCACGGCGTGCATCTTCACGAAGTCGCCCTTCGCCTTGAGCTCGTCCGCCAGGGCGCGGATGCCTTCCCCCGCGGTGGTGACGAAGAGCGCGAGGTGATCGGCCGGCGCGCCGTTCTCGAGTGGAGCCACGAAGTCGGCCAGGCACAGCTTCGACTCCTTCTCGGAGCGCTGGAACTCGAAGGTGGTGAGGCGCGCCCCTCCCGCGTCGTAGAGGTGAATGGAGTTGCCTTCACCCGCCGCCCGGAAGAACTGGAAGACGGCGCGCGGCTTCATCACGCCGCCCCGCAGCAGCGCCTTCACCTCGTCGAGCTGCTTCTTGAGCTCCAGCGCCTTGCGCCCGTCCTCCGTGTCCGCCAGCCGCGCCTCGTCAGGCGTGCCCAGCGCGCGCGCCGCCGAGCCCTTCACGCCGAAGTGACGGGTGTAGAGCATCAGCGGGTTGATGAAGCGCCAGATGTGATCGAGCGGCGTGTTGGTGATCACGTGCCGCTCGAGGTCCGGCGGCGGGGGGCGCACGTCCAGCACGCGGATCTCCCTCGAGCGCGAGGTGTTGGTGGCGACGGTCGGAGCGGGCCGGGCGGCGCCCTCAGCCTTGAGGCGCTCCCGCCGCTCGGCCAGCTCGGCCTTGAGCTTCTCCAGCGCCCGCGGGTCGACGATCGTCTTCGCCAGCTCGAGGCCGGCCATCGCGTCCTGCGCGTAGGCCACGGTGCCTTCCGGGTAGGCCGGGGCGATGTTCTTGTCGACGAAGTTGCGGGACAGGGCCGCGCCGCCCACGAGGATCGGGGTGCTGACGCCGGCGCGGTGGAGGTCTTCCGCGGTCGCCACCATCTGGTGAGCGCTCTTCACCAACAGCCCCGACAGGCCGACGATGTCCGGCTGGTGCTCCTTCACCGCGGCGATGAGCTGCTCGGGGGGCACCTTGATGCCCAGGTTCACCACCTGGAAGCCGTTGTTGGCGAAGATGATCTCCACCAGGTTCTTCCCGATGTCGTGCACGTCGCCCTTCACCGTGGCGAGCACCACCTTGCCGCGGGTCGCCGTGGCCGACTTGTCCATCTTCGGCTCGAGGTACGCGACGGCGGCCTTCATCACCTCGGCGCTCTGCAGCACCTCGGCGACGATCAGCTCGTTGGCGCCGAAGAGCCGCCCCACCTCGTCCATGCCGGCCATCAGGGGCCCGTTGATGATCGCCAGCGGCGCCGTGTCCTTCAGCTTCTCGTCGAGGTCCGCGATCAACCCGTCGCGGCTGCCCTCGATGACGTAGCGCTTGAGCCGCTCGTCCAGCGGGAGATCGGCCGCGGCCGCCTTCGCGACGGGCTTCTTCTCGCGGAAGTGCGCGGCGAAGGGCGTCACCGGATCGCCCCCACGGTTGTAGAGGAGATCCTCGCAGAGCTGCTTCTCTCGCTCGGCGATCTGCGGGTAGCGCTCCAGCTTCTCGGCGTTGACCAGCGCGAGGTCGAGCCCGGCCTGCACGCAGTGGTGGAGGAAGACGGAGTTGAGGACCTCGCGCCCGGCGGTGGGCAGGCCGAAGGACACGTTGCTGATCCCCAGCACCGTCTTGCACCGCGGGAAGCGCTGCTTGATCAGCCGAACTCCCTCGATCGTCTCGACCGCGCTGCCGACGTACGCCTGATCGCCCGAGGCGCAGGGGAAGACGAGCGGGTCGAAGTAGATGTCTTCCGGCCGGACGCCAAAGTCCCGGGTGAGGATCTCGAAGCTGCGCTCGGCCACCTCCAGCTTCCGCTGCCGGGGCACGGCCATGCCCTTCTCGTCGATGCAGCCCACCACCAGCGCGGCGCCGTACTTCCGCGCCAGCGGCACCACGTGCTCGAAGCGCTCCAGCCCGTCCTCGAGGTTGACCGAGTTGATGATCGCCTTGCCCTGCGAGTACGTGAGCGCCAGCTCGATCACCCGGTGATCCGTGGAGTCGATCATCAGGGGCGCGCGCACCTTCTTCACCGCCACCTCGAGGAAGCGGCGCATGTCCTCGAGCTCGTCGCGATCGGGGTTGGCGAGGCAGACGTCGACGATGGCCGCGCCCTTCTTCACCTGGGCGCGCGCGATCTCCGAGGCATCCTCGAACTGCTCGGCGACGATCAGCTCTTTGAACTTCCTGGATCCGATCACGTTGCTGCGCTCGCCGACGATCACCGGCCGCGCGTCTTCGATCTCCACGCAGTCGACGCCTGACAGCCGTGACTTCGCGGGCGGGTTCGCCACGCGCGGCTTGAGCCCCTGCACGGCCCTCGCCATCGCCTCCACGTGCCCGGCGTGGGTGCCGCAGCAGCCGCCCACCACGTTGAGCCACCCGTGCTCGGCGAAGCGGCGCAGCGAGCGCGCCAGCATCTCGGGCGTCTCGAGGTACCGGCCGTTCTCGTCCGGGAGGCCCGCGTTCGGCACGCAGGAGACAGGGAAGCGCGACATGCTGGCGAGCGTGCGGAGATGATCCGTCATGAACTCCGGGCCGGTGGCGCAGTTGAGGCCCAGGTAGAGGAGGTCGAGGTGCTCCAGCGAGGTCGCCAGCGCGTCGACCGCCTGGCCGGCCAACATGGTGCCCATGGGCTCGATGGTGCCCGAGACCGCGATCGGCACCTGATCGCCCGCGCGCGCGAAGGCCCGCTGACAGCCGAGGATCGCCGCCTTCACGTTGCGTGTGTCCTGACAGGTCTCGATCAACAGGTAGTCCACGCCGCCCTCCAGCAGCGCGAAGGCCTGGGCCTCGAACTGCTGCACCAGCTCGTCGAAGGTGACGCCGCCGGTGACGGAGATGGCGCGCGTGGTGGGGCCCATCGAACCGGCCACCCAGCGCGGGCGCTCGGGCGTCGAGAACTTCTGCGCAGCCTCGCGGGCCAGCTCGGCAGCCCGGCGGTTGATCTCGTGTGCCTTGTCGGCCAGACCGAACTCCGCCAGCACCAGCGGCGTCCCTCCGAAGGTGTCCGTCTCGGTCACGTCGGCGCCTGCGGCGAAGTACGCCTCGTGCATCGAGCGGATCAGCTCGGGCCGCGTCAGCACCAGGACTTCGTTGCACCCCTCGAACTGGGCTCCTCCAAAGTCGCCCGCCTTGAGGTGCTGGCTCTGCAGCCAGGTGCCGGTCGCGCCGTCCAGCACCAGCACGCGCTCTTTCAACGCGGCCTTGAGCGCCTCGACGCGGCGCGCGCGCGCAGCCTTGAGCTCGGGTGCCAGGGCGTAGACGCGAGGGGTGGCGGTCATTTTCGGACTCCGGTGAGGAGGAAGACTCGGAAGGGATCGCCGCCGTCTCGGCCGTAGGGGGTGACCGACACGGCCTTGAAGCCGGCCTTGAGCAGCTGCTGCTTGAGCGCCTCGGGCTCGAAGCCGAGGTGGACGTGCCCCAGACGCTCCTTCACCCACTGCTCCTGGTGCGGCATCAGCTCGAGGACGATGGCGCGGCCGCCGGGCTTGAGGATCCGCGCGGCCTCGGCGAGGACGGCCTGCGGATCCTCGACGTGGTGGAGGCTCTGGCTCACCACCACCAGGTCCTTCTTGCCCGCGCCCAGGGGCAGCTGGCGCAGATCGGCCTCGAGGAAGGTGATGTTCGTCAGGCGTTCACGCCCCGCCCGCGCCTGCGCCTGCGACAGCGCCGCCGGGCTGCGATCGATGGCCGTCACGCGGCGCGCCCAGCGCGCCAGCTCCACCGTCAGGACGCCCGTACCGCACCCGAAGTCCACGACGTCGAGCGGCGGCAGCAGCGTGGACAGCGCCGTGGCCCACAGCATCCACGACTGGCCGGGCTCGAGCAGCTTCTCGTTCAGGCTGGCCCGGTCCTCCCGGCGGCGCAATAGCTCGGTGAGGCGCGCCCGATCGCCGTGGCCGTCTTCCGCGTCGTGGGCGAGCCGGATCAAGGGCCAGCGCGGATCCGTCGGGGGCACCGACAGCGAGTAGTACGTGAAGCCCGCCTGCCGCTCCTCGCGGATCAGCTCGAGCCCCTTCAGCTTCGCCAGGTGGTGCGACACCGACGACTGCCCCACCCCCACCAGCGACACCAGCTCCGACACGTTCAACGGGGCCTCCCCCACCAGCCGGAGGATCCGCAGGCGGGTCGGGTCGCCCAGCACGCGGAAGGCGTCAGAGAGGGCTTCCATATCGGTACATCCACATATATCGATGCGGTCATGGACACAAGCGCGGGGGCGAGATGACGCTCAGGCAGCGGCTCGAAGGGCGGAAGGTGGGCGTCGTGCTGTCGGCCGGCTACTTCGGCTTCTACGGCCACGCGGGCTTCGTCGACGGGTTGGCGCAGGCGGGGGTGCGCGTGTCGGCCTGGGCGGGCACCTCCGCGGGCGGCATGGTGGCGGCCTTCGCGGCGGCGGGGCTCCCGACACCCCGCATCGCCGAGCTGATCCTCGCGCAGCGCCGGGATCACTTCTGGGATCCGGACTACCTCGGCATCGCGGTGGACGCGCTGAGGAAAGGCCACCGCCCCAGCGGGCTGCTCAAGGGCGCGCGCTTCAGGAAGTTGCTCGAGGACTTCCTTCCCGTACCGGACTTCTCGGGGCTCGAGACGCCGCTGGTGCTGGTAGCCACGTGCCTGTCACGGCAGGCGCCGCACGTGATGACGCAGGGCCCGCTGGCCTCGGCGATCCACGCGACCTGTGCCTACCCGGGCCTCTTCCAGGCGGTGCGCCGTGACGGCGTGTTGTTGTGGGACGGCGGCATCGTCGACAAGGCGCCGGCGCTTGCGCTGGCGGACAGTGACGTGGGCGCGTCGCTCGACGTGCTGCTGGTGCACTACCTCCCCAGCCGAGACGGGGCGAAGGAGCCTTCGGGGGCGCTCGCCTACCCCGCGGGCATGGCCGCTGGCTTCGCCGCGATCCGTCGCGATCACTTCCGGTTGCAGCTCGAGGTGCTGAAGGCGCGCGGCGTGGAAGTGCACGTCGTCACCTCACACCTGCCGCCCGTCTCGCCGAAGACGATGCACCACGGGCCGAAGGCAGTGGCAGCGGGGCGACAGGCCGCCCTCGACGCGCTCGCCGCTGCCCCGCGCGCCTGGTCGGGCGAAGACTGAAGGCGCCTCGAGCTGGCTTCGCCTCGGTCGGCAAGCCGCCTGGCTTCCTTCGCAGCAGGCGTGAGTTCGAAAGTCGCGCGTGTGTCGCCTCACCTCCGAACCAGCTCCGCCACCGCGCGCAGCGGCTCATCGGTCCGCAGCGGCTCCTGGATCACCGCGTCCAACCCGCAGGGTGCGCAGCAGCAGCCGCGGCACCTCGGCCATCCGCGCCGTGAGCTGGGCGAACGCCCACTTCGCTTTGGCGTCGGCTCCCCTCAACCCGCGCGCCCGGCGAAGTGTCGGTGGTCGACCAGCAGGCAGCGATCCTGCACCACGTCGATCCCCGCCGCGATCAACCGCCTGGCCGCCTCCTCGTTGCGAATGCCCAACTGGAACCACACCGCCTTCGGGCGACTGGCGATGATGTCGTCGACGTGCGGGGGGATGTCCTGGGAGCGCCGAAAGACGTTCACCAGATCCACCGGGCCGGGGACGTCGGCGACTTTGCGGAAGACCGGCTGGCCGAGGATGCGCGTGACGTCGGGGTAGTACACGGGCACGGGGATCACCTCGACGCCGACGCCCTGGAGGTACTCGGGCACATAGAAGGCGGCTTGATCGCGCTGCGCCTCCGTCTTGATCCCCAGCACCGCCACCCGCCTGAGCGATCGCACCAGCGCGGCGATCTCCTCGTCTTCCACCAGCTCTCTCGCCATGGTTGGCCAAGCCTAACCGTTGGCTACACTGCGCGCCCTGATGACCTCCCTCGCGCTCGCCCTCCTCCTCACCGCCGCTCCCGGTGAACCTGTCGACGTGTACGCGCTGCCCGGGCCGGCCTTCAGCGCGACCGCGAAGCACGACCTCGCGCAGCTCCAGATGTTCATCGGGGGCATGGAATCGGTGATGAGGCGGGTGCGGGACAACAAGGCGCTCTTCACCTTCAAGCAGGGCGCGGTGCTGTCGCCGGAGCAGAAGCAGACGCTCCTCTCCACGTGGGGCTCCCTGTTCGCCTGGTTCAGCGCCACCGAGGGGCTGCGCCAGAAGTACTGGGGCTTCGTGAAGCTGGCCCCCACCGACGCGCGCCACGCCTGGGGTTTCGTCCTCACCCACACGGCCCTCACCGCCCTGCTGGCCCGCGGCCTCGAGTTCACCGCGCTCACGCTGAACAACCCACAGCTCGAGACCCTCCTCGACGAGGCCAACGACGAGTACGGCGTGCCGAAGAGCGCCTTCACCCAGTTCAAGCTGACGTCGGTGCACGTGGCGACCTCCACGCAGTTGATGACGGGAGACAGCTGGGCGCCCGCGGCGAAGCTGGCGCTCAAGTCGGCCACCGCCGCCGACAAGTCCCTGGCCTGGGCCTGGTCCGAGATGCAGAAGGACTCGAAGGCAGCGAAGGACGCGCTGCTCAAGAAGGGGCTCAAGCTGTTCGCCGGCAACGCCGCCGATCTGGTGAAGGACACGTCGGCCCACGCCATCTTCCCCGTGCAGAAGGACTTCGCCGAGTGGGCGGGCGACACCCGGGTGGCGCGCATCGGCAAGCCGCTGGTGACGCCCGACGACGTGACGAAGCTGGTGCTTCCGAAGCTGCAGCCCGGCGACATCATCGTCACCCGGCAGAACTGGTTCCTCTCCAACCTCGGCCTGCCCGGCTTCTGGCCCCACGCCGAGCTCTTCGTGGGCACCGCGAAGGAGCTCTCGCAGGCGTTCGATCTCGATCCAGACGTCTCAGCGTGGACGAAGTCCCAGAAGGAGAAGGCCGCCAACTTCACCGAGCTGCTCCAGAAGCGCTACCCGGCCAAGTGGAAGGCGTACGCGGAAGGCCAGGACTTCCAGGGGCACGGGCCGATCCGCGTGATCGAGTCGATCAGCGAGGGCGTCAGCTTCACGGCCGTCGAGCACGCCTTCGGGGTGGACTACCTCGGCGCGATGAGGCCGCGGCGCCCGGCGGTGGAGAAGGCGAAGGCCATCGAGCGCGCCTTCCACTACCAGGGCCGCCCCTACGACTTCGACTTCGACTTCTTCTCCGACGCGACGCTGGTCTGCACCGAACTCGTCTACAAGGCGTACCAACCGTCGGCCGAGTTGAAGGGCTTCAGCATCGAGCTGGTGGACGTGGCCGGGCGCCGTACGCTGCCCGCCAATGAGATCGTCAAGCGCTTCGACGCCGAGGCCGATCTTCCGACCCGGCAGCTGGACTTCGTGCTCTTCCTCGACGCGCACGAGAAGGACAAGAAGGCCTTCGCCAACGACGAGAAGGCCTTCCGAGCCAGCTTCAAGCGCCTCAAGTGGGACGTGGCGCAGAAGTGACCGCTACTGACGCTGATCGATCAGCCTCAGGTAGCCCGTCGCTTCCTTGCAGAAGAGCGGCACCCAGCCCTTCTCGAACTGCGCGTCGGAGACGTGGGCGCCTGTGGAGACGAAGGCCCCCAGCGGGACGTCGGCCGAGGCGCCCGCGTAGATCTCCTTGGCGAACTTGTAGACGACCGGCCCTGGCAGGCGCAGCGAGCAGTTGGTGAGGCTGAAGGCGCTGCGGTTGGTGAGGCGCGCCCAGCCTCCCGTCTTGGGGCCCAGCAGCTGCACGGTGCCGGAGATCTGCTTCACCGAGGCCGCCGGAGCCGTCTGGATCGGCTCCACCTTCGCGGGCTCCACCTTCGCGGGCTCCGTCTTCGCGGGATCCACCTTCTGCTTCGACTTGTCGAACGGGTTGTCCGGCTCCATCGCCGGGACGATCGGATCCGCGGTCGCCACCTTCGTCTCACCGGCCGGCTTCGTCTCGGTCTTCGTTTCGACCTTCGCGTCCTGAGTCTTCTCTGGCGCGCTCGTCGCCGCGGCCGCCCCCACGGCGCTCTTCCTGGGTTTGCCGACGGTGCGCTGCGCCGTGGCCGCCGCCGGCTTCAAGTCCTTCATCGCGAAGACTCGGTCGGGCAGGCGCGCCTCGTCGTACACGCCGATCTCCGCCATGCCGCCCACGACGCTCATCACCACACCCTCTCCGAAGAGCGGCGCCGTCTTCCCTCCGGCTGGGTCGCCGATGAGATCCAGCTGATCGCCCTTCTTGAGCGCCTTCTTGTCCTTGAGCAGCACCAACAGGGAGTCGTCGCTCTGCTTCACCGGAAAGATGGGACCTGTGACGTTGACGGTGCCGAGGGGCTTGAGCTCGGCATCGGCGGGCTTGTCCTCACCCGGGTCGTCCTCGGAGGGTGCGGGCTTCGCCTCGGCCCCCGATGCGTGCTCAGCAACCTCGCTGCCCTTCACCGGGGCGTCGGCAACGGGGACGGGCTGCGGGCCTTTGGGCTCGCGGCTCTTCAGGAAGGCGGCCGTCAACACGCCCGCGGCGGCGACGCCCAGCACGCCGACGATGATCCACGGGGCCTTGCTGCGCGGCACCACCATCGGCGCCGACGAGCCGGCGTCTTCGGGAGCCGTGGACGGGGCCTGCAGCGGGGCGGAACCCGTGCGCGGGATGGCCTTGTGCTGGCTGCGCGCAGGCACGGTTGACACCGACAGCGCCTTCTGCGCCGGCGTCAGCTCGGGGGCCGGCTCGCCGGGGCTGGAGGGCTTGAGGATGGTGCCTTCGATCTCCGGGGCCGGCAGAGGAGTCGCCAGCGCCTGCCCCCGCTTGCGCATCACCGACAGCTTCGACTGCAGCGCGCGCTCGGCGGCGAACTCCTCGGGGCACATCGCGCGAACGTAGTTGCCCACCTCCTCTGCGCCGATGGTGAGGGCCTCGCGCACCGCCAGCTCATTGAGCGCCCGCGCGAAGTCGTCGGCGCGCGCGTACCGGGCGGAAGGATCGACGGCCAGCGCCCGCATCACCACCCTGTCGAGGTTGACGCTCACCTCGGAGCGCACCGAGCGCAGGGTGGGAATCGTGGGCTGCGCCATCTTCACCACCATCTCCGCCATGGTGCCGCCCTCGAAGAGGGGACGCCCGGCGATCAGCTCCCACACCACGATGCCCGCCGAGTAGATGTCGCTGCGGTGATCGACCGGCTGCGCCATCGCCTGCTCCGGCGACATGTAGCCCAGCTTCCCCATCACCGTGGACGGCAGGGTGTGCTTCGACCGGACGGCGCTCTTTGCCAGCCCGAAGTCGATCACCTTCACCTCGCCCTCGTACGACACCATCACGTTCTGCGGAGACACGTCTCGATGGACGATGCCCAGGGACGCGCCGTCCGGGCCCGTCTTCCGGTGCGCGTAGCCCAGCGCCTCCGCGATGCGCTGACCGATGAAGAGGGCGATCGGCAGCGGCACCATCAACCGCGCGTGCGCCACCCGCGACTGCACGCGCGCCACATCGACGCCGGGCACGTACTCGATGGCCATGTACAGCGTGCCGTCGACATCGCCCATGTCGTAGACCTGCGCGATGTTCGAGTGGTTGAGGTGCACCAGCACCCGCGCCTCGTGGTGGAAGCGATCGACGAAGCTGGGATCCGCCTGCATCTGCGGGAGGATCGTCTTGACGATGCACAGCTTCTCGAAGCCCGCCGCGCCCGACAGCTTGGCGAGGTGCACTTCGCCCATGCCACCCTGCCCCAGCATGAACAACAGCTGGTAGCGGCCCAGCGACCTCGCGCTGTCGGATCCGCTCGTCATCGGCGCCACTCTAGTCCCCGGCCCCTCGAATTCACGTCTTTGTCAGGACACGGACCACCGCCCGTCCCGTTCCAACGGCCCCTCGCGAAAACTGAAGACAGCGCCGAGCGCGCGGTTGTATACGCGCCGTTGCCACACTGGTCCCGTAGCTCAGCTGGATAGAGTACTGGCCTCCGAAGCCAGGGGTCGCGCGTTCGAATCGCGCCGGGACCGCTGCCGACGTTCCTCCACACGCCGCCTCCGTTGCCGGGGGCGGCGTTCTCGTTTGCCCAGAGCCCGCCAGCCACCCTTTCGGACAGGGGCGCGCGTGTCGCAAGAAGCTTTGACAGTGGAAGGCGTGGCACCGGCGCCGCGACAACGTGTCACAACCTGCGCAGCTTCCTGCGCTGCCTGACCTGTTTTCGACCGCTTGCGGCACTTCGCAATCGGCCCGTTGCCTGCACGTGTCAGGTGCGACTGGCGGCTTGTCCCAGGCGCCTTACAGGTGTTGAGCCGTTTCACAGGGAGGAGACCAGAGATGCTGTTCTCGCGCACCACCAACCAGAGCCGGGCGGACTTCGAGGCGCTGGTGTCGCCGTGGCTCGACGGGCTGTACGCCGCCGCGCTCCGCCTCACCCGCAACGAGCGCAACGCCGAGGATCTGGTGCAGGACACCGTGATGCGCGCCTGGCGCTTCTTCGAGAAGTTCGAGAAGGGCACCAACTTCCGCGCCTGGCTCTTCAAGATCCTCACCAACACCTTCATCAACTCCTACCGCCGGAACACCCGGGAGAAGTCGCTCCAGGACGAGTCTGAGCGCCAGTCGGTCGAAGCCCAGTTCTTCAGCCCGGACACGACGGATCAGGCCGCCAACCCCGAGGAGTACCTGCTCGACCGCGTGATGCGGGAAGACGTGCTCAAGGCCATCGACGGCCTCCCCATCGACTTCCGGATGGTGGTCATCCTCGCCGACCTCCAGGAGTTCTCGTACAAGGAGATCGCCGAAGTCCTCGACATTCCTGTGGGAACGGTGATGAGCCGCCTCTTCCGGGGGCGGAAGGCGCTGCAGAAGGCCCTGCTCGACGCGGAGCGGCAAGGCGAGGTGGGCGAGGCGATCGACTTGAACGCCTGGCGGGAGCGGAAGAAGCTGGGCTAACCCGGCGTTTGACGTGCCGGAGTGGTCGCACCGCACGCCCACATGAACTGTCGCGAGCTCGAGACCGCACAAACGCCCTACCTCGACGGCGAGCTGATCGCCGAGGCCCGACAGGACGTGGAGTCGCACCTGGCGACCTGTGCAGCCTGCCGCAAGCGCGTCGAAGTCGAGCGCCACAACCTCACCTTGATCCGCACCGCGTCGAAGGACGGCTGCCCGCCGGCCCCGCAGGCGCTGCGTTCCCGGATCTTCGACGCCGTGCGCAGGGACGACACGCGCCGCCGGAGGCTTCGGGTCATCAAGTTCTCCGCGGCCGCGGCCGGCCTCACCCTCGCGGTGGTGGCGGCCAACCACCAGTACCGGGCCTTTCAGCGCGGCCTCTTCGAGCGCGACGCGGCGCTGCGCCACGCCCGCCAGTTCCCGCTCGAAATCCAGCAGCCCAGGACCCAGGACATCGAGCGCTGGTTCGGCGGCAAGCTGGACCACCCGGTCAACGTGCCCCGCTTCGTCAACGCCACCGCAGCCGGGGCGCGGCTGCTCCAGGTGCGGGACAAGCCGGCCGCCTACATCCGCTACGACGCGCCCCGCCCCATGGGGCTCTTCGTGTACGGCGATGATCACGAGGTCGACGTGGGCTCCGAGCCCGCGCTGGGCACCAGCAACGGCTTCAACGTGGTGAGCTGGCGCAACGGCGACGTGGTGTATCAGCTCGTCACTGATCTCGAAGAGCAGGACATCCGCGAGCTGTTGCCGCCCCCGCCAGCTTCCGCCGCGCCCCCGACGTTGGACGTGCGCCCCGCGTCGCTTCAGCGCTGATCGGTGGGCCCACCATTCGTTGACCCCCTCGGGGGGCGTCAGTAGCCTTCCCCTCGGAATGTCCAAAACAGTACTGATCGTCGAGAAGGACCAGGGCCTGATGCGGTCGATCCGCGAGGCGCTGGAGGGCCGGGGTTTCGGCGTCGAAGAGAGCAGCGACGGCAAGGGCGCCCCCGAGCTGATCCGGAGATCCCGCCCAGACTGTGTGGTGCTGGCGGTCGACCTCGACGCGGGCCAGAACGGCTACATCATCTGCAAGAAGCTCAAGAGCGACGACGACTTGAAGGGCGTGCCGATCGTGATCATCGGCGACCCCAAGGGCTTTGGGCAGCACCAGAAACTGAAGACCCGCGCCGAAGAGTACGTGGGCAAGCCGCTGGAGACGACCGAGCTGCTCGAGCGCATCGGCGGGCTGATCGGCTTCCCCACCGCGCCCGAGACGCCGGCAGCGTCGGACGACGGGTTCGATCCCGGCTCGCTCCTCGACGAGGAGGGCACCAGCACGTCCGCCGACGACGTACCGCTGGAGTCCTCCACCAGCGAAGAGACCGTGGGCAGCTCGGATCCCGACTTCGAGATGGTCGACTCGATGTTCGAGGAGAAGGCGGCCCCGCCCGTGGAGGAAGAGATCTCCGTCTCCACCGACAGCGGGATCCGCCCGGTGGAGATGCCCGCCGAGGAGGTGTCGCTCTCCTCCCCCGGCGATGAGGAGTACCCCGCCGAGAAGACCGTCATCGGCTTCATGCCCCCGGCCCCGCCGCCCCGGAAGGAGAGCGCGCCCTTCACCTCCGGCGCGTCCACCATCGGGCTGGACGCCGACAGCCGCGAGCTGCGCGCCAAGGTGACCGAGCTGACCGGCTCTCTGGACGAGGCCCGCCAGCGCGCCACCGAGCTCGAGAACCGGGTGCGGGAGCTGGAAGGCGAGCTCGAGTCCAAGAACACCGAGCTGGAGACGGCCCGCGCGTCGGGCGGAAAGAGCGACAACAAGGAAGTCTTCGCGCTCAAGGACTCCATCAACAAGAAGGACAAGGAGATCCTGCGGCTCAAGAACGAGCTCAACGCCCGCGAACAGGAACTCGTCGAGCTGCGCGACAAGGAAAACAGCCTCGAGCAGCAGGCCTCCGAGTCGTCAGGCGAGCTGGCCCGCAAGGACGCGCAGCTCAAGACGCTGCAGGCGAAGGCCGATCAGCTCGCGGGTGAGCGCAAGAAGGTCGATCAGCAGCTGCTCCAGGCACGGGAAGAGGCGCGCTCGGCAGCGGCGAAGCTCAGCACCCTGCAAGGAGACTTCGACAGCGTCCAGGCGCGGCTGACCGAGGTGGAGGCCCAGCTGGAGCCGCTGCGCGACGCGCAGAGCGAGGCCGAGAACGCGAAGGCCCAGGCCGAGTCCGAGCTGTCCGAGGTGCGCGGCGAGCTCGAGGCGGTGAAGGGCCAGCTGGACGAGCGGATCCGCGAGGCCGACGACCTGCGCAGTCAACTGGAGCAGGCGCAGATCGATCTCGACTCCGCCCGCAACCAGCTCACCACCCAGGCCACCACCTTCGCCGACGAGATCTCCGGGCTCCGCCAGCGCCTCGCCGACAGCGAAGCCGAGACGGGGCGGCAGGAAGAGCGCGCCAACCGCCACCAGGCCCGGCTCAAGGCCCAGCAGGAGCAGCTCGAGCGGCTCAAGGAGACCCTGCAGCAGGCGCTCTCCTCCATCGAGACCGCGTCCTCCGAGGCGGAAGACCTGGACATCGACGAGCTGGCCGAGGCCTGACGCGCGCTAGTCCTTCTTGGGCGCGTTCTTCTTGTCGACCTGCTTCTTGGCCAGCATCTGAATGTTGCTGGACACGTTCTTGTCCTTGGCCAGCGCCTTCACGTCGGACTCGTGCAGCTGGTTCATCAGCCGCATCGAGACGCCCTGCGGCACCTTGGGGTTCTTCACCAGGGCCAGCTTGATGGCGTATTTCCGCAGCCACTCGCGGTTGGAGTAGATGACGCGCAGCACGTCGTCGAGCGCCACCTTGTTCTGCGACTGGGCGAGGATCTCCCCGTCGGTGATGCGCGGGCTGCGGATCACCGCCACCGCCACCAGCTTGTTGGAGTCGCGGATCAAGATGCCCCGGGCCTCCTTGTTGCCCTTGGTGGCCAGCTTGATCTTCTCGGCCACGTTCATCTTCATGATCCGCTGCGAGAGGGTCAGCTTCTTGCCCTCCTCCATCGGCCGGGCCGCCTCGCCGCCCTCGGCCTCTTCCATGCCGAACTCGCTCATCACCTCGTCGGCGGTGGGGCCTTCCTGCGGCGGCGGTTGCTCGATCACCTGCGGGCCGTAGAGGCGGACCCGGGCTTCCTGCATCTGCGGCACGTCGGCCATCACCAGCCCGTTGCGGGTGGCGAAGTCGCAGACCCCGTCGATCAGCGCGCCCTGGGCCTCGGGATTCTTGGCCAGCTCGCGGATGATCGCGTCGTGCCGCAAGAGGCGCAGCTGGTTCTGTCCGATGATTTCCGCGGTGCGCTTGCTGCAGGTCGCCGCGATCGACGCCACGCCGTCGTCCGGCGTGTTCCCGTTCAGGATCAACATCTCCGCGTAGGCGTCGTTGGCGCCGTACAGCGTCATGTACCAGCCCAGCACCGGCGGCGGCACCATCTCGTCACGGAAGGCCGACGCGGCGATGCGATCGGGCAGCGTCGACGCCGTCTTCCCCGCCGCCTCGCGCACCTTCTCGTCGGCGTCGTACATCAGCATGAAGAGCACGGTCACCATGTCGGACGGTGACAGCGGCACGAGCCCCTTGGCGGCCATCATGCGGATCGGCAGCGGCGCCTTCGGATCCACGTGCTTGCGCATGTTGGGCGGAAGGAAGTCGTCCTTCACCGGGCAGGCGGAGACAGCCTGCTCGGCGGGCGGCGCTTCGGCGGGAGGGGCTTCGACCGATGGCGCTTGCTCGTCGCTCATGCTCGGTTCCTCTCGTGGATGATCCTCAAGCCTTCGAGGGTCAAGAACTCGTCGACCTCTTCGATCGACTTCGACTCGGACGCGATCAGGGGCGCCAGGCCCCCGGTGGCGATCACCTTGGGCGAGCCACCCAGCTCCTTCTTCATGCGCTCGCTGATCCCGTCCACCAGCGCGACGTAGCCGAACACCAGCCCCGCCTGCATCGCGTGGACGGTGTTCTTCCCGATCACATGGGGAGGCCGCGCGAACTCCACCCGCGGCAGCTTGGATGCGTTCCGGAAGAGCGCCTCCATCGCGATGGTGATGCCCGGGCAGATCGCCCCGCCCAGGTACTCGCCCTTCGCGCTGACCGCGTCGAAGGTGGTGGCGGTGCCGAAGTCCACCACCACCAGCGCCGACCTGTGCTTCTCCCAACCGGCTACCGCGTTGACGATGCGATCGGCGCCCACCTCGCGGGGGTTGTCGTAGACGATCGGCATGCCCGTCTTCACCCCGGGGCCGACGAACATCGGCTTCTGGTGAAAGTACCGCTCGGCCATCTTCTCGAGGTTGAACTGCAGCGGCGGCACCACGCTGGACACCGCCACGGCGTCCACCTGCTTCGGATCGAGCCCCGCGTGCTCGAACAGCTGGAGCAGCAGGATCCCGTACTCGTCGAAGGTGCGCCGCCCCGTCGTCTCCACGCGCCAGTGGGCGGCCAGCTTCTGGCCGTCGTACACGCCCAGCACGGTGTTGGTGTTGCCTACATCGATGGCCAGCAGCATGGCGGCCGCAGCATAGCCCGTCAGGACTTGCGGGCGCGGACCTGTTCGACGTCGCCCGCCAGCACCCGCTCGACGCCTCCGCCCACCCGGAGGATCAACGCGCCGGTCTCGTCGATGTCCTCCGCCACGCCGCGCAGCTCCCTCTGCTCGCTGCGCACCAGGACCTCCTGCCCGAGGATGGTGGCCAGCTTGCGCCACGCCTCGCGGACCGGGCCGAAGCCCTGCTCCGTCCAGGTGTCGAGCCAGCTCTCGAGCCGGGTGAAGAGCGCAGCGGTGAAGAGCGCCCTGGGCACGGTGCTGCCACGCGCCAGCATGAGGCTGGTCGCCACCTCCGCCACCTCCGGCGGAAAGTCCTCGGCCGACGCGTTCAGGTTGACGCCGATCCCGACGATCACGAACTGGACGCGCTCCACGTCGGCGGACAGCTCGGTGAGGATGCCCGCCACCTTCCGGCCGGCGATCTGCACGTCGTTGGGCCACTTGATCCCCGCGGCGCCGCCAGCCTCTCGCAGCGTCTCGGCGAGGGCGACCGCCGCCACCAGCGTCAGCTCGGGCGCGCGCGCGGGTGGGATCTCCGGCCGGAGGATCACGGAGCAATACAGGTTCTTCCCGCTGGGGGACGACCAGGTCCGCCCGCGCCGCCCCTTCCCCGCCGTCTGGGCCTCGGCGATCACCACCTCGCCATGGAAGGCGCCGTCCTGGGCCAGCTCGAACGCCGCACGGTTGGTGGAGTCGATCGACTCGAAGTGATGGACGGTGCGGCCCAGCTCCCGCGTCGCCAGCAGCGGCAGCAGCTCCAGCGCCGTGAGGCGATCCGGCACCGCGACGAGCCGGTACCCGCGCGCCGGCTGTGCCTCGATCTGGTAGCCCAGCTTCCGCAGCTGCTCGACGTGCTTCCACACCGCCGTGCGCGACAGCCCCAGCTTGTCGGACAGCGCCGCCCCCGAGACGAACTCGTCTCCTCCCTCGGCGAGGAAGGAGAGGATCATCTCTTCGTTGGAGGTCTCGCTGGGCTCCACGTCTGGAACGCTAATGGGCCCGCAGCCCTGCATCAAGCCGGCTTGGGGCCCGCCTCAGGGCGCCGGCTGGAAGCGCGTCAGGGCGAGGGTGGACTGGGGGATCTTCCGGCCGTTGGCCTCCAGCACCGTCGACAGGCGGACGATCCCCACCCCGGGGGCGAAGGTCATCTCGTTGACCAGCACCTTGCCCTCTTCCACCTTGTTGCGGCTCTCGACGATCACGCACCCCTTCCACGCGCCAGCCGGGGCATCGCACGGCTGATCGGCGGCGAGGATCTCGTAGTGCTCGACCGACGAGACGGACACGACGTTGGTCCACTTCGTGCCGGCCTCGATGGGGTTGCGCAGGAGGTACCGCTTCTGGTCTCGCACGCCGTAGGCGTCGATCAACAGCTGGGCGCCGGTGGAGTCGAGCGCAAACCCGTCGGGTGTCAGCTTGTCGATGGCGACGTCGATGCTGCGCTTCTCACCGAGCAGGTTGACCTCGTAGCTCCAGCGGGTGCCCACCGCGAGCGGGTAGAAGTTGCGCGCGCTGGGCCCGAGGGTGGCGGGCTCCTTGCCCTTCTCCGCTGTGGTGGCGCAGCCCAGCACCGCGCACGCGAAGAGACCGACGAACGACCGCATCATCTTCTGGCTCCCTGCCGGCTGCGCCGGTCCTTGAGTTCGGAGAGGGCTTGCTCGGCCGACGCCCGGACGAAGGGATCGTCGTGCCCGGTGGCGACCGCGTCGAGGTAGGCCTCGGCCTCCTCTCCGCCGATGGCCCCCAGCGCGAAGACGATTTCCCGCTGCACCACGTTGTCCTTCGCGCGCGAGGCGTTGATCAGCGCGGGCACGGCGTCGGGGTTGCCCAGCTCGATCAACAGGCCCATCGTCTCGCGGATCTGGGTGAGATCTTCCGTCTCCAGGCGCGCGAGCAGCGGCGGGAGAGCGCGCGCGTCGTGCCGCCGCGCCAGGAGCCGCACCGCCGCCCGCTGGACCGAGTCGTCGCTCGAGGCCAACTTCTGCGCCACGCCGTCGTCCTTCAGCGGGGTGAGATCGATGATCGCACGCGCCTCGCGCACCGCCTCGCCGAGGGCTGCGTCGAGCGCCTCACGGGCGGCGGCCTGAATGGCCTCCACGTCGTTGCCCACCTGCGCGGTGGTGCGGCGGGCGCGGATCTCGAAGCTGTCGACGGAGCCCTTCTGGCGGAGCTGCAGCAGCACCTCCACCGTGGACGACGGCTCGGCATCCACCTCGGGCTCGGTGAGGCCGGCGGCCAGGGTGATGGCCCAGGGTGCGACGCCTTCGGGAGCGGGCTTCCCGGCGAGCAGCGTGAAGTGCGCAGCCTCGAGCCGGGCGGTGAGCCGCTCCTCGAGCTGCCGCTGGGTCATCGACACCACGTCCGTCCCCTCGAAGGCGTCGACGGTGATCTTGTCCACCACCGGACGAGAGGCCCTGGAGCAGGTACAGGAGCCCGCCCACAACGCCAGGGCGATGAGGCCGAGGCGGCGCACCGTCACCCCGCTTCGGGCGAGGCGGGCGGCGGTGGGGGCGGCGCGGGCTCCGAGGAGGCCGGTGCGGGCGCCGGCGCCGCGCCACCGGGAGCTGACGCCTGCACCTCGCCACCAGGCGGACCACCCTCGCGCTGTCCACCGCGGCGGCGACGACGACGGCGGCGGCGACGGCGGCGGCCTTCGCCTGGGGCGCCTTCGGGTGAGTCAGCGCCGCCGGCCTCGGACTCGGGCCCTTCGTCACCCTCGACTCCCTCGTCCTCGCCCTCTCCGTCGTCGCCCTCAGCCTCGGCGCCCGAGTCGGCGGCGGCCGCGGCGGGAGGCGCAGCGCCCTCGGGTGCAGCCGCGGCCTCGCCTTCCGCGGCGGGCGCTTCGGCGCGCGCCTGATCGCGCTCGCGGTGGCGCTCCTCGCGGCGCTTCTGGGCTTCCTCGGCGTCCTTCGCGGCCTGAAGGAAGAAGGCTTCGTCGACCTCGTAGAGCTCGACCGTGGTCACCTTCACGCCCACGTGCGCCTCGAGGAACTTGTCGGCCAGCCCGTCACCGCACCACAGCAGCACCAGGCTCGACCCGGCCACGGCCTCGCCCCGCGCCTCGCCCCGCGCCTCACCCGCGGAGACGACCAGGCCGATGTTGGCCCCGTGGTGCGACAGATCGCGCTTGAGCTCCTGGACGTGGCGCCGTTCGACCGGCTGGTTGCCCTTGAGCAGCTTCACCGCGTACCGCAGCTCGAGGCTGCCGTCCTTCTTGCGGGCGGTCAGCAGCGGCCCTTCCTTGGCGCGGCGCGCCACCTTGAGCTCGCGGAAGTGGAGGCCGTGCAGCATGCGCACGCACGACTTCTCGAAGGTGCCCAGCTCGAAGTCGGAGAGCTTGCGGCGCAGCACCCGGGCGACGGCCTTCTTCGCGTCTTTCGTGGCGTGCCGGGCCGCCTGCATCAGCGCGGCCTCGTCGCCGCTTGGCTGGAGCTCGGCCTCCGCGCGCTGGCGAGCCCGATCGGCCTTGAGCACCACGCGGCCGTTCTCGAACTTCAGGTTTACCGCGGCGCAGAAGGCCTGCATCAGGTCCGCGGGGGAAGGGCCACCCTCGGCCGGAGGCGGCGGCTCGATGGAGAGCTGCAGCTCGCCGCCCTCAGCGCGCGCGGCGGCGAAGACGGGCCGGCGGTTCTCGTCGAGCCGCTTCTGGTTGTCCTCCGCCAGCGCGTCGAGCAACGCCCCCACCGAGAGATCGTCGTCGGCGAGCTCGGCGGCCCGCGCGCGGGCGATCAACTCGCCCGGGGTGAGCGCGGTCTTGCACTCCTCGAGCAACTGGAAGGCCACCTCGGCCAGCGGCGGGAACTTCTTCTTGCGATCTTCGTCGCGGCGCTTGCGATCCGCCTGGCGGCCGATGCTGCGCAGGTACTCCGCGTGCGGCTCCGGGTGCCGCTCCGTCGGCCGGTAGGGAGGCAGCTCCTCCTCCGGGTTGGCAGCCGGCACGCCCGTCTGCGCCAGGGCGGCGGGGTCTTCCGGCAGCATCCAGTCGGTGAGGGCGAAGGTGTCCTTCGCCGTCACCATCACCCGCCGGCCCACCGTGCGGCGCGCCATCGCAGCCAGTCGCGACAGCATGGTGACCTCGGGGGTCTTGCCCACGTGAGACAACAGGCCCTTCTCCACTGCTCGCTTCGTGATCTCGTCCGCGTGGAGTGGCGCGGCGGCCTCCTCCAACACGCGGAGCGCGGCTTCGTAGAACGTCATGCTTTCCCTGGGAGATTTTCCTGTAATTTCAGGAACTTAAAATAAGTTCGCGGAGAGACGCGGGATGCTACGCAGCGCTACACTGGGTGTCAACGTGTGAAGATTCGGTTCAGGGTGGGACACAGCTGGAAGCGGGAGGCGCCGGGGCCAGCAGGACCGAGGGACGCGTTCACCTTCGAACTGGACGGGGTGAACCTGGTGCCGGGGGCGACGGACGAGCCGCTGGTGCACGTGGTGTCGGGGCTGCTCGACGCGGTGGCGGGGCTGGTGGTGGACGGGGAGCCCGCGGGCGAGTTGTCGCTGGAAGACGTGGCGCTCGAGCTGTGCTTCTGGCGGAGGCCGGGGCTGGAGGTGGAGGTGGCGATCGTCGACCTCGCTGGGGGCGGCCTCAAGCGCGGACGCCCGGTGGTGGTGGAGCTGCCGGCGCTGCTCGAAGCCGCGGTGCAGTGCGGGCGCGCGCTCGCGCGGGATCTCTCCTCGCAGGAGCGGACGGCCGAGGCGCTGGCGATCGAGAAGAAGCTGTCGGTGCTGGCGGGGGCGCTGATCGAGCCCGCGCCTGAGCGGCCCACCCAGGCCTTCGTGGCCCAGCGCTCTGCAGCCGGCGGGTTGGGCTACCACTTCGACGACGCCGAGGGGCGCGCACAGCGCTGGGCGAGGAGATCGCGCGCCGGCCTGTCGTGCCTGTTGGCGAGTGGCACCATCCAGGCGGCGGGCGGTGAGGTCGAACCGGGACATCCGGTGCTGCGGCTCATGGCGTTGGCGCGGGCGGCGTCGGACGGAGCGCAGCGCGTGGGTGGTGTGTCGGTGGCGCCGGAAGCCATCTTCGCGGCCGGCCTCGAGCTGTGCCTTTCGCTGCGCGCCCACAACCCGGCGCTCTCGTCGAACCCGTGGCTCGAAGCCTTGCAGCTGCGGTGCGCCGATGGCCTCAAGGCCCTCAGGCAGCCGCTGCCGGATCTCTCGCCCACGGTCCTGCCGGCGGGGAGGACCTCCACCGGGGACGTTCCCCTCTCGACGCAGGGATCCGTGCGCCGGGTGGGCGTCAGCCACAGCTGGACCCGGCCGGTGGCGCTCGGGGAAGAGAGCGGCCGGGTGACGCTCGGGAAGGGGCTGGTGGTGGTGCACAGCCCGCACGCGGCCCACGCCTTCGATCCGAAGGGCGCGACGAAGTTCCGCCGCATGGCGCCGCGGGGAGTGGCGGTGGCAGCGACGGGCGAGTCGGTGCTGGCCACGAGCGAGCAGGTGCTCCACTTCCCCCGGGCCGGCCGGTCCGCCACGTGGGTGCGCGATCACGACGGAGTGACGCTGGGCCCCACGCTGACGCCGGTGGGCGGCGTGCTGGTGACGCCCCTGGGACGGCACGGCGCGAGCGGGCTGGACGCGCTGACGGGCCGCGAGCGCTGGCGCTTCGACCCTCCGCGCACTCAGAAGAGCTGGGTGTCGTGCCTGGGCTCGCGCGTCTTCGTGGGCACCGACTCGGGCTCGCTCTACGCGCTGGACGCGGTGGAGGGGCACGTGCGCTTCCGCGTGAAGGCGTCCTTGCCGTGCGCGGGGCCGTCGGTCCTCTTCGGCCAGGTGGTGGTGACGGCGCTCAACCGCGGCGAGCACACGGCGATCTTCTCCTGCACGCCGGCGGCGAGGGGCGACGCGACACCCGCGGGGACGATCCGCTGGACGCGGGAGCTGGTGCTGTCCACGCCGTCGAGGGTGTCGGTAGCGCGGGGGAAGCTCTTCGTGGCGGGCGCGCGCGAGGGCCGGACCTGGGTCGTGTGCCTGGGCTCGCGCGGACAGGTGCTGTGGGAGCGCAGCGTGCCCTGCGACGCGCGGACGGTGACGCTCTCGCCCTTCGAGGGTGGGGTGCTCTCGGCGGACGCGCGCGGCGTGTGCACGCGCCTGCGGCCCGATGGGCAGGTGGACTGGGTGCTGGGCGGCTTCGACGACGAGCTGTCGCAGGAGATCCCCCTCCAGCAGGCGCGGCACGTACTGGTAGTGCCGGGGCCGACGGTGCGGCTGGTGCACCCGCAGGACGGGCGGGTGCTGGGCGAGCTCGACACGGGGCCAAGGCTGAGCGATCTCGCGGTGGACAAAAAGCTGAACATCTACGCCTTCAGCGAGCCGGGCACGCTGACGGCCTGGGCGCCGGGCCGGGTGCTGTCGGTCGTGTGAGAACGCCCACGGGTGCTCGCCCATGGCACGAATGGCCGGCGAGACTCCAGTGGGGCTGCCGGGCGGGAGACGCCAGCGCGGACCTGCGCTCGAGAATGGAGGCCCTGAGTCCCGACTTCCTGGTGCTGGGTGGATCCGCCGCCGGCTACCCCGGCGACGGCGGTGACCTCAGTTGAGCTTCGACACGAAGTCCGCGAGCCGCCCCAGTCCCTTGTCGATCTTCTCGTCGCTGGTGGCGAAGGAAAGGCGCAGGAAGCCTTCCGCGCCGAACGGCTCCCCGGGCACGGCGGCGAGGAGGAAGTCGTCGATCAGGATCTCGGAGAGCTGCACGGAGCCGGTGATCGGCTGGCCCTTGTAGCGCTTGCCGATCAGCGCGCCCACGTCGGGGAAGCAGTAGAAGGCGCCGTCGGGCTCGAGGCAGGTGATGCCGGGGATCGCGTTGAGGCCCTTCACCATGCGATCGCGCCGCGCGTGGAAGGCCTTCACCATCTTCTGCACCGGCTCGTCGGGGCCGTTGAGCGCGGCGATGGCGGCCTTCTGGATGATCGACGCCGCGTTGGACGTCGACTGGTCCTGCACCATCTGCATCCCGGCGATCAGCTCCCTGGGGCCCGCCGCGTAGCCCAGGCGCCAGCCGGTCATCGAGTAGGCCTTGGACAGCCCGTTGACGATCAGCGTGCGCGCGGCGAGCTCGGGGCCCAGGTTGGCCACGTTGACGAAGGGCTCGTTCACGTAGAGCAGCCGCTCGTAGATGTCGTCGGAGATGAGCAGGCAGTCGTGGCCGCGCAGCACGTCGGCCAGCGCCTCGAGCGCCTTCTTCGGCACCACGCTGCCGGTCGGGTTGGACGGCGAGTTGAAGATCACCGCCTTCGTGCGCCGCGAGAGCGCCTTGCGCAGCTCGCGGGGATCCGGCGTCCAGCGATCGGCGGCGTTGGTCTCGACGATCACCGGCTCGCCGTCGGCCAGGCGCACCATGTCGGGGTAGCTGACCCAGTACGGCGCGAAGATCACCACCTCGTCGCCGGGGGACAGCAGCGCCTGGAAGCAGTTGAACAGCGCGTGCTTGCCGCCCACCGAGACGATCACCTGCTCGGGGGTGAAGCTGAGCTGGTTCTCCCGCCTGAACTTCTCGACGATGGCGCTCTTGAGCTCGGGGATGCCGCCCGTCGCGGTGTACTTGGTGAAGCCGGCATCGAGCGCGGCCTTGGCGGCGTCCTTGATGTGCGTGGGCGTGTCGAAGTCGGGCTCACCGGCGGCGAAGGACAGCACGTCGGCGCCCTTCGCCTGCAGCGCGCGGGCCTTCGCGTTGAGCGACAGCGTGGCGGACGGCTTGACGGACTTGAGGCGCCTGGCGAGCTGCAGCGTCATTTCTTCTTTCCCGGCCCCTTCGGAGCCTTCAGCGCGGCGTACTTCTCGCGGAGCGCGACGAGGACGTTGGCAGGCACGATGCCCTCCACGTTGCCCCCGAAGGACGCCACTTCCCGCACCAGGTTGGATGAGATGTAGAAGTAGTCCTCGCCGGTCATCATGAAGACGGTCTCGAGGTCCGAGGAGAGCCGCCGGTTCATGTTCGCGAGCTGGAACTCGAACTCGAAGTCGCTCACCGCGCGCAGCCCGCGCAGCACCACCCGCGCCTTCTTCCGCCTGGCGTAGTCGACCAGCAGGCCCTGAAAGTCGTCGACCTCCACGCGCTTGTCGCCGTTGAGCGCGTCGCGAATGAGCTGCTTGCGCTCCTCCACCGTGAACAGCGGCGTCTTCTTCGGGTTGACGGCGATCGCGACGATCAGCCGATCGAACATCTTGAGCCCGCGCTGGATCAGCGACAGGTGCCCGTTCGTCAGCGGGTCGAAGGAGCCTGGGTAGATCGCGGTGCGCATGGTGCGGTGCGTCGCGAGAGTCGGTCAACGCGCCGGGCAGGTCAATCCGGAAGATCGAAGCCCTCGGAGCCTCGGAGCCGTCTTCATGCGGGCGGGGGCTCGCCGTGGTGGAACCGGTACATCGACACCGTGGTGCCGCCGAAGGCGCGCTCGTCGATGCGCTTGAGGCGCCCCACCGTCTCTGGCAGCACCTCCTGCTTCGCGTGCTCGAGCACCGCCACGCCGCCCTCCACCAGCAATTCCTGCTCGTCGAGCGCGGTGAGGACCTCGACGCCGGCCTCCAGCTTGTAGGGCGGATCGCAGAAGACCAGCTCGAAGCGCTCGCGCCGCCGCCCCAACGTCTCGAGGGCGCGTGCGACCGGCTCCCGGATGAGCTCGATCTGCTGCGACATGTCCAGCGCCTCGGCGTTCTTGCGAATCAGGTGGTGCGACTCCTTGCCCGAGTCCACCAGCACCGCGCGGGTCGCGCCGCGAGAGAGGGCCTCGAAGGCCAGCGCGCCCGTCCCTGCGAAGAGGTCCAGCACGCTGAAGGCGTCGCACGACTGCCCCAGCACGTTGAAGATCGTCTCCCGCACGCGATCTGCCGTGGGGCGGATCACGTCGTCCCTTTCTGGAGCAGCGAGCACGCGCCCGCGGGCAGTTCCGGCGACGATTCGCATGGCGAGGCAGGTTTTTCCCCCACCTGCGCCGACATTTCCACTCACGAAATCGTCGGAAACGCGGACAGCCCGCGGCTACACTGTCCGGGTTCGGGACGAGCAAAGGGGCGAGCGCGATGGACTACGAGCGGTACCTCAACCTGCACACCATCGTGATGTTGCGGGACATCCTGCGGAAGTGGTGGCGGGCGGAGCTGACGTTCGCGGACAAGAACGGCACCGTCATCGAGTGGGCGAAGGGGCACATCACGCCGCCGCCCAACGACTTCTGCCGGCTGGCGCTCTTCTCGAAGGAAGGCTTTCGCCGCTGCAGCGCGTCCGTGCGGGTGCTGCACGAGAAGTTCAAGGCCTCGAAGAAGCTGCGCCGCAGCCAGTTCCACGAGTGCCACCTGGGCTTCACCGTCGTCGGCGCGCCGCTGTACATCGATCAAGAGTACGAAGGCATGCTCTTCGTCGAGGGCTTCGCGCGGCAGGAAGTCAGCCCGCGGGAGGCCGATCTCCTCAAGACGAAGATCGCCGAGCTGAACCAGGGCGCCACGGATCTCGAGCGCGCGCTGGAGCGGATCCCCACCATGGACGATCGCGAGATCGAGAAGATCTGCGACCTGCTGGAGTTCGGCGCCAACGAGATCTCCAACTACGAGGCCGAGCTGGCCAAGCGCGACGAGACGATCCAATCGCTCTCCACGGAGCTGTCGGAGCGCTACAAGTTCGAGAACATCATCGGGCGATCGGCGGCGATGCTCGACGTCTTCCGGCTGCTCGAGAAGGTCTGCAACTCGGACTCCACGGTGTTGATCAACGGCGAGTCAGGCACCGGCAAGGAGCTGGTGGCGCGCGCCATCCACTACAACGGCCCGCGCAAGGACAAGCCCTTCGTCGTGCAGAACTGCTCGGCCTTCAACGACAACCTGCTGGAGAGCGCCCTCTTCGGTCACACCAAGGGCAGCTTCACCGGCGCCCTGCGCGACAAGAAGGGCCTGTTCGAGGTGGCGGACGGCGGCACCTTCTTCCTCGACGAGGTGGGCGACATGTCGGCCGCGCTGCAGGTGAAACTCTTGCGCGTGCTGCAGGAAGGCACCTTCATCCCCGTGGGCGGCACGCAGCACAAGCAGGTGGACGTGCGCGTCATCGCCGCCACGCACAAGGACCTGGGGCTGATGGTGAAGAAGGGCGAGTTCCGCGAGGACCTCTTCTACCGGATCAACGTGATCCGCATTCAGGTGCCGCCCCTGCGCGACCGCAAGGACGACCTGCCGGTGCTGATCGATCACTTCATGCGCAAGCACAAGCGCGAGGGGCAGCGGGCGCGGGCGCTGGCCAACGACGCGATCGCGGTGATGCAGAGCTACCACTGGCCCGGGAACATCCGCGAGCTGGAGAACGAGATCGAGCGGCTGCTGGTGCTGGGCAGCGACTCGGAGATCATCCCCGCGGAGCTGATCTCCAGCCGGATCCGCGACGCGGTGTCGGGCGCCGCGGGGGCCAACGTGATCGGCGCGTCCCGCATCGCGCAGCTCCCCGCTGGCCGCCTCAACGACGCGGTCGAGCAGCTCGAGCGCGACATGATCAGCCAGGGCCTGAGCCGCACGAAGGGGAACAAGAGCCGGCTGGCGCGGGAGCTGGGGATCAGCCGGTCCAACCTGATCCTCAAGATCCAGAAATACGCGCTGGAGAAGCCCGGGCAGCCGGGCAGCGAGGACGACTCGGACGAGCCGGAGGCTCCCCTGTGACGGCGCTGCCGCAGGCCTACTACCACCAGGGCTTCCACGACACCCCCGACGGCGCCCCGCTCTGGTACGAGGTGCGGGGTCAGCCGAAGGAGACGCCCGCGATCCTCTGCGACGGGCTGGGCTGTGACGGCTTCATCTGGCGCTACCTGTGGGAGCCCCTCACCGCCCGCCGCCGCGTGCTGCACTGGAACTACCGCGGCCACGGCAGGAGCGGCGTGCCCCACGACGACTCCCGCATCGGCGTCGAGTACATCTGCGACGATCTCGCGCGGCTGATGGATCACGTGAAGCTGGACGCGGGCGTCATCTTCGGCCACTCCATGGGCGTTCAGGTCGCGCTCGAGTTCCACCGGCGCCACCGGGCGCGCGTGAAGGGCCTGGTGTTGATCTGCGGCAGCTACGGCACGCCGCTGGACACCTGGCACGATCACACGCTGATGCGCGTGGCCTTTCCGTACCTCCGCCGCCTGGTGGAGCGCGCGCCCGAAGTCGCCCGCTCCTTCACCTCCACCCTGCTCAACACCCAGCTCGCGGTGGAGATGGGCATTCGCGCCGAGCTCAACCCCGAGCTCATCAAGCGCAACGACTTCGCCCCGTACATGGAACACCTGGCGAAGATGCACCCGCTCTACTTCGTTCGCACCCTGGACTCGCTCAAGGACCACAGCGCGTGGGATCACCTGCCCTACGTCGACGTGCCCACGATCGTCGTGGGGGGAGAAGGCGACAAGTTCACCCCGGTGTGGCTCAGCCAGCGCATGGCCGAGCACATCCCCCAGTGTGAATACGTCTTCGTCCCCGGCGGCACGCACACCGCGCCGCTGGAGCGCCCGGGCCTGGTGAACGCCGCCGTCGAGCGCTTCCTGCGGGAACGGATCCGCGAGCCAGCGCCCGTCACCGCCCTGCCTTGAGCGCGTGCCGAGCCTGCCCGAACGCACCGATCCGTTGTATTCGCCGGACGAACCTGCGTAGAAGCCGCGCGCGATGTTTCCCAGAGAGAGAATCCGCAACGTAGCGATCGTGGCGCACGTCGACCACGGCAAGACCACGCTGGTCGATTTCATGCTCCGGCAGGGCGGCGCCTTCCGCTCCAACGAGCACGTCGCCGAGCGGGTGATGGACTCGAACGATCTCGAGCGCGAGAAGGGCATCACCATCCTCGCGAAGAACACGGCGATCGGCTGGAAGGACCACTTCATCAACATCGTCGACACGCCCGGCCACGCGGACTTCGGCGGCGAGGTCGAGCGCGGCCTGCGCATGGTGGACGGCGTGCTCCTGCTGGTCGACGCCGCCGAAGGCCCGCTGCCCCAGACGCGCTTCGTGCTGTCCAAGGCGCTGGGCCTCGGCCTCAAGACGGTGCTGGTGATCAACAAGATCGACCGCAAGGACGCGCGCGCCCGCGACGTGCTCGACTCCGTGTACTCGCTGTACATCGATCTCGGCGCCGAGGAGCCCGATCTCGAGTTCCCCGTGCTCTACGCGATCGCCCGCGAGGGCAAGGCGTCGAAGAGCCTCGAGCAGATCGGCAACACGCTGGAGCCGTTGTTCGACGCGATCTTGAGCCACATTCCCCCGCCCCCGGCGCCGCCGCCGGACGTGCCCACGCAGCTGCTGGTCGCCAACCTGGACTACGACGACTACGTCGGCCGCATCGGCATCGGCCGGATGACCGCGGGCCGCCTCGCGCCCAACATGCCGGTGGCGGTGTGCCGCGAAGGCGGCAAGGTCGAGCAGGGGAAGATCGTCAAGCTGTACGGCTTCTCGGGCCTGCGCCGCGTCGAGTTGCAGGAGGCGGGCCCGGGAGAGATCGTCTGCGTCGCCGGCATCGAGAACCTGTCGATCGGCGACACCCTGAGCGATCCCGAGCGCCCCACCCCGCTGCCGCGCATCAAGGTCGATGAGCCGACCATGATGATGATCTTCCGGGTCAATGACGGGCCGTACGCGGGGCGCGAAGGCAAGTACGTGACGTCGCGCAACCTGCGCGATCGCCTCCAGCGCGAGGCCTTCAAGAACGTCTCGATCCGAGTGGAGGACACCGAGACCCCCGACGCCTTCCGGGTGGTGGCCCGGGGCGAGCTGCAGCTGGCGGTGATCATCGAGACGATGCGGCGCGAGGGCTATGAGCTGACCGCGTCCAACCCGGAGCCGATCATCAAGGAGATCGACGGCGTCAGGCACGAGCCGATGGAGCTGCTCGTGGCGGACGTGCCGGAGACGGCGGTGGGCATCGTCACGGAGCGGCTGGGGCCCCGGAAGGGCCGCATGGTGGACATGGCGGCGCTGGGCGGCGGGCGCACGCGGCTGCAGTTCCGCATCCCCGCGCGCGGCCTGGTCGGCTTCCGCGGCGAGTTCCTCACCATCACGCGCGGCGAGGGCATCATGTCGTCGCAGTTCGACGGTTGGGAGCCGTGGATGGGCCACATCCCCCGGCGGGCCAACGGCGCGATCATCGCCGACCGGCTGGGCGACTCGATCCCCTACGCGCTCTTCTCCATCCAGGAGCGCGGCAAGCTGTTCATCGGCCCCGGCGTGCAGCTCTACGAGGGGATGATCATCGGCGAGCACGCGCACCCGAACGACCTCGACGTCAACGCTTCCCGTGAGAAGAAGCTGACCAACATCCGCGCCGCTGGCCGCGACGAGAACGTGATCCTCACGCCGCCCACCGAGATGACGCTCGAGAAGGCGCTCGAGTGGATCGCCTCCGACGAGCTGGTCGAGGTGACGCCGAAGTCCATTCGCCTGCGCAAGCGCATGCTGGACTTCAACTCCCGTTACCGCGCTGAGCGGGATCGCAAGCGCGAGCTCGAAGACTGACCGACTCAAAGGGCAGGGCCCGGCAGGCTCGCGGCGGGGTGCGCTACACTCGCACCTACGGTGAAGGCCTGGTTCGAGCGGGTGGAGCCTGCGGGTGACGTGATCACCCTGCCCGAGGGATCGGGATCCCTAGTGCTCGGGCGATCGCCGAAGGCCACCATCGTCTTCGACGATCTGACGTTGTCCGCGCGGCACTGTGAGATCGCGTGGGATCAGGGCTTCTGGCGCGTGCGCGATCTCGGGACGGACGCGGGCACGCGGGTGAATGGACAGCCGCTCACCACCGTGCGGGCCCTCTTCCCCGGCGACATCGTCCAGCTCGGCGCGACGCGCCTGCGCTTCCACAATGACGCCCCGCCTGACGATCCGATCCTCCTCGACGCCATCGCGGCGCGGCCGGAGGAAATCGAGCCGTGGCTCGTCTACGCCGATCAACTGCAGGAGCGCGGGGACCCCCTGGGAGAGCGGATCGCCCGGGCGCGCGTCGGAGACCGGCTCGACCACCTGCCGTGGCTCGGCCCGCTGTGGGACACCTTCGTCTCGGGCGCGCTGGAGGTGGACTGGCACCTGGGCTTCGCGCGGCGGGCCACGCTGCGGACGGTGGCCGGGCGGCTGCCGATCGACTGGCGGGCGGCGGTGACGTCGCTCTTCAACCTGCGGATCGGCCGCTTCGTCCGCGAGCTGGCGGTGGACGTGCCTCGCCTCGACTCGGTGCGCACCCCGCAGGTCCCGGAGGCGATCGTCGAAGCCCAGCGCTTCCTCGCGTCGATCCCGGCGCTGCCGTCCACGATGGAGCGCGTGTCCCTCGGCTACCAGATCGCCCAGCCGACGGGGTCGATCGCCGTGGTGGACGAGCTGGCGCAGCGCGTGCCACGTCTGCTCGGCGGAGAGGTGTACCGCCGCTGGAATGCCGCAAGGCTCACCCTGGTGTGGCAGGCCGACGGCTCGCGGCTGACGGGGCTGCATGACGGCCGGCGCTCGCTCACGGGCGTCTTGCGCCTGCGCAAGGGCCTCAAGGGCCAGCTGCACCTCGAGAGTCCGCCGGGCATCCCTTTCCTCGCCGACGGCAACCCCTGCTACGTGGCCTTCAACGATGGGCGCGTGCAGCTGATCGCCGGACGGATGCGGGGCGAGCTTCGGGTGAACCACCGCATCGACGCGCTGTACGAGCTGCTGCCGGGCGATCTGATCGAGCTGCAGGGCCTGGCGCGCTTCCGCTTCGAGGTGACGGGGTGAGGCGGTCGCTCCCTTCAGCGCAGGCGGAGGCAGCGACGTGCTGAGCTCCCCTCGCCTCAAGCGCATCGACCTCGACGGCTTCCGGGTCGAAGAGCTGCCCCTCCCTTCCGGCGCCGGCTCGATCACGGTGGGCCGCACGCCGCCGGCAGAGCTGCTGATCCCCAGCGCGACGGTGTCGCGACGCCACTGTCGCTTCACGCGCGAGGGCGAGCGCTGGCGGCTGGAAGACGTGGCCTCGACGGGGGGCACCTGGCTCAATGGGAAGCGCGTCACCTCGCAGCTCCTTTCTCACGGCGACGCGGTCTGGCTGGGCGAGACGCTCCTGGTGTTCCTCGATCGGCCTGAGACGAAGAGCCCGGAGCTCGAGGCGGCCATCGCCGAGCGGCCGGACGATTCGGCGCGGATTCGCGTGTGGGCCGATTGGTTGCTCGACCATGGCGATCCCTTCGGCGAGCACCTCTTCGGGGCAGAGCCGTCGGCCTTCGTCCTGGAGGGCCTGGGGCCGCTGGTGCGGGACGGGCGGCTCGAGCTCGACTGGCGACATGGCCTCATCCGCGCCGCGCGCCTGCGGTGCATCAACGATGCGACGTACTCCAGCGTGGAGCTGCTCGCGCGGCTGCTCTCGCTCCGTGCCGCCCGGTGGATGAGCGAGCTCGTGGTGGATCTCTCCACCTGGGTCATGCCATCCGCGACGCGCCTCCAGCTCGACGTGGCCGCGGTGTTGCGCGGCCTGGTGAGTGGCCCGGAGCTGCCTGCGCTGCGCCGCCTGTCGCTGGGCTACGTCCTCGAGGCGCTGCCTCGCTCGCAATTCGTCGAGGCGCTCTTCGACCGCCTCCGCGGCCGCTACAAGCGGCTGGAGACCTCGCGCGAAGAGCTCCTGCCCGTCGCCCGGCGGGCCTGGCTGGACGTGGAGGAGATCGCCCCCGGGATCGACTTCCACCACGCGGGCCCGTCTGAGGAGCGGATCCCCCTCGACGCGGGGGTGTGGATCGGCTCGTCGGCGCAGGGCTCGCTGCGGGCCGTCCCGCCGGGCGTCCAGCGCCAGGGCCTGTCGGAGTCCTTCCTCGTCCGCCAGGAGGCGCCCCTCTGGTGCCTGGTCCCGCTGGAGAACGGGATCCAGCTCAACGGCCACCTGGCCGTGCCGACCCGCCTGCTGCCTGGCGACCGCATCGAGGATCCCCGGGGCGCGCGCTTCCGCTTCGAGATCGGCCGCTGAATTCTCTTCGTGCCCCAGCCGCCACGACCTCTAAGATTCACGTCCGATGCCCCCGACTCCTTCGCGCTGGGCGACGCTGGCCCTCGGGGTGCTTTCGCTGGCGGGGGCAGTCGCGCTCATCGCCATCTTCCACGGAGAAGCGACCCGCTACGGGCTCGAGCACCGGCTCCTCACCTACCTCGTCGCGCCGGGGCCGTCCGAACCAGAGACGGCCTTCCTCGTCTTCCAACTTCTCTACGCGGTGCCCGCCGTCCTGCTGCTGGGCTTCGCGCTCGAGTCGCTCGCACCCGGGCCGTTGCGAGGCGCCGCGCGCTGGAAGGACGCGAGCGATCACCGCGTCCCGCTCCTCGCCCTCACGCTCCTGGGCCTGGCAGGAAGCTGGACGGTGCGCACCTTCGTCACCCAGCGCGCGGACTTCACCGACGACGAGCGCCTCTACTGGTACCAGGCGCAGGTGCTGCTCGAAGGGATGATCGTCGGCCCCTCGCAGCCGGTGCCCGGGGCATTCGAGTACGAGTTCATCGCGGCCACCCACGACGGGAGCGGCCTGGCCGGGATCTTCACCGTCGGCCAGCCGCTCCTCCTCGCGCTCGGGTCGCTCGTCGGCGATCGCGATCTCTTCCAGTGGCTGGCCGTTGGCGCGCTGGTGCTGCTCACCTTCGCTTTGGCACGTGAGCTGTTCGAGCGCACGCCCCTGGCGTTGGTCGCCGCGGCCTTCGTGGCGTTGTCTCCGTCGCTGCTCCTCGCCGCGGGGAGCAGGCACAACGACGTCCCCTGCGCCGCCTTCTCTGCCGCCGCGCTGTGGTGCGCCCTGCGTTGGGAGAAGACGAGCGCGCTGGGCTGGGCATCAGGGGCCGGGGCCTGCACGGCGGCCGTCTTCTTGATCCGCCCGCTCGACGGCCTGATCGCGCTGCTGGCCCTCGCCGCCTTCGCGTCGCTCCGCGCGCGTCGGGACGGAGGCGCTGGACGATGGCGGGGCGTGCTGATCGCGGGGCTCTCCTTCGCGGCCGGCAGCGCCTTTCAGCTCTACGTCAATTGGCGGTCGACCGGGCGCCCCTTCAGTCCCACCTACGATCTCTGGATCGCGCGGGACTGGCCGCAGGCGATCCGCTTCGGCTTCGGACTCGGCACGTGGAACGTCGAACAGACCCCTTCTTCGCTCCTCGTGAAGACCTTCACCGCCGCATTGCGGATCGCCCAATGGCTGGGCGGCAACCTCCTGTTGGCGGTGCCCGTCTTCGTCGGCCTGCTCCAGCCGGAACTTCGCAGGCGCGCGGGGCTGGCGCTCTGGTGGGCGCTCCTCTTCGTCGGGGGCTACGCAGCGTTCGTCTTCCCCTCGACGCACGACTTCGGCAGCGTCTACCACCTGCCGCTTCTCCCGCTGCTGGCGATCGCCTTTGCGCTGGGCCTGGAGGCGCTCGCGACGCGCGTGGTCCGTTTCCGGGGTCTCGTCGCCGCGAGCGTGCTGGTCGCGGCCTCCACCTTCGTCGCCTTCCAGCTCCGGCGTCTGCACCGGGTGGCGGACTCGGTGCAGGCCCCGTTGCTCCTCGCGCAGACCGCGCACGAGCGGGTCGGTCGCCCGTTGGTGGTGCTGTGGAAGAGGATGTTTCCGGGGAAGCTGCCGACGAGCTGGGTGCGCATGCCGCCGCCCCTCTCCCCACGCCGGGACGAGCCGATCATCTGGGCGCGCGACGACGCCGCTGCCCTCCCCGGGCTGCGCACCGCCTTCCCCGATCGCCTCTTCGTTCGGCTGGGGTGGAGCGCCACGGGCGAGCCCACGCTGGAGCCACTGGAGCAACCGCCCAGTCCTCAAGGCGTGTCGCCCGACGGCCGGTGACGCCCCCTCCACCGCGCGAGGCCCAGCAGCAGCAGGGCGATGGCGCTGACCGGCACGGCCCAGCGAAGCGCCGGTTCCCCGTACTCGAGCCTCAGCTGGTGCTGACCCGGCCCGAGGTGCGCCCCGAGGAGCGTCCCGTTCACGCGAAGCACGTCGGCCGGCGCGCCGTCGACCTCCGCCTGCCACCCCTCGGCCCACGTCTCAGCGATCACCACCAATCGGTCGCCGTCGCCCGACACGTCGACGACGAGCTCTCCAGCCCCGGGGCGGGTCACCCTGGCCTCGCCCGACTGCCATCGCAACCGGGAGGCGGCTGTCGCCTCCAGCACGGCCGTTTGCGCGGGCTCGAAGTCCGGGCGCGACATGCGCTCGAGCACCGCGTCACGCGAAGGCAGCGCCTCGAGCTCGGGCGCCACCCACGCGCGCGGCAGGCACCCGTGGTAGCGCAGCAGCACCACGTTCGGCGCCAGGGTCGCGGCGACCTCGAGGCCGTGGCGGCTGGTCCAGACCCGCTCCGAGGACGAGACGATCCAGCAGACGTTGAACATCCGGAAGAGGACGTCCGGGGCCCCCGAGAAGCGGCGGATCACCTCCTGCCAGTCGCGCAAGGCCACCGGGCTGTACCCACCGAGTTCATCGATGCCGCGGAGTGTCGGGCGCGCGCTGGCGAAGGTGCGCTCGAGGAAGTCGAGCTCGTCCGCGAAGCCTTGTGGGCCTCGCACACCCGATCGCTCGACGGCTCGCAGGGACGCGTTGTCGCGCCAGACGCGGCCGCCCCCGGCCAGGACGAGACCGTCGACCTGGGCGTTGGAAGCGGGCGCGTGCGTGAGGGTCATCACCGAGGCGGCGCGCGCCCTGCCCCAGTCGACGAGCCCCACGAGCAGCAACGCCGCGAGGATGACCCGACGTCGTGCGGGGATCGCGACGGCGAGCAGTCCCACGGCCAGCGCAGACAGCGCCAGCACGGTGAGGGACGCCCGCAGCGCCGCCGAGGA
>JBFMHF010000003.1:0-122591 GCA_040752975.1 Myxococcota bacterium
CACCCGACGGTGGGGACCTCAGAGCACCCGACGGTGGGGACCTCAGAGCACCCGACGGCAGGGGCCTCAGAGCACCCGACGGCAGGGGCCTCAGAGCACCCGACGGCAGGGGCCTCAGAGCACCCGAAGGCGGGGGCCTCAGAGCACCCGACGGCAGGGGCCGACGTCAGCCCCCTCACCGCGCCCGCACGATGCACCCCTTCGCGAGTGCCTTCACCGCGTCCTCCAGGCCGGGCGTGCACAACAGCCGCCGCTCGCGAAACGCGATCACCCGGCGGGCCGCCAACGCCTCGGACAGCGCCGGCAGCCGGCCCCAGGGATCGACGCAGCTCGCCGCGCGCACCGATTCGCCCGCGCGCTCGAGCACCAGGCTCAGCACCGCACCGCCCGCAGCACGCACCAGCGCTCCCAACGCCTCAGCGAAGGCACCCGGCGCCTCGGGCCCCGCCACGTGCGAAGACACCAGTGGCCCCAGTTGCCCGCGCTCCACTTCGTGGACCACCACGCCGTCGGAGTGCTCCAGCGCTGGCCAGACTTCTCCCAGCTCCGCGTTCGCCGCCACGTCCGCCAGGGCGCGCGCGATGGACTCCGGCACCTCAGCCTGGTCGCGGCGGTCGACCGGAAAGGGCCGGCCCTGCGCCTGCGTCAGCTGCACGGTGAGGCGCCGCGGCGTGCCATCAGGCAGAACCGCGTCGTGCACCACCTGCAGCCGGGTCCGTCGCCCCTCGCGCCCCATCAGCCGCGCGGTGGTGTGCGACACCGGTGGCAGCGCCGTCGCGGCAAGCGCCACGTGGTAGCTCACCGATGCGCGCGTCGCCTTCGCCCGATGCGAGGCGAGGAACTCCCGCACCGCCACCTGGTGCGCCAGCAGCCGAGACAACATCCTCGCCACGGGAAGTCCCGAGGCGCGATGCACCTCCACCACCGGGGGACCCGCTCGGGGTCGCGGCCGGCCAAGGAAGGCGAGCAGCTCCTGCATCGGCTTCGGCGGCGGGAAGAGCGCGCCCGGCCGAGCCACCGTAACGAGCTCCGCCACTTGCGCGAGGTACGGGGCCGCCTCGTCGGGACTCAGCTTCACGGTCGGCTGCAGAGGCGCCACGTTCAAGCGCACAGTCTCTTCCCGTTCCGCGCGCGAGAGAAGCGCCGCAAGCGGCCGGCGCTGGAGGAAGACGGCCTCGGTCGGCCGTGTGACCCTGACAGTGAGTTGAAGCATCACCTTCGCGCAGGCCCTCGCCCCGAGTTCGAGAGCGCCTCGACTGGCTCAAACTGACGCCGTCTCATGCGAGGCGAGACGTGCGCGGGGCGCGTGAGCGAGGCAAGTTCAACTCGGGTGGCTCTGGGGTTAAGTCAGCCCCATGACGCACGTGCCCGACGAGCTTTTGGAGCGCCTCCTGGAGGCCCGCCGCAAGCACCACCTGCCCTCCCAGGTCCGACCGCTGGCCCAGGCCTTCGCGCCGCAGCTGCTGGGCGTGCTCTTCCCGCACTTCGCCTCCTCGGTGGTGTGCAGCGAAGACGCGGTGACGGAAGACCTCATCGAACTGGGCGAGTCCCTGGCGCGGCTGGAACGCAGCATCGCCACGCTGCACGAGACGATGCCCGAGAAGCTGGTAGAGCGCTTCTTGAACGCGCTCCCTGAAGTGCACACCCGCCTCGAGGAGGACGCGCGGGCCATCTTCAACGGAGACCCGGCGGCGAAGTCCATCGACGAAGTCATCCTCACCTACCCCGGCTTCTACGCCATCGCCCTCTACCGCTGCGCCCACGCGCTCCACCGCCTCGGCCTGCCACTTCTGCCTCGCCTGCTCACCGAGCACGCCCACGAGAAGACGGGCATCGACATCCACCCCGGCGCGACCATCGGCCGCCGCTTCTGCATCGACCACGGCACCGGCCTCGTCATCGGCGAAACCTGCGTCATCGGCGACGACGTGAAGCTGTACCAGGGCGTCACCCTGGGCGCCGTCACCGTCGAGAAGGCGCTGGCCGACAAGAAGCGCCACCCCACCCTGGAAGACGGCGTCATCATCTACGCGGGCGCCACCATCCTCGGCGGCACCACCGTCGTGGGAAAGAACTCCATCGTCGCGGGCAACGCCTTCCTCACCGTCTCCGTCCCGCCCAACTCCATCGTGTCCCGCCGCGCGGAGGTCCGCCCCCGCAGCACCACCGCCACCCTCGAAGAGCTCGACTGGGTCATCTGACGTTGCCAGCCGCGCCCTCATCCACTAGAACGGATGAGCCTCCACTTAAACGGATGCCTCACAAGGAGCCAGGACATGCGCGCCGCCACCATCCTCGACACCATCGGGAACACCCCGCACCTGAAGCTGAACCGGCTGTTCGACGCGAAGTACGAGGTGTGGGTGAAGCTGGAGCGCGCCAACCCGGGGGCCAGCATCAAGGACCGCATCGCGCTGGCGATGATTGAGGACGCGGAGAAGAAGGGGCTGCTCAAGAAGGACTCCGTCATCATCGAGCCCACCAGCGGCAACACGGGCATCGGGCTGGCGATGGTGTGCGCGGTGAAGGGGTACAAGCTCATCCTGGTGATGCCGGAGTCGATGTCACTCGAGCGCCGGCGGGTGATGGCCGCGTACGGCGCCACCTTCGACCTGACGCCGCGGGAGAAGGGCATGAAGGGCGCCATCGCGCGCGCCAACGAGCTGCTCGCGCAGACGCCCAACGCGTGGATTCCCCAGCAGTTCGAGAACGAGGCCAACGTCGAGGTGCACCGGCGGACCACCGTGCAGGAGATCCTCAAGGACTTCCCGGAGGGCTTCGATGTGCTCATCACCGGCGTCGGCACCGGCGGGCACATCACCGCCTGCGCGGAGCTGCTCAAGGAGAAGTGGCCGAAGCTGAAGGTGTTCGCGGTGGAGCCGGTGAAGTCGCCGGTGCTGTCGGGCGGCGAGCCGGGGCCCCACCCCATTCAGGGCATCGGCGCGGGCTTCGTGCCGAAGATTCTCAAGAAGGACCTCCTCGACGGCGTGCTGAAGGTCGAGCACACCGACGCCTTCGAGATGGCGCGGCGGGCGGCGCGGGAAGAAGGGCTCTTCATCGGTGCGTCCTCGGGCGCGTCGCTGCAGGCGGTGAAGCAGAAGCTGCCGGACCTGCCCGCGGGCACGCGCGTCCTCACCTTCTGCTACGACACCGGCGAGCGGTACCTGTCCGTCGACGGCTTCCTGCCTTGATCAACCGCTGATCAACTTCGCGGTTCCCTTCGGCGCAGGCTCGGGCGTAAACAGGCGTCTCCCACGGAGGGGAATCGCATGTACACGCAGACCATTCAGCACCTGCGAGGCGAAGTGGAGGCCGTCTCCACCTTCCACACCGCGCTCGCCCGCCTGGGGCAACTGGCCGACACGCGCGCACCGACCGCCTGGAGCGGCCCCCTGCTGGACGAAATCGAAGACGCAGTGGACGAAGACGGCAGCTTCACCCGCGCCGCCATCGACGAGCTCCGCAAGCGCGCCGCCAACGCGCTGGCCAACCAGTACCGCGTGGTGGCCGCCACCATCGACGGGCTGAACAACGGGCGACAGGCCGAGTTGCGCTCGCTGCTGGGCGACACGCTGGCCACCGGCACGGGGAACACCACCATCCTGCAGAGCCCCAACCCGGCCAACGTGCTCACCACGCTGGTGCGCTCCGGCGAGCTGCGGCTGGATCTCGCGCAGCGCGCGGTGCAGGTGGTGAAGACGGCAACCGAGGCGCCGGCCGCGGTCCAGAAGATGCCCGCGAAGGCGAAGGCCGCCGCCAAGAAGCCGGTGAAGGCCACCGCGAAGAAGAAGCCGGCCGCCGCGAAGGCGAAGGGCGTGAAGGCCGCCAGGGCGAAGAGCGTGAAGAGCGTGAAGAGCGCGAAGAAGCCGGTGGCCAAGACGCGCAAGGCGCCGGCGAAGAAGCCCAGGCGCTGACGAAGGTCCCTGAAATTTCCCCCGGGGCGCCGCCGTCTGGCACGCGCGCGTCGGGGCCGGCCCACGCATCGACGGAGTGCCCATGCGACGCATCGTCCCGGTCCTCGCGCTGTCCTTCGCGCTGGTGGCGTCTGGCTGCAAGCTGCTCGAGGACTTCTTCAAGACCGCCTTTCAGCAGCCCAGCTTCAACTTCAAGAGTGTCGCCCTCACCGACGTCTCGCTGGGAGGCCTCACCCTGGACACGGTGTGGCAGTTGGACAACCCCAACTCGGTGGGCCTCTCGCTGGCGACCGTCGACTACGCGCTCTTCATCGACTCCAAGCAGGTGCTGGCGGGCGCTCCGGCGCAGGGGCTGCAGATTCCGGCGAAGGGCTCGACGGACCTCCACTTCCCCGCGGGCATCAAGTTCCTCGACCTGGTGGGCGTCGTGGAGACCTTCCTCACAAAGGACCAGGCGTCGTGGCGCGCTGAAGGCAGCATCGGCCTCCAGACTCCGGTGGGCGTCATCAAGCTGCCGCTGGCGAAGGAAGGCCAGTTCGAGGTGCCCAAGGTGCCGCAGGTGGCCTTCGGCAACCCGCGCGTGTCCAACGTCACGCTGCAGGGCGCCACCATCGAATTCCCTCTCACCGTCACCAACCGCAATACCTACCCGCTGCCCATCGGAGGCGTGACGGGCACGGTGTCGCTGGCGGGCGCGCCGCTGGGCACGCTGTCGACGGGGAACCTCGGCGCGATGGACGGGAAGGGGACGAAGCAGGTGGCGCTGCCGCTGACGGTGAACTTCCTGTCGGCAGGCATGGCGGTGGCCCGGGCAGTCCAGGGCGGCAACGCGCAGGTGTCCTTCAACGCGCAGGTGCAGTCGGGGCCGACGGCGCTGCCGCTCAGGGTGGACCAACTGGTGAACCTGGTGCGGTGACGTGCTCTTCCGCGTCCTCCTCGCGGTGTGCGCGGGCCTGGCCGCGGTGGGCTTCTCCCGCAGCGTCCCTTCGTCGTGGTTGGCGCAGGGCGCGACGGGCGCGGTGGGGGCGCTCTTCTGCGTGCTGGCGCTGCAGCTCAAGGGGCTGACGAGGGAGCGCATCTCGCAGGTGGGCGGGACGCCGCTGTACCTCGCGGGGTCGACGGCGGGCGTGGGCGTGGTGGCGGGCGCGGTGGAGTTGGTCCTCTCGCGTGGACTGACGCACTCGCTGGCGATGCTGGCCGGGCCGGTGGCGGTGCTGGCGGGCGTGCTCGTCGCCGTCTCGGCGCTGCGCCTGTCGACGGCCCACGCGGCGAAGCGGGTGCTGCATGCGGTGGCGCTGCTGTCCTTCCTCGCGGCCGCGGCGACGACGCTGATGATGGTGCGCACCTGGAAGCTGTTGCCTCCGCTGCCCGGTGTGGAACGCCCGATGCGCGTGGGTTGACGCCGACCCGCACGGGACGGGCCGTCGTCGTGGGCCCGAGTCGTTCGCCGGACCGGCTGGTGGCGACCAGCGCGGGTCTGGCCCTGAGTCGCCGCCTCCCCTCGAGGCGGCCAACGACCGGGCTGGCGGGACAATCGTCTCTCGCTCCGACCTCGCGGCGCGGCACTTCGGGTCGCCCAGGCCTCACGCCTCTGTTATCGGCGCGCCACGCGACGCCTGCTCCTCTCCCTCGCCCTCGCCCTCGGCGCCTGCACGGTGTCCACGTCCCCTTCCCTCGAGAGCGACGCGCTTCCGGTCAAGGTGGAACCACCTCCGCCGCCCGACACCGCGTGCAGCGACGCCTGCACGTTCTCCGACCAACTCTGCGAGCCCTTCGACGGCCCCGCGTGCCTGACCGCCTGCGACGCGGGCGTCCCGGATGGCGGCTCGGCGTTGAACGTGAAGGACTGCCTCACCGACGCCGGCTTCTCCTGCAGCGCCTCGCGCGCGTGCCTGAGGCCTCCGGCGAATCCACCCTTCGCGCCTGGACCGTACGGGACGAAGGTGCGCGACCTCGCCGGCCCCTTCACCCTCACCCTGCCGGAGGGCGACTGGGACTTCGCCTCCGAGTGGACCGGCCAGGACAGCTACCTCTTCCTCGCCTACGCGCCCGGCACGAGCGGCGGCGGCATCGACACCAACCGCGGCCTCTTCGCCGGGAACCTGCGCCCGCTCCTCGACGCCTCCCCTCGCAACGTGCACTACGTCTTCGGGTGGCTGCGCGACCAACCCGGCTTCGAGGGCGTGCGCCAGCGCTGGACACAGGAACTCCACGCGCTGCCCGAGCCCGACCGCTCCTGGTGGCTCGCGCGCGTGCACTTCCAGCTGCCGGCCCTCGACCAGACGCCGGGGTGGATTGGCCAGATGATGACGGCGCGCTGGGCCAACCCGCCCCGCTACCTCGGCAACGAGCTGACCAGCTTCGCCATCGACCGCTTCCAGCGCATCCGAGAGGTGGGGATGCTGGGGCGCCTCGCGCAGAACGGCGTCGCGCCGGACCTCTCCATGCTTCGCCACGAAGCCGAGGCCTTCAACCTCGAGGCCGACACCGAGGCCCGCCTCGCCCGTCAGTCGGCGCGCGTCCTCACCCTCGCCACCGCCCAGACGGCATACGACCGCATCGACGTCGACGTCACCTGGCCCGACGAGGCGGAGCTCGCGCAGTACGACACGCTGGAAGCGGACCTCTTCCTCGGCTGCCCGGAGCACCGCAACACCAACTGCGGCGCGTGGGACTACCTCTCGCACCTGCGCCGCTGCGAGCTGGCCGGCCCCATCGACGGAGGTGTCAACGCCGACGGCGGAACGGGCTTCCTCCCCGACGGCGGCTTCGCCTGGACGTGCAACGAGGAGCTCGCCCGCTGGATTACGCCCTACTGGCGGGAGGGCCGCTGGGTGACGGACATCTCCGCGCAGTTGGCGACGCTGAGGCCCGGCCCCAACCACCTCCGCTGGACGGCCAGCGGCCAGTGGGACCCGCGCCGCACCGACTACGTGGTGTCGCTGTCCCTGCGCCTGTCCAACTCGCAGCGCGGCGTGCGTCCCGTGGCAGCCATTCCCCTCTGGACGGGCGGAAACCTGAACGACTCGTACAACGCCGCCCACCCGCCGAAGACGGTCGACGTGCCGGCCGACGCGGTGAAGGTGGAGTTGGTGACGCTCACCACCGGCCACGGCGGCGTGCAGCCCACCAACTGCGCCGAGTTCTGCAACCACCAGCACGTGTTTTCCGTCAACGGCGTGGCCCACCGCCAGTCCTTCCCCGAGGCGCAGCAACCGTCGACGTGCGCGATGCGCGTGCCGGCCGGCGTCGTGCCCAACCAGCACGGCACCTGGTACTTCGGCCGCGGCGGCTGGTGCCCGGGTCAGGACGTCCCACCGTGGGTGGTGGACGTCACCGCCGAAGTGATGAAGGGCCAGCCCAACACCCTCACCTACCGCGCCGAGTTCCAGGGCGCGCCGGTGACGGGCAACCTGGGCAACGTGGTGCTGTCGTCGTGGCTGGTGGTGTGGCGCTGACGCGACGACGTGCGCCCTTCAGGTGCCCATGAACATCACCTGACACCGCGGGCTCGCGGGCCGCACCTGCAAGTCCTTCGCCTTCACGGGCACGCGCCTGCCGCTAGCCTGCGCCGGCCTCTCCGTCCGCGGCGTCGACGCCGGCGCCCGGCAAGGGACCGGCCTCGGTCATGGCTTCCCCCCTCGATTCTTCAGCCGCGCCTTGGACTTGACCGGAATCAGCCGGTCGCCGCTGCCCGAGATCTTGAACATCCGCGGGCAGGCCTCGAAGAGCTCGTCCGCCTTCTCTTTGAGGTTGTCGGACCCGATGTCGTCCTGCATCCCGACAATCGCGGCGAGCAGCGGCCCGGTGTCCGGGCATTTGAACACGAGGCCCAGAGTCTTCCCTTCCCTCGAGTCCAGATAGAGGATCACCCGGGGATCGGCGAAGTAGCGATCGCACCGGAGCGTGAGCTTGCCGTTGTCGTACTCGAACGCCGCCTCCGGCTCGATCCAGAGACCGTCGTCGAAGTGACCGGTGAAGTTGGGGAGGGGCTTCCAGCCCTTCGCCGCGAACAGCTCGACGAAGCGCGCACGCTCCCGAAGCTGCTCCGGGGTCATCTCCGTCTTTCTCATCGAAGCCGTCTCCTTTCCTGTTCAACTGCCCGAGCCTGCAGCGCGAAGTCGCACGCCATCGACGTCGAGGCGCGCACCACGTCGAAGCGCGTCGGAGGCGCCCACGGCGCTGCGCCCACGCCGCACGCGATGTCCTCCACCGTGAAGCCCTGCACGAAGGCGGACGGGCAGTCGCGGGTGCACACGTCCTGCTGGCAGGTGAGGCACAGGCTGGCGCTCCCCCACGTGCAGGTGCGGCCCGCGACGTCGCCGCACTCGGGAATGCACTGGCCCTGGATGCAGCTGAAGCCCGCGTCGGGCCCGCCTGAAAACGTGCAGGCGCGCGTGGTGGCGATGGGGCCGGCGCAGTCACGCGCACTGACGCACTCGTCGCGGCCGGCGTCTCGGCACTCGATGGCCACCTGCACACACTGGCCGGACAGGCACTGGCGCACGCTGCCGCAGCAGGCCTGGCCTGCCTCGCACGGAGGGAAGGGCCCGGGGCACTCCGCCGCGGTGAGACAGGCGCCGCCGTCCGTCACCCCGGCGTCCCCTGGCAGTTCATTGTTGCTACGCGCCCATCCTCTTCGCGGGCAGCGGCCGCGTCGATCCCGCGGTCGCGAAGCGCGAGGTCGCGGCCGAAGCACATCGGGCGCGGGAGCACCTCGACTGCATCGAGTTCGAGTTCGTCCTCGGACCGTAAGCACCTCGTTCGCCAGGGCGAGCGCATCGCCCCTGCGCGTCATGTCACGGCTGCGAGAGCCGCTTGGCGAACATCCAGAACTGCCCCTCGGGGTCGACGCCGCACCACATCCGATCGCCCCACGGCTGATCGGCGGGCTCGCCCAGCACCTTCGCGCCGGCGGCGCGGGCGCGCGCGCAGTGAGCGTCGACGTCGTCCACGAAGACGTAAACGCCGGCGTGGAGCGCGGGGAGCGCATCGGCGCGCTTCACCATCCCGAGCCCCCCGCCGCCAGCGTGCCCGACCATGATGAGCCCCGAGCCGTGCGCGAGCTGCGCGTGCGCGAGCCCGCCCTTCGGGTCGGGGCTCGTGAAGACGAGCGTGAAGCCGAAGGCCTCCTGCATGAAGCGCGCGGCGCCCTCGACGTCCTCGTAGAAGACGTAGGGAGCGAGGCTGGGCGTGGTCATGATGAAGCTCCCGATCGGAGCGTGGACGGGTATCGCGCTTCGGCAGTGCGCGCAAGGACGCGCAAAGCCCGACGGTGCGCGCTCGCGATCTCTCGATCGATCTCGTCGGCTCCGATGGGCGCGGTCGCCATCGTCACGGCGGCGAGCCCGGTCGCGTCAAAACAAAGGGCGATCGTGAATCATCCGAGTTCTCGGTTCCGCGTGGTCCGAGCTTCGATAGCGACAGCCCCAGAGCATGATCGGAACGGCGAGCACCATGCCTGCGATCGGGCCGGCGGCCCCGATATCGAGCAACCCGTTGGCGGAGCGGATCCGTCGCCCATCACGATCACCGCTCCGAGCGTGCCGAACGGGTTGAAGATCGGCAGGGGCAAGAAATACGGCAATGACGCGGGGACGCGATGGATGCGGGCCGCCACGTAGTGGCCGAGCTCGTGAGCCACGAGGATCACGAGCAACTTCAGCGCTTCCGGTCCTGCTCCGCCGAAGGCCCGGTGAGCGGCACGAAGCGCACGGGGAGCAACACCTCGTCACGCAGCGTCCCGTCGGCCCGCTTCGTCACCAGCTTGAGGTCGAGGTCGTGCAGCGGCCCCACGGGGATGACCATGCGCCCGCCGGGAGCCAGTTGGTCGAGGAGCGGCTGCGGCACCTTCGCCGCGCCGGCGGAGACGATGATGACGTCGAAGGGCGCCTTCTCGGGCCAGCCCTGGTAGCCGTCACCCGCGCGGACGAAGGCGTTGGTGACGCCGAGCCGCTTCAGCGTCGCCATCGAGCGCTGCGCCAGGGGCTCGACGATTTCGATGCCGTACACCTCGCGGCACAGCCTGGAGAGCAACGCCACCTGGTAGCCACAGCCGGAACCCACCTCCAGCGCCTTGCAGCCGGGGCGCGCCTCGGCGGCCTGAAGCGTGAGGCCCAGCAGCGACGGCTGGCTGGTCGTCTGCCCGTAGCCGATGTCCAACGGGCGGTCTTCCCACTGGTGGGGCTTCTCGGAGGGCAGCAGGAAGTCGGCGCGCGACACCGCGTCAAACGCGTCCAGCACGCGCCCGTCGGTGACGCCCGCCGCGCGAAGGACTGGCCTCCAGGAGCCTCCTTCCCCGCCGCCATCGCCCGCCACGCTGCGGCAGGCGCCCACCAGCAACACGGCGCCACACAGGACGAGCGCTCGCTTCATGAGGCCACCTCCAGCCTCACGGTAACGCAGCGCGGAGTCAGCGCTTTCGAAGGCCTGCCCATTCGGCTCGCGTCAGCGGGAGTCGCTTCCCGGCAGCGACGCCACGGCCGGGGCGCCTGGAGACAATGCGTCGCGAGCGCCTCTCCGCGAGGCCACGCAGCCGCGCCCGCCCTCGCGCTTCACCGCCCGTTGGGGCCGCCGAGGTCACCCACCACCCGCTGCAGGGCCTCGAAGCCCTCGGTGATTTTCCGGAAGAAGGACTCGCGGTGCTTCACGTACGTGAAGCGCGGGTGCTTCTCCCACACCGCGCGCAGTCGGCCGTCCAGCGCGGCGGCCTCGTCGTTGCTCTCCACGCGGACGGGGTTGTTCCCCTCGATGGCGTGGCCACCCACGGCGGCGCTCTCGAAGAAGAGGACGGCATCGTAGCGGGCCAGCTCGGCTTCCAGGGTGGTGCCCATGGCCGCGAAGAAGTCGCCTTCGGGGCCCGGCCAGTACGCGGCGCCATCGACGGTGCCGCGGTCGCACAGCAGGACGCGCTCGGGGTGCGCCGTCTCGGTGACGTCTTCGAGGCTGCGCTGCACGTAGAAGATGGCTCGCTGCGCAGCGCGGCGCGCCTCGAGGTCGGGCAGGCGAGGGAAGCCTCCGGAGAAGAGCAGCGTCGCGGACTCGGGCACGACGATGACCTGCCCGGCCAGCTCGCGGCGAAAGAGGTCCGCGGCGGTCGTCTTCCCGCCTCCCGGCCCGCCGGTGACGACGACTCGGATGCGACGCTTCACGTTCACGCGCGCTTGCTACCACACCCGGCCGTCGTTCCCGCCCGGGAGGCGCCGCAGGGGTGTTGGTCCAATGCACTCTGGGACACGGGACGGGCTGGACGGCGACAGGGCGCGCCCGGCCACCCGCCGGACTCCTCATCGCGCCCTTCAGTTGCCCCTGCCGCAGTTCGTCGAGAAAGCGGGCCAGGGCGGACCTTCTCTGCTACTTCCCCGGGCACGATGAGCCCCATCGCCACCACCGCCCTCCTCGTCATCGCGCTCTCCGTCTTCGCCTGGACGATGTTCTGGCGCCTCAAGTCCCTGGCCGCGCTCAAGGCCGTGCCCGGCAACCGGCTGGACCGCAAGGGCGAGCGGCTCAAGGCGCTCCTCACCTTCGGCCTCGGCCAGAAGCGCATGGTGGACCGCGAGGAGTTGCTGCCGGGCCTCATGCACGTCTTCATCTTCGGCGCCTTCATGGTGCTGGCGCTGCGCACCGTGTCCCTCTTCGTCATGGGCTTCTCGTCTACGGCGCTGGAGGTGCTGACCAACCTGAACGCGCCGGCGTGGACGGGGCTGGAAGGGCTGCGCACCGCCTACGAGGGCTACCTCTTCGTGAAGGACGTCGCGGCGGCGGCGGCCCTCGTCGGCGTCACCTACTTCGCGGCGCTGCGCCTCTTCAAGCAGCCGGCCCGCATGACGAAGTCGTGGGAAGCGCTCCTCATCCTCGGCTTCATCGCCGCCTTGATGGTGACGGAGTTCATCTTCGGCGCCTCCCACCTCCGCGCGCAGAACGTCACCTTCTCCAACGTCGAGCCCGTCACCTCCGCGGTGGGCCTCCTGCTGGCCGGCGTCCCTTCCGACACCCTGCACACGCTGGGCGCCGCGTGCTTCTGGACGCACGTCAGCATCATCCTCGTCTTTTTGAACTTCCTGCCCCACGGGAAGCACTTCCACGTCATCGTCGGCCTGGCCAACGTCTTCCTGAAGGCGTTGCCGCCCGTCGACCGCCCCGGCATCTCCTCGTCGGCGAAGCTGCCCACGCCCAACCTCGAGAAGGAGGAGTTCGGCGCGAAGGTGCTGACGGACCTCACCTGGAAGCAGGGCCTCGACCTCGACACCTGCACCGAGTGCGGCCGCTGCCAGACGCACTGCCCGACGTACCTCACCGGCAAGCCCCTCACCCACAAGGGCGTCAACCAGTCCCTGAAGCACTTCCTGTGGGACCACGAGAAGGTGCTGTCCTCCGTCACGAAGAAGGAGGACGGCTCCGTCGTCTTCAAGTCCAGGGAAGGCAAGGAAGAGCCCCTGAAGCCGCTGGTGGCGGCCGAGGGCGGCGTGCTGTCTCCCGACACGGTGTGGGCGTGCACCACCTGCGGCTGGTGCGAGACGGCCTGCCCCGTCTTCATCGAGAACGTGCCGCGCCTCATCGACATGCGCCGCTACAAGGTGCAGGTGGAAGCGGACTTCCCGCCCGAATTGCAGCGCGTCTTCGAGGGCGTCGAGCGCCAGGGCAACCCCTGGGGCCTCGGCCAGGACAAGCGCGACGAGTGGGAAGGCGACACGCCGCTGCCGAAGTGGGGTGACGGCGGCGAGTACGAGTACCTCTTCTACGTCGGCTGCGCCGGCAGCTACGACGAGCGGATGAAGAAGGTGTCGCGCGCGGTGGCGAAGGTGCTGACGGAGGCGGGGGTGAAGTTCGCCACCCTGGGCAAGGAAGAGACGTGCAACGGCGAGTTGGCCCGCCGCGGCGGCAACGAGTACCTCTACCAGACGATGGCGAAGATGAACGTCGAGGCGTGGAACGCGAAGGGCGTGAAGGCCATCGTCACCCAGTGCCCCCACTGCTTCAACACCATCAAGAATGAGTACCCGGAGTTCGGCGGCAACTACCGCGTCATCTCGCACACCGAGCTCATCAACGAGTTGCTGAAGGCGAAGCGCCTCAAGCTGTCGAAGGTGATGAACGAGAAGCTCACCTTCCACGACCCCTGCTACCTGGGGCGCCACAACGGCGTGTACGAGGCGCCGCGCGAAGTCCTCGCCGCCATCCCCGGGCTGGAGGTCATCGAGATGCAGCGCTCGAAGCGCGAGAGCTTCTGCTGCGGCGCGGGCGGCGCACGGATGTGGATGGAGGAGCACCTCGGCACCCGCATCAACCACCACCGCGCCAACGAGGCAGCCCTGACGCTGGCCCACGCGAAGGACCCGTCGGTGCCCTTCCCCGACGCGACGGACCGCACGAAGCCGGGCCAGGTGGGCGAGTTCAAGGGCAACGCCGAGGGCACCGTCGCCGTGGCCTGCCCCTTCTGCCACACCATGCTCAAGGACGCCTTCGCCGACACCAACCGCGAGGGCATGAAGGTGAAGGACGTGGCCGAGCTGGTGGCCGACTCGCTGGAAGCGAAGGCCGCACCCACGCCGGCGCCCGCCGCCACCAACAGCTGACCATCGGGAGGAGAGGACATGACGCCGCAGGAGCAGGCCGCACCCCCGCCGCCGCACGGCTGGTTTTCGAGGAACTGGAAGTGGGTGGTGGGCATCGGCTGCGCGCTGTCCCTGGGCTGCTGCGGCATCTTCGGCCTGGCCAGCTTCTTCATCGCCAGGACGGGGGACGACATCCGCACCGCCTTCGAGGAGGCCTGGGACGCAGGCGCGGCGCCTTCCCGCGATCCGCTCGTCCGGGTGGTGGACACGGACGGCGCGCGCGTCGACTGCGGCACCCCGGGCCCCGAAGGCGTCGACTGCGGCGTGAAGCGCACCTCGGGCGACGGCGCCTTCAAGGCCTGCTGGGACCTGGAAATCTCCTGCGCCAACGGCGGCAAGATGCTGGGCCATGGCTGTGCCACGGTGGGCAGAGGGGAAGCGAAGGTCGTCTCCAACATGCCCGTGTCCGCCTTCTCCAACCAGGAGGGCTGCGACGTCCCGACGTTCGGCCAGGTGCAGAACTTGTCCATCACCTCCGAGTGACTCGGCGCGACCACCTGCGGTAAGGCTTCACTGTCATGCTGCGGCCCGGGGACAAGGCGCCTGACTTCGAGGCCATCGGCTGCCGGGGCCAGCTCGTCAGGCTGTCCGACTTCCGCGGGAAGAAGCGCGTGGTGCTCTTCTTCTTCCCGAAGGCCTTCACTCCTGCCTGCACGCTGGAGGTGCGGCACTTCCGCGACCACCACGAGAAGATTGCGGCGCTCAACGCCGAGCTCATCGGCGTCTCGGTGGACAAGTCCGAGAAGAACTGCCGCTTCGCCGAAGCGGAAGGGCTGCAATTCACCCTCATCGGCGACGAGTCGCGCGCCATCAGCGAGAAATACGGCGTGGTGTGGCCGGTGCTGAAGATTGACCGCCGCGCCACCTTCGTCATCGACGAGCAGGGCGTGGTGGTGGACGTCTTCCACCACGAGATTCAGGTCTACAAACACCTCGACGACGTGCTGGCGCGCCTGGCGAGTCCGGGCGCCCCTTCCGGCGCCGCGTGACCTTCATCCTCGCAGCCGGGCGTCGTCCCGAGACATGAGGCTTGCGACCGAAGCGCTTCAGCGGGCGGAGGCGGCATCGAAGTCGGCCACCACCTGCTTCACCCGGGGCACGCGCGCGTCCGAAGGGCGGGCGAGCTCGAGGAATCGCCGGTACGCGCGCAGGGCCTCGCCCGGGTCGCCAGCGCGCGCCAACGCCTGCGCCAGCTGGTACTCGCACTCCGCCGACCTCGGCTGCGCCGTGACACAGGCGCGCAGCGTGGCCACCGCCCCCTCCACCTGGCCCCTCGCCAGTTGCCCGGCGGCGGAGTCCAGGAAGCCCTGCTCCATCGTCGTCGGCTTCGCAGCGGGGGCGCTCGCGCCAGCAGCGTTGCCCACCTCCAGCACCTTGCCTCGCGGCCCCGCCCCCGCGCTGCGCTCGGCCTTCGCGCGCTTGAGCCGCTGCAGCAACGCCTCGCGAATCTCGAGCCACACGCCCCGCTTCGGCACGAGGCTCAGCTGCGACTCTGCCTCCTTCACGTTCCCCGCCTCCAGCGCGTCCCGCGCCTTGAGCAGCGTCTTCTTGTGCATCGACGACTTGCCCAGCTCCGCCAGCAGCTTCTCGGCGCGTGGATCCAACCCCGTCGAGGTGGTGCACGCGCGCAACAGTCCCGCGGCGCGCTCGAAGTCCACCTCGCGCAGCGCCGCGTGCGCAGCGTCCAGCTCACAGGCGCCGGGGGCCACCGCCGCCTCGGACGTCGGGGGAGACTCCTCCTTCGCCGCGCGCTTCGCGGCCTCGGCCTCCACCTGGGGCAACAGCGCGACGGCCGCGGGACAGGGCTTCCCCCGCACCTGGCAGGACTCAATCAACTGCCGCGCCCGCGTGAGGTCGCGCGCCGCCAGCGCGGTGTGCACCTGCGGCATCACCTGCGCCTCCATCGCCTTCATCTCCTTCGTGTCACCCTCGTCCGCAGGCGCGCTCGCCTCTTCTCCTTCCATCGAGGTGAGGGCGTAGCCGACGCCCAGCACCAGACACAGCGCCAGCCCGAGGCCCACGAGGAGGTGCCTGCGCTCCTGCGGCGGCTCCGAACCCGCTCCGCGCGTGGCCGTGTCCCCGGAAGGGCCTTCGTGGACGTCGGCGGCCCGTCGAGGCGCAGCACCGGCCGCCGCAGGAGGAGGCTCAGGCAGCGCTTGCGCTCGCGGCGCAGTGACTTCCCGCAACCTCGTCGCCAGGGCCTCGAGCTCCCGGTCCTGCGCCTCGCCTCGGTCCGCCGACTCGAGCAGCGCTCGCGACAGCTCGACGCCATCGGGGAAGAGGACCCGCAGCTCGGCCGCCAGGCGCTCCTCGTCGAAGAGCCCCGGGCAGGCGGCCTCCAGGCGGCGGGCGAACTCCTTCGCGGACGGGCAGCGGCGGGCGAGGTCGCGCTCCAGCGCCGTCATCACCGCGTCGGCCAGCGCAGGAGGCGTCGACGGCGCGACCCGGGCCAGGGGCGGCACGTCCCGGGCGGCCACCGCCTCCAGGAGCCGCCGGCCCTGGACGCCGGCGAAGGGCGCGGCGCCAGCCAACAGCTCGTACAGCACCATGCCCGCCGAGAAGACGTCGCTGCGCGCGTCCAGCGGCTGGTCCGTGGCCTGCTCGGGGGACATGTACCCGGCGGTGCCCTTCACCAGGCCCACCTGCGTGCGCGCCAGCCGGCCGGGCGCACGCGCCACACCGAAGTCGATGACCTTCACCCGGCCCGCCCACGTCACCATCACGTTCCCCGGGGTGACGTCGCGGTGCACGATGGGCCGGGCCGCGCCCCTGGCGTCGACGAAGGTGTGCGCCGCGTGCAGCCCCAGGCAGGCGTCGCGCAGCACGCGGCACGAGAAGCCGACGGGCAGCACCTCTCCCTTCGCACGCGCCCGGTGGTGGGCGTCGAACACCGTCGTCCCCGCCAGGTACTCCATCGCCAGGTAGAGCTCGCCCGTCTCCGGCTCGTGGCCCAGCTCGTACACCTGGCCCAGGTTGGGGTGGTCGAGGGCCGCCATCAGCCGCGCCTCGTCGAGGAACATCTTGATGAAGTCCTCGTCCCTCCGGATGTCGGGGAGAATCATCTTCAGCGCGACGAACTTCTTGAAGCCGCCCGGCCCGCGCAGGAAGGCGAGATACAGCTCGGCCATGCCTCCCACCGACAGGCGCGTCACCAGCTCGTACTTGCCCACCCGGTGACCGCGCTGAAAGTCGTCGAGGTGGGGCCGGGCCATGCGTAGCCCCGAGTATGGCTCAATGAGGCACCTGCAGGCGCGTCAGCCACTGGCTCACCATCGGCCACCAGAGCTCGCGCGTCGCCACCACGGTGCCCAGCAACACGCCCAGGAAGATGCCGAGCCCCCAGCGCGGCCCGCGCACCGTCGCCAGCTCGGCCGGTGACAGCTGCGAGAGCTGCGTCAGCTGGGTGTGGGACAGGCGGGCCAGCGCCTCGCTCTCGGTGAGGCGGTTGCGCTTGCGCAGGAAGTTCACCAGCACCGCCGACGGCGAGGAGTCCAGCCCCGAGAGGAGCCGCTCGAAGGCGCGGCGCAGCGCCGTGGCGTCGGGGTAGCGCTCTTCGGCCTTCACCGCCATCGCCTTCTCGATGACCTCCCGCAGCTCCTTCGGCGCCTTCGGGGCGGCCTTCTTCAGGGCGTCGCGCTTGCCCGTCGTCACCTTGGCGAACACCTCGCCCGGGTTGCTGCCGGTGTACGGCCGCTTGCCGGACAGGGCTTCGTACAGCACCACGCCGAGGGAATAGATGTCGCTGCGCGCGTCCACCGGCGCCCCCGTCACCTGCTCGGGGGACATGTACGCCGGAGTACCCACCGCCATCCCCGTCCTGGTGAGGCGGTCCAGCTCTTCCGTCTGGACGATGCCGAAGTCCATCAGCTTGGCGTCGCCCCAGGTGGACAGCATGACGTTGCCGGGCTTCAGGTCGCGGTGCACCACGCGGTGGAAGTGCGCGTGCTCGAGCGCGCTGGCGAGCTGCAGCCCCAGCACGGCCACCGCCTCGGGCGGCAGGGGCGCTTCCTTGATGAGGTCGGCCAGGGTGGGGCCGTCCACCAGCTCCATCACCATGTACCAGCCGTCGTTCTTCTCGATGAGGTCGTACAGCGTGACGATGTGCTGGTGGCGGAAGCCGGCCAGCGCCATCGCCTCGCGCTTGAAGCGGGACAGGGCCTCGTTGGACTTCGCGCCGTCGGGGGTGAGCTCCTTGACGGCCACCTCCCGCTGCAGCGACTCGTGAATGGCCCGGTACACGGTGGCCATGCCGCCCTTGCCGAGGGCCCCCAGGATGCGGCAGTCACCCACTTTCCGAATCGCCATCCCCGTGCCCTTCAGTTCCGAATCCCCAGCCGTTGCTTGAGCTGCTCCAGCTCACCGCGGGCCTCGTCGCGCTGCTCGAGGATGACGATCATCTCCTTGTGGAGCTGCTCGTACTGCCTGTCGGCGTGGCCCCACTCGCTGGTGGCGTGGGCCAGTTGCTGCTCCAGCGTCTGCGCGCGCACCGCCAGCTCGGCCGAGGCCTGCTGGTACGACTGCGCCTGCGCCTCGAGCGCCTGCTGGTGCTCCTTGCGGGCCGCTTCCGCCTGCGCCTCCAGCGTGGCCACGCGGGCCGTCATCTTCTCCAGTTGCCCTTCCAGCTCCCGGGTGCGCTGCCGGGCCTCGAGCAGCCGCTGGGCCGTCAGCTGGTGCTTCTCCTTCTCCTTCGCCACCTGGGACTCCTGCTCCACCCGCCTCGCCACCTCGGCGTCCATGGCCTCGCGCGCGGACTTCTCCAGCGCCTCGCGCAGCTTCGCTTCTTCGGCGCGCACCTCGTCGGCGGCGCGCTTCAGCTTGTCCACCTGGGCGCGGGCGTCGTCGCGGGCCCGCTCGGCGTGGGAGAGCTCGACGTTGAGCTCGTCGCGGCGGGCCTTCACCGCCGCCAACTCCGTCTCCAGCTGCGCGGCGCGGGCGGTGGCCTCGATGAGGCGCTGCTGCTCGGTGGTGGCGCCTTTCTCGAGCGTCTTCAGCTGGCCTTCCAGCGCCTGCACCCGCGCCTGGGCGGCGGTGAGCTGCGCGTCGAGGTCGGCGTTCTGTGACACCAGCTCCTCGGACTGCTTGCGGGTGGCTTCGGTGTCGGCGAGCGCCCCTTCCAGCTCGCTGACCCGCGCCTCCCAGGCCTGCAGCCGCGTGACGAGGTCGGCGCCGCGGGCCTGTTCCACCACCAGTTGCTCGCGCGCGGTGGCCAGCTCGTGCTCGCGCTCCGACAGGCGCCGACCCAGCTCCGTCTGGCGGCCGGTCTCGTCGGTGAGCTGCTGCAGCTCGTCGCGCGCCTGCGTGAGGAGTCCTTCGAGCTCTTTCACCCGGTCCCGTTGGGCGCGGCGGTCGTCTTCCAGCGACTGAATCTCTTCCTGAAGCCCGCGGACGCGCTTCTCGAGCAGCTCGGCGTCGCCGGAGATGTTGGTGCGGTCCTCCTTCGCCAGCGGCGACTTCATCATCGGCGACGTCTTGAGCGGGACGCCGCGGTTGGTGGCCTCGGACGCGCCGGCGTTGATGGGCGGCAGCGTGGTGTTGCCCGACTCGTCCAGCTTCAGCTTGAGCTCGATGACGCGGGCGCGCTCGCTGGCCAGCTCGGCGCGGGCGCGGACCAACTCGGCCTCGAGGCTGCGGGCGCGAGCCTCGGCGGCGGACGTCTGGGCCTGGGAGGCCTTGAGCTCCTCCGCGGCTCGCTGGAGGAGCTTCAGCAGTTGCTGTGCGTCCGGGAGCGGCGAGCCGGCCATTCGGAGGCGGATCTACTCACGAATCGACGTTGCGCGCAGCGTCAGAGACTGGCGGCCGTCACTTCCTGGTGAAGCGCACGAAGTAATTCCTGGCGGCGGCGTCCAGGAGCTCGCCGGTCAGCTGCGGCGGCTCCCCCCGGTAGTGGGCGATGTCGATGACCTGCCCCAGCAAATCGCGCGGCTGGCAGGCGGCGAACTGCCGGTTGTACGGCTTGTAGTGGGCCTCGATGAGCCAGGCGATGACCTCGGCGTCGTAGGCCACGTTCATCTTCCGGCACACGGACTCCCAGATGGCGTGGAACTGGGCTTCGTCGGGCGGCGCGACGGCCAGCTTGTAGCGGACACGGCGCAGGAAGGCGTCGTCGACGAGGTCGGCGGGGTCCAGGTTGGTGGAGAAGGCCACGAAGACGTCGAAGGGGACCTGCAGCTTCTTGCCCGTGTGCAGGGTGAGGTAGTCGACGTCGTTCTCCAGGGGGACGATCCACCGGTTGAGGAGGTCCTTGGGCTCGACCTTCTGCCGCCCGAAGTCGTCGATGAGCAGCATGCCGTTCATCGCCTTCAGCTGGAACGGCGCCTCGTAGAACTTCACGTCGGGCGAGTAGATGAGGTCGAGCGTCTCCAGCGTCAGCTCGCCGCCCACCACCACCAGGGGGCGCTTCACCCGCACCCACCGTTGATCCTGCGCCGGGGCGTTGGGATCTTCCGGCACCGCCTCGTGCAGCGTGTGGTCGTAGACGCGGATGATGAAGTCGTCGACGAGCAGCGCGTGCGGCACCCAGATGTCGCCCTCGTAGCAGCGCACCAGCGACTGGCAGAGCGCCGTCTTCCCGTTGCCGGGCGGTCCGTAGAAGAACATCGAGCGCCCCGAGTTCATCGCGGGCCCGAGGCTGTCGAAGACGTGGTCCTTCACCACCAGGTCTCCGAAGTTCTGCTGCAGCTTCGCCTTGGTGATGCGCATGCCGCGCACCGTCTGGGCGGCCACGGCCTCGAAGTAGTCCTCCATGCGCACCGGCGCGGGGCCGTTGTAGCGGTTGCGGTCGAGGATCTGCCGCAGGACGTCGGTGGCGAAGGTGGTGAGGGTGTAGATCATCGTCGACTTACCCACGCCCAGGCCGGCGCCGCCCTTCAGGTCGATGAACTTCTGCTTGCGCAGGGCTTCGATCAGCTCGTCGACGATGAGCTGGGGCAGCTTGATGCGTTGGGCGATGTCCGCGCCGCGCAGCTCCCCGGCGAAGAAGAGGGCCTTCAAGACCAGCTCCTCGCCCATCGTCTGTGAGAGGCCCGTCTCCGCCAGCGAGCGCGGCTGGGGAGGGAAGAAGCGGGGCTGGGCCTGGCGCTGGAGGGCCGGCCGGGCGCCGGTCTTTCCGCTGGCCGACGGCGCGCGCGGGGGCGGTGGCGGCGGAAGCTGCGCGCCGGGGGGAGGCGGGGCGGGCGGAGTGGGATCCGGGTGCGCGGGCGGCTGCGGCATGGGCGTGCGGCCGGGCGCGCCTCCGAAGCCGGACGAGTGCTGCCCGGTGCCGCGGCGGGTGGGGATGGCGGTGGTGACGGGGCGTGGACCGGAGGCGCGCGGGCGCTCGGGCACGTCGTCGCTTTCGTTGGGAGGTCCGCCCACGAACGTGGACTCCTTCGGCATGGAGGAAGCCTACCCCTAAACGGCAGAGGGCGGGCCCTCGCTGTCAGGGATCCAGCGCGATGTTGCCGTACAGCTCGTCGACGGAGAAGCTGACCTGGAGGTTGTCGAGGGCCACGACCTCCCCGGCGCACACGTCCCGTGGCTTCCAGCCGCCCTTCCGTTCCACCACGGTGACCCGCTTCTCGCGGTGGCTGACGATGAGCACCACTTCGAGCGAGGGGAGCCGTCGGTGGTGCTCGAGCTTCTCCCCGCGGTCGTAGTCCTCCGTCGAGCGGCTGGTGACCTCTACCAGCAGGACCGGGTTGACGAGCGCGTGGGCGTCGATGCGCGACGTCATCCGCTCGCCACAGACCACGGACACGTCGGGGAAGCCGGCGAAGTCGGTGGACTCCACCCGCACCCTGGCGTCGCTGCTGAAGACACTGCAGCGGACCGGAAGCCTGGAGCGAAGGAGCGTGCTGGCAGCTACGCTCAGCTCGCGTGCGCCAGCGTTCCGCCCGCCAACGCGTAGATGACGCCGGCCCAGTACTCGAGCTTGATCTCACTGTCCTCCAGCGCACGGAGGAAGTCCTCGTAGGGCCGTGCGAGCATCATGTGTCAGGAGGATAGCAGGGGGGGAACCTCGCGCGCCCACGGGCTGTCCAACTACACTCGAGCACCTGCCCTCTCCGAGAGACGCGCCCATGGCCCTCGACATCCGCGTGGTGAGCCCCTGCAGCGAGAAGTGGGAGTCGATGTCGGGCGACGAGCGGAAGCGCTTTTGCGCGAAGTGCCAGCTGCACGTGCACGACATCGCCAGCCTCACCGAGCGCGAGGTGCTGGCCCTCTTCGAGAAGGAAACGGGCCGCGTCTGCGGGCGGCTCTACCGGCGGGCTGATGGGCGGGTGATGACGGCCGACTGCCCGGTGGGCCTCGCGCGGGCTCGGCGCAGGCTGGCCCTGGTGCTGACGGCGGCCACCGCGATGGTGCTGACGGCCATCGGCCTCAAGCCCCCGTCCGGTCCCGCCTGTGCCACCGACGAAGACTCGTTGACGCTCAAGGACCGCGTGGTGACCCGCTACACCGAGACGAAGGAGTGGCTGCGCCGCACCGAGACTTTCGGGGGAATCATCAACAAGCTCGACCCCCAACCGCCGGTGCACGTCCACGTCCTCGGGAAGATGGTGGCCATTCCTCCCAAGGCGCCACCGCCCTGAAAGTGGTGGGGCGGGGGAGGCCCGGGGCAATCAACCGCCCGACGCCTTCTTCTGCTTCTCGTGCGCGTGCACCCAGCCGTCGTAGTGGCGCACCGCCGCGTCGCCCACCTGCTGGATGTGCTGGTTGTTCAGGTACGCGCTGATGGGCGCGGCCACCAGCGGCATGGCCCGGGACAGGGTGGTGAGGCCACCGCGGGAGAGGATGAGGGCGGCGAGGCTGCCCAGCACGCGGGGACTGGAGCGCTGCACCGGGCCGATGCCGTTGGAGTAGCCGAAGAGGTCGAGCAATTCCTGCCGCTCGCGCTCGGACTTGAGGCTGACCTTGAAGACGGTGGCCACCTCGGTGAGGAGCGAGAGCTGCAGGTACACCATGCCCACCAGGTCGACGGGCACGGTGACGGCGCCGAAGACGCCGGTGACGCCGCCCACCATCGAGGCGAGCTGCTTCTTCTGGTCGATGCACCGCTGCGCCAGCTCCCGCGGGCCGGCGGACGGGAAGCGCTGGGTCAGCTCGTCCACCCGGGCGCGCGCGCGCACGGCCTCCTTCTCCACCAGGTCGGAGAGGCGCTCGTTGGTCATCCGGCGCAGGTTCTTCGGCGACAGCCGCCGCGCCGCCTTGAGCTGCTCCTTGAGTGGGTCGAAGAAGCCCATGGCGTCAGTATCCGGCGTCGGCGAGGTACAAATCCACCAGCGCGCCTTCCTGGAACCAGAACTGGCTCTGCTCCTTGCGGAACCACTTCGAGTCGGGCCTGGCCTCGCGCACCTCGATGAGGATGCGGTTGGTGGCCACGTCCACCACCGCGCCGCGGGACAGGCAGGCCCGGGTGGGCGCTTCGCCGAAGCCGCCCTCGAGGCACACCTGGTCTCCGGGGGACAGGCGCCGCACGTAGTTCTCCCCGAGGAAGCGCGCCTCTTCGCAGGCCGCGGCCGGGCCCCCGCCCTTCTTGAACTTCGCGCAGCGGTCCACCGCGGGCGCCGGGTACTCGGGCACATTCTCCATGAAGCCCGACGCGCCACGCACGCGGGTGCTGCGCTCCTCGGTGACGCAGGCAGAGACGACCATGCCCCCCACCAACACCACCACCAGCCGTTTCAGTTCCGTCACTCCCCCTCCAGCATCTGCCGGGCAAACTCGTCGAGGCGTCGCGCGTCGGGCGCGGAGAGGTCGAGGAAACGAATGCCCATGCCGTAGCCCTTCTTGTCCGGCACGTTGACCACCTCGCCGCGGCAACGAATCGGCTTCTCCTCGCCCGGCAGGGTGAAGGACAGCTCCACCTTCTCACCCACCGGGTGAGGGATGGCGCGGTCGAAGTAGACGCCCCCCGACGAGATGTCGCGCGTGGAGTGCAGCGAGAAGCCGCGCTCGTCCCTCACCTCGACGGGGATGACGACGGAGGCGCGGGTGGCCCGGCGGCGCTCCAGCGACGAGTCACTCATGGCCGGGACAATGTACGAAAAAAACGCCGCGTCGGCGCGCACCTCACGACACCAGCCGGTGGATGCGCTTGACCGCCTCGATGTCGGGCTTGACGAAGCGCATCCGCACGCCGCCCTCCGCGTCGAAGGGGCCCAGCACCTCGGCCTTGAGGTTGAGGGGCGCGTCGAGGTCGTCAGGGAGGAAGAGGCGCAGGCTCACCACCCGGCCCTTCGCCGGCGTCTGGCCGCTGCGAATGGACAGCCCGAAGGTGGACAAGTCGTACGTCTGCGCCATCACGCGGGTGCCGGCGTCCTCCGTCTCCAGCGTGATGCCCACGGCGACGCGCGGCGAGGCGCGGCGTTCCCGGAAGGTGCGGCGCTCCTTCTCTCCGCGCTGGATGCGCTCGAAGAGCTGCGAGGTGGACTCCCCCGAGCTGCCCCGGCGATCCGCCACCTGGGGCAGGCGCGGCGTGATGAGGGGCAGGAGCGCGCTGTTGACGGACTGGGTGCGGCTGCGCTTCGACGACGACATCGTGGCCCAGGAGAATAGACGGCCGCCGCGGCCCCGTCGAACGGGCTGTCACGCCACGCTGACGAGAGTGGCGGACGCGACGCCGCGCGGGCGCACCACCTCCACCGTGTCGCCCTGGCGTTGCCCCAGCAGTGTGCGCGCCAGCGGTGAGTCCACGGAGATGCGTCCTTCCCTCGAGTCGGCCTCGTCGGGGCCCACCAGGCAGAGCGCCTGGGTGCGGCCGTCGTCCCACGCCAGCGTCACCCGGCTGCCGAAGCGCACCTCCCCGTCGGCTGGCGGCGCCTCCACCACGCGCACGCTGGACAGCGTGGCGGCGACGAGGGCGAGGCGGTGCTCGAGGGCGCTTCGCTGGGCCTCGCGCTCCGCATCGTCGGAGAGGGCCTGCACGCGGGCGCGCTCGATGGTGGACAGGCGCTGGAGCTGCTCGGTGAGGGCCTTGTGGCCCTCGGGGGTGATGGGGCGCTCCTGGCCGCGGGGCGCGACGGACGGCGGCCGCCCGAGGACGCCCGGGTCCTTCGTCTCCTCGTCGGTGAAGGCCTTGGACATGGCGTTCCCTTCTCTGCCGTTTTCCTCTACGTGGCGCCACATGTCTCGCTGGGACGACGTCACCGCGCATGTCGAGCACCGCGTCACCTTCTCGGAGACGGACGCGCTGGGCTGGGCCCACCACCGCAGCATCGTGGTGTGGTTCGAGCAGGCGCGGGAGGCCTTCTTCCGGCGCTTCGGGGTGCCCGCGCTGGAGCTGTACCAGAAGGGGTGGCTCCTGGCGGTGCGGCAGCTCAACGTGCGCTACGACAGCTTCCTCGGGTACGAGGACCAGCTCTCCATTCGCGTCGCGCTGACGAAGCTGGGCCGCGTGGCCTGCGACTTCCATTACCGCGTCGACAACCTCACCTCGGGCAAGCTGGCGGTGCGCGGCCACACCAACCTCGTCGCGGTGGAGGACAAGGGGAAGGGCACGCCGCCGGCGCTGTCGCGCATTCGCTTCGACCGCAAGCCCTTCGAGGCCCTGCTGGTGAGCGCCGACGAGCTGTACGGCGCGCCGCAGGGCGCCTGGAAACCGCCGCGCTGGGAGCCTGACGCACCCGAACTCTAGCCCTCAGAATTCCGAGGCGCGGTGGTGCCCAAAGGTGCGAGACGAGGCGGGGGCGCGCGGCACAGCGTGTGCTCGAAGAGGCAGCCTCATGCGACGCGTGGCGGGAATCCTGATGGTGGTGCTGTGCGGGTGCCCCGCGGCCAACCTCCCGGCCAACGCCCCCGTCGACGGCGGCCAGGAGCAGCTGGGGAACAGCTGCGTCGCCGACGAGCAATGTCCGCCGGGCATGGTGTGTGAGGGCTGCGGCGGCGGGGGCAAGACGTGCGTGCCCGGCTGCCGGACGAAGGCCCATTGCCCGCCGAGCATGACGTGCAGCGGCCAGGTGCTGTGCACCCAGTGCCCGTGCGCTCCCGGCTGGTGCGAGCTCGACCCCTGCCGCGACGTCGACGGAGACGGCTTCGCGCCCACCACCGAGGCGGCGGTGCAGTGCCCCGGGAAGGAGAAGGGCGACTGCGACGACGCGCGCAAGGACGCGCACCCCGGCGCGCAGGAGGTTTGCGCCAACGGCGTGGACGACGACTGCGACGGCAAGTCGGACGCGCGCGACGACGACGGCTCCTGCCGCACCTGCGGGCCGGCACAGAGCTACTGCAGCGTCCATCGCAACTGTGGCCTGGGCGCGAAGTGCGACCGCGGCTGCTGCGAGACGTGCGGGACGCCTCCGCCGCCGTCGTGTGACGCGGGCCAGTGCGTGCTGCCGGGCGCGAAGGACCCCGAGACGGGCTGCCTGGTGAGCCAGGTGTGCGCGGACTGCAGCGGCTGTCCTGCCACCGTGTCGTACGTGTGCGGCGTCAACGGGACGACGTACGACAACGCCTGTCTCGCGCGGGCCGCGGGCACCGACGTGCTGTACGCCGGGCAGTGCCTCTTCGGAGAGCAATACCGCTGCCAGAATCAGTTCGACTGCTTCGGCAACCAGTACTGCCGCGACACCGCGCCGGACGCGGGCCTGGACCTGCGGTGCACGAGACTCAATTCGTGCGTGCACGACGTGGACTGCGAGCTGGCGGTGAAGGGCACGGTGCTGTGTCCCGACGGCGGCATCGCGCCGCTGGGCTGCGAGGCCTACCGCTGCGTGACGCGCTGCCAGTGAAGCGCGGCCTGCTCTCGAGGCAGCCGGGGGCGCCTCACCGCGCGGCACGGAAGTGACTCCCTTCACGCCGTCGCACCCGGACGAGGCAACCGCAGCAGCTTTGGTGCTCCGCTCGTGGACCGCTCCACCAGCCGCGAATTGTCGACTTGAGTGCTCCGCACGCTGCGGAAGCGCGCTCGCTCTCCCTCGCTGCGCCTCCCGAGTGGCTGCTTGCTCTGCCGTGGCGACTACGCCCCGCGGAAAGACACGCCAAGCCGCTCGAGCTCTCCCCACAGCGCCGCGGCCTTCGCGGGCTGCAGCGCAGGGTCGTCGGCGGGCAGCGTCACCACGCCCAGCGTGTTGTGCAGGTACTTCCCCACCACGCCCGGCTGTGTCGCGGCGATGAGAGGCGTCTGCGCACCCGCTTCGCAGTCGAGGAGGCCCCACCGCTTCACCGCGTCACCGACGACGCCAACCTCTCCGCCCAGGCCGCTGGCGACGACGCCCGGGTGCACCAACACCACCTCGAGGGAGGGGAAGCGTCGCTGAAGCTCCTGCGCCAGCCAGGCGATGGCCAGCTTGCTCCTGCAGTAGGCCTGCTGGCCGCCGCGCGGGCCGGCGAAGACGAAGTCGGCCGAGGCGTCGCGGGCCAGCACGTAAATGTCGCCGGTGAGGAGGACGACGCGCGCGCGCTCCAGCTTCCCCGCGTCCTGCAGCCGTCGCAGCAGCAGGTGCCCCAGCACGTTGGTGGCGAAGGCCAGCTCATACCCCTGCGCGGAGGTGCCGTAACGACGCGGCCACACCCCGGCGTTGGCCACCAGCACGTCGACGGAGCGCCGTGGAAAGCGGTCCTCGAGCGCCGCGGTGAAGGCCGCCACCGAGGCGAGGTCCGCGAGGTCGACGCGGAGGAAGCAGGCCCCTCGCCCGGTCTCCTCCTCCAACCGGCGCGCAGCGGCCCGCCCTTCCTCTTCGCGGCGCGCGGCGATGACGACGTCTGCGCCTCGGCGCGCGAGGCCCAGGGACGTCTCGAGGCCGACGCCTGCGTTGCCGCCGGTGACGAGGGCCAGCTTCCCGTCGAGCCGCGGCGTGGCGGGACAGCGTGGCGTGAGGACCCTCTGCCTCCAGAGGGCCGCGGTCATCCTCGCAACGGCGGCCGCGCTCGGCGTCGAGTGGCGGGAGAGGAAGTCCACGCGGACCTCAAGACGCTCCTTCCCGCGGCACCGCGGACGGAGAGGCGCTTCGCCTCACGTCGGGTCCGGCTTCGGCGTGGTCTTCCCCGAGGGGAGCGCCTTCGGGGCCTTCGTGTCCTTCGGCAGCTCGCCCGTCAGCGCCTTGAGGAAGACGACGATGCCGTCGACCTCTTCCTTCTTGAGCTCCTTGCCGAGCTGGTAGGTGCCCATGAAGGAGACCGTCTCCTCCAGTGTCTTCAGGCTTCCGTCGTGCAGGTACGGGCCCGTCTTCTCGATGTTGCGCAGGCTGGGCACCTTGAAGAAGAACTTGTCGGCCTCCTTCTTCGTCGCGTCGAAGCGCCCGTTGTCCTTCAGCCCCGGCACCGGCTTCACGAGGCCCAGCTTCTGGAACATGCCGCCCCCGACGCCCTCGCCCATGTGGCACGCGGTGCAGCCCGCCTCGATGAACTTCGTGAGGCCGGCCTTCTCGGCGTCGGTGAGCGCCTTCGCGTCGCCCGCCAGGTACTTGTCGAAGCGCGACGGCGTCACCAGCGTGCGCTCGAAGGCGCCGATGGCCTTCGCCATGTTGTCGTAGGTGATGGGCTTGTCCTGCCCGGGGAAGGCCTTCTTGAAGAGGGGCAGGTAGCCCGGAATCGACTCCAGCACGGCCACCACCGACGCCTCGTCCTTCATCGCCATCTCCACCGGGTTCAGCACCGGGCCCTTGGCCTGCTCTTCCAGGGTGGCGGCGCGGCCGTCCCAGAACTGGGCGATGTGGTTGCCCGCGTTGTAGACGGTGGGTGAGTTGCGCCCGCCCCGCTGCTTCTTGTGCCCTGGAGACGTCGGCTCTCCGTCCACGCCGTACTTCGCCAGGTCGTGGCAGCTGTTGCAGCTGACGTCGTGGTTCTTCGACAGCCGCGTGTCGAAGTAGAGCAGCCGGCCGAGGTCGACCCGCTCCTTCGTCACCGGCGTGTCCTTCGTCTCGAAGTTCTTCGGCAGCGGCTTGAAGAGGGCCTTCGCCTGCTCCTCGAGGGACGGGCCGGCCAGCGCCGTGGTGGACAGGGTGAGGACGGTGACGAACAGGCTGCGCATGTGCTTCTCCTTGATTGAGATCAACGGCCGCGAGGCCGGGTCCAGCACTTTGGACGCTGTCTAAACCTTGACGTCGTCGAGCGCCATGAAATTCGCCGGCAGGCTCACACGTCACGGGCCAGCGCGAGCGCGGCGGACGGGAGCCTCAGCAGCGCCACCTGCATCGAAGCGTCGGCCACGCGGGCCGGTTCGAGGGACACGACGCGCACGCTCCGCGCCCCCGGGTCGAAGACGCCGCCGATGCGCAGCTTGAGGCCCGCTTCCTTGAGCGCCCACACCGCCGCCTGGTGCTGGGCCGAGGCGTGGGCGCCGCACGCTTCGGCCTCGCCTTCGGAGAAGACGCGCCGGCCGATGCGCTCGAGGCGGGGCCCGTCGGCGTCGTCGCACACGTCCACGCCCACCGGCGCCGTGCCCGCCGCGGCCGCCGCCCAACCTCGGGTGTGGCTCAGGTTCAACACGAGGTCGGGGCGGGCGACGCCGTCCACCCAGACGCGGGGCGCGCCGGACTCCAGCGGGAGCACCTCCACGCGGGACGCCGGGAGGGAGAAGGCTGCTTCCAGGAGGCGCTTGGCGACGCGCCGGCCCGCGAGCCACTCCGCGCGGCGCAGGGGCCAGGGCATGTCAGCGAGGAGCGCGCGCTCCTTCTCGCCCAGCGCCACGGCCACCTCGCCCGGCTCGCGCGGCTCAGCCAGGACGAAGGCGCCCAGCACCTCGCGTACCTCCCCCGGCGGCAGCCAGGAGCCCGGCGCTGTCGCCGAGGACGTCACGCCCGGCGCCTCACCCGCCCTCGTCGTCGTCGTCGAAGTCCCAGTCCGGCAGGTTGTTCTCGGCCTGGCGGATTTTCTTCTTCACGAAGGTGTCCTCGGCGGCCAGCGGCGGCTTCACCGGCCGGGGCGGCTTCGTGCCCGGGGGCGGCGCCACCTTCCCGTCGTGGAGCGCCTTCTGCCGGATTTCCCGCTGGAGCGCGGAGGGGTCGAGGGCGGCGTGGCTGCCGGTGCCGGGCTTGAGCGCTGGGTTGGCGCCCGTGCCGGGCTTGAAGGCTGGGTTGGCGCCCGTGCCGGGCTTGAAGGCCGGGTTGGCGCCCGTGCCGGGTTTGAAGGCCGGGTTGGCGCCCGTGCCCGGCTTGAACGCTGGGTTCGTCCCGGTGACGGGCTTCGACGTCCCGGCCGCCGAAGCGGCCGCTTGAAGCGCCAGGAAGCGCCCGGTGGTGGGCTTGAGCGTCGGGTCGACGACAGGCACGGGGTCGTCCTGCAGGCCCGTCACCAGGCGCGCGCGCTTGAGCAACGACGACGTCTCGCCGGTGGACAGCTCGTCGAAGGGGAAGAGGTCAGCCGCGCTGTGGGACGGCTTCTCCTCGAGCTCCTCCTCTTCGAGCCCTTCGAGGTCGTCGGGGTTGTCGGGGTCGGTCGGCATCTCTCGCCACATGAGGCTAGCGCAGCCTCAACCTCACAATCGACCGAGGGGCCGTCAGCCCGCCTCGGGAGTGGGCGCTTCGGCCGGGGTCTCCGCCGGCGTCTCGGGGCCGTGGCCGGTGAATTCCCACTTCCACGTCTTCTTCTCGCCGGCCTTCACCACGATTTCCTCGGTGGTGGCGTCGCCTTTGAACTCCACGCGGATGGTGTGCTTGCCGGGCTTCAGCTTGACGGTGAAGGGCTTGGCGCCGGTGCCGGCCTTCTTGCCGTCCACCTTCACCACGCAGCCCTCGGGCTTCACTTCGATGGTGAGCTGCGCGGGCGCCGCGGACAACGAGAGGGCGAGGGCGAGCGAGAGCATGCCGTTGGCTCCTTCCGACGTCGGGGTGATTTTCCCGCCCGAGGGCTTACGCCATCACCGCCGATTTGGACAGCGCCCCACGGCGGCGGCACGAGCAGACACCTCCTGCTCAACCCTCACTCACTCCTCATCAGGGCCGGCCGGCTCGAGCTTCGCCTCCAGGTGGGCCGACGTCCCCGGTGAGAGGTTGAGGCCGGTGGCCCATTTCCACCCGTCGACGGTGCGCACCTCGAGCCACGTCTCGCCGGTGGGAAACTCGTCCAGCACGAAGCGGTCGCCGGTGAAGCGCACTCTGCGGTCGAGCCCCCCCTCGGGCCAGCGCACGGTGAAGCCGGACACCGGAGGGCCGGCGCGACGCAGCACCCCTTCCACGCGCGCCGCCGGCTGGCAGCGCACCACCACCGTCTCCCATTCGCCCCGTGGGAGGACAGCCGTACCCCGGCGGCTCTCACAGTGAGCCTCCACCCGGGAGTAGCCGGCCGCGTCTTCCCGCGCGATGCGCGCCACTCCCTCCTCGTCGGCCTGGAGCCCGACGCCGAACTTTTCGGAGCGCAGCCACACCCAGGCGTGGCGGGCGGCCGTCCCGTCGGGCTCCTGCACCAGGAATCGGCTGCGGGCCACCTCCAGCGTCACCTCTGCCGGCGCGCCCTCCTTCACCACCGCTCGCACCGCCGCCGACGTCGGAGCGAGGGCCATCACCGACCACTCCCCTTCCGGCAGCGTCATGGAGAAGCGCCCCTCGCCGTCGGTGAAGGCGCGCGCGATGTCGTTGACGCCTCCAGACGGGCCGAGGTCGGCGCTGGCGCCAACCAGCACCACACCCTCGTGGCCCGTCACCCGGCCGCGAAGCTGTCCCAGGCGAGGCGCCAGCACCAGCGTCACCGGCTCCGCAGGGCCGGCGCGCACCTCCACCAATTCCCGCGCGATGGCCGGAGAGCCGTCCAGCCAGGCCCCCACCCACACGCGCCCCAGAGGCAGCTCAGCCAGCGTGAAGCGGCCGTCGGCGCCCGTGCGCGTCCGCAGCAAGTGCGAGGGGAAGACGTCGAAGTCCGCGCCGACGGCCACCACCGCGCCCTCCAGCGGGCCTCCGTCGGGAGCGAGGACGAAGCCGGTGATGGCTTTCCGGCCGGCGAAGACGAAGCTGACTTCAAAGCGCTGGCCGTCCAGCACCATCAACTCCCGCGCAAACTGCACGCCGTCCTCGCACGACGCTGTCACGTCCCACGCGCCGGCCGGCACGCCCTCGATGAGGAAGCGGCCGTCGGCGTCGGTGCGCACCTCACCCAGGGTCTGGGCGGCCTTGAAGGCGCTCGACACCAGCACCGAGTCCGGCCAGCCCACGGGCATCGCGCTCGTCACCACCACGCGCGCCTGGGGGATGCCAGCGTCGTCGGGGCCGGCCACCCGCCCGGCGATGGTGGCGCCGCCCTCCAACCGGAGGGTGACGCCGGACAGCGTCCGGTTGGGGCCCACGGTGAGGCGGGTGCGGCTGCGCGCCGCCCAGGGGCCCAGGTGGGCAGAGAGGAAGAAGGCGCCGGGTTCCACCTCGAGGCCGAAGGCGCCGCGCTCCGAGGCCGTCGTCGTCGTCACCTCGTCGCCGCCCGCCGCGCTCACCCACGCGCCCGCCGCAGGTCCGCCGTCGGGCAAGAAGACGAAGCCGTCCACGAAGGCCGAGGCGGCCAGCGCCACCCTCACCCCTGGCCCTGGCACCGCCACGTGCGCCAGCCGGGCGCGGCCGTAGCCGGGGGCCACCGCCTCCACTTCCACCAGGCCTGGAGGGACGCCCTCGAAGCGGAAGCTGCCGTCGGCCGCGGTGGTGGCAAACCAACTCAGGGCCTCGGCCGTCTCGACGGTGCGGCGCCGCACCGCACCCGCGCCCAGCGAGAGGCGCACCGAGGCGCCCACCACCTTCTCTCCCGTGGCGCCCACCAGCACCACGCCCGTCACCGTGTGCCCGTCGGGAAGCTCGAGCTCCAGCACGGCCCGCTGTCCCGGCTGGACGCGCGTGGAGGCGGTGGCGCGGCCCGCACCTTCCGCACGCGCCACCACCAGCAGGGTGCCCGGAGTGACCGGCAGCGTCACCACGCCGTCCTTCCCTGCCATGGCGCGGGCCTCGTTCACCCAGACTGGCAACGAATCGGCCGTCAGGGGCACCTCGTCGCGCAGCACCGTCACCTGGGCCGCGACGGGGCGGCCGGCGCGCTGGACATGCACCTCCAGCAGCGCCGACAGGCCAGCATCCGGGGCTACTGCGCTGGTGGATGGAACGGGAGCGGAGCCAGGACGGCGGGGGGCTGCGGCCCGGTCCACCGGTGCGGGCTCTGCCGAGGGCGTCGGCTCCTCCGACGGGGAAGAAGGGGAAGCGAGCCACAGCCCCACGCCGGCGAGGGCCAGCACGACCGAGAGACTCCAGGCGAGCCGACGGGACATCAGGCATCCCCTCTTCCAGTCGTGACCTCCATCCCGAGGGACGCCTCAGGGCGTCAGCTCGACCACATAGAAGGTGAGGGTCAGATTGCCGTTGGCGCCGCCCCGGGTCACCGTCACCCTGTCGAAAGCCGTCAACTCGAGATGCGCGGAGATGTCCCGGGCCTCCGCCGATGCCGAGTCGTTCGACCCCGTACCCTGCCCGCCCGCCTGCTGGGCGCTGGAGATGACGAGGGTGCGCGTGATGTCCACCGGGGTGATGAGCACGGTCTGGGAGGACTGGCCGTCTGTCAGGGTCACCGTCACCTGTTGCACCGTTGCCAGGGCGCCCAGGTCGATCCGCTCTGCGACGACACCTTCGACGGGCACGTTGGCACACGCGCCAGTCCCCCTGGACACCTCGACGGCGGAGGCAGAGGGAAGGTCGCCGCGCAGGCTGAGGCCACATGTGGCGAGGCTGCCATTCGCCGATGTCCGGCCCTGGACGAGGACGAGCTGCGAACTCGACGCGGGCGGCAGGGACTCGCCGATGACACTCTGGCCCGTCGCCATGCCGCCATCGAGGGCGGCTCGAGTCACGTTGACGCCTTGCCACTCGGCGACCTGCACCGCATAGCCGGCACAGGTGTTGGTGCCCTGCACCGAGAGAAGGCCCGGGCCCACGATGCGGGCCGCCAGCGTGTCGTCATCGTCGAAGTTGTTGTTTCCCGCAGGCTCGATGCTCTTGAGGACGAAGGACTTCGTCGGGTCGATGGGAGGACTCAAGCTCTGCGAAGGTGCGCAGGTGCTGTCCCAGATGGACCGAACGGCCAGGCCCTGGGGAATCTCCACTGTCTGCCAATGGACCAGGGTCGACCCAGCTCCTGCGCCGCCGTAACGTCGACACTCGATGCTGGTGGGCGACAGAAGCCTGCATCGCGGCATCACCGTCACATGCGTATTGCCCGTACCCCTCGCCTGCGTGAAGAGAAGCGTCTGTCCGAGGCTCTGCTGCGCCGCGGAGATGGGGCATGTGGCTGACGGGCTGCTGATGGTGCAAGTGCCTCGACGTACGATGGGTAGGACGTCGATGGCCTGGGAGTCGGAACCAAAGGAGGCGGTGGCCGTCATGACATTCGTCCCGCGCGTGAGGGGCTTCACGAAGAAGGTGCTCGACGCCTGACCGGAGGCGATGACGGTGGAGACAATCTGCTGCGTGCAGGTCGCGTCGCTGTAGAAGCGGGTCCCCCCGGTTGGACTCGTCGTGAGCCCGACCGTCGCGCTCGTGGCAAGGGTGATGGGTACGCCCTGTCGCCGCGCCTCCAGCGTCGCGGCGAGGCAGGTGCCCCCGCGGACACTCGCGGGGAAGGTGGTGGTGAAGACGAGCGAGTCGGGGTCGAGACGCACCGTGGCCGGCTGCACGGCCGACACCAGGCCTGCGGCGCTCGCGGTGAGGTTGTACGTGTTGGGCGTGCTGGCTCGGAAGAAAACCGTCACCTGCGTCTGGCCAGCGGGGATCGTGGCCGCTGACGTCGGTGAGGTGCACGTCGAGCCACTGAAGAACGCGAGGCCCATCGGGGCGGCTGCGAGGTTGACCACGACGGGCATGGTGGCCGCCGTTGGATTCCCCACCAGGTTCCGCAGCTCGATGGTGACGGGCTGCGAGCAGGTGCCGACAGATTCGCTTCGCGGCGGGGTGACAAAGACGAGGGTCGTGGGGCCGCCCCCTCCGCCGCCAACTCCGCCGTCGCCCGCTCCACCGCCGACCGGCCCGCCACCGCCCGCTCCGCCGCCGGCCGGCCCGCCACCGCCCGCTCCGCCGCCGACCGGGCCGCCTCCGCCCGCTCCGCCGCCAACGCCACCTCCGCCAACTCCGCCTCCGCCAGCTCCGCCTCCACCTGCTCCGCCGCCAACTCCGCCTCCGCCAACTCCGCCTCCGCCAACTCCACCTCCGACAGCTCCGCCGCCGCCAACTCCGCCGCCAACTCCACCTCCGCCCGCTCCACCGCCACTCGCTCCGCCGCCAGCGCCTCCGCCCGCTCCGCCGCCGCCACCCGTCGCGTCGACGCACTGAAAGTCGACGCAACGCTGCAGCGGGATGGTGCAGGTGACACAGGCCTCCCCGTTTCTCCCGCAGAAGACTTCCGTGCCGTTGTTGGGCGGCTCGACGCAGAGAACCCCGGCGCGACAGCCAGCGCACCCACTGCCGCCGCCCGCGCCACCACCGAGGCCTCCCCCGGAGCCGCCCCCGCTCCCTTCACGCACGCACTCGCGCTCGGGGCCACAGCGGTAGCCCTCCAGGCAGTCGGCATCGGTGTCGCAGGCGAAGCGCTTGTCCTCGATGCCCAGCGAGCCGCACGTGCATCCCGCCAGAGAGAACAACATCGCGGCGACCAAGACGAGACCGGCTCCACGCGCTGGAGCGGTGCAGCGTGGCTCGGCTTGTGCGCACTCCTCCGCTCCGCCTTCACGATGCAGCATGCCGAGCAGTCTACCTGACAGCTGACGAGGGGAGCTTCCGAGTGGACTCAAGGACAACCCGTCCTCAGCGCCGGAGGGCTGATGACGACGGCCGGATCGATCGAGCACACGCCGGCGGCGCGAAGGAAGATACGGCCCACACCACCACCACCGCCGCCACCGCTGCCGCCTGTCGCACACATCTCCGCGGCCCCTGCCGCTGCCGGCGTGCTGGCGGCCCCGCCCGCTCCTCCAAATCCGCCACAGAGTGTGTTGTCGCGGCCGCCGGCGGCGGGAGTGGCGCTCGCGGCCGCGCCATTCGAGCCTCCGGGCGCCGCGCCCGACGTCATGTTGGAGGGGCCTCCCTGCCCCCCGCCACCGCCGTTGGCCGTGACGACTGCGCCCGACAGCAGGGACAAGCTCCCCGCCTCCAGGAGGATGGCCCCGCCGCTTCCACCGCCGCCCCCGCCGGAGCTGTCTGTGGCTCCGTACATGCCGCCCGCGCCACCCGCTCCGTACGCAGTCACCCGGCCGCTCAGGGAAAGCGTTCCCGCGACGGTCAGTTGGATGGCCCCGCCCCCCGAACCACCCGCCGCAGGCGTCATGGACTCGGAGCCACCCTCGCCACCCGGACAGCCGCCGCGCAGAGGGATGAGGTTTGCCGCGCCCTCTGGCGCTCCTCCGACGCCCCCCACCGTGCCGGACGAGCCGCCGCCCAGCCCCCCCGTCCCTCCGGCGGAGCCGAAGGCCCCACCGCCCCCGCCTCCCGCCACTTCGTAGCCAAAGAAGGCGTTGGACGCGCCGGCTCCGCCGCGGCCGGTCATGCAGTTGGCGACCGCGCCAGCCCCGACGCTGGCCGCCGTCGAGCCCACGTCGAGCGTCCCCTGGATGTTGGCGCTGCCCCGCACGGCGATGATCAACGAGCGTCTCCCCTCGGCCCGGAGCGTTGCCATCGAGCCGATGGACAACGCGTCGACGTGGAGGAGCACCGCCTGCTGGCTGCCCACCGACAGCTCGGTGTAGGGCACGTTGGACGGGTTGGTGGCGCAGTTGTTGGTCCACGTCACCGCACCGCCTGCTACACCGGTGTTGACGGTCGTCACCCCGCAATTGAAGGTGAGCGGGGGGGTGTGCGCAGGCAGCTGCGCCTCCGTGAAGTTGCTGGGGGAAAAGGGGAAGACGGCGCCGCCTACGCAGGTCCCCATGGGGTTGCAGGTGCCGGGCACAGCAGTGCCCGCGTCGCAGACCTGCCCGGTGGCGACGGTGAAGAGACACCCGCCGTCGGCGGTGCAGCCATTGACGCGATGGCACTGGCTCGGAGAGACGCAGGTGATGCGCGTGCCCGCGCACCCGCCGTCACCGTCGCAGGTGTCGTTGAAGGTGCAGGCGTCGTTGTCGTCACAGGAGCCGGACGCGCGCGGGGGGTACGTACACCGGCCGTCGACTTCGCTGCAGGCGCCGACCGACTGGTGACACACGGACGGCGGCGAGTCGCACGCCGGCGTGCCCGCGCAGCCACCGTCACCCGTGCAGGTGTCGTTCTTCGTGCACAGGCTGCCGTCGTCGCAGTTGGCGCCGGGGTTGACGGTGTACCGGCACACTCCGGCGTCTGGGAGACACACGCCCAGGGGCGCGAAGCACTGCGGGTTGGGAGGCGTCACGCACATGAGGGGCGCCCCTGCCGCGCAACTTCCCCCGCCAGCGCCGATGCACATGTCCGAGACGGTGCAGGCGTTGGAGTCGCTGCACGTCGAGCCGCTGGGGCAGTCCACGTTGTCGGCGCAGTCGATGAGGGAGTCGCCGTCGTTGTCGAGGCCGTCGGCGCAGAGGTTGGCCTCGGTGGGCGCGCGGCAGACGCCGTTCATGCACGTGCCGCCGACGCCGCAACTCTGACCGGCGCAGTCGGAGTCGGCGCAGTCCGTCGCCCCGTCTCCGTCGTTGTCGGAGGCGTCGGAGCAGGCGAGCTCCGCGCACCGTGGGCCGACACAGGCCGAGCCGGTTGTCCCGCACGCCCGCCCGCCGCACTGAGAATCCGCGCAGTCCGTCTGTTGGTCGCAGTCGTTGTCGCGGAAGTCGGCGCACAACTCCATGACGCCGGGCTTCACGTCGGGCCTCGTGTCGTCGCAGTCCTCTGGAGGAGAGACGCCGTCCCCGTCGAGGTCCACGCCGCCGTCGCCTGCACCGGCATCGCCGCCGCCCGTGCCGCCGTCGTCCGCGGGGATGCACTCGAGCCCGGCGCCGGCGCTGCGGCACACGTACCCGTCGACGCAGTCGGCGTCCGTCTGGCAGGCAAAGCGTTTCCCGTCGAGGAGCGCCCCGCAGTCGCAGCCCGCCAGCGAGGCGAGCAGCAACGCGACGAGGCTGGGGCGTGCACTGCCGCGCGAGAGCATTTCTGGCGACTCTACGCCCAACCGGGCCGGGCCGTCTCTCAGAGAAGCTTGTTGCGCCGCATGAACCAGACGAGGCCGCCGACGATGACGAAGACGAGCAGCCAGAAGAGCATGTAGCCGTACTCCCAGCGCAGCTCGGGGAGGCGCTCGAAGTTCATGCCGTAGACGCCGCAGAGGAAGGTGAGCGGGAGGAAGATGATGCTGACGACGGTGAGCTTGCTCATCACCTTGTTCGTCTTGTACGCGACGAGGGACATGTAGTTGCTGAGCGAGGCCGCGAGGATGTCTCGGTCCACCAGCACGTCCTGCAGCACGCGCTCGATGGTGCCCACCATGTTGTTCAGGTAGGGCTGCGTGGCCTCGCTGACGAAGGGCGACTTGCGGGTGGAGAGGTCGGTCAGCACGGCGCGCGCGGGCAGCACCACCTTGCGCAGGTGCAGGAGGTCGGCGCCCAGCTCGGACGCGTCGTTGAAGACCTCGTCGCTGACCTCGCCGATGAGCCGGGCCTGCGTGCGCTCGACGCGCTCCTCGAAGACCTTCTGGACGGCCAGGTAGTTGTCGATGAGGTGGTCCCACAGCTCGTAGAGGAGGAAGCTGGGGCTCTGTGCGAAGCGCTTGAAGTCGCCCAGGTACGAGCGGCGCAGGGCCTCGAGGAAGACGGGCGTGCCCTTGTGGAGCGTGAGGAGGAAGCGCTCTCCGACGATGGCGTCGACGCGCTCGAGGTCGAACTTGTGGCCCACCAGCCGGCAGCCGGACAGGACGAGGTGCAGCGAGTCTTCGTAGCGGGCGAGCTGGGTGGCCGGCTCGCGCGAGAAGGCGTCTTCGATGACCTCCGGGGGGCACAGCTTCAACTCGGCCAGCAGCTTCCTCGCCGCGTCCGACTGCGAGAGGTCGACGTCGACCCAGACGAACTTCCCCGCGTCCATCGAGGCGCGCACACCGGGCAGCGCCAGCTTGCAGTGCTGCTTCGTGGTGAAGCAGAACTCGTCGACGGTGACGAGCTCGCCGCTCGCCGTGGAGGTCAGCTCGGGCACGCGCGCATCGTAGCGGCCCGAGCCGCGAGGCGTCAGTCCTTGAGGCGCAGCTTCATCTGCACGTCGCTCGACCAGTGGTTGGCGAAGGCCTTCACGCAGGTGGACAGGTAGCGCTCGTAGTTGGTCCACACCGTCTCGCCGTTGGACATCACCCTGGTGCCCCAGCCGGAGGCCATGATCTTGTCCTTGTTGAGCCGGAAGCGGCGCAGCCACTCCGCCGTCGTCTTCCCGTAGTCCACGCGGCGGGTGTTGAGCTGCACGACTTCCCACGACTGGCCGCAAGCGGCGACCAGCTCCTCGAGGCGCGGGTTCAAGCCGCCGGGGAAGATGACGTCGGCCGTGAACTTGAGGTCCTCGAGGTCCTTCCGGTTGCGCGGCACGCGGTCCCGCAGGATGGCCTGGAAGCCGAAGCACGCACCGGGCTTCACCCACTTCGCCACCTTGTTGAAGTACTCGCGGTAAATCGGAATCGCGAGGCCTTCCTGCTGCTGGGCCGGCGAGACGAGGTGGTCGATCATCTCGATGGAGATGAGCGCGTCGTACTTCTCGGTGGGGGTGAAGTCCTTGTAGTCCTCGCACCACACCTGCACGCCGGGCAGCTTCCGCGCCATGATTTCATCGTGCTGCGCGCGCGACAGCGTCAGTCCGTGCGCCCGCTGCACCTTGCGCTCCAGCACCAGGTACTCGAGGTTGGCGCCCCAGCCGCAGCCGATGTCCATCACCAGCGACTCGGGCTTCACCTCGGCGAAGTCGGCCAGCCAGCGGCTCTTGTTGCGCTGCGCCTGCTCCAGCGTGGTGTGCTGCTCGTCGAAGACGGCCGACGTGTAGTGCATGCGCTCGTCCAGCCAGAGCCGGAAGAACTCGTTGGAGATGTCGTAGCCGATTTCCACTTCTTCGCGTGTCGAGGTCATGTGTCGTGGCCTTCGTTGAGGTGAGTCGGGTTCAGGCGACCGCGTCGCCGTTCAGCTCGCGGGTGAGCCGGTCGAGCTCGCTCTTCACGAGGTCGGCGGTCTTCACCAACTGCTCTTCCCTGTGCAGCGAGGACAGGAAGAAGCGCAGGCGCGCCATGTCTTCCTCCACCGCCGGGTAGAGAATGGGCTGCACGTTGACGCCCCGGTCCTTCAGCGCGTCCGACAGCTGCAGGCACAACACCGAGTTGCCGATGATGGCCGGCACCACCGCCGAGCCGCCGGACATGCCGGTGTTGATGCCGCGCTCCTTGAGCAGCTCGATGAAGCGCTTCGCGTTGGCCCGGCACTTCGCCACGCGCTCCGGGTGGGCGAGGATCTGCTTCGTCGCCGCGAGGGCCGCCGCGGCGTTGGGCGGGCTGATGCCCACCGAGTACACGAAGCCGGGCGTGGTGTACTTGAGGTACTCCACCAGCGCGTGGCTGCCGGCGATGTACCCGCCGCACGACGCGAAGGACTTGGACAGCGTGCCCATCCACATGTCGACGTCGGCGCGGTTGACGTGGAAGTGCTCGCCCACGCCGCGGCCGGTGTCGCCCAGCACGCCCGCGGAGTGCGCCTCGTCCACCAGCAGCATCGCCTTGTGCTTCTTCTTCACCTCGATGAACTTCGGCAGGTCCGGGATGTCGCCGTCCATCGAGTAGGTGCCCTCGATGCAGATGAGGACGCGCCGGTAGTGCGGCCGCAGGTTGGTGAGCATGCGGTCGAGCGCTTCCCAGTCGTTGTGCGGGAAGGGCCGCCGCTTCGCCCCGGACAGCTTCGCGCCGCCGATGATGGAGTCGTGCGCCAGCGCGTCGTGGAGGATGAGGTCGCCTGCGCCCACCACGTGCCCGATGACGGTGACGTTGGTGGCGTGCCCCGACACCAGCACGATGCAGTCCTCGGTGCCGAAGAAGTCGGCCAGCGCCTTCTCCAGCTCGCGGGTGAGCGGCTTCTCGCCCGACGCTACGCGGGAAGCGGACACCGACGTGCCGTACTTCGCGATGGCGTCCTGCGCGGCCTTCGAGACCACCGGGTCGCCGGAGTTCCCCACGTAGTTGTACGAGGAGAAGTTGATCATCTCCTTGCCGTTGACGACGGTGGTGTCGCCGCAGATGGCCTCGTGCACCGAGAAGTACGGATTCTTGAGGCCGAAGGCCTCCGCCATCTGGATGCGCTCCTGCAGCTCCTCGTACTCGGGGAACTTCGCCGGGTTCCACGCGGACTCGTCGATGGTGACGGTGGCCGCAGGGACTTCGGCGTCGGCGGCCATCGGCGCGGGAAGGGGCGCGGCGGCGAGCGGCTTCGTCTCGGGCGGCGGCGCGGCAGCGGGCGCAGCGGCCTTCGGCACAGGCTGCGACTGGAACTGCGGGTCGCGCTTCTTGAACTCGGCCTCGGCGCCGGTGAGGTACGCCACGACGCGGCCCGCCTGGTCCTGCCACACCAGGGTGCCCTTGAAGACGTCGTCGGTGGACGCCTCGAAGGTGACGGTGCACTTCACCGGGCCCTGGCCGAAGGGGGCGAGCTGCACGTAGCGGCCGAGGCCCACCGGGAAGCCCGCGCGCTGGTGCTTCACCCACGCCCAGTAGCCGGCGAGCTGGAAGGACGCGTCGAGGATGAGCGGGTCCACCGTCCACTCGCTGCGCAGCGGCTCCTTCACCCAGTCGGCCGGCCGGCAGCCCTTCACCCAGCCCACCACGCCGTCGTCGCCCACCGCCTCGATGGAGGTGATGCCCTGCAACCGGGGGCCGTGGAAGGTGAAGCCCGCGTAGAAGTCCTTCAGCGACATCGGCAGCGCCGTGGCGGCGAAGCTCTTCACCGCGGGCACGTTGGACGCGTCCGCGCCCACCGTCACCACACCCTGGTAGCTGAGCGCGTGGCCCTGCGAGAGCTTCACGTCCAGCGCCCCGCCCTGCCCGCCGCGCACCCGCTGGGTGACGTTCACCTCGAGCCAGGTGGTGTCCGGCACCAGCACCGCGCGCTTCAGCCGGAAGTCCGTCACCGTGAAGGGCTGCTTCTGCCCCGGCGTGCTGTGGACGCCTGCCGACTCCAGCGCCGCCGCCGCGACGTGGTCGAGCGCCGCGGCGAAGGGCAGCACCCGCTGGCCGGCCATGGTGTGGTCGTTCAGGTAGACGTGGTTCAACCGCGAGACGGGGAAGGACGCGGTGTGCGTGACGACGCGCTCCGGCACCGCGCGCCCGACGAGGACCTCGCCGCTGCCGTCCGCGACACACGCGAGGAAGGCGGCCACGCCTTCGTCGGTGGAGAGGAAGGTGACGCCAGAGGCCTTCAGCTCGGCCTTCTTGAAGCCGGGGATGCGCTTCACCATCTCCGAGTCTTCCCACGGCGGAAAGTCGATGGTGACCGCACGGAAGGCCTTCTTCGCCGACGTGACGCGCGCCAGCATCTCGTTCGCCGCCGAGTAGTCCGTCTGCGCGGCGTTGCCGAAACGCCCCGCCCAGCTGCCGATGCCGACGAAGAGGGAGAGTCCGTCGCCCGCCGCGTCGAGGAGCGCCAGCGCCCCGCCCACCTTGGTGTCGAGGACGGCGTCGAGTTGAGAGACGTCCTTCGCGCCCACCAGCGCGTCGGAGAGGATGCCCGCCGCGTGGATGATGGCGTCGACACGCCCGTGCGCCGTCTTCACCGCCGCCACCCCGGCCTTGACGCTCGCCACGTCGCGCGTGTCGAGGACGTGGTACGTGCACACCTTCGCGCCCGCCGCCTTCACCTGCGCCGAGGCCTTCGCGATGTCCTCCGAGGGAGCGGAGCGGCCGGCGAGGGCAACCGTGCAGCCGTGCTGCTTCGCGAGCGCCTTCGCGAAAGACAGGCCGAGCCCCTTCGCGCCGCCGGTGACGAGCACGACGCTGTCCTTCGACAGCTTCGCCTCTCCCCGGCCCTCCGCCCACGGGGAGAGGGAGACGGTCATCCGGCCCGAGGAGGTGAAGCCGACCTCCGCGCAGCGGTCGGAGGACAGCAGCTCGTCCACGAGGTGCTGCGCGATGGCCGGGGCGCCGAGGGCGACGTCCACGTCCACCGCTTTCACGACGGCGTCGGGCCATTCCTGCGCCAGCGCCTTGGTAAAGCCCAGCGCGCCCACCTGGCCCAGGGCGTCGCCCGCCACGCCGGTGAGGCCGAAGTGCCCGCCCAGGCCCGTGACGGTGAAGAAGGCTTCGGCCTTCTCTGCCGTGAGCCGCTTCGAGAGGGCCAGCAGCGTGCGCGCCGGAGCCCGGTAGTCGCCCTTCGCCGTCAGCGTCTCGAGGTGGATGACGCCCGCGAAGTCGCCCGCCGTGTCCACCCCGCCCACCACCGCCGCGATGCCGTGCCCTTTGAGCTTCGCCTGGAGCGCGTCCGCCACGCCCAGCGCGTCCTTCGTCAGCAAGAGCGGCTTGCGGAAGGCGTGCACGGACTCGGACAACACGTGCAGCGGCGCGGCGACGACCTTCGGTGCGTAGCGGTCCACCGGCACCACCGCCTTCGCCTCTTCCTTCGCCTCCGTCACGCCCGACTCGAGCGCCTTCACCACGTGCTCGATGACCTGGCCGACGGTGGTGGTGCGGCTGAAGAGCTCCCGCGGCAGGCCGCCGAGCTGAGGGAAGGCCTTGCCCACGTCCTGGTCCAGCTCCACCAGCATCAACGAGTCGAAGCCCAACTCGCCCACCAGCGTCTGCTCGGCCTTCAGCGTGCCCGCCGGGAAGGCCGAGATGCGCGCGACGGACGCGAGGACCTTCTGTTGCACCAGCGGGCGGGCGTCTTCCTTCGCCGGCGGAGGCGCGGGGGGACTTCCCCTCTCCCCCGATGCGGGCGGCGGAGGCAGTTCCTTCGCAGCGACGAGGTTGGAGAAGTTCGGCGGCTTCGCCACCACCGGCGCGGGCGCGGGCGCCACCGGCGCAGTCACCTGCGGCAGCGGCGCGCCGTTCGACAGCGCCTGAATCGCCGCGGCCTGGGCCTTCAGAATCTCCGCCTGGTTCTGCAGGAGGGCCATCTGTTGCTGGAAGAGCGCGATGAGGCTGTCCATGGCGACCGGTCCCTTCGACTGCGACTGCGACGGCGACTGCGAGAACGTGGCGGGCGCCTCGCCGGCCTTCACCAGCGGCGCGTGCGGGGCGCGACTCGTGCGCTCCATCGCCCAGTACTTCTGCACCTCGAGCGGCGTGGGCGGCAGCGTGGCCAGCGGCGCGTCGGCCATCAGCGCCTCGGCCTTCACCGGCACGCCCTTCACCCACAGCTGCCCCAGCGTGGTGAGGAGCTGCGCGCCTCCGTCCCCGCCGTCCGCCGGTGCGAGGGAGGAGAACGTCACGCCTTCCTTCTTCACCACGCCGCGCGCAAAGGCCGTCAGCGCGGTGCCCGCTCCCACCTGCACGAAGTGCGACACCTCGGCGGCTGCGCAGGCCTCGAGGGCCTCCACGAAGCGCACTGGCGAGGTGGCGTGGCGTACCCAAACCTCCTTCGCCTCGGCCACCGACGCATACGGCTTCCCGGTGATGCAGGAGACGACCGTGGCCTGCATCTCGTGCAGCGGCAGCGCGGTGACGACGGCCCACATCTGCTCGTTGACGCCATTCATCAGCGGCGAGTGGAAGGCGTGCGACACGTCGAGGCGCGTCGTCTTCAGCCCCGCGGCCTTGAGCGCCGCGTCGGCCGCCTCGATGCCCTTCGTGGTGCCCGACAGCACCACCTGCGTCGGGTGGTTGTCGTTGGCGATGACGACGTCGGCCAGCTTTCCGAGGTGCGGCTCGACGGAGGCCCGCGCCGCCATCACCGCCAGCATCGCGCCCGGGTCCTCGAGGGCGAGGCGCTTCATGAACTGCCCGCGCTGCGCCACCAGCCGCACCGCATCGGCGCCCGGCAGCATGCCCGCCACCGAGGCCGCGGCGAACTCGCCCAGCGAATGGCCCAGCACCACGGCGGGCGTCACATTCACCTCGCGGAGCAGCTCGCCCAGCGCGATGCCCAGCGCGGCCATCGCCGGCTGGCACACGTGCGTCTGGGTGAGGTGCGCCTGCGCCTTCACCTCGTCGAAGCCGGGCGGGGAGGCGCGGCCGGCCGACGCCGCGAAGGCTGCCTGGGGCCGACCTGCCGGGTACAACGCCTCGAGCAGGCTGCAGCCGGCCTCGGCCTTCGCCGCCGCGTCGTACTCTTCGAGTCGCGCGCGCAGCGAGGGGAAGCGCGCCACGAGCTCCTCGAGGAGCCCCACCTTCTGCGCGCCCTGCCCGGGGAAGAGGAACGCCACCCGCCGCTGCTCCTCGGGCACCGGCGTCGACGGCGCGAGCGCTCCGGAGGCCACCTCCTTCAGCTTCGCCACCAACTGGGCGCGCCCCTTCGCCACGAAGGCCACGCGGGCGTCGAAGCCGGCGCGGCTGGCCAGGGTGCGCGCCACCGCGGCGGGAGAGAGCCCCTGCGCGTCCACCAGCGTGGCGAGGGCGTTGGCGTGCTGGGCCAGCAGGCCCGCGGTGGGCGCGGAGAGGAGGAAGAGTTCCTCGCGCTCCGCCGGGAGGGTGACTTCGGGCGCCTCTTCCACCAGCACGTGCGCGTTGGTGCCGCCGAAGCCGAAGGACGACACCGCGGCGCGGCGCTTCTGGCCTGGCTTCACTGCCCACGTTTCCGCCTGGCGAGGCACGCGGAAGGGCGAGCGCTCGAGCTCCAGCTTCGGGTTCAACTCCTCGCACCCGGGCTGCGGGGGGATGGTGCGGTGGTACAGCGCCAGGCAGGCCTTCATGAAGCCCGCCACGCCCGCGGCGCTCATGGTGTGGCCGATGTTGCCCTTGATGCTGCCGAGCGCGCAGTGCGGCTCGGTGAGGGTGCGGCCGGCCTTCTCGTTGAAGAAGTGCTTGAGCGCGCCCACCTCCACCACGTCGCCCACCGTCGTGGCGGTGCCGTGCGTCTCGACGTAGCCGATGGTCTCGACGGGGAAGTCGACGTCGGCGTGGGCCTTCCACATCGCGTCGCGCTGGCCTTCGGGGCGCGGCGTCATCGGGCCTTCCCCGCGGCCGTCGTTGTTGCAGCCGGTGCCGCGCAGCACCGCGTAGATGCGGTCGCCGTCGGCTCTCGCGTCCTCGAGGCGCTTCAAGGCCACCAGCCCCACGCCCTCGCCCATCACGAAGCCGTCGGCCCGCGCGTCGAAAGGCCGGCACGCGCCCGAGGGGGAGATGGCGCCGATGCGGGAGAAGCCGATGAGGTTGTCGGGGTTGAGGTTCAGGTACACGCCGCCGGCGATGGCGAGGTTGATCTGCCGCGCGCGCAGGTTGACGACGGCCTCGTGAATGGCCACCAGCGCGGAAGAGCACGCCGCGTCGATGGACATGGCGGGGCCGTTCAAGTCGAACGTCTGGGCCACGCTGCAGGCAATCATGTTGAGCAGCGAGCCGGCGATGGTGAAGGCGCGCGCGGGAGAGACGTCCGCGACGGCGGCCTTCACCGCCTCCGCCTCGGCGGGAGAAAGCGAGTCGCCGAACTCGCCCGCCGCCATCTGGAGCGCGCGGTGCCGGGCGGTGAGCAGGTCCTTGTACTCGGAGACGGAGGCGCCGATGAAGACGCCGGTGCGCGACCGGTCGAAGGGCCTGGACTCGTAGCCCGCGTCCTGCAGCACCTGCCGCGTGGCCTCGATGGCGAGGCGGTGCTGCGGGTCCATCACCTGCACGCGGCGCGGCGCCAGGCCGTAATGCAGGGCGGCGAAGTCCTCGACGCCGTCGATGAAGGCGCCCTTGCGCACGTACGTCTTGTCGGTGGCGCGCACGTCCACCGGGTCGAAGAAGGCGCTGTGCTTCCACCGGGTGTCGGGGATGTCCTCGAAGGCCACTTCGCCGGTGCGCACCAGGTCCCACAGCGCGTTGACGTCGTTCGCGTGCGGGAAGCGGCAGGCCATGCCCACCACGGCGACGTCGCCGCTCATGGCGTGCACGGGAGGCTTCGAGGAGTGCGGCATGGTGCGGTTACCAGCTCACCTCGGTGCCCGGGGGCACCAGGCGCTTCACCAGCCCGCCGAGGTCGCCGAGGGTCTGCACCTTGGCCAGGTCCTCGTCGGGCATGCGGATGTTCAGCTTCTCCTCGAAGTAGCTGACCAGCTCCATCACCGCGACCGAGTCGAGGCCGAGCTTGGAGATGACGGTGTCCTTCGAGAGTTGGTCCAGCTTCTTCCCGTTCACTTCGAGGGCCGCCTGCTTGAAGAGCTGGATGATGTCGACCTGAGCCATGGTGTCCTTCGCCTCGGGGTTGGTGTGAGAGTGAAACGTCAGCCGAGCAGCCGCGACACGCGGCGCTGGGTGTAGGAGCCGGCCAGCTTGAGCTTCTCGAGGGCGTCGCCCATGGAGCGGATCTCCAGGGTGTGCGCGACCAGCTTCTTCGCGCGGTGCTGCGCGCGGCCCAGAATCGACAGCGCCACGTGGCGGGCCAGCACCAGCTTCTCGCCGTTGGAGCCGAGGGTGCGGTTGCCTTCCTTGCCCACGGTGCCGTCGAGGTACTGCTGACGCGTCTTCGCGCGCTGCAGCTTGCCCGACGACGTCTTGGGCAGGCTGCCCATGGGCGCCACCACCACATCGGCGGGGATGAGCTGGAGCTGCTCGGTGAGCTTCTGCTTCACGAGGTCCTTGAGCGCGTCCGGGTTCTGCGTGCGCGACTCGAGGACGATGATGAGCTCCTCGCTGGCGGCGCCGGGGCGGGAGAAGGCCACCGTGCTGCCCTTGCGCACCTCGGGCAGCTCGTCGACCAGCCACTCCATGCGCTGCGGGTCGTAGTTGCGGCCGTTGATGATGATGATGTCCTTCTTGCGACCCGTGATGTAGACGCGGCCGTTCACGAGGTAGCCGTAGTCGCCCGTCTTGAGCCACCCGTTGCCGAAGGTGCGCTGCGTGGCCTCGGGGTCCTCGAAGTAGCCCTTCGCCAGCGACGGCCCGCGCACCCAGAACTCACCGACGCGGCGGTCGGCCAGGCGCTTGCCGGACTCGTCGAAGACGCCAATCTCATGGCCCGGGAAGGCCTTGCCGCAGCAGACGAACTCCTGCGCCTTGCCGCTCTTGAGCTGGTCGACGTGCGCGGGCTCGGCGTGGTGTTTCTGCTGGTAGGCGTCGGCGTCGATGACGTCGGTGGACAGCGTCTCCTCGATGCCGATGAAGCTGATGGCCAGCGTGGCCTCGGCCATGCCGTAGCAGGGCAGCAGCATGTTGGGCTTCACGCCCGCCTTCGAGAAGACCTCGAGGAAGTTCCGCATCGTGGCGGGGTTGATGGGCTCGGCGCCGCAGCCGAAGTGGCGCATGCAGGAGAGGTCCCACTTCGCGAGCTGCTCGGGCTTCACCCGCTTGGCGGTGAGGGCGTACGCGAAGTTCGGCGCGAAGGTGATGGTGCCGCGGGTGCGGTGAATGGTCTCCATCCACACCGTCGCGCTGCGCACGAAGGTGAGCGTGGGGATGAAGGTGACGGGGACGCGGTGGAACAGCGGGGCGATGACGAAGCCGATGAGCCCCATGTCGTGGTACAGCGGGAGCCACGACACGCCCTTGTCGACGTCGGTGTCGGTGTCGAGGCCGTCGCGCATGATGGCCCAGGCGTTGGCGCGCAGGCTGCCGTGGGTGACCTCCACGCCCTTGGGCGCCGACGTGGAGCCACTGGTGAACTGGAGGAAGCAGGTGTCGTCCGCGGTGACGTGGGCGGGTTCCTGGCTGACGCCCTCGGGCGCGGGGCCGCGCAGCTCCTCGGCCACCACCACACCCTTGAGGGTGTCCACCTTCGACAGCCCGCTCCACAGCACCTGCTGCAGCTTGGCGTTGGTCGCGATGTGGCTGACCTTCGCCTTCTTCAGCACGGCGACCAGCGTCTCGATGTAGCTGTCCAGCTTGCCGAGTGAGAGGGGCGGGTACAGGGGCACGGGGACGATGCCGGCCCACACGGCGCCGAGGAAGGTGGGCACGAAGTCTTCGCCGTCGGGCATCACCATCGCGAGGCGGTCGCCCTGCCTGAGGCCGTACTGGCGCAGGTGCGCGGCGCGGCGCATCGCCTCTTCGCGGAGCTGCTCGAAGCTGAAGAACTGCTCCTTCTGGTCCCGGTCGAGGAAGGTGTAGCCCTTGTCGGTCCAGCCCTTGGACTGGTCGAGCGCGGCGACGAGGTTCGGGTAGTCGAAGACCTGCGGCATGAACAACCCCTCCAGGGAATGGTGAGCGGGCGGGTCAATAGATGCCGGCCCTGTGAGGGTCAAGCATCGGCCCCCCTGGTAGACCCTGTGTTGCGCAGGTGATGGGCAAGGGCGGCGCCAGTTGCCCGTTGAAATTGACGCGGGAGTTTCAAGGCGTTATGGCGCTGAATCCATGAGAGGTGTCACACACCTCGCGACTGAACTTCGCAACTGAGTGAGCAGTATCTTGCCCATAATTCGCGCACTGAAGGCCAGATCAAGCGCTGCCCGGCGGTCCCTGGAGCACCCGACGGCCCCTCTGCCGCACCCAACTGCTTGAAACAAGGACCGCTGCTTCTGAGCAACTTCTTGCCCGAATTGACCGCCCGGCGGCCATCCCCTACAAGCCGGCGCACTTTCCACACACGAGGGGTACGGACATGACGAGCAGCGCGCAGGCGCAGACTTCTCAGGGGCAGGAGACGGCGGTGGCGGCGAGCGACGTGGTGGTGACGCCGGTGACGACGCCCGCGGAAAAGAAGGCCTTCATCCGCTTCCAGTACGAGATCTACCACTCGCTCCCCAACTTCGTGCCGCCGCTGGAGATGGATCGCGAGAATGTCCTCGACCCGAAGAAGAACCCCTGGTTCCAGTTCGGCACCGCGCAGCTCTTCCTCGCCCGCCGCGGCGGGAAAATCGTCGGCCGCATCGCCGCCATCGAGGACCCCCGCTACAACGAGTTCCACGAGACGAAGACGGGCTGGTTCGGCTTCTTCGAGTGCATCGAGGACGTGGGCGTGGCGAAGGCCCTCTTCGAGGCGGCCGAGGCGTGGGTGAAGGCGCGCGGCCTGGCCACCATCATGGGGCCGGCCAGCTTCTCGTCCAACGGCGAGTGGGCCTTCCTCGCGGAGGGCTTCGACAAGCCGCCGGCCATCATGATGCCGTACAACCCGCCCTACTACCTCAAGCTGACCGAGGCCTGCGGCTACGCCAAGGCGAAGGACCTCTGGGCGTGGGAAATCGACATCCAGGGCGGCGCGCCGGAGAAGGTCGCGCGCATCGCCGAGAAGGTGAAGCAGCGCGAAGGCATCACCATTCGCCCGGCCAACCTGAAGGACTGGGACAACGAGGTCCGCCGCATCAAGGACATCTACAACTCGGCGTGGGAGAAGAACTGGGGCTTCGTGCCCATGACTGACGCCGAGTTCGACCTCCTTGGCAAAGAGCTGAAGATGGTGCTGAACCCGAAGCTGGTCCTCTTCGCCGAGGTGAAGGGTGAGCCGGTGGCCTTCTGCATCACCACGCCCGACGCGAACCAGGCCATCAAGAAGGCCAACGGCCGGCTCACCACCTTCGGCATGCCCATCGGCCTGGTGAAGATGCTGCTCGAGCTCAAGCGCATCAAGCAGGGCCGCCTCATCGCGATGGGCATCAAGAAGGAGTTCCGCAAGCGCGGGCTGGACTCAGTGCTCTTCCTCGAGACCTTCCGTGCCTGCAAGGAGCTCGGCTGGTGGGGCGGGGAGATCGGCTGGACGCTGGAAGACAACGACATGGTCAACCGCGCCATCGAGCTGTTCGGCTGCAAGAAGTACAAGACGTACCGCGTGTACGAGAAGAGCCTGGCGGCCGCGCCGCTGAAGAACTGAGCGCTCGTGCCCACCTCGCCGCGCCCGAGCTCGCCCGAGCCACCGCGCTTCGCGGCGCGCGCGCCGGACGTGTCGGTGGAGCCGGTGGAGAGCCAGGCCGGCCGCGACGAATTCATCCGCTTCCAGCTCGAGCACTACGCCGACGACGAGAACTTCGTGCCGCCCATCGTCGCGGAGCGGCGCGACTTCCTCGACCCGGCCGTCAACCCCTTCTTCGAGCACGCGCGCGCCGCCTACTTCCTCGCCCGCCGCGGAGGGAAGGTGGTGGGCCGCATCGCCGCCTGCGTCGACAGCCGCTACAACCGCTTCCACGACACGCTCGACGGCTTCGTGGGCCTCTTCGAGTCACACAACGACCCGGGGCTGGCGGCGGCGCTCTTCGAGGCAGCGCTCGGCTGGCTCAAGCAGCAGGGCATGAAGCGCGCGGTGGGGCCGGCCAACCTCGCCTTCCACCACGACTGCGGCGTCCTCATCGACGGCTTCGAACGCCCTCCGTCGATGATGATGCCGTACAACCCACGCTTCTACGGACGGCTCTTCGAGGCCAACGGCTTCGTCAAGATGCGGGACCTCGCCAGCTACGAGCTGCTCGCCTCGCAGGGGCTGCCCGAGAAGGTGGTGCGGCTGGCGGATCGCTGCCGACGCTCCGGGGTGGTGCGGGTGCGGCGCCTCGACACCACGTCCCCCGAGGAGGACGTGCGGCGCATCAAGGCCATCTACGAGACGATGCTGAAGCCCGGCTTCGGCTTCGCGCCGCTGACCGACGCGGAGTTCGACCAGCTCGTCCACCGCCTGCGGCCCATCATCCTCCTGCGGCCCGAGCTCTCGCTCATCGCCGAGGCGGACGGGGAGGCGGTGGCCTTCTCCATCACGCTGCCGGACACCAACATCGCGCAGAAGGCGGCCGGCGGGTACCTCTTCCCCTTCGGGCTGGCGAAGATGTTGTGGGCGGCGCGCAACATCGACCGGCTGCGCGGGCTGCTCTTCGGCATCAAGGCCGGGTGGCGGCGCCGCGGCATCGACGCGCTGCTGGCGGACGTCACCTTCAAGGAAGCGGTGAAGCTGGGCTACACGTCGGGCGAGCTGGGCTGGGTGGTGGAAGATGACCGCCTGATGAACCGCACCATCCAGGCCACCGGCGCGCGGCGCATCAAGACGTACCGGGTGTACGAGCGCCCGCTCTGACGTCGAGAGAGGAGGACGCGCAAGCCTGCGCTGAGCGCCGCCACGACGCGGACGACCCTGCCGGCCGAGAAGGCGCGACGGAGGAGTCCTGCGTCATGGCGTTGCGCGATCGCCTGAGAGCCTGGTGGCGCCTCCTCTTTCCTCCCTGCCGCGCGCGCCGACAGCTTCCTTCGCCGCCTGCTCACGGGCCGCCGCGCCTGCTCCTCATCGACGTCGCGCGCACGGCGGCTTCAGCCAGCCCGTGGCCGTGGCGCTCGTTCAGAAGTTGTGCGCCCAGGCCCTCCTCGAGCCTGGCCCGGTCCCGCTGCGGGACGCCGGCCTCTCGCATCGGCGCCCGAGCCGTTGCCCTTCAGTTGGATGTCCGCCAAAGAGAGCCCGGCCCCTCGACGAGCGCACGGACGTCTACGCGGTGGGGCTGGTGGTGTATTCCGCGCTCCTCGCGGGCCCACCTTCGCCGGCGATTCGCACCTCGCGAGCCTCCGGAAACGTCTTTGACGGAGTGCTGCCCTCAGGAGGTCCGCTCCCCCTGAGTCCAGTTGGCGCCAGCCTGGAGTCCCGGAGTCCTCCCGGAATCGACCACCGACGCGTGGCGCAGCCCCCACTCCCGCTACCTCAGCTCCTCGAGGGGGAAGCGCGCGCGCGCGCGTGGCTGACGAAGTCCTTCAGCCGGCTGATGACGGTGCGCCGGGTGACGCGCAGGGCTGCGGCCACCTCTGCCTGCGCGAGTTCGTCGAAGAAGTACAGCTGCGCCGGGGTCCGGAGCTTCTCCGGGGCGGTGGCGACGAGGCAGCGGGCCAACTGGCGCTCGACCAGCGTGGCTTGAGCGGGAGGCGTCAGGTCGTCCGGAGGGTTGCGCAAGCGCGCCGTCCGCCGCCGGCGGTCATCTCGGATTGAGTTGAGGCAGTAGTTCGTCGAGATCCGCAACAACCACGCGAGAACGGCCGTCTCTGGAGGTGCGGAGTCAACGTGACGCAGCACCCGGATGAAGACTTCCTGCGTCGCGTCTTCGGCGAGGCTCGCGTCCTTCAGGAGGCGGTGGCACCGCGAGAAGACGGCGGGGCCGTGCTCCCGGTAGAGGCGGGCGACGAGCGACTTGCGACAGGGGACAGGCGGCGGGTTCAGCGCGGACATGCGGGGTGAGTGGCGGACGTGGGCCGGCTTCTTGAAGCCCTCGGCGCTCCCCTCGACACGGTGCCGTTTCGTGGCGTTGGGGAGCGCGGTACAGGTCCACCGAGGCGCAGGCGACGAAGCAGTCCGGGGCGCCTGTCCCTCTCTCGGAGTTGCAGGAGCCGGCGCCAGCGCCACGCCCTCCACGGCCAGTCGACAGGCGCTGAGGAACGGTGCAGAACGAGGGCATGGCCGGACGGAGCAAGCTGTTCTGGGCGGGCGTCATCGGCGCGTCGCTCTGCGGCATGTGCACCCTGGGGACGCTGGGGCTCGGTGCGCTGGGGCTGGTCGCAGCCGAAGGCGAGGATTCCCCCAGCACGGGAGGGAGCGAGGCCGTCGCGGCGCAAGGCGCGGGGAAAATCCCCTTCGGCAACACGCCCGGCCGCTTTCCCGGCATGCCCGGCTGGCTCCCCAGTGGTCGCGGAGTCCCGATTCCCGACGCGGCGCTGGACGACGGTGTGCCTCGCGGAATGTGGTGGGCGCCACGCATGGATGGCGCGGCGACGTCCGGCCGGGTGCTGGCCTTCTTCGCAGACGGCAGGTACGCCGACGGGCCGCGACCAGGGGGACCGTTCCTCATCGACCTCGAAGGCCAGGCCGCGGAGAACGGCTACACCGGCGTCGGCACCTTCGCGGTGTCGGGCGACACCATCACGCTCAACCACGATGGCTTCAGCTCGCCGGACCCTTTCAGCACGGGTGAAGACGAGACGAGCGTCTACTTCGCCATCGGACAGCTGAAATACCGCCCGCTGTCCGCGCCGTCTGCGGACTTCCTCGTGGGCACCTGGACGACGGGGGGCAGCCGCTACGTCTTCCACGAGGACGGCACCTTCGAGATGGGGCAGGTGTCCGTGGAGGCCTACGCCGGCGCCTCACATCGCGGGCGCTGGACCCTCGACGGCTACCTCCTGATGCTCGAGCCGACGGACGGCGGCGGGTGGGTCACCACGGTCAGCGCGATGGCTGGTCGCTTCCTCATCATCGGCCTGGTGCTTCACTCGCGAGGTTGACGCCGGGCGTGGCCTGCGCACGGCCAGCGGGGCCTCCTCGTGCACCTGCGGCGCGCCCCACATCGCCTCCACCGTGGGCCCGTCCGTGACGCGTCGCTCGCGGAAGAGCCAGTTGGCCCACTCGAAGAACCAGACGCGCCGGCCGATGCGGTAGTACCAGGCCTGCGCCTCGCGGATGCCCCGGTCCTTCAGCGTCAGCGAGCGCCAGAGCGCCTTCGGCCGCAGCTGCATGCCCACCTCCATCGCCTTCACCAGCGTCATCACCATCCACGGCGGTAGGTGCCGCGTGGCCAGCACCTGGTGCTTGTAGTCCCAGCGCCGCTGGTCCGTCTGAATCACCTTCCGGCGCCGCGCCTCCTCGAAGAAGCCGGTCCACCGGTGAGGCGTCACGTAGAGCAGCTGAATTTGATCCGGATCGGCGAGGAGCAACTGTTGGAAGCCGCGCAGGTAATCGCGCGCGCGCTCCTCCTCGAAGCCCACCACCCACGTGGCGAGCGAGAGAATGCCGTGCGCCCGCAGCAGCCGAATCGCCTCGCGGTCGATGGTGGTGGTGGCGCCCTTCTTGATGCGCTCCAGCGTGGCCTCGTCGGTGCTCTCCGTGCCGAGGAGGAAGCGGGCGACTCCCGCGCGCTTGTAGAGGTGAAGAATGTCGGCGTCGCGCACGATGTCTCCCGCGCGGGTGGACCCCACCAACGTCACGGGCGTCCCTTCCTCGATGAGCGCCTCGCACAGCTCCTTCCAGGCCTTTCGCTGCGAGGTCGGGTTCTCGTCGGCGAGGTTGACCACCTCCACGCCGTGCTCGCGGTGCAGCCGGGCAATCTCCTGCGCGAAGGCCCTGGGGTTGCGGTGCCGCCACCTGGTCCAGAAGCCGCGCTGGCCGCAGTAGCTGCACAGGTGCGGACACCCGCGGGAGAACTGCATCACCACCGCGCGCTTGCCGCCCCAGTAGTGGTACTTCGAGAAGTCGATGAGCTCCCAGCCCACGCGGTAGCGGTCGAGCTCGTGAATCATCTCCGCGTCGGGCGTGGCGAAGGGGAGCCCCAGCCTGCGAATCGCCAGGCCCCGCACCGTCTCCAGCGGCCGGCGCGCCTCCAGCGCGGCGAACAGCTTCACCACCGTGTCCTCGCCCTCCCCCCGGACGATGACGTCCACCTGCGGCTCCGCGGCCAGCACCTCACGCCAGTGGTAGGTGGGGAAGACGCCGCCGTAGACGATGCGCAGGTCCGGCCGCCGCGCGCGGATGGCGCGCGTCAACGAGGCGATGGTGGGGTGCGCCGACGTCGAGCCCGCGTGGCCGATGAGGAGCGCGTCCAATTCCCGCCGGCACACCTCGTCGATGATGGCGGCGTGGGGCATGTCGGTGAGGTCGGCGTCCAGCAGCTCGACCTGGTGCCCGGCGTCGATGAGCGGTCCTCCCAGCGCGAGGAGTCCCAGGGGTGGGAGATGGTCGTGCGGGACGCAGCGACTGCCGATGGCGGTGTGGGGTGGATTCAGAAGCAGGAGGCGCATGCCCAACGGTACGCACGGCGTGGCTGCTCGAATCCGCCCGGGCAGCCGAACGGTCGGCAGCAGTCGGTGAACCGTCGCCGCTGTCGAGTGCTGCAGGAGCCACCGTGGGGGTGGTTTTTGCAGCACTCGATTTCAGGAAGGCGGCCCCCCCTTGAGGCAGGGCCGGGACCCAGCTTTTTTCTGGAACCTCCCTGAAACCGCCGGGCATCTCAGGACATACACAGAGTGCCGCATGAGAAACCTCGTCCTCGCCTTCTCGCTCGTCTTCTCTCCCCTCGCGCTTTCGGAAGAGCCGTCCTCCGGTTGCCAGGGCGCCGCCTGCACCTGCGGCCAGAAGGGGGAAGGCGCCCAGTGTCCGCTGCACCGCCCGGGCTCGAAGAAGTCGGCCTCGAAGCCAGTCTTCGACGCCAACACGGTGGCCACCATGTTCGGCACCGTCACCGCCATCGAGCGCCACACCCAGGGTGTGCACCTGAAGGTGCAGGTGGGACGTCAGACGCTGACGGTGCACCTCGGGCCGGCGGACTTCGTCGACGCGAGGCTGTCCTTCGCGGAGAAGGACGCGGTGCAATTCACCGGCTCCAACGTGACGTGGGAAGGGCAGCCCTTGGTGCTGGCCACCGTCGTCACCCGCGGCGAAAAGACGGTGCGGCTGCGCGAAGACGACGGCCGGCCGCTATTCCGCATGTGACGGTCAGCGCCAGTCCGTCAACTGCAGGATGACCTGCGCCTTCTCGCCCTTCTTCTCCTCTACGCCGATGACGCCGAAGCGCACTGGCAGCGGCGCCTCGGGCACGTCGTCCGGCCTGGCCACGCGCGTCTCTACCCGCGCCGGCGTCTTTCCGCTGGCCGCGCGCTCCACCAGCAGCGTCTTGAGCGGCTTCGGCCCCACCGCCACGTCCGGCCCCGGCGAGCCTTCCGGCGACGAGTCAGGCAGCGACGACAGCAGCTCGCGCAGTTGCTCGAGGAGCGTCCGCGCCGTCTCCTGCGTCATCCCCTTCCCCTGGTTACCGGCCACGGCGCTGCTGCGCGTCACCAACTGGCCGCCGGCGGACGACACCTCCCGGCGCACCTCCACGCCCAGCGCCTCGCGCATCGTCCACGAGGAGCCGGCGCGGAACGCCTCGGGCGGTGCAGCGGACGGCACGTCTGCATGGCCTGCGCTCACCAGCGCCACGCTGTACGAGTCCGCGGTGTTCATCACCGTCTCGTCCACCAGCCCGCCGGTGAGCGCCAACTCCTTCGCGGGAGAAGCCTCGCACCCGGCCCCGCGCGCCGCGTTGCCGGTGATGACGCCCCACGCGTAGTTCTGACAGGACACCGTCAGGCCGCCGCGCTGCATCGTCACGGGCCGCACGTCGAAGTTGGGGCGGGCCCTGGGCTTCACTTTGGGCGCCTTGCCTCCGAGCGCGAGGCGGAAGCGCACTCCGCCTTCCAGCCAGCGCACCGGGCGCCCGCGCACCTGGCGCACGTCCACCACCACGTGCGACTTCGTCACCTCCGCCGCCTGGAGCCGCAGTACCACCGACTTCCCTCCCGTGGCGCCGCCCGAGAAGTCGTACTCCACGAAGTCGCCCGCGGTGACGTCGCTGAGGGCAGCAGGCTTCGCCTTCGGCGCGCCCGAAAGCAGCGCGCACAGTCCCAGGGCCAGGGCGACGTGCATGGCCGCATTCTTCCGAGGCGGAGGGCCACGAGGAAGGGCGAAAACTGGACGCGCTTCAGCCCTGTGGAAGCCTGTCGCGCATGATGACGCCTCGCCGGAAGTCGCTGCGCCGCACCGTCCGCCTGCCGCTGTCGCTGGGCCGCCGCCTGCCCGCCCTCACCGCCGACGTGTCGCGCGGGGGCTTCTGCGCCGAGCTGCCGCAGGTCTTCCTGCCCGGCAGCCAGGTGCACGGCTTCTTCCTGGTGAAGGAGGAGGAAGTGCCCTTCCGCGGCACGGTGACGTGGGCGGAGCCCGGCAACCCGCAGCTGTCCATCTTCTCCCGCATCGGAGTGCGCTTCGACGCCTGGCCCGAAGGCCTCGAGGGCCTCTTCGCCCAGCACGACGCGCGGCGGAAGAAGCTCAAAGGCGCTCGCGCGGGGAAGTAGCGTGAGGCGAGGAGCGCCTCCCTCGTGACTCGCCCTCGCCGCGCGCCGCAGCTCAACCTCGTCGTCACGCTGGCGCTCTCGGTGGCGCTGGCCGCGACGGTGGGCGCCATCATCTACCTGGCCGTCACCAGCCTGCCGTACCTGGCGTCGTCGCCCACCAGCGACCCCACCTTCGGCCCCCTCAACGAATGCCTGCTGTCCAACGCGCCGCAGCGGGTGGGCTTCGCCGTCGGCCGCGACGCGCGCCGGGTGGCCGCCTGGACCAATGACGCGGTGGTGGAGTGCGCAGAGGCGCGCGGGCCCCGGACCTGGCGCCTCCAGGGCGCGACGGTGGGCGCTTATGACGGCAAAGGCCGGCTGTGGCTGGCGGCGCGTGGCGCGGGGGAGGCGCAGTCAGGCCTCTTTCTCCTCGACGGGACCGAGACGCGGGCCGTGGGCCAACTGGCAGCGCAGGCGCTCGCCGGCATTCGCGACGGCGTGGTGGGCCTCGAGCCAGGCGGGCGGTTGGTCAGCCTGCACGAAGACGGGCGCGTCACCGGGACGACGGAGCTGCCTTCGACGGAAGGCGCGGCGCTGACGAGCAGCGGCGACGGAACGCGGGTGGTGGTGCGCGTCGGCGGGGGCCTCTTCGCCTTCGACGCCGACACGCTGGCGCTGCTGCGGGCCGAGGCGCCGTGCCAGGTGCAGCGGCTGTGGTGGAAGAAGGGCAGCCACCGCGTCCTCCTCGCCTGCGGGCCTGACGAGAGCTGGGCCCTCGAGCTGGACGTCGACACCGGAGTCGCGGAGACGGCCCCGCCACGCGCCCGGGTGGATTCGGTGCTGGTCGGCCCTGAAGGCCCCTGGGTGCAGCCGTGCGACGTGCTGCCCTGCACCGCCGAGGAGCCCTGAGCGGCACAGGCCGCCGGGCCGCCTCGCGCCTCAAGCGACTGGCATCTTCGAGGACGCTGCGCCAAAAGCGGCGAGGCGCACCACCATCCGGCCCTCTCCACTCAGGAGCAACTCCATGAAGACGTCCCTCTCCACCGTCATCCGACTCGCCGTCACGGCGTTGAGCCTCACCTTCGCTGCGGCAGCCTGCCTGTCGTCCCAGCGCACGAGCGACGCCGGGGCGCGGAAGGAAGACCTGCCTTCCCGGGTGACGGCTGCCCTGCTGCCCGCCCCCGCTTTCGCCCAGACAGGGAGTGGGCCCGGCAAGACGGCTGACGTGGTGCTGGCCGATGTGGCCGAGCGCGTGGTGCCCAGCGTCGTCAACATCTCCTCGGAGAAAGTCGTCCGCGAGACGGGTGGGCCGCCGGACTTCGGCCCGCTGCAGAACGACCCCTTCTTCCGCCATTTCTTCGGCCTGCCGGAAGGTGGGGGACAGCCTCGCGAGCGGCGAGAGCACAGCCTGGGTTCCGGCGTCATCGTGTCGGACAAGGGCGTCGTCCTCACCAACAACCACGTCATCGAGAACGCGGACCAGATTCGAGTGGGCCTCTCGGACGGGCGCGAATTCGAGGCCACCATCGTCGGGCGCGACCCAGACTCGGACCTCGGCGTCCTGCAACTGAAGGGAGAGGTGAAGGACTTGCGCCCGCTTCCCTTCGGGGATTCCTCGGTGCTGCGGCTGGGCGACGTGGTGCTGGCGGTGGGCAACCCCTTCGGAGTGGGCCAGACGGTGACGATGGGCATCGTCTCGGCCAAGGGACGCGCCAGCGTCGGCATCGTCGAGTACGAGGACTTCATTCAGACGGACGCCGCCATCAACCCGGGCAACAGCGGCGGGGCGCTGGTGAACATGCGCGGGGAGTTGGTGGGCATCAACACCGCCATCTTGAGCCGCAGCGGGGGCTACCAGGGCATCGGCTTCGCCATTCCCGTCAACATGGCGCGCCCCATCATGGAAGGCATCCTCTCGCGCGGTCGGGTGTTGCGGGGCTGGCTGGGAGTGGCCATTCAGGAAGTCACCCCACAACTCAAGGAAGCCTTCGCCCTCACGGAAGGAACGGGCATTCTCGTATCCGACGTCACGGCGGACGGCCCGGCCGCGAAGGCGGGCCTCAAGCGAGGCGACGTCATCCTCTCCCTGGACGGCCAGAAGGTGGAGTCCACCGCCCGCTTCCGCAACGCCATCGCCATGGCCGGCCCGGACAAGGAGGTGACGCTGGAGGTGCTGCGCGACGGGGCGCGGAGGACGGTGAAGGTGAAATTGGGCGCCAAGCCCGTGGGTGGCCAGCAGGCACGGGGCGACGCCCCGGAAGGAAAGCTGGGAGGGCTGTCTCTCAGCGAGTTGACGCCGGCGTTGCGCCGGCAGCACGAGATTCCCGACGACATTCCCGGCGTGCTGGTGGCAGACGTCGAGGTGGGTTCGGCCGCCGCACGTGCGGGCTTCCGCCCCGGAGACGTCATCATGGAAGTCAACCGACGCGTCGTGAAGACGGTGCGGGATTTCAATGAGGCCTTCCAGCAAAGCAAGGGAGTCGTCGCCGTCCTCGTCCATCGCCGGGGAAGCACGCTCTACCTCGCCCTGCGCAAGTGACTTGCGCCGCGCACGCGGCCCAAAGACTCGCGCGCCCTACGTCTGGGCGGACACCCCATGGGTGGAGGGGTGCCACCCTCGCCTCGAGTCTCCAACTTCCGCCATTTCCGACGTCCCGCTACCTCGGCGGCGTCAGCGCAGACGTCCGGGTGGCCTCGTCGGGTGCGGGTGGGGGCGGCAGGGGATGAGGGGCCGAAACCTGCGGCAACGACGCCAGCCAGTCCGCCACATCCGCCTCCGACACCCGGCCCAGCGACGCAGACGCCACGAGGAGCGCGTCGCGGAACTCGTCCGCAGTCGCGAAACGCGAAGTGCGCTCCATCGCCATGCCCTTCGCGATGACGTCCAGCACTGGCCGGGGCAGGTCCGCCCGCACCTGGTGAATGGGCGGCGGCGACGAGGCCAGCGGCCCTTCGGGGAAGGCACGCTGCAGCGTCAGCAACTCGTACAGCATCGCCGCCACGGGGAAGAGGTCGGCCCGTCCGTCCAGCACCTCCCCCCGCGCCTGCTCCGGCGCCATGTACGGCAGCGTGCCCTTCACGATGCCCGTCTGCGTCTGCGCGATGCGCGTCGCCGCCCGGGCGATGCCGAAGTCCGTCAGCTTCACCCGCCCGTCCTGGGTGAGCAGCACGTTGTTGGGGTTGACGTCCCGGTGAATGAGCTCCAGCGGCCGGCCGTTGGCGTCGCGGCAGCGGTGCGCGTGGTCCAGCGCCGACAACACCTCCATCACCACGCGCACAGCGACGGCCGGCGGCGCCGGCTCCCCCAGGGCCCGCGCCCGCTTCAACACTTCCCGCAGCGATGGTCCGTCGACGTACTCGAGCGCCATGAAGACCATGTTCTCCACGCGGTCCACCTCGTACACCTGCACGATGTTGGCGTGGGACAACTGCGCGGCGATGCGCGCCTCGTCGAGGAACATGCCCACCGCCACCTCGTCGTCCGCCAACTGCGGGAGCGGCCGCTTCAGGGCCACCTTCCGCTCGAAGCCGCCCGGACCCAGGCGCCAGGCGAGGTGCACTTCCGCCATGCCGCCCACCCCCAGCCGGCGCTCGATGCGGTAGCGGCCAAACTTGAGCCGCTCCCCGGTGGACCGCTCCAGCACCAGCCCCACCTGAGAGGCCACGGCCTCGAGGAAGGTGCACTCGTCCCGCGTGAAGCCCAGGCCCGAGCGCTTGCGCGACACGCCGACGAAACCGGCCAACGCCCCATGGGCCTGCACCGGCGCGGCCAGCGCCAGCTCCAGCCCCCACAACTCCGGCTGCGCCGCCGGGGGCAGCACCACCTCCGACAGCCCGGCCACGCCCCCCGCGCCGTGCGACAGGGCCTGCGCCAGCGCACCCTGCCGCGACAGCTCGCTCGCCTGCGTGGTGGACGCGACGCCTTCGTGGCGCAGCCGCTGCAACACCTCGCCGGTGTCCGACACGCGCCACAACTCCGCGCGCTCCACCCCCAGCGAGAGCGCCGTCTCGAGGCCCAGCCGCAGCGTCTCCTCGGGCGGCCGCGACTGCACCGCCACCGACAGCTTGTGCAGCAGGCTGGCCAGCGTGCCGGCGTCCGCCTGGCGCCGGTAGAACAGCTCGTCCACCTTCTTCTTGAGCCGCCCGTAGAGGGGCAGCGCCACCGCGAAGCCCGCCGCAGTGATGACGACGGTGACGGTGGGCGAGCCCCCCAGCTGTGGGCCCAGCACCAGCGGCAGCCCCAGCAGCACCGCCGCGCCCGCCCCCAGCAGCACCGCCAGCGTCGCGCCGTACCCCACCACCGCGCTGGTAAAGCGGTCGATGTCGAAGGCGTTGTGCTTCACCGACACCCAGGCCGTCACCGCCACGAAGAGGATGATGGGGGCGCCATTGAAGAAGGGGCTCCAGGGCGTGCGGCCCAGGCCCAGCACGCGCCGCACCAGGTCCACCACCAGCGGCAGCAGGAGCCCCAGCACCAGCCCCAGCGCCAGCATGCGCGTCCGCGCCAGCGCCACCCGGTCCCCCGTCGAGCGCGCCAGGCCGAGGTGCCGGTAAATGAAGGACAACACCAACGCCGACGGCCAGAGAGAGCCGAAGACCTGCAGCACCGCCAGCGTGGCGGACCAGTCCGAGCCCCAGCGCGTGGAGATGACGAGGATGGGCAGGGACACCGCCACCGACGGGGTGTAGATGAGCCACAGCCGCAGCCGCACGCGGCCGGGCAGCGGCGTGGGGAAGAGCGTCAGGAAGTGGGCCAGGGTGGCTGGCGCCAGCGAGCCCGCCACCGCCGAGACTTCCAGCGTCAGCGTGGTGTTGCGGAGAAAGGCCGGCAGCGCCAACAGGAACAGCCCCAGCGTCTGGGTGAAGGCGAAGAAGAGCCAGCTGGTGCGCGTCCCGGGCAAGAGGGCGAAGAGCACCAGGCCGATGAGAAGAATGAGCGAGGCCGTCACCCACCGCCCCACCACCGCGGTGGCGTTGAGCGTCGACAGCGGGGTGGCCTGGGCCTCCCGTTCGAAGCGCTGGCCGTCCCGCTGGAAGGTGAGGCGTAGCGGCCCGGGCTGCTGCTCGAGGCGCCGTGACACGAGGGCAAACCCGTCGGCCACCTCCTCGCCCTGCCAGGCCACCACCTCGTCCCCGCGCTTCACGTCGGGCCAGCGCTGGTCCAGCGCATCCACGAAACGGCCCGGGCGAAGGAGGAGCCCCACGTCGGCGGCACGAATGAGCTCCAGGGTGCCCTGGCCCGCCTGCACCACCACCGCCACGTCCACGGCCAGGAGGAGGAGAAAGACCGAGACGAAGCGCGTGGCCAACAACCGCCCGAGGATGGTGACGGTCCGGAGGTCCGATGTCGTGCGCTGCTTCGACTCCAAGAGGCTCCCGGGGCTGCCGTGCGTCGGCCTCGAGCTTAGCGCTGCCGGTGCCTACGTCGTGTACTCGGCATTCACCTGGACGTAGCGGTAGCCCAGGTCGCTCGTCAGCACCACCGCGTGGCCGGGCCCGTCCTTCAGCTTGAGCTCCAGCTTCACGTCCTCCTGCGCCATGGCCTTCGAGGCGGCGGCGCGGTCGAAGGCGGTCGGCTCCCCATTCTTGAAGACCTCGATGCCCTGCAGCACGCAGGACAGGGACTTCGGATTCCGCACGTCCTTCGAGTTGCCCACCTGGCTGGTGAAGCGGCCCCAGTTCGGGTCATTCCCGAACAGCGCGGTGCGGACCAACGCCGAGGTGGCCACCAGCTTCGCGATGCGGCGCGCCGCGTCCTCCGTCGCAGCCCCCGTCACCTCGATGGTGGTGACTTTGGTGGCGCCCTCTCCGTCGCGGGCGATGAGCCAGGCCAGGCGACGCGCCACCGGCTCCACGTGCCGCGCCCAGTCGGTGGGCGGCTTCACCTTCCGCGTGGAGAAGAGGAGGAAGGTGTCGTTGGTGCTGGTGTGGGAGTCCACGTGCACCGCGTTGAAGCTGGCCGCCGCGATGCCCGGGAGGCTGCGCTTCAACTGCTCGCTGCGCAGGTCGAGGTCCGTGGCCATGAAGGCCAGCATGGTGGCCATGTTGGGCTCAATCATCCCCGCGCCCTTGCACACCCCCGCCACCACCGCGTCCCCCACCCGCCCGCAGGCCTCCTTGGGGAAGGCGTCCGTCGTCATGATGGCCGAGAGGAAGCGGCGCCCCGCTTCGGGCTCGCTGGACAACTGCGAGAGCGCGTCGTCGATGCCCGCGCGCACCTTGTCCATGGGCAGCTTCACGCCGATGACGCCGGTGCTGCACACCAGCACCTGCTCCGGAGGGCAACCCAGTCCCTTCGCCACCCGCGCGGCCATCTCCTCTGCGTCCTTCTCACCCTGGAGGCCGGTGCACGCGTTGGCGTTGCCGCTGTTCACCACCAGCGCGCGCGCCGTATGGCCGCTGCGCACCAGGTTCAACTTCGACAGCACCACCGGGGCGGCGGCGAAGTGGTTTTGCGTGAAGAGGCCGGCCACCGCCATCGGCGCGTCAGCCACCAGCAGCCCGACGTCGGGGTTGCCTGACGCCTTGATGCCCGCCTTCACCCCGGCGGCCTTGAGGCCCGGCACCTGCGTCAGCGTCAACTCGGCGGGAGGAAACGACGGCACCGGCGGGACGGGAATCGACATGGCGCGCACCTCATAGCGCACGCGCAGGCGCGCGGCCGCCTTCGGGCACACCGGGGACACAGGTGAATGTAGGCTGTCAGGCGCCGTCAGGAGCACCGCATGCTGACCCTCCTCGCACTCGTCCTCGCGCAGGCGCGGCAGGCCCCCTGCCTCACCTCCAACGGCAACGCGGCCTGTGCACGCACCCCCTGGGGCAACTGCGCCGCCACCATGGGCCGCATCTTCTGCGGAGACCCCTCCTGGGAGACGCTGCACGTCCTCCGGGAGCCTCCGCAGGTGGAGTGTGTCACCACCAACGGGCAGGGCGCCTGCGGGTATGACTGCAGGACGGCCAACGGCCAGGCTGCCTGTGCCCGGACGCCCTGGGGCCGCTGCGTCACCACCAACGGCCACGTCTTCTGCGGAGACCCCTCTCCCGAGGCGGTGCTGGCGGGAGCCACCACCCCCGCGGAGTGCGCCACCGCCAACGGCCGCGCGGCCTGCGGGTATGACTGCAAGACGGCCAACGGCCAGGCTGCCTGCGCCCAGACGCCCTGGGGCCGCTGCGTCACCACCAACGGCCGCGTCTTCTGCGGAGACCCACCGACGTGGGTGCTACGGCACGGAGCGCCTCCACCCGTGCAGTGCGCCGTCACCAACGGCCGCGCCGCCTGCGGCTATGACTGCAAGACGGCCGTCGGCAAGGTGGCCTGCGCTTCGTCTCCGTGGGGACGCTGCGTCACCTCCGTCGGGCGCATCACCTGCAGCGACTGAACGCCTACGGCATGCCCGTGGAGTGAATGGGCATCTCCTCGGCCGTCTGGAACGCCACGGGTGGCCACCAGCGGTCGACGGCGGGCGGCGCGGAGGGCTCGACGGACTGCCCGGGCCGCGGAATCACCAGCGAGACGCCCTGCCGCTGCGCCTCGGCCAGCACGCGCTCGGCCGGCTCCGTCCACGCGTGGTACGCGAGGGTGAAGAGGCCCCAGTGCACCGGCAGCAGCAGCTTGCCCTGCACCCACTGGTGCGCCGTCACCGCCTGCTCCGGGCCGATGTGCCAGTCGGGCCAGGCCGAGTGGTACTGCCCCACCTCGATGAGAGTGACGTCGAACGGGCCCAACCTCTCACCGATGTCCTTCATCCCGGGGAAGAGGCCCGTGTCACCCGAGTAATACACGCGGTGCGTGGGCCCCTTGAGCGCCCAGCCGCTCCACAGTTGCTGCCCGAAGTCGAAGAGGAAACGCCCCGAGGCGTGGCGCGACGGCGTGCACACCACCTCGAGCGAGCCCACCTGCTTCGATTCCCACCAGTCGAGCTCCACCACCCGCGCCGCGTCCACACCCCAGGAGCGGAGGTGCGCGCCCACGCCCAGCGGCACGAAGAAGGTGACGCCGCGCGCATTCAGCGCACGCACCGTGGGCAGGTCGAGGTGGTCGTAGTGGTCGTGGGAGATGACGACGGCGTCGAGGCGCGGCACGTCGTCCAGCGCCAGCGGGGGGCGGTACCAGCGCCGCGGCCCCAGCCAGGACAAGGGAGACGCGCGCTCGCTCCACACCGGGTCGAACAGCACGCGCTGGCCGTCGACCTCCACCAGCGTGGTGGCGTGGCCCAGCCAGGTGACGCGCAGCCCCGACGCGGGCGGCGTGTCGAAGCGCTCTTTCGGCACCGGCTCGAAAGGCACCTCCGTCTTCGGCGTGGTGTCGGCGCTCATCCTCCAGGCGCCCTTCACCATGCCCCAGGTGTCGTTGACGAGCGGCTGGGGGTTCTCGAAGTGACCGTCCTGCCACTGCGGGGACGCCTCGACGCGCGCGCGGAAGTCGCCCTTCGCCGTCTGCCCGAAGGCCTCCCAGCCGTCCACCAGCGCCGCCGCGGCGAAGAGGAGCAGTCCGCCCACCAGCACCAGCCCAACCCTGACGAGGACGCGACGACGACGGGAAGGAGCGGCCACCCCGCCCTCCTAGCGGCCCTTCGCCGCGCCCGCACGCCTTCCTTGCTGCCCGGACGGTGGAGCCGACTCGCCATCCCGCAGGCGGTGACTCGGGGCTGGGCGACGCAGCCACGCTGGGGCACCGCATCCTCGTGAAGGAGAAGGTGCCCGCGCCGACCGGAACTCCGCGCAGCGCTCTTCCTGCGCGCCGCAGTTGAGCCTGCGCCAATGACGACGCGACGCAGACGCACCCACCCGCGTGGGACTCGGCGGCTCGCGGTTGCCCGTCGGCCGCCGGCTACTTGAGCAGCTTCACCAGCTCGCGCAGCGCCTCGGCGCGCGTGTCGGCGATGTGCGTCGCGGCTTCGGCCAGGCCCACCACGCTGTCCCGCGGCTGGCTCGAGAGGAATTCGCGACCCGTCACCTTGCCTGCCCACCAGGACTGCGCCACCTCCACGCCCGCCATCACCGACGCCTCTCCCTGCGCCAGGTAGAGGAAGGTGGCCAGCGGCGAGGGGCTGATGTCGAAGGACGACGGCGTGGCCCGGCCGCCCTTGAGCAGCTGCAGCAGCCCCATGTCCACGTCCCGCGCGGGCCTGGGCTGGGGGAGGTATTGCTCGACGCGCTTCATCACCGGCCCGCCCGGCTCCGGCAGGCCGCCCATGAAGTAGTCCAGCGGCACGTCGCCGCCCGACTCGGCCGTCAGCGCCTCCACCATCGCGGTGCTGTACAGCTTGCAGCGCAGGTACCGCACCCCCAGCGCCATGTTCCGCCGTGCCGCCTCCCGCCGCGCCTCGAAGGCCGCCTTCGGCGGCTCGCCTCCCCATTGGCGGAAGACGCGCTCGGGCGGGAGCTGGGCGAGGAAGCCCTCCATCTTCATCAGCGCCACCCGGTACTCGCGCACGCTGTAGGCCGAAGCGGTGTGCAGCGCCGGGTTCGTCTCGGGCAGCAACTTCCACGTGTTGTCGAGGAAGCGCGCCGGGTCCGCGTCCGCGAAGTTGCCCACGTCGTTGTTGGACAGGCGCACCGCGCGGCGCACCATGTCGGCCGCCTCGGCCTCGGGCACGCCCAGCCCGCGCAGCCGCTCGGCCAGCGTGTCGAAGGCCCTGTCCTCGCGGAAGGGAATGGTGCCCTCGATGCACGCCGCGACGGCGAGGAGCTGGTTGCGCGACAGCACGCCTTCCAGCTCCTTGATGGCCACCAGCGCGCTGGCCAGCTCGTTGAGGCCGGTGAAGGGCGTCAGCACCTCGTTCGCCTTGCGGCCGAAGACGGCCAGCACCTCCGAGGCCGCCGGGTCCTTCCCCGCGTGCGGGAGGATGCGCCAGCCCGCCTCTTCCTTCCGGATGAGCGGCTGCAGCAGCGAGGCAAAGTGCTCCGGCACGCCGAGGTCGACCTGCACGTAGACGGTGTCGTGGTACAGCGCGCCCAGCGTCTCGAGAGGATCCGCGCCCTCCACCAGCTCCAGCACGTGCTGGTGGGTGTGGAATTCCCGGGCCCGCGAGGACAGGCACTGGTGCACGGCGATGCCCCAGCGCTCGACGAAGAGGGGAGGCACGCCCAGCTGGAGCGCCTCCACGGCCCTCGAGAAGGTCGCGATAATCCGATGGATTGGCGACCGGCCCACCGCCTCACTCATGGACCGTCGAGTGTAGCTCAGCCGCCGGGTGGATCGAGTTGCTGGCTTGACTTCCCGCGCCGTGGCGGGTGGAAGCGCCTCATGAAGCTGGCGACGCTGAAGACGGGCACGCGCGACGGAGCGCTGGTGGTGGTGAAGCGGGACCTCTCGGCCTTCGCGAGGGCCGACGACGTGGCGCCCACGCTGCAGGCCGCGCTGGACGACTGGGAGCGCCTCGAGCCCCGGCTGCGGGCGCGCGCGAAGGACCTCGAGGCCGGCCAGGTGGCGTCGGAGCCGTACGACGTGAAGCGCTTCGCCGCGCCCCTGCCCCGCGCGTACGAGTGGGTCGACGGCAGCGCGTACATCAACCACATCCTCCTGGTGCGGAAGGCCCGCAAGGCCGCGCCGCCTCCCGGCCTGGAGACCGACCCGCTGGTGTACCAGGGCGGCTCCGGGGACCTGCTGGCGCCCACCGCCGACATCGTCATCCGCGACGAGGCGTGGGGCTGCGACTTCGAGTCGGAGGTGGCCGTCATCCTGGGCGACGTGCCCATGGGCGCCACGAAGGCCGAGGCAGGGAAGTACGTGCGGCTGGTGCTGCTGGCCAACGACGTCAGCCTGCGCAACCTCATCCCCGACGAGTTGGCCAAGGGCTTCGGCTTCTTCCAGTCCAAGCCGGCGACGGCCTTCTCGCCGGTGGCTTGCACGCCGGACGAGCTGGGCGACGCGTGGAGGGATGGCCGGGTGCACCTCACCCTGAAGACCTGGCTCAACGGGAAGCTGGTGGGCGACACGCACGCCGGCCCGGAAATGCACTTCAGCTTCTTCGACCTCGTGCAGCACCTGGCGAAAACGCGCAGCTACGTGGCCGGCACCATCCTGGGCTCGGGCACCGTGTCCAACGCGGATCGCGCGCGCGGCATCAGCTGCCTCGCCGAGCAGCGGATGATTGAGACCATCGAGGAGGGTGCCCCGAAGACGCCCTTCTTGAAGGACGGGGACCGCGTGGAGATGGAGATGCACCTTCCGGACGGCAGCAGCCTCTTCGGGCGCATCGACCAGCGGGTGCGCGTGGTGCGGTGACCGCCGTCGGCTTCCGTGCGAGCGCGGCCCGCGGTGCTAGCATTCGCGCATGCTGAAAGGCCGCAACGTCGCCCTCGTCGCGATTGCCCTCGCCGTCGTCGTCTTCGTCGCCCTCAAGCTGCGGGAAAGGCCCGTCGGGCCGACGCCCGGTGGCGTGTCCGACGCCGCCATCATCGACCTCGCGCAGCAGTCGGTGCTGGCTGACGCCCGGGGAGACGCCCTGCGCCTGTGTGCACCGATGTTGGCGCCGCCGGCCCAGGTGGAGCTCATCATCGGCCTGAAGACGGGGCACAACAGCTTCGAGGTGACGAGCGCGCGCATCAAGGACATCACCCAGGTCGGCGCGCTGGACGCCGGGCCCACCACCGACGCCGAGAACTGCTTCGTGGCCGCGTACCGGGGCAAGAAGGCCACCCTGACCAGGCCACCCTTCGACGTGCCGGGAGACCGCGAGTACGAGCTGGTGCTCGACGTAGGGCTCGAGCCTCCCGGAAAGGGCGCCATCCACAGCTACTAAGTGAAGTCGACGGGCCGAAGCTACCGGCCGCCCGTGCAGTCGTAGGCGTCGACGCAGCGGAAGCCTGAGAGCTGAATCTCGATCTCCGCTTCCAACACCACGGTGGTGAACATGTTCGAGTTGGCGTCCAGCGCCGCGTAGCCCGTCGAACGAATGGTGTAGCGGTTGACCGGGTTGCCTTCCACGCCGCTGCGGTAGATGACGTAGTCGTACTGCAGGCCCGCCCCCTCCTCGACGCCCCAGTAGGTCCCGCCGTCCGGGTTCACCTTGCCGTTGTCGACGTACCCCATGTCGAGGAAGGTGCCGGTGGGGCAGCCCGTGCGGATGTCGGTGGCGTTGCACGTACCCACGATGTTGCTGGGGGTGATTTCGCCCGAGCGGATCCTCCGAATACCCTCCTGCAGCCCACGGTCGGCGTTCATCATCGCGATCTGCTGGTTCATCGCGCCCATGCTGAGCGAGCGCGACTGGCTGGCCTCGATGTACAGGGTGGTGACCAGCACGCTCAGCACCAGCAGCATCACGAGGACGGCCAGGAGAACGACGCCTCGCTGAGCGATCCCCGCCTTCGTGCGCTGACTTCTCATGGGGCTCATGGCTTCACCGTGGTGAGGTTGTCGAAGGTGACGAAGCGGGTCTCCGTCAGACGGGAGAAACCGTCACCTTCCGCGGCCGTGGCTGCGGGGTGGTCGAACAAGGCCGGGCGCCGGTACGCCTTGCTGGTGGGGTCCGTCGGTCTCAGGCCGCGGGCGGTGATGCCGAAGCGCAGGCCGCGTACCCACTGCTCGTGCGAGCCCGCGTTGATGACCGTCGACTCAGAGTCCGCAGCGTTTCCGTTGCCATCGACGCCACTGCACGGCCCCGTGGTGTCATCACAAACACAGTAGGACGTGCCTCCGATGGTGGTGCAGCCAGTCCCGCTTATGGTGGACCCGACGTTCAGGAGCCGCGGGGCCAGTTGGAAGTCCTCCACGCCGTCCTGCGCCAGCTCGGGCATACCCGTGAAGCGACCATCAGGCCCGGCGTTCTGCACGTACAGGCCGGGAGAGCGGTTGGCGTTCGCCGGGTCCTGGCACACCATGTACCGGACGCGCCGCCCCAGGCGGTACGCGTTCATCAGCACCCCGGGACAGTTGGGGTACGTCGTCGACGGCGACGGGTCCACCCCCGCGAAGTCGGGAGAGAGGTAGTCGGCGGTGACGGTGCCACCCGCGAAGTTGGTGACCCGGCCGATGCACGCGTCGCCCGCCGGGTTGGTGACCATGACCACCTGGTCGATGGCCGGAGGAATCAGGTTCCACGAAGACACGTAGAAGCCGAAGGTGTTGCCGCTCGTCGTGGGGAACGACGTCGGCACGCTCGTCGCCAGCTCGTCGCCGATCGAAATCTCGATGACATCCGTCCCTGGCACCAGCCCGAAGGACGTCGCACCGCAGTTCTGCGTGGTGGTGATGTCCCCCACGCTGGACTTGAGCGCCGTCGAGGTGTCGACGTTGTTGATGATGCGCACGGCGAACGCGGCGGCCGGGAAGCGGAAGCCCGCGTTGGCCAGGTCGAACTGCAGGCGGCTCGTCGCGATGGTGATGGCGTTGTTCACCTCGAGGATCCGCTCGGCCCTCCGGCGCTGATTCAGCATGAGCGAGAAGGTGGCGACGGCCGCCATCATGATGATGGAGGTCAGCGCGACCACGATCATCATCTCGATGAGGGTCATGCCTCGGGCGCGCCGCATCTCATGGCCCTCCGTCGAGCGCCGGCACCTGCGACACGATGGTCGACGCGAAGTTGGTGTGCGGTTGCCCGCGCACGTCCTTCCAGTCGACCTGCACCGTGATGGCGTACGCTGGGTACCCACCGTCCGACGCGTCGACGATGGTCACCGTTTCGTCGAAGGTCCGCCCCACCGAGTCGGTCTTGGTCTGGGTGAACGTCCCGGCGTCGAGGGCGTTGAAGCCCAGGCCGCTGAGGTCCGCCAGGGTCGAGTTGGCCAGGGCCGTCGCGCTGAGCACCTGCGCGCCCTGCCGGTTGGTGTCCGCCGAGCGAATGAGCAGCTCGATGATCCCCACCAGCCCCACCACCAGGATCGCGCTGGCGGTGAGCAGCTCGAGCAGCGTCACCCCGCGCAGCCGTCTCTTGAGTCGCTTGGTCATGGGTCCGCTCTTCATTCCACGATCGGCAAGCCGGTCTGGGCGGTGATTCCCAGCCGGGAGTGCGCTTCGGTGTCCACGCCTTTGCTCCCGCGAAAGTCGAGGACCAGATCGTCAGCGTCGTAGTCAACCTTGAAGGTGAACGTGCCATCACCATCCAGATCCTCAGCGTACGTGCGGCGCCCGTTGGCGTCGAAGCCGACGGCGATCGCCTTCGTCAGCTCGGCCCCCGCGACGATGGTGTTGGGCACGGGGAGGTAGACGGTCACCGCGTTGGGCGTGGAGAGATCCGCAAGCTCCACCTCGAGCAGCACCTTGTCGCGATCCGCCAGCGACGTGCCCTCCTCATAGAAGTTCTGACTCGCCGGCAGGTTGCAATTGCCCTTGCGAATCAGGCTCGCCGACATCGCACGTCGCGGCAGCCCCGCCGGGGGCGCCGCTGGTGCGTACTGGCGCGCGTTGATCTGCACGAAGTGGGGGCATCGCTGGGTCACGGAGCGGGCGCGGGCGTCACGCAGCAACTGCGTCAGCCGGGCCGACGCGCCGTTGACCCGCCCCTGCTGGAGAATGGAGCTCAGGGCGAAGACGGACAGGGACCCGAGAATCCCGATGATCGCCACGACGATCATCATCTCCAGCAGGGTGAAGCCGCGCGGTTTTCTCAACGAATCCTCCGGAAGGAACGGACGTCGCCGCCTGGCTGGATCTGCTTGATCTGCTGCGACTGCACGCCCGAGTTCGAGGTGTTGAAGAAGAGGCTGTTGTTGATGACGACCAGGTCGGACGGGATGCCGACCCCGCCCATCTTCAGCACCGAGGTGTTGGACCCGGCGTACGGAGAGCCGACGCCGTAGACGAGACAGTTCACCAGGTTCCCGTTGCGGGGATCGAAGCAGTACAGCGTGGTGTCGCCGTAGCCGTCACAGGGGTCTCCCGACGGCGGCGTGTAGGTGGCCACGATGACCGCGCCGTTCACCAGGGCCGGCTCGCTCACCACCTGCTCCTCTGCGTCCAGGAAGTAGTTCATGAACAGCGACTCACCGCCGTTCTTCGAGCCGTGCCTTCGCTCGTTGGCGTCGTGGACGCCCACGAAGTAGTTCCACTTGAAGCTGTAGCTGTTCGGCTGGTGCGGGTTGGCGGGGTCGAACGTGTTGCCGGTGCCGAAGTAGTAGTCCGGCAGGCGCCCGGTGGCGTCCATCACCGACGCCACCTTGGGCCGGTTGTAGATGGGGTGCACGCCCTGGTTGGGGAGCGCCAGGTCGTCCTCGTTGGACTCGTCGGTCTCGCCGTCGTTGTCGTTGTCGAAGCCGTCGGTGGAGGCGTTCACCTGCTTGTAGGCCGGCAGCACGCCCCCGTCAGGCAGCGGCGTCCCGCTGGGGTCCACCACCACGGTGCGGATGATCATCGTGTCGCTCGTACCCGAGACGAAGCTGTTGCGATCGTCCGACGGGTCCCAGAACTCCTCCGGCTTCCACTTCTTGGTGTCCTCCTGCGGATCGTCATCGCTCTTCCCCTTGGTGAAGCGCATCACGTAGAGCGCGCCGTTGGAGCCGGGAATCACCGCGCTGAAGAGGTACGGGCTGTTGAAGATGCGGTGGATCGCCGGGCGGGTGGGGAACTCAGGCATTACGTTGCCTTCCCAGTCCTCGTCGCCACCGCCCGAGCCCTTGTTGAAGCGCTGGTACTTGGCGATCGAGTTGCCGCTGTTCGCGCCAATCACATACACGCAGCGGCCGTCTTCCCAGTCCGACAGCGTGTCGCCGTCGGTCGTCGTCCGCTTCCCGCACGGGGCCACCGCGACGAAGCGATCCTGCCCGCCCGTCTTCACGCGGCCGATCGCCGGCGCCGCGTAGGACCAGCCCATGTCGGAACCGTTGAACGTCCACATGTACTGCGGCGACGACGGGTTCGTCACGTCGACCGCGAAGAGCGACCGCGCTCCGTCGCGGAAGGACTGGATCGCGATCGTCTTCCAGTCGCTCGCGGTGCAGTCCGACGCGTCACCAGAGGACGCGTTACAGATGTCGCCCACGCTGATCTGTCCGTCGACCGTATACAGGAAGCCGCCGGTCATCTGCTCGTACAGCTTGTCCATGACGGGCTCGGGCACGAAGCCCCAGGCCTCACGGCCGTTCTCGCAGTTGGTGTCGGTCTCGTTCGGAGAGCACGCCGGGTTGGTGTTCTGCGGGTCTTCCACCACCGCGCGCATCACGCCGTCGTTGGACCCGTACAGCACGCGCGGCTGCCGCGTCTTGGTGGAGTCGAGGAAGGTGGAGAACGCGGTGCGCTCGGCGGGCGTCGAGCCACCCCAGTCCAGCTGGAAGGGCGAGGGCCCGACGATGATGGGGTTGGAGTGGTTGATGGAGCCCACGCGCGACAGGCGCTGCGCGGACGAGGCGCGGAAGGGCTCTCCGTTGGTGCACGGCGTGGAGCCGCAGTTCAGGTTCGGGTTGCGCACCATGCGGATGATGTCGCGCGTATCCCAGCAGCCGGTGTTCGGGCAGCGGTTCGGGTAGCTCCAGTCGTCGTCGAGGCGATCGACGAGGGTGCTGTTGCCCGTATCGAAGTTGGACACCGTGCCGCCAATCACCGCCTTGAAGTAGCGCGACCCGTCGGTCTGGGTGTTGACCTTCTTCGAGTGCTCCCAGGCGATGGCCAGCGTGCCGTCGTTCTGGACGCGGAAGGCGGTGAGCTCACCGCTCCACTCGGGCGAGCCGCCGAGCGTCTGGAACTGCGCCGCGTAGATGCGCGTACCGTTGGTGGCGATGGCGGGCTTCGAGCGGCTGTAGATGCCTTCTGTGATCTTGCTGAACACCGCGTTGAGGGCCGTCTGCAACGAGGTGATGTCCGTCGCCGAGAACGCGCCCGCCGCGCCGGTGCCCGCCGTCGCCATCAGGTCGAGCGAGGGAGAGCCTGCCGCGCCCGAACCGAAGCCGATGACGAAGGTCCGCAAGTCCATCGTGCGTCCGTTTGGCGTGGTGAGCGACCGGAAGCTCGTGACCTTGTCCACCAGGTCCGCGTCCGTGTAGTTCGCCGGAGTGTTCTCCTTACCGTCGGTCGCGAGCACCAGGTAGTAGTCGCGGCAGCGGTACGCCGTGTCGTTGTCGAACTCGTCGGCCATGTACTTGGCGGCGTTGGTGAGCGAGCCGTACAGGGGCGTGAAGTCCATGGCCGGCGTCCACCCCGGCGCAGCGCGGTCCGCTTCGCTCACCATGCAGATGCCGTGGGGGGTGTAGTTGGTGCCGCTGAGTGGAGAGACGTTGCCGGGACCAGGCAGCTCGCATTTCCGCATCGCGTCCCGCAGGGCCGCCGCCTCCCCGGACGGGTTCGCGGGAGCGTCATGCGGCACGGGGATGAAGACCTGGCTCGGGGTGGGAAGGGTGCTGGCATTGCCGCCCTCGGCGCCCCAGCCCGACGTGCGGTAGCTGTTGGTCTTGCTCCAGTCGAGGGTGGAGGACGTCGGGTACTTCGGGGCGACACCCTTCAGGTCGGAGATCAGGTTCTCCCGACTGGGGTCGTAGTAGTCCGACACCAGCTTGTGGCTGACCTGCGCGAGGGAACCCGTCGGCTCGATGGCGTAGGACTTGTTGGCGTCGATCACCGCGTTGCTCTGCGGCGCGTCCCAGGTCGCGAGCGAACCGGTGCCGCCAGGCATGTCCTCCGACGGGCACTCCCGGTTGGGGGGCTGAAGCTGACCGCTGCTGAACGTGCGCTGGTCCCGGTTGAACTGCCACCGGCCCGTGCCGTACTGCCCGGCGCCGTCGTACGCGCGCCCCTTCCTCAGCTTGCAGACCGAGCCGGAAATGGTACCCGTGCAGTCGCTGATGGTCGCGGGGCAGTCCGCTCTGAAGGTGGCGTTGCTCTGGTAGGTCGTGTCTGTGTCGCTGTTGCTGTACAGCGGGCCGGTCAAAGCCTTACGCCACTCACCCCAGAGCTCGCCGCCCTTGGTCGCGTAGCTGTAGGTGAAATTGTAACCCTGCCGGCCGAGCTCGGTGCCGATGGCATAGTAGCGGCAGTAGTATTCGGTGGGCTGGTTGAACTCGTACCGGCGAATCGGCATCGAGTAGTTGCAGTTGAGCAGCTGGTACTGCAGTTGGTAGCGCTTGCGCGCGTAGTTGCAGACCGGGATGGTGTTGGGCGCCGTCCACACCTTCGAGGTCGCGTAGTACTCACAGTGCGTCCGGCGATACTCGTACTCGAGGGGCTGGTACTGGCACTGGTAGCAGGGCGCCGTTGGGTTCCCTTCCAGCGTCAGGCAGTTGTTCTCACCCGTCGGCTGCGGGCCGAGCGGGGTCGAGGGAGAAACGGGAGGAGGCGCGCAGGTGGTGACGAGCGCCTGACGCGCCTTGGTCCCGTAGCCCACCGGCGAGCCGGCGTTGCGGGTCACCCCGGTGGCGGCCCAGGTGGAGCCGGGCGAAGACGTCGCCCAGGTCTGCTGGTTTCCGGACGCGCCGGAGTTGAAGGTCACCAGCGTGCAGGGGTAGCCGCCGCAGCCCGAGTAGCCCTGGGAGGACGCCGTGCTCGAATCGGGAATGCTGGTCCCCGCGGCGGCGCAGGAGCCGCTGGTCCCCGGGATGTTGCGGGTGATCAGGTTCATGGTGTTGGTGCTGCTGAGCGTGTACGCTCCGCCGCTCGCGGCGCAGGTCGCGGTGGGAGGCGACGCGCCGTTGTTCCAGGTGGTCTGGCTGGGGCAGCGCACGCTGGCGGTCGCGCCATTGTTGCCATCCCAGGTCAGCGTGCAGCGGTAGCCGTTGGTGTTGCTGCAGCCCGTGAGCGCGGTGCCACGCCACGAGCCCTGGGGCGCCGTGTTGTCCGTGTTCACGTAGGTGCCCGCGCAGCTTCCGCCGGGCTTCGTCGTCTGATAGTTCTGGTCGCTCATCGCGTTGAACCGGTAGCTCGAGTACGTGAAGCCGGCGGGCACCACGGTCTCGTAGACTGTGCCCCGTTTGTTCCACGCGCCAGGCACCTGGCTCACAAAGGTCACTTCGCAGGGCCACCCGGCGGTGCAGTTGAAGGTGCCGCCCGTCCACGAGCCGCTGGGAGTCTGGTGGATGGAGGGCGTGGCCGGGTTGTTCGTGAGGCCTCCGCCGGGGTTGGCTCCAGGGGTGACGTTCACGCTGAAGCCCCAGGCACCGATGTTCCCCGAAGTCACCGGCGTCGCGGGCGTCGGGCAGGTCGTCTGGTTGGTGAGGGTGCCCGTCAGCGTCGTCGTAGCCGAGCCGGTGACCGTCTTGGGCGAGCTGAAGTCGTAGCCCAGACCCGTCTGGGTGAAGGTGGTGTTGTGGCTGGTGGTCGCCGGGTCGAAGAAGCCAAACCAATAGCGGCTACCGGCGGTCTGCGGAACATTGCTCACCGAGTAGAGGTTGCAGGGCGTCTCGCTGGTGCAGGACGCGCCACCCCAAGGGAGGTTACGCCAGGTGCCGCTCGTCGGATACGTGGTGGTCGGGCCACCTGCGGGCGTCGTTCCGGTGTGGTCCACGCGAGCCGCGCAGGTCGGAGCGGAAGTGAAGACCTGCAAAATGTCCGGGCCGGTGCCGTCGCCCACCACCACACTCCCGCCCGTGAGCTCGTAGACGGTGTTGAGGGCACAGCCGGAGGGCCTCGTGGCCGCGGTCATGTAGGTCTTGGGCGTCGAGACTGGCGAGTACACCCGGCAGTCGTAGGTTGCGACGCCCGACGGCGTCGCGGTGGTCTTCGTCACCGTATACCGGTGACGCGTACCAATCGCCGTATACCGGTGACGCGTACCAATCGCCCCCGAGCCGGTATTGCAGCAAGCGCCGGAGCTGGTGCAGCTCGCGTTCATCCAGTCCGGCACCACGTTGGCGGCCGTCCCGCCAGTCGTGCCGCCAGAGCCCGTGTAGTCGCTCGTGGAGGTGAACGTCCGGGTCAAGCCGTCGGGCAGCAGCACGTCGTACACGCACGTCGTCGCCGCCGTGCTCGCGGTCTCCTCGCGCAGCACGTACTGGTAGTAGGTCGCCAGGCCGATGGACGCGCGGTCGGTGAAGTTCGGCAGGGTCAGGTAGACGACCTTCTTGGCCGAGCAGAACTTGTTGACGCACGACATGTTGGGGTTCGACTCGGGGTCGTAGTCACCGCCGGGATCGGTCAACAGCGCTTCGCTCGTCCCGTCTGGCGATTCGCCCATCGACCGCGACGTGTCGACGATGACGAGAACACGGGGCCGGACCGACTTGCCGTAGCCCGGCAACGACGCCTGGGCGCTGGCAACAAGGGCCGTGGTGACTGCCGCGACGAGGACGAGTCGAGACGAAGTGGTGCGCATAGGAACCCCGCGTTTTGCAAGGGTCACGCCCCTCGGACTCGCGCGCAAGTTCTTGGTGGATCAGGCGCTTCCGCCCCTCGGCCACTGCGATGGCCCTGCGGTGCGCAAGGCCAGCCGTGAACTCTTTTCATGGGGGCGAATGTGCGCCGAAGTCGTCACCCACCTGTAGGCGCCGTGAGGAGGGTGCCGTTGCGGTAGTCGTCGAAGGCCTGCCGCAGCTCATCCTCGGTGTTCATGACGAAAGGCCCCGCGCGGGCGATGGGCTCACCCAGCGGCTTGCCCGCGAAGAGCAAGACGCGTCCGCCCTGGCCTTCGCCGTGCGCCTCGAAGGTGTCGCCGCTCTGGAGGGTGGCGAGGTTGCCTCTGGGCACCTCACGCCTCGACGGGCCGAGGCGCACGGTGCCCTCGGTGACGAAGGCGAAGGCGGTGTGCTGCCTGGGCAGCGGCTGGCGCAGCGTGGTGCCCTTCGGGATGGAGAGGTCGAGGAAGAGCGGCTCCACGTCGATGCCGGTGACCGGGCCCGTTCGCCCGAAGGCGTTCCCCGCGACGACGCGCACGCGGGCGCCCTCGACGTCGACCTCGGGGATGCTGCCCGGCGCGATGTCCTGATAGCGCGGCGCGCTCCACTTCTTCGCGCGCGGCAGGTTGACCCAGAGCTGGAAGCCCCACATCAGCCCGCGCTCCTGCTTCGGCATCTCGGAGTGGATGATGCCGCGCCCGGCCGTCATCCACTGCGCGCTGCCCGGCCCCAGGCGCCCCTGGTTGCCCACGCTGTCGCGGTGCTCCATGGCGCCGTGAATCATGTACGTCACCGTCTCGAAGCCGCGGTGCGGGTGCTCGGGAAAGCCAGCGAGGTAGTCGGCGGGGTTGTCCGAGTGGAACTCGTCGAGGAGGAGGAAGGGGTCGAGCACCGACAACGCGCGGTGCCCCAGCGCGCGGTTGAGGCTGACGCCCGCGCCGTCCCGCGTGGGCTGCGACGGGATGACGAGCGCCACTTCTCGCGCACCCGGCGCCGGCGGGGCGGTACGCGTGCAGCCGACCCAGGGGAGCGCAGCGGCGCCGAGGAGCGCGTGACGGCGAGTGAGGAGCACCGAACGTCAGTCTAGCGTCCCGCGGCTGATTTCGCCGAAGGGCGGACACTCCGAGGCTCCGCATCGGCCGGTCGCCCGGGCTGGCAGCGCTCGGAAAGAAAGTCCGACGTCATGGAGACGAACGGAGCCTCGACAGGCGTTCCTGCGAGCGACTCGCGCGCAGCATCCCGGGCATCGCGGCGGCCAGCTTCAACGCCACGTGGGGCGGGCGCGAGGGCGCCACCCGGCGCGGCGACCGCCGGCGGGCACGGACGACGAACTCAGCCGTCAGAAGGTGTCGAGGGAGACGAAGAGCTGGTTGGGCGTGCGGCCTCCCGCCGCGGGAGCCGTCGACGTCGAGCAGCCGCCCACGGGCGACTCGGGCGCCACCGGGCACCGGACGGACACCCAGCCCGGCGCTCTGCGCGCGCACCTCGCCCTGCCGCCACCACCCCCATTCCAGGCCGCTCGACACGCAGCGCGTCCGTGGCCGCCGCGGTTCAGCTGCGACGTTCTCTCCACGACTTACCGTCGCTCCCGCGCGCGTCCTGGCCGCCGCAGTTCAGCTACGACGTTCTCTCCATGGCAGCCCGTCGCGCGCGCGCTCGTCATGCCCGCCGCAGCTCGGTTGCGACGTTCTTTCCACGAAGGACCGTAGCGCCCGCGCCCGTCATGCCCGCCGCGGCTCGGCTGCGACGTTCTCTCCACGACAGACCGTCGCGCCCGCGCCCGTCATCCCGCCGCGGTTCGGCTGCGACGTTCTCTCCACGAAGGACGGTCGGGGCCGCGCCCGTCATGCCCGCCGCAGCTCGGCTGCGACGTTCTCTCCACGACAAACCGTCGCGCCCGCGCCCGTCATCCCGCCGCGGTTCGCTGCGACGTTTTCTCCACGAGGACGGTCGGGGCCGCGCCCGTCATGCCCGCCGCGGCTCGGCTGCGACGTTCTCTCCACGACAGACCGTCGCGCCCGCGCCCGTCATGCCCGCCGCGCGTACCTCAGCACCCGCTCACAGCACCGCGGGCAGCCCAAAGCGCGCGGGCAACGTGGGCACCAGCCACGCCACGACGAGGCCGACGCGGTCTCCGGACACCTGCAGCACGTGAATGCTGTCTGGCAGGTACGGCTGCCCGGGCCCCGCGCGCCGGTACACCGCCGCCGCCGGCAGCCCGGCCGCTCGGGTGGGCAGCGCCTTGAAACGCGCGGCGTCGTCCTTCGGAGCCAGGATGAAGGGCTGCGACAGCACCCGCATCACGTCGCGGGCCCCGCGGTACCACTGGGCCATGGGCGGCATCGTGAGGGTGACGTCGTCCTTCAGCGTGGCCACCAACTGCTGCACGTCCGACGCCTCCCAGGCGCGCAGATAGCGAGACAGGAGCTCCTGTTCCGTGCCCTCGGTCACCACCCGCAGCGCCTGCGGCTTCTCGTCCAGCGAGGCGCGGGCGCGTTGCAGCGCGCTGTTGACGCCCGCCACGGTGGTGTCGAGGACCTCCGCGGCCTCGGCGGCGGACAGGCCCAGCACCTCGCGCAGCACCAGCACTGCCCGCTGCTGCGCGGGCAAGTCCTGCAGCGCCACCAGGAAGGCCAGGCCGATGCTCTGCTTGCGCTCGATGCGCGCCTCGGGGCCCACGTCCGGCTCCAGCCACGCGTCGGGGGCAGGCTCGAGGTGCTGCAGTTGCTCGTCGACGGTGATGGGGTCCTCGGGTCGGAAGGGCGTGCCTTCTCCCAGACTCAGGGCGCGCCGCGGGCGGCTGGCCAGCGCGTCGAAGCACACCCGCGACGCAATCTGGAAGAGCCACGTCTTCAAGGACGAGCGCCCCTCGAAGGAGTCGATGGCCTTCCACGCGCGGACCAGCGTGTCCTGCACCGCGTCCTCCGCGTCCGCCAGGGCGCCCAGCAGCCGGTAGCAGTAGCCGCGGAGCGCCGCGCGGTGAGGCGCCACCTGCCGCTCGAAGGCCTGCGCGTCCATGCCCTTCAATCCTCCCACCAGCGCGTGGGGCGCGCCTTCATCGTCTCGCTGCCCACGGCGTCGCACCAGGCGAGGTAGCGCTTGTGCGGGGCGCCCAGCCACTCCAGCGCCTCCAGCGACTCCGCCAGCGGCACGTCGAGCCGCAGCGTGGCCAGGGTGCGGTACAGCTTCGCCGCCTCACGCTCGCGGTTGAGTGACGCGGCCAGCTTCTCTGCGCCGCGCGGCTTCACCTTCCAGTCGGACACGCGCTCCGGGATGTCCTCCAGGTGGGGGTACACGGAGAGCACCTCGGCGGTGGACTTCTCGCCCCAGCCCTCCAGCCCCGGAATGCCGTCGGCCGTGTCGCCCACCAGCGCGAGGAAGTCGGGGACGGACTGGGGCGCGAGGTGCTTGTCCTCGCGATGCGAAGCCTCGGTGATGAGCTTCTGGCGCACCCGGTCGACCTGCACGACGCGCTCGCCGGACAGCACCTGCCCCAGGTCCTTGTCCGGCGTGAGGATGCGCACCTGCTCGACGCGCGCGTCCTTCGCGAAGCGCACCGCGGCCGTGGCGAGCGCGTCGTCGGCCTCGAAGTCGACGCAGCGCCACACCACCACGCCCAGCGCAGCGACGGCTGCTTCCACGTCGTCGAACTGCGCGCGCAATTCGGGAGGCACGCCCGCGTCGGTCTTGTACCCGTCGAAGAGCCGGTTGCGGAAGGAGACGATGGGGTTGTCGAAGGCCACCGCGAGGTGCGTCACCTTCTCCTGAGGGTCGGCCAGCAGGTTGAGCAACGACGACACGACTCCCACCGTGGCCTTGAGGTCCTTCCCTCTCGGGGAGGTGTGCGGTGGGCGCTTCGAGAAGTGCGCCCGGAAGAGCTCGTAGGTGCCGTCGACGAGGTGGACGCGCATGGTGGCCTTCAGGCGTCCCCACAGAAGCGCGCGTACGCCGCGCTGACTGCGTGCTGGTCTTCCAGCTCGTCGATGCGGGCCTGGACTTTCTCGAGCTCCTTCACCAGCTCGGCTTCGTCGCCGGCGCCGGAGTCGAGGCTCAGCTCCAGCGCGTCGCGCCAGGGGTACAGCACGTCGAGGGGTTGCCCCGCTCGATCCGCCAGCGAGGCGGCCAGCGCGAGCACGGGCGCGAAGTCGCCGCGATCCAGCGCTTCGTAGAGGGGACGGAGCAGCGGATCGTCCGGCAGCACGTCCACGAGGGCGGCGAACTCCGGGTCGTCCTCGAGGCCGTCGAAGTCGGGCTCGAAGCGGGCGAGTTCCCGCACTGCGGCGAGGCCGGCGCCGTGCTCGATGGCCCTGCCGAGGTGCTTGAGGGCCGGAGTCCTCTTCCCCAGCCGCGCCAGCAGCCGCGCGAGGAGGTAGTGCGTCTCGGCGTCGTTTGCGTCGAGGGCCAGAGCGCGCTTGAGCACCATCGTCGCGCCCACCACGTCTCCTCCGGGTCCCGCCTGGTGCTCCGCCTGCACCCGGAGCGCGGGGGCGTGCTCGAGCTTCAGGTCCTCGAGGATGAAGGCCGCCACGCCGGGAGCCAGCGTGGGGCGCTCCGCCGCCGCGTCGATGAGGTGCGACGCGAAGGCCTGCATGGTCGAGGTGAGCTGGTCCCGTGTGTCCTCATCTGGCGCGGCTGCGTGCAGCGCGCGCAGCGCCGCGAAGCCCTCGCGCAGCGTCGCCTGCCCCGCCGTCACCTGGTCGGTGAGGTACTGGGCGAGGCCGAGCCAGCAGCGGGCAAGCGGGTCGGCGGTGTCCCTCTCGAGCGCGGCGCGCGCAGCGGCCTCCACCGCCTCGGCGTCACCGTCGAGCCAGGCTTCTTCCATCGGGTCGAGCTCGTCGTGTTCGTCGTCAGGGGCCGTCATCGCGAGCGCGGACCATACGACTGGGGCTGTCCGGAGTCCCCCGTCGGGTGCTCTGAGGTGCCCGGCTGCAGGGTGCTCTGAGGAGCCCTTCATCGGGTCCTCTGACACCCCCAGCGGCGCCGACTCATCGGCTGATCGGGTCCTCAGAGCACCCCTGCGAGGCCTATTCGCCGCGGCCCCACGTGGATCAGCCCCCGCGCGGCCCGTCATCGTGCCGGCAAGCCCGTGATTCGCCTGAGCTTGTGCCTTGGCTCGGCGTTCGCACACGTGTATTGTGATGTCACTGGAACTCCAGGCGGGGGGTCCAGCTCCTACCGAGCCATCGAGGGCCTCATGTTCGACTGGTTGCACACGCTCTTCTCACGCGATCTCGCCATCGACCTCGGCACGGCGAACACGCTCATCTACGTGCGCGGCATGGGCATCGTGTCCAACGAGCCGTCGGTGGTGGCGGTGCAGCAGGACGCGCGGGGCGGCAAGAAGGTGCTGGCGGTGGGGAAGGAAGCGAAGGAGATGCTGGGCCGCACGCCCGGCAACATCGTCGCCATCCGTCCGATGAAGGACGGCGTCATCGCGGACTTCGAGATCACCGCGGCGATGCTGAAGTACTTCATCCAGCAGGCGCACCAGCGGAAGTTCAACGTCAAGCCGCGCATCGTCATCGGCATCCCGTCGGGCATCACCGAGGTGGAGCGCCGCGCGGTGCGTGAGGCGGCGGAGAACGCGGGCGCGCGCGAAGTGCACCTCATCGAGCAGCCAATGGCGGCGGCCATCGGTGCGGGGCTGCCGGTGACGGAGCCGTCGGGGAACATGATCGTCGACATCGGCGGCGGCACCACCGACGTGGCCGTCATCTCGCTGGCGGGCATCGTCTACTCGAAGTCCGTGCGCATCGGCGGCGACAAGCTGGACGAGGCGATCATTCAGTACGTGAAGCGCAAGTACAACCTGCTCATCGGCGAGCGCACGGCCGAGCTCATCAAGATGGGCATCGGCACCGCGTACCCGACGGACGAGCAGATGAACATGGAGATCAAGGGCCGCGACCTGGTGGCCGGCGTCCCGCGCACGCTGTCCGTCACGTCCGATGAAATCCGCGACGCGCTGGCCGAGCCGGTCAACGGCATCGTCGAGGCGGTGAAGATGACGCTCGAGCGCACGCCTCCCGAGCTGGCCGGCGACATCGCGGACCGCGGCATCGTGCTGGCCGGCGGCGGCGGGCTGCTGAAGAACCTCGACACGCTCTTGCGCGAAGAGACGGGCCTGCCGGTCTTCCTCGCGGAGGATCCACTGTCGGCGGTGGTGATGGGCGCGGGCAAGGCGCTCGAGTCGCTGGACATGCTCAAGGCCGTGTCGACCCCCACCTGACGGGGTACGCTGCGCGGCCGTGCGAGTCTTCCTCTGGTGGTGTGCGCTGGCGTCGGTGGCCGCAGGGTGTAGCTGCTCTTCCCCGATGATGATGGAGGACTCGGGCCCCCCGCCGATGCCGGACGCCAACGACGTGCGCGGCGACTTCGTCGACCGCTACCTCGTCAACGACGGTGGCCTGGTGCTGGTGCCACAGCAGCTCACCGGCCGAACCTTGAGCTTCTTCGTCGAAGAGGACGACGGGGGCTTCGACATCTACGGCGGCGTGGGCGCGGACGACGGCACCTTCTACGTCATCGGCCTGCCCGAGGGGACGCGCTACACGCTGCAGCTGGGCAACGTGCGGGTGAACACCGACGCGCGCGTGCTGCACCTGGGCAGCAACTCCCTGGGACGCCCCGACACCTTCCAGGCCGACCGCAACGAGGGCCTCGCGCTGTACGCCTCCAACCTCTCGCCGTGGACCGAAGAGGACGAGGTGCAGGTGCACAGCTGGAACGCGGGCATCGGCTACTACTCCACCAGCACACAGAGCCCTCCCTTCGCGGCGGGCGCGCCGGACGCGGGCGACACGACGCTCGACGGCGGCGTGCTGGACTTCGAGGGCGAGGGCGTGCCCGAGGCGGCGCGCGGGGACGACCTCATGTTGCTGCAGCTCCACGGTGAGCGCAGCGACGCGGGGGTGCTGGTGAAGACGGCGGTGCGCGCGCTGCCGGCGTCCACCACGCTGATGATTGGGACGCCCACGCCGCTGGCCGGCGACTTCGTCACGCTGCCGCTCAAGGACGGACGCTTCACGCTGAATGCGCCCGAGTTCACCCGGCACGGTGCGCTGGTGGGCCCCGGCGCGCAGCCCTTCGTCGCGCGCTTCCTCGTCGATGCGCACCCCGGCGCCTTCGGGCGCACCACGCACACCGGGGGCACGCCGGACCTCGCGGTGGTGGAGCTGCCCCCGGACGCGGGGCTGACGCCGTTGTCCTTCCAGTACGGCAACCCCTTCCCCTCGACGTGGACGCCCTTCGTCTCGGCCGGCGCGCTGTACGACCTGCAGTACACGGTGGCGCTCCCCGACGGCGGGACGAGCTTCGCGCGCTCCGAGCTGGGCTTCGTCTCGGTGGCGCTGTTGGAGGACGCGGCCGCGGCGGGCCCGGTGGCGCCGTTGGTGACGCCTCCGCGAGACGTGAAGCTGAACGGCGAGCTCGCCGCCGTGCCGCTCACCGGCGTGTCGACGACGCCCGAGGTGTCGTGGACGGCGCCCGCCACCGGCACGGTGAAGCGCGTGGAGATAGACGTGGTGAAGCTCGAGGCCACGATGATTGGCGGAACGCGTCGCGTCGCGGCCGGCACCCTTCGCGTGGTGGGGGCGGTCGACCACGTGCGGCTGCCGCCGGGCATGTTGAACCCGGGCGGCACGTACTACTTGCGGGTGACGGCGCTCTCCCTGCCCGACACGTACGACCCGACCTGGCCGTTGCTGGACGTCGGGCCGCCGGCGGGGGCGGCGTCGGCGTCCACCGCGGCCTTCACCACCCGGCCATGAGGCGCTTCCCGAAGGAGCTGGCGTCACTCCTCTCTCGCGAGGGGCGCGCGGTGCTGCGCGGACGCCACCCGAAGCTGTCGGGCGTGCTGGCCACAGGCAAGTCGCGCTTCGTGGCTGCGGAAGGCCTCCTCGACGAGGCGAAGGCGCACGCCGCTGCGCAGCTGCTCGACCGAGCGCTGGGCGAGTCGCTCGCGCCGATGACGAAGGCGATTCCGCGGGAGGCGACGTGGGGGATGAAGGAGGCCTACACCGAGCTGCTCCCCAAGACGGTGCGCGTGCACACCGGCCTGGTGGACACGCCCGGCACGCAGGCACGCCGCCGCGCGCAGGAAATCGGCCTCATCGAGATGCTGCGCAGCCCGTCGATGCACGAGTTCGCAGAAGGGCTGTCCGGCTACCCGCTGCGCCGGCAGTGGGGCCTGCAGGTGCTCTGCTACGGGCCGAAGGACTACTCCGGGCCGCACAACGACCACCACCCGGACGAGCCGCTGGGGAAGGACGGGTACACCGACCTCCACCTCACCTTCTGTACCCGGGGCGTGAAGCGCCAGCTCCTCGTCTACGAGCGTGACGGGCACTTCACCGAGCTCGCGGACGTGGCCACCGTCGGCGGGGTGACGTGCTACCGGCTGCCCTTCTGGCACTACACGACGCCGCTGGAGCCGAGACGCGGTCACGAGGGCGCCGCCCGACGCTGGGTGCTGCTCTCGACGTTCCTCGACCGCTGGGGCTGAGGGCTTCAGTCAAGATGCAATTCGCCTTATCGCACCACGGCGCGCGGAGGTTGGACATCGCCCACCGGCAGCGCGATGCTGCGCAAACGATGAAGTTGTCTCAGCTGTGCACCGCGTGCGGACTGTGCTGCGACGGCTCGCTCTTCCGCTTCGTGCCGGCGGACGAGGGCGAGCGCGAGAAATACGCGCGCCTGGGCTTGCCGTTGGTGCAGCAGTCGGGGTGCACGGCGATGGCGCTGCCCTGCCGGAGGCTGTCGGAGCGGAAATGTGGCGTGTACGAGGAGCGGCCGAGCACCTGCCGCGCGTACGTGTGCCGGCTGGGCGATGACTTGCAGCGGGGGAAGGTCGCCTTCGCGGAGGCGCTCGCGGTGGTGCGTGAAGCACAGCGGAGGATTGCGGCGCTCCAGGCGGCGTTTCCGGCCCCGGGGCCCGTGGTGCAGTCGGCCACCAGCGCCGCGCTACGCGGCGACCCTTCTCTCACCGACGTCGCCTACGAGCTCCTGTCGGACGTGCGCACGTGGATAGACGAGCGAATGCACTGGCCGGACGACGGACAGCTGGCGTGAAGCGGCGACGAAGGGCCTGTTTCTCGTGGCCCTCGCTCCGGGACCTGGGGTGGCTCTGCTTCGCCTGCGCCTGCGTCGCGACCGGGTTGCTCGAGCAGCGCCAGTTGCTGCTGGCGCTCTCGCTGCTGCCACTCGCGCTGGTGGGGCTGGGGCAGCTCGTCCTCAGGCGCGGCTGGCGAAGGAACGCTCGCCGCTGGATTCGCGCTGGGGAGCGCATCGGTTCACTCGTCGCTCCGGAACTCACCGCCACTCTGTCGCTCGAAGCTTCGCTGAAGTCAGCCTGGCCCGACGCGAGCGAATCGGCACTGCGGCGAGTCTCGACTTCGACAGACGCGCTGGCCACCAACGCGCGCATCAACGCGCTCATCTGGCGTGGCCGGTACCGCGACGCCGTGCGCGCCTTCCTGCAGAACAGGAGCCGCCTCTGTCCTCCTCCTCTGCGTGCGCTCGCTCACTGCAATGTGGCCGAGGCGCTCTACAACCTGGGCCGGTGGCGCAGAGCCCGACAGTTGGTCGACGCTGTCCTGAAGAACCCGGGCTGGCCCCCCGACGAAGCGCAGTGGATCATCTGCGGGCTGAAGGCGCAGCGCGCGTGGATTGCTGCGCACGACGGAGACATCGCGCTCGGGCGCCAGTTGATGAGCGAGCTCGACGAGAAGACCTTTCCCGAGGACTACCGGGCAGAGCTCTCCTTCACCTGCGCCGTGGTCGAATTGTCCGCAGGTGAGCCCGACACCGCCCAACGGCACCTGACCCACGCCAGGACATTGCTGGCTCGCGAATCCAGCAGGCGCAACGTGCTCTTCCTCGAGGCGCGCGTTGCGGCCCTCCGTGGCCGGCGGGACGAAGCCATCTCGCTGTGCCGGCGCGCCAGTGAGTGCGCTTACCGGGGGCAAGGAGGCGACGGGCTGCTGCTCTGGGGAGACCTGCTCGCGGAGCACGGCGACCTCGCCGCTGCGCGACGGGCGTGGGGACTCGTGCTCGAGCGCGACCCAGAGAGCGAGTCCGCAGGGAAGGCCAGGGCGCGGCTGACACCTCCAGCTGAGCCCGCGCTGTGACGGCCGAGTGCATTCGACCCGGCGCATCGTCACGAGCAGGGAGGACTCCGCCAACGTCGCAGCTCCTCCGGCGAGGGCACTCCGAGGGTGTCGTCCCTCGTCCCGGCCGTGAAGACGAGCCGCGCCGTCAGGCTTCGCGCACCGCGACGCGCCGCCCGTCGACGTCCACCTTCACCGGGAGGAACTGCTCCAGCACCCGAGCGTGCGTGGTGAGGTGGTCCGTCACGCGCGCCGCAGTGAAGTGCGTCGGCCGCTTCGGACCCAGGCGCCCCGCCGCCGCCAGCGCCGCCGGGAAGAGGAGTTGATCGCCCAGGTGCGAGTCACAGTCGCCGCCGGTGCGGACCTCGGCGAGGAACGCCTTCGCCGCCTCCCCGCCCACCGCCTCCGCGGGCTTGCCGCGCTCGCCCAGCGCTGACGCGCCGAAGTGGCGCAGGCCCCGCTCACCCACCACCAGCACCGCCGAGCCCCGCGAGTGCTTCGTCTCGTACGCCTTCGCCTCCACGTCCACGCGCAAGCCTTCCGCCATCAGCTTCGCGCGCGCCGCCTCTGCCTGGCGGCTGGCGATGTGCACCGGAAGTCCGCCCACGATGGAGAAGACGCGCGCGGCTTCTCTGCCTTCCTCAGGGCGAGTGAGGGCGGTGGCCACCTCGCGCGGCGGGCCCACCTGCGCGTGCACCACGCCGCCACCCTGCGGGAAGAAGCCCGCCGCCTTGAGCCACACCTTCACGTCCAGCCCGTACACCGCCAGGAGCGGCGCCCACACCTCGGTGAGGTACTCGAAGACCGGGCTCATCGAGACGTGGGTGCCACCGTGCAGCGACAGCGTCCCGCCGCCCGCGAGCGCCAGCGGGTACGCGAGGCATTGCAGGAGGAGCGACGTCGCGCCGGCCGTCCCCACATCCAATGAGAAGTCGCCGGGGCGCATCGGGCCGGGGTGGAACTCCACCGTGCTGCTCGCCAGTCTGGCGCCCTCCACCTTCGCGTGACCCACCTGCGCCGCCCCCAGCACGCACGAGAGGTGCTGCGCCTTGAGGCCCGGGGCCCGACGCTTCGCGCGCACGTGCTCCAATCGAAACGGGATGCCGGTGATGAGGGACAGCGAGAGCGCCGAGCGCAGGACCTGCCCGCCCCCTTCTCCTTCCCGGCCGTCCAACGTCACCATGCGCGCCTCCGGACGGCTCGCCGCCCAGCTCCTGACGCCGCACGGCGTAGCATGCCGTCTCGCGCTGACCGACCTCGACGCCAGGGCGGTCGGGGCACTGCGTCACGAGCGAAGAGTGTCGGATTCGCCCGTCCGAAAGCGCCAGCGTGCCCTCAAACGGCGACCGCGCGTTCCCCGCGAAGGTCGACACCGGACCGCGCCCCCCAGTGCCATGGCCGTCGAGGTCGCGGCAAGGCGTAACCGTTCCAGTTCCACAGCGGTGCGCGGCAGAGCGTGACTCCTCCTGCACCTCACTCGCGACACGAGGGCCGACGTGGCCGCCGCCGGCGGGCTCCACCAAGCGGCGTGCTCCGCAGCCGCTGAGTCCCCTGAATCTGGCCCGCGCGCGGCGGCGCAAATCTCCGGCTCCGCATGCCGTCGACGCGCACGTGGACACACCGGGCCCAGCAGGGTCACATCACACAGCGACATCCGCCATGACCAACAACAGAGCGCGGCGGGAGTTGCCCCCCCCCGAGGGCCCGACTTGACTATGCACCCACCCATGCCCCAAACTTCATCTTAATGGATTTCACCCATAAGTCCTCTTCGGCGCTTGTCGCCTTGGTCGTCGCCCTGGCAAGCGCCGCTCCCTCGACGGCTTGAGCGGTGTGCGCCGACGGCGCCATCGGGGCTTGTGTTACATCCGCGGGCTGCCCCGGCCAGCGTGAGTGCATCGGAGGCCGTTTCACAGCCTGCGAATGCGGCAGCCAGCGGTGCCCCACTCGATGCGGACGCCCCGCATGGATGGAAAATGGTCAATGCCTACCGCTGACCGAGGTTTGTAACGCGTGTGACGACGATGGCGACGGCTTGGTGGATGAGGGGCTCTCGTGTTCGCTGAACTTTGCTCAACACTGCACTCCAGGAACTTTCACTGTCGCGCTCTCTCATAGGAGACTCCAGACGAACGCGAACTCCTTCAGGGATGCCTCCAACAGAAGCCACTATGCCAACAATCTGTTTTGGCGCGAGCGCATTATTGCAAATTCCGGCGTGCGCCGAATCGACCTCCACTCATCCGTTGTCGACCTCGACCCTGGCGATTCGCTCTGGCTTCGTAACGTACAGTCCGGCGCGCTTCATGTTGTCCAGTCCAGCAACATAGCTGCATCCAGTCACTATTTCTCAGGCGCTGGCGCTAGCGAACTTGAACTTGCCTTTGTTTCCGACCGAGCAGCGGGCACCTATGACGGGTGGGACATCAACCAGCTTACAATCGACTGCGGTAGCCCAAGCGGCACCAGTATCCCGATTCTTCAGGAGGACGTCGACACCCAGGTGGTGCTTGGAGGCACTGACGACGCGGTCGTCCTGCGGATTCCGGCGACTGGCACAGCACTCTCTGTCTGGACAAGGGGCATGACGCCAACCCTTGACGTTGACCTTTATGCAGGAATCGGAGCGCCGCCGACAAAGGCAACCCAGCGGTCTTCTCGACATCAGGGCACCTCGGATGAGTTCCTGGAGATTCCGTATGCCGGGTCTGATGTGTACATTGTTGCCCACTCCCGGTCCGGTCAAGGTATGGGTACACTGCGATTTGCGCGGGTGCACCCGAATGGAAACACATACACGTCAAACAACCCATTGCGCGTTGGCTTCTCGTTTTATCCAACCACGGACCAAGTTTTGCAGTTGCGCGAGGTCATGGCCGACTCGCAAAGAGCGTTGTTCGGTATGACTGAAGGCAGATTTCAGGTTCGGACTGTGGAGATCTACAGAGACGGACCGGATCTCTTCGGGGCGTGCAGGTGTGGATCGCACTACTGTAACGTCTGTCTTCGTGCGGAAGCGGGGCGATCTTATTGTACCATGGCTACCAAGGTCGTAACCCTCCTGGGGAACACTACTCACCCCAGCGGCGGATACCTGAATCCTGCTGCGCAACAGGGCGCCGCCGCCGTCGTTGCTCACGAATGGGGGCACTGCTTGTTGGGTCTTTGGGACGAGTACGTGGACCACAGCGCAGCACACACTGCGTGCCAGCATAGTGACGACTTGTGCCTCGACTCTGCGATGGCGAGCGCGCATCTCATGTTCAATTTATGCAACGACTTCAGCCATGCTCGAGAGACGGGAGGTAGCCCGACCCAAGTGGGCCACGTCTGCTCGTCCTGTCCGCCGCGGGCCCCTGGCTTCCCTGGGTGGGACACTTGCTACGATCAGTGCGCAGTGTGCGAAGCGGGGACGACGTCAGCCTGGCATCAGGTCTTCGCTCAGGGCTTCGTCTATTCCTATCCGAACACATCGCAGAACATCGACCAGTACTTCGGCCACAGACAACTGCCCTTTTCCGTCCTACTGAGGTAGCACTACCATGCGTCGATCTGACATTGTCGGCACGATCTTCATTGGTTTGACCGCTTGCTCGTCCCCTTCATCGTATCTGCAGCACATCGACAACACCTTGAGCCTCACCTTGGCGCCTGTCGATTTGCTCTCGCTCTATGGGGGCAGCACCGTCGTCCTGCAAGTGAACACGGAGTCACGCGACGTGACGTCCGAACAGGTGGACTCTCTGGCCAGGACTCTCTCGATTCGCGACCCCGAGGGACGGCCCGTAGCGTTTGAGAAAGGGACGGTGCGAATGCCAGAACCGCTCGCCAGCGAGCCTGCTGAACTGCGCATTGGCCTCCAGCTGTCCGACCCCAAGGAGGGTTGGTACGTCGCTCAGCTCGAGGTGTCTCCTGACAAGGTCAACACGTCCACCGAAGAGCGGCTGATCTCACTTGATGGGCGGTCCTTCGTTGCAAACCGATTCAGCGTCTTTGCTCGACCTGTCATCCGCCGGCTCACAGTCTGTGACGACGGAAAGGTCCGAATCGAGTTCAGTGAGCCCGTTGCCTTTGCCGCCGGTGCATCCCTGCCAGAAGTGCTGGTCAGCGGAGAGTTGTTGCCCTGTGACGGATCGCTCGATGGACGAGGCCGGTCCCTTTGGATGACCTGCCCTGGAATCGGCCAGGAGTTCCGGCTGCGGGTCGAACCGGCCACGCTTCGTGGTGTCGCCGATGGGCACCCGGTTCTTGATGTCGACCAGTCCGCCTTCGACCGCGTCGTCAGCACCGCGGCGCTGCGCAGCGATGGTCACTGCGCGTACTTTGTTCCGTGATTCGCTCTCTGCTGAGAGGCATCGCTGTTCTGCTCCTCGCCTGCGGTGGCGCGGGTCCTGAAGTCGCGCGGCCTGCAATCGCTGAATTCTGCCTCGGTCCCGATTACACGTGTCAGCTTCTCGATGGGGGCGTGACCTGTTGGGGCTCAAATCTGTATGGCCAGGTGGGGCCCGGTCACACGGGAGTCGTCGGGCCGAATCTGGTGATTCGAGACGGGGCCCGGTCGGTCGCCTGTGGAGCCATCCATGTGTGCGCGATTATCGGGACTGTACTGACCTGCTGGGGAACCCCACGGGCGCTCGATGCGGGCCTTCCGACAGGAACAGCGGACCTCGTAGCCGCAGGTGAACGGCACACGTGTGCGGTCGTTAATGACATCATCAACTGCTGGGGCGATAACGACGTGTGGCAGGCCCCGGAGAGCATCGTACTTGGCGGTCCAGTCACGTCAATCGCGAGCCGGCGCGCACATTCCTGTGCCTCCTCGGAGGGAACAGCGTACTGCTGGGGTTCGGGAGGGGCAGGTCAGCTCGGCATTGGCTCGGATCCACAGCGAGCCCTGGTGCAGCCGGTGCTCGACCTCACGGAAGTTACCCAGGTCTGCGCCGGTACGGCCCATTCGTGCGCCCGGCGAGCGAGCGGTGAGGTGTTCTGCTGGGGCCAGAATTTCAGCGGACAACTGGGTGATGGCACTCGAGATGATCGACTCAGCCCAGTTGGGCCAGTTCCGCTGACGGCTGGCGCCAAACAAATCGCCTGCGGTGCGGAGGCAACGTGCGCCATTACGACTCGGGGCCTGCTGACCTGCTGGGGAGACAACGCCTGCGGAATATTCGGGGACGCCGGGACCATTGCAGAGCCAGTCGAGATTGCCGACGAGGTTGAGACGGTCGCGCTCGGTGATGGGGTGCTGTGCTTCTCGCGAAGTGACGGCTCGTGGCTCTGCCGGGGTCGGAATTCCGAGGGGCAAGTCCGGCTTCCGGTCTCTGACTGCGCTTCACGACAAGGCCCGTAACCCCAGAGACACGTCTGGAACAGGGGGCCGACTCTCGGGTTCGATACGCGTATGGGCCTCCGACTCCTCGCCGCGCTGACGCTGTCGTGCCTGTGTGGCTGTGCCACCGCCCGCGCGCTGTCCGCGGAGGAGCGCGCGGTGCTCGACGCCGACGCCGCGCCCGCCGTCGCCGCGCTGCAGGCCGCGCGCTTCGACGCCGCCACGTCCCTCTCGAAAGACGCGCTCACCCGCCACGAAGACAACGCCCGGGCCGCCGCCGTGCTGGCCGTGTCCACCTGGCGGCTCGCGCTGCATGACCTGGCCACGGATGCGCTGACCTTCGCTGCTTCGGTGGCCACCTCGGCCCTCATGCGTGGCGACTACGTCAACCGCGACTTCCTCGACTTCGCGGTGAAGCGGGCCGACGGCCGCCTCGCCGAAGTCGACTCCGCGCTGGCCCGTGCCGAGAAGGACCCCGGCTTCTCCCTCGAGCTCTGCCTCGCCTGCTGGGAGGTGGACTGGAACCGCAACGGCGAGGTGGACGAGCGCGACCGCCGGCTGCTGCAAGTCGAAGTCGACGCCCGCGGCGAGGAGCTGCCCGACGGCGACCCGCGCCGCCGCCCCACCTTCCGCTTCGACGCCGCCGACGTCTCCTGGCTGCGCGCCATGGTGTCCTTCCAGCGCGCGGCCCTCGCCGTCATCCAGGCCTGGGACGTCGACCTCTCGGGCCTCGCCACCAACCGCCTCGATTCGCTGCGCCTCAAGCTGCGCGACGCGAAGGAAGCGCAGCGCGCGGCCGACCTCATCCTCACCGGGCTGAATCACGCCCGCCGGTGTCGGCAGGAGGTGCTGGCCGAGACAGATGATGACCGCGAGTGGCTGCCCAACCCGCGCCAGGAGTCTCACGCCCTGCCGCTGGAGGTCGACGACGCCCTCTTCGACACCTGGGCCGGCGTGCTGGACGACGTGGAGGCGCTGCTGCGAAGCCAGCGGGGCCTGTCCGCCGCCGAGGTGGCGCAGCTCGGCGACCACCAGTGGGAGACGCCGCCGGGGGGCTTCCTCGATGTGGGGGCGCTCCTCACGCACCCCACGGACCTCGAGATTCAGACGGAAGAACTCCAGCGCGCGCGCGGCCGCCAGACGCCCCAGGAGATGGAAGAAGCGCTGCGGCGCACCTTCGGCCCAGCGTGGAAGGACTCGATGCCGCCCTCCCAGCTCCCTTCCCGCCTGCTGCGCATGCGCCGCGAGGTGGACCAGGGCCAGGACACGCTGGAGCGCAAGCTGCGCTACCTGCTCTGGCTCAACTGAAAGCCCTGAAGCCTTCGCGCAGGTTGTGGCAGCTTCCCACCGGGCGTCAGCCACAGGCGCCGCCGTCCGTCCGTCGAAAGCGAACTCCACGACATGGGAAAGAAGAGACGAACGCAGAGCGCCGAAGAGGGCGTGCAGACGCTCATCGAGCGCGACTTGACCCAGCTCGCGCGGCAGAGCGCGCTGCCCACCGGCCACGGCATCGACCAGGCGGCCGCGGAGCTGGCCACCCTCCTCACCCGCGGAGGCAAGGCGCCGCTGCTGGCAGGCGACCAGGGCGTGGGGAAGAGCGCCATCGTGCAGGAACTGGCGCGGCGCATCGTCCAGGGCAACGTGCCCGAAGGCCTCAAGGACGCCCGTGTGCTGGAGGTCACCGCCGCCGGCATCTTCGCCCGTAGCAACACACCCAAGGGCGCGGCCGAGCTTTTCGAAGAGCTGCTCGAGTACCTGGCCGCGGTGCCCAACACCGTCGTCTTCGTGCGCGACGTGGGGCTGGTGCAGGGCAGCTCGCTGGTGCCCGTCCTCATCCGTGCGCTGCGCACTGCGCGCGTGCGCTTCATCTTCGAGACGGAGCTGGGGCGCGCCAACGAGTTGCTGCGCAGCGACGAGACGCTGGCCGAGCGGCTCCACCTCCTCGTGGTGTCCGAGCCGGCGCCGGAGCGCGCGCGCTGGATTCTGGGGCACGTGGCCGAGGAGCTCGAGGTGGCGCAAGGCGTGCCCATCGACGCCTCGGCCTGCGACATGGCCCTGCGGCTGAGCGTGAAGTTCCTCCTCGCGCAGCGGCTGCCGCGCAAGGCCATCGAGCTCCTCAAAGAGACGGTGACGGAGGCGGCCGGCGCCTCGCGCGAGCGCGTGACGGGCGAGGACGTGCTGGCCCGCTTCTGCCATGCCACCCTGCTGCCGCGCTTCATGGCCGATGACGCGGTGCCGCTCGACCTCGACGAGGTGAGCCGCTTCTTCGGGACGCGGCTGCTTGGACAGGGCGAAGCCTTGCAGGCGGTGCTGCGTAGCGTGGCGCTGCTGAAGGCGGGCCTCAACAACCCGAAGCGGCCCCTGGGTGTCTTCCTCTTCGCGGGCCCGACGGGCGTGGGCAAGACGCACCTGGCCAAGCTGCTGGCTGAGTACCTCTTCGGCTCGGCCGACCGCCTGGTGCGGCTCAACATGGCCGACTACTCGGACTTCGGCGACGAGAACGTCCTCTTCGGCAACCCCTGGGCCCAGACGACCACCGGCAAGCGCGGAGAGCTGTCGCGGCTGTTGGACGGCCGCGTCTTCACCGTCCTGTTGCTGGACGAGTTCGAGAAGGCGCATGCGAAGTGCCACGACCGCTTCCTGCAGCTCTTCGACGAAGGACAGTTCATCAACTCGGCGGGCGAGACGGTGCCGTGCAACAACACCCTCATCGTCTGCACCTCCAACGTGGGCAGCGAGGTGTACCGCGAGGGCGTCATCGGCTTCTCCGCCGCGCGGGGGGTGGAGGAGCTCCTGGCCGAGGTGGAGCGCCGCATCGGCGCCACCTTCCGCACCGAGTTCTTGAATCGCTTCGACGCCATCTGCCACTTCCGCCCGCTGGGGAAGGTGGAAATCCGCCGCATCGCCCAGCGCGAGGTGGGGCGGGTGCTGGAGCGCGAGGGCATTCGCGCGCGGCAACTCGACGTGGAGGTGGCCCCCGAGGTGGTGGAGCTGCTGGTGGAGCGCGGCTACTCCCCCACCCACGGCGCGCGCTTCCTGCAGCGGGAAATCGAGAAGACGCTCACTGCCGCGCTGGCGGTGGAGATCGCCCGCCGTCCGCTGCCGCCCGCCACGCCGGTGAAGGTGGTGGCGCACCGCGGCCAGGTGCACGCCATCGCCGAACCGAAGGCCTCGAAGGAGAAGGAGGCCACGGCCTCGGCGTCGCTGCCCGGCGCGGGCGCGACGGTGGCGAAGCGGAAGCTGGACCAGCGCACCCTGTCGCTGGAGGCCGAGGCGCTGGTGGGGCGCGCGGCCGCGGTGGCAGCGGCGGCGAAGCGGGTGGAGCTCGAGGCGCGGCGCAGAGAGCTGCTGGGCATCTCCCAGGCTCCGGGTTTCTGGGACGACGGGGAGAAGGCGGCGGCGGTGCTGCGCGCCTTCCGGGCGCTGGACGCGCAGCTGGGCGAGTTGGATCGCCTGCGGGAGCTCTGCCAGGTGGCGCGGCGGCGGGCGCGCGAGGCGAAGGGCGACGTGAAGCTGGCGGCGGCGGTGCGCGCGGTGGAGGAGGCGGCGCGCGAGGTGCGGCTGGCCGAGGCGCGGGTGGCGGCGGGGGGCGCGAAGGACGTGGACGACGCGTGGCTCGACCTCGCGGCCGCGGTGGACGGCGAGGCGGGGGAGGCCTGGGTGCGCGAACTGCTGCACATGTACCTCGGTTGGGCGCAGCGGCGCGGCTACGAGGCGAAGGTGGTGGCCGAGGGCGAGGAGCCCCGGCGCGCGGTGCTGCACCTGCACGGCCCGGGCGTGTTCGGCTTCCTCTCGGGCGAGCGCGGGCTGCACCGACGCATGGCCGACGACGGGCGCGTGGCGGCGTACGTGCGCTTGTCCCGGCCTCCATCCGGTGAGGAAGCGACGACGCGTGAGGGTCTCAACGTGACGGGGCGCGAGGTGAAGCGCCGGCCCGGGAGGTTCGTGGAGCGGGTGGGAGCCGAGGTGGTGGCGCTGGACGAGCGGACGGGACGGGAGGTGCGCCTCCTCGGTGCGACGACGTCCGCGGAGTTGGAGCCGCTGGCGGTTGCCGTGCTGGACGGCCAGGGGGAAGGCGGCGCGGAGGTGCGGCGCTACTTCGTCGATCGCGGCGCCCGCGTGGAGGACCCCCGCACGGGAGAAGGCACCCCTCGGGTGAAGGACGTGCTGCGCGGAGAAATCGACCTCTTCATCGCCGCGTGGATTTCACGGCCCCCCGACGTTCAGCCGGAGTGAAGCGCCCCTCGGGCCGCGGCGGCCACAAGGTCGACCATCGCCCCGGCGGACACCAGGCGCAGTCGCCAGGAATTGCCGAGGGCGGTCGGCCGGTCCGCTCGCGCACTTCCGCTCGCGCGCTTCCGCTCGGGCACTTCCGCTCGCGCACTTCTGCTCGGGCGCTTCCGCTCGCGCACTTCCGCTCGGGCACCTCCGTTCGCGCACCTCCGTTCGCGCACTTCCGCTCGCGCACTTCCGCTCGCACACTTCCGCTCCCGCACTCCTGCTCGGGCGCTTCCGCTCGCGCACTTCCGCTCGGGCACCTCCGTTCGCGCACTTCCGCTCGCGCACTGGCGCTCGGGCGCTTCCGCTCGGGCACCTCCGTTCGCGCACTTCCGCTCGCGCACTTCCGCTTGCGCACTGGCGCTCGGGCGCTTCCGCTCGCGCACTTCCGCTCGCGCACTTCTGCTCGGGCGCTTCCGCTCGCGCACTTCCGCTCGGGCGCTTCCGCTCGCGCACTTCCGCTTGCGCACTGGCGCTCGGGCGCTTCCGCTCGCACACTTCCGCTCGGGCACTGCCGCTCGGGCTCTCTATCGCTCGTGTGCTACCGCTCCGCTCATGCGCTCCCGTTCGGTCGCTCGGGCTCGGGCGCTTCGCTCGGGCCTGGTGCGCTACCGCTCATGTGCAACCGCTCGGGCGGAGTTGGGCGCCGCCACCGGCGAAACGAGCGGTCTTGCCCTCAAGGCTCCCGCGGCGGCGGCGGCGCGGGCGGCACTCCCCGAAGCTCGATGCGAGCGGCCGCGCGCAACTGCGCCTCGGTGGCCCTCCGCGCCGCGTCCATGGCCTCCGACTTGAGGTGCGCCTGGATGAGGGGCTTGAGCGCCTCGAAGTCGGGCGTCACCGGCTTGCGCTCGAGCAGCTTGAGCACCACCCAGCGCCCGTCGGGCGTGCGGAAGGGCGCGCTCACCTGCCCAGGCTGCAGGGCGTCCAGCGCCGGCCACCACGTTGGCGGCACCTGCGCCCACGTCATCATCGGGAGCTCCCATGGCTTCTCTCCGGGGGCGACGGCGCCGACGCGCTCCGCGGCCACGTCGTCGAAGGAGCGGCCCTTCGCCAGCTCTTCCTGCGCGGCGTCGGCGGCCAGTTTGTCCTTGAGCACCACCTGGGCGACGCGGACGTCACTGGTGAAGCGGGGCTGGTGGGCGTCGAAGTGGGCGCGCGCCTCAGCCTCGGTCGCGGCCGCCTTCTGGAGGATGTCGCGGTGGAGGAAGGCCTTTGCCAGTTCGCGCCGGCGCACCTCAGCCACCTGCGCCTCGAGGCGCGCCATCTCCTCCACAAAGGAGGGGTCCGCCTCGTACCCCTTCGCCTTTGCCTGCTGGGCGAAGAGTTCGTCGAGGATGAGCTCGTCCAGCGCGCGCTCCTGCACCTCGGCGGGGCTGCCGGAGCGGGCCGAGGAGCGCGTCCTCAGCAACAGCTCGCGGCTGCTGATGGGCACCCCATTGACGACGGCCACCACGTCCTTCGGCGTGGACCCGGCGTCGGGCACCGCGGCGGGCTTCGGACAGCCAGACACGACGAGGCCGAGGAGTGCGAGCGACGTTCGACGGAACATGCGGCCGCTCTACCGAAAGGCTGGAGCACGCGCGAGCGCCGCGAGGCGTCGAAGCGTCACCCCCCGCGGCTCCGGGTCTGAGGCCACAGGACGAGACACGTGGCGCGGGTTTCAAGCGCCCACGCGGGGGCGCCAGCGCTGAATTGCAAATCGAGTGCTGCATGAGCCACCTGGGAGGTGGTTCCTGCAGCACTCGATTGAGCCTGCGCCGCCAGCGAAGCCCGCAGCGGAGCGGGAGCCACTGGGGGACGCTGCCGTGTGGGCTGGCGGGCCTGCTGCACCGACGGAGCGCTCATCGCACCAGGCGCGGCTGAGTGCGGGCCTGGAAGCGGATGGACTGGGCCAGCACGGTGGAGGCCGCGGCACCGCCGGCGCCCGTGGACAGGACGAGGTCGGCCGCCGCCTCCAGTTCGACGGCCAGCGCGGCGTCACCCTGCGCGCGCGCCGCAGAGATGCCGAAGGCACTCGCCGCGGCGCCTACCCCGAGGAGGATGGGGCCGGAGTCGACGTCGGCCTTGCGCTCCACGCCGCGCGGCCACTCGCGGAAGCCCGGCAGCCCGGCCACGCGCACCAGGAAGTGCTCGCGGTACGCCGCCCACCACTCGGCCGAGCGCGACGCGTCCACCTCGGCGAGGTAGCGGCTGATGAAGGACTGCGCGCACCCGCGGGGGAACGAGGCGCCGGGCCCCCTGCCCGTCACCTCCGACATCGGCAGCGCGTACTTCGCGTTCATCCCCTTCTCCTCGAGGACGCGCGCCCACGCGGCCAGAGGAGCAGTCACCAGCGACGTGCCGTGCGCGGCGTCATAGCGGCCCAGGCTGGCGAGCGTCGCGGACTGGTCGGCCGGCCAGCGAAGCGGCAGCGCGGCGTACGACGGCGCGTGCGCGAGCGGGTCCTCGAGCGATTTCGCGGCCAACTTCTCACTCAAGGCCCGGTGCAGCGCCTCGTCGAGGCACGGGCCCACGCGGTCCCCGGCGCCGAGGATGAGGTTGGCGTGGGTGAGCCACAGCGCGTCGGCCACCGAGGCGGGCTTTCCCCGCTGGGTCTTCAGCGCGAGCTCGAATGTGCGCTTCACACAGCGGTGCGCGGCTTCGCGCTTGAGCGGCTCGGCCTGGCCCTGCTGCGCGCAGCCGTCGGCGAGGTGCGAGAGGGCGATGACGCGAAAGGCCTTCGGCGTCCCGTCCCATTGGCCCGTCTCGAGGAAGGTGCTGAGACCCGCCGGGAGGTCCACCTCCGTCTCCGGAGCCGACGAGAGGAAGACGGCGAGGACGATGAGGGCGCGCATGCCTTCAGTCTGTTCGCTCCCGGAGCCACTGACGTTGCCTTGCCCGTGAAAGGTCGCCTCCGACGGGTGAGCCGTCGATTCCCGGCGAGAGGAGCGCGGGGCCCGCCCCGCAGCAGTCGCTGAGGGCGCCCGGCATCCCCCCGTTCGCGTGGATTCCCGCTCTCCCCTGCCCTCCCAGCAGAGAATCCACGGGAGCTCAGGGGTTCGACCCTGGCGGCCCGCGTGCGCAGATTCTCTGCGAACGCATGGGAAGTCGGGCCAGCCTCCGTCTCCGTCGCCCGCCGAAGTGCTGGGCCTGACTCAGGAGGTGCTCGCCTCGCACGCGGAGGTGCTTCGCCTTCCTCGACGAGCTGGAGCAGGGCAAACGACGGTGCGGCTCGACAAGGTGCTGGCGGTACTGCGCGTGCTGGGGCATCCACATGACGTTGTCGCTCACGCGCCCGGACGCTCCAGCCGGGATGAATTCAGCTCGAGCTGCCGGTGAAGACCTCAGAACCAGCACGTTTCGGCGGAAATGCGCCGCGGTCCCGGCTAAACCACGCGCTCCGGGAGGTCGTCCACCATGTCGCGGCTCCGCGTCGTCCTTTCCTTCGCTGTCCTCCTCCTCGCCACCTCGTGCGCGGGCGTGCCGTTGCCGAAGGAGTCCCTGTCCGACCCAGGCGCGCTCCTCTTCAACGGCTACACGAAGGAGAAGGTGGACTGTTTCCGCTGCCACAACGGCAACGCCCAGGGCTCCGGCCGCGGCCCAGGCCTCGCCACGCGCGTGCCGAAGAAGTCCGATGAGCGCCTGGGCAAGGTCATCCGTGAGGGCGAGGGCTTCATGCCTTCGTACAAGGACGACTTGACGGACGAGGAGGTGGCGCAGGTCATCGGCTGGCTGCGCGCGTCCTTCCCGCAGGCGAAGTAGGCGTCTTCTCGAGGTCAAGAAGACGACGCCCGGCCCGGCACTCAGGCCGCATGGGCCCTCGTCCACTCCTCGTCGCCCTCATTGCCGCTGGGCTGCTGGCTTCGGGATGCAGCCCCGCCACCGTCACCTGCGGCGCAGGCACCCGCCTCGAGGGCGATGTCTGCGTGACAGCCCCCTCCACCTCCGACGGAGGAGCGGACGCGGGCGTTCCTTCCAGCGACGCGGGCGCCTCCGACGCTGGCGCCCCTGCCGACGGAGGCATCGTCCTCTCGCCGGGAGACATCCTCTCCGTGGGGACTCGCAACCGCGGCAGCGACATTGAGCTGCTCGTCGACACCCGCGCCTGCTTCCTCTTGAGTGTCCTGCACAGCGACGGCACGCGCAGCCGCGTCACCCCTGGCTCGGGTGTCGTTACGGTGGCGGCGGCGAAGCCGGGCGTGGTGGAGGCCGCCGAGGAGGGCGACTGCGCCACCGGAGGACTCATCGGCGCCAGCGCAGGGGTGACGGGGCTCACGGTCAGCTTCACCTCGGGCGGCGTCACCATCACGGGCGCGGGCTCGGCGACGGTGCGCGACGAGCCGCTGGTGCTGACGGCCCCGTACCCGACGCTGCCCTTTGGCGCCGTCGTCGACACCACCACGCGCGCCAACGCGCTGGGCGAGGAGCAGAGCGGCATGGAGGGCGCGTGGGCCCCTGCGGACTTCCGGGTCGCCTGGACCAACTCCTCTCGCCCTCGAGACGCGGAGTTGGTGACGCGCTGGCTGCGCGTGACGGTGGCCGACCCCACCATCGCGACGGTGACGCGGCTGGGCGCGGTGGACGACGTCTGGGTGGTGCGCGCGCTGCGTGAGGGCTCGACGCCCCTCACCGTCGCCTACGAGGCGCCGCACCAGACGCGCACCGCCAGCCGTCCGCTGCGCGTCTTCCCCCTCCCGCCCTCCCGCCCGGAGGACGTCACGGCCCTCGCCCTCCTCGATGAGCGCGGCCGGTACATCAGCCATGAGGCCGCCACCTTCGAGCCGGGGCGGTGCCTGGTGCCGTTTCTGTACGAGGTACGGCCGAACGACCCGTACGCCGCGCTCACCTTCGAGGTGAAGGGGGCGGCCTTCACGACTCTCAGCGAGGGGACGGCCGAGCTGACGCCCGATGACGCGGGCGCGCTGTGCTTCAAGGGGAGCGGCGTCGTGCGACTCACCGGGTGCTCGTCAGGCCGCTGTGTCACCGTCCCCATCAGCGGGTACGAGCCGGGCGCCCTCGCCAACCGCGCCGCCACGTCTCTAACCAGCGCGCCCACGACGGGGACGCTGTGGGGCAACTCCTGGGTGTTCTGCCCGCGCGTCCGCGCGACCGTCACGCTGTCCACCGGCGAGACGCTGGACGTCACCGGCCTCTCGAGCTGGGTCCTGCGAAGCACCGACGGCCGCCACACCAGGCGCTCCACCGACCCTCGCAACCTGATGCCCGGCGCCACCCCGCCGTGCTTCGAGTGGACGTTCGCCGGGCCTCCCCCAGCCCTGGGCCCGGGCACCATGCCCGTCACCCTCACCGCGGAGTATTACGGCGGAGAGGCAGCGACTGCCGGGACGCTCCAGGGTGTCCTGCCGTGACCTGACACGAGTCAACCAGCCGGGCGTTGACCGCGAGGAGCGGCTTCTCGTAGACGCCCGGGCGCACCCGCTGTCCTTCGAGGCCTTCATGGTGACTGTGCGCCCGCCGGTGATGTCGCAGCTCCCCGCGTCCGTGGTGATGGGCGAGTGCTGGGCGCGCGACGGCCTGCAGAACGAGGCGCAGGTGGTGTCCACCGACGACAAGGTGGCCGTCATCTCGGGGATGGTGGACGCGGGCTTCACGAAGATTGAGGCCACCAGCTTCGCGCACCCGAAGTACCTGCCGCAGTTCGCCGACGCGGAGGAGGTGCTGCGCCGCATTCCCCGCAAGCCGGGCGTGCACTACCGCGGCATCTGCACCACCGTGAAGGCCGTCGAGCGCGCCATCGCCAGCAAGGAGGCCGGGTACGGCGTGGACGAACTGGTCTTCGTCTTGTCGGCCAGCGAGGCGCACAACCGCGCCAACGTGGGCATGACGCACGAGGAGAACCAGCGCGCCCTGGAAGAGATGGCCAGGCGCGCCATCGACACGGGCCACGAGGTGTTCGGCTGGGTGCTGTGCAGCTTCGGCTGCCCCATCCAGGGCGACGTGCCGGAGTCCGACGTCATCCGCCTCGGGAAGTGGTGGAAGGACATCGGCGCGACGTACCTGGGCTTCGGCGACACCACGGGCGTCGCCAACCCGAAGCAGGTGGAGCGCTTCTACACGGAGCTGCTCTCCGCCGGCGTGCCCAGGGACGACGTGGTGGTGCACTTCCACGACACGCGCGGCTGGGGCGTGGCCAACACCCTCACCGCCCTCACCTTCGGCTTCCGGTATTACGACTCGTCGCTGGGCGCCATCGGCGGGCAGCCGAAGACGGGCGCGGCGGACTACCACCGCGGCTACACGGGCAACACCTGCACCGAGGACCTGGTGGGAATGTTCCACGAGATGGGCGTGGAGACAGGCATCGACCTCGAGAAGATGCTGGCGCTGGGCAACCGCGTGGAGTCGGTGCTGGGGCGGCGGCTGCGCAGCAACTACCTGCTGGCCGGGCCCGTGCCGCACCAGGGCATCGTCTACGACAAGCAGGCGGGCATTCTCGGCACCAACGCGCCAGCAAAGCGCGTGGCGCAGCAGAACGAGCGCGCCTGAGCGCCCGGGCGGCGGCTCTCCGGGAAGCCCGGGCCCAACTTCCGACTGACGGAAGACGAGGCGACGACGGCGCGCGAGCCTGTCTTGTCGAACCCGCACCGGGCGCCGGCCGGCACTGTCCGTCAGCTCACGCGCGGGCGGGCGGCAGCCAGTACGGCGATGACGGTCGTGGCGCTTGCGTCTCGTGCTGCGTCGCCACCGCGCGCGCGGCGTCCACCACGAAGGGGTGCGCGTTGAACAGGGTGGCCAGCGTCTCGGTGGGCGAGTTGAGGAAGAGCTCCATGCCGCCGGGCGTCGCCTTCACCCGCTCGAGCAGGGACGTCACGGTGGCGGGAGTCCGCGGGGACGCAGGCGCCGGAGGTTGGGCCTGCTTCTGCGCGCGCCAGGTGCGGAACAGACGCTGCGCCACCGCCTTGCGCACGGTGGGCCGCGCGAGGTGCTCGCGCAATTCGCTCACCACGAAGGGGTGCACCTGGAAGAGCGCCGCGACGGACTCGAGGTGGCCCTTGCGCAGCGGCGTGAAGTGGGCGGGCTGGAGGACGGCGCGCTCGAGCAGCGAGGCGACGGCGGGCGAGAGTTGGTCCATGACATGCCCTCCCTGACGAGAAGCGCCGAGCGTCATGGCAAAGCCGTCACTGCCGCGTCAATTGACCGGACTCAAGGCTGCGCGTTTTTCGGCTGGCAGTCGTCAGTCTCTGGCAGCCGTCAGCGAGGCTCAGTCGTGCGGGCCGATGGCGAAGCCGTCCTCGCACCACCACGCGCTCAACGGGGACCCCGGTGGATGGCTGCGCACGAGGAAGCGGCGTCCCGTGGCCACCTCCGTGGCCGCGCGGGGCACGTCCGCTTCGAGCGCTCGCTCGAGTCGCGAGGCCTCTTCCGCCGTCACCGGCGCGGACAGCCACGTCTGGTCGTCTTCCCCGCCCTGCCAGTCGATGCGCTCGGTGAAGACGACGACGAAGCGCTGCCCGCACGCGCATTGGGTGAGGTGCACGCCGAAGTGGGACTCCTGCACGAGGCTCTTCCCACGGCGCGCGCGCATCGCCTCCCAGGCGGCCATCGCGTCGGCCGAGGTGCAGGCCTCGCAGCCTGCCAGGTCCGCCCTTCCTGGCGCCGGTGGAGCCGTCTGCTTCGCCGCAGGCCTCGCGTCGTAGAGGCCGGCGCCGGGCGCGAGCAGCGCGACGGAGGGCGGCACGTCGGCGCCGTCCGGGAGGTCGAGCTCGACCATCCAGTCGAAGTCGCGCTCCCACGAGTCGCACAGCCCGCCTTTCCCGCAGGCGTGGCACTGCATCCACGTGAAGTCGACGTGCGAGCGCGACTCGTCGGGCCCCGCGTCGGTGGAACCACACCTGGGGCAGCGGAAGACACGCATCGGGCTACACCCGCACGAGGTGGCCTTCGCGCTCGAGGAAGACGTCGGGGCAGGCGTGCACCAGCCTGGGCAAATAGACGTCGAGGGTGGCGGCGGACAGCGTCTCCTTCGCGTCGTCCAGCAACGCCAGCACCCGGTCCAGCGCGGCGCCGTACTGGACGAGGAGGTGCACGTCACCGAGGTGGACGTGCAGGGTGTGGCCTTCGGCGTCGAGGTCGAGGCGCACCGCCGCGCCCGAAGGATTCACCCACGCCACCGACGCGTCGTACCAGTCGGGCTCCAGGCGGGCCGCGCGCAGCTCGGCGTAGGGGTCTCTCCAGCCGCGGGTGAGCAACGCCTTCACCTTCGCCACGCCCACCTCATCACGGCCCGGGTGCGCGTCGGCCACGGTGCGCTGCGCGATGGCCTCGAGCGCCTCCAGCTCCAGTCCCTCCAGGCCCATGGCCGTGGCCAGCTTGCGGAAAGCGGCGGCCTCGCTGGGCTTCACCTTTCCGTCGGCGGCGCAGATGCGGTAGGCGACGATGAGGGCGTCGCGCTTGAAGCCGCCCTGGAAGGCCTTCGCGACGTCGGCAAGAAACGCGTCCTCGCCCTTCGTGCGCAGCAGCGCGCGGGCCTCGCGCCCCCAGTCGAGCAGCCGCGGAGTGGAGGCCACCTCTCCGAGGCTCTCCTCGCCCACCGCGTGCTTCACCACGTCGCGCACGGCGTCGATGAGGCTGTCCACCTCCACCTCGCGGTACACGCCGTCGGAGTGGGCCATGTAGACGGCGGCGTGCACCAGGCCGCGCAAGAGAGACTCGACGTGCGGGCGAGCCGAAGGCGCCGAGAGGATTTTGCGCACCGTCATGTGGCGCCCCCAGCGGGAGGACGACGAGCAGCGGACGGCTTCGAGTCTACGCCGAATCAGGCGCGCGGGAGCGTCACGCCCGTCTGGCCCATGTATTTCCCGCCGCGGTCCTTGTAGCTCGTCTCGCACACCTCGTCGGCGCCGAAGAAGAGCATCTGGGCGACGCCTTCGTTGGCGTAGATGCGCGCCGGGAGAGGAGTGGTGTTGGAGAACTCCAGGGTGACGTGGCCTTCCCACTCGGGCTCGAGCGGCGTGACGTTCACGATGATGCCGCAGCGCGCGTAGGTGGACTTGCCCAGGCACACCACCAGCACGTCGCGGGGCACGCGGAAGAACTCGACGGTGCGGGCCAGCGCGAAGGAGTTGGGCGGGATGATGCACTCCGGGCCCTTGACGTCGACGAAGCTGCGCGGGTCGAAGTGCTTGGGGTCGACGATGGTGCTGTTGATGTTGGTGAAGACCTTGAACTCGTCGGCGCAGCGCACGTCGTAGCCGTAGCTGGACGTGCCGTACGAGACGATCTTGTCCCCGTTGGCGGTGCGCACCAGCTCGGGCGCGAAGGGCTCGATCATCTTGTGCTCGAGCGCCATGCGGCGGATCCACTTGTCGGATTTGACGGCCATGGCGGCGCACCATGCCTGAAAACCGGGGCGGGCGCACTCGCGCGTGACGGACACGAGGGATGCGGCTACGAGGGCTCCATGACGGCTCGCTTCGGCATCCTCACCAGCTCGGACCGCGCCAGCGCTGGTGTGTACGAGGACCTCTCGGGCGCGGCGATTCGGGAGACGCTGACGGCGTGGTGCAAGACGCCGTGGGAAGCCGTGTACCGGCTCATCCCCGACGACCGGGCGACCATCGAGAAGACACTCATCGAGCTCGCGGATGACGAAGGCTGCTGCCTCATCGTCACCACCGGCGGCACCGGGCCTGCGCCGCGCGACGTCACGCCCGAGGCGACGGAGGCGGTGTGCGAGAAGATGATGCCCGGCTTCGGCGAGCTGATGCGGGCGGTGTCCTTGAAGTACGTGCCCACGGCGATTCTCTCGCGCCAGACGGCGGGCATCCGCGGGAAGGCGCTCATCGTCAACCTCCCGGGCAAGCCGAAGTCCATCAAGGAGTGCCTGGAGGCGGTATGGCCGGCGATTCCGTACTGCATCGAGCTCATCGGCGGGCCGGTCCTCGAGGGCAGCGAGGCGGGGCCGAAGGTGTTCCGCCCGAAGGCGGGCTGAAGTCACCAGAGAAGCCAGGCCAGCACGCCGAGCAGCACCAGCCCGCCCAGCGCACCGGCGAGAGCGATGGGCACGAGCGCGGCGGCCGGCTCCTTCGTCGCGGCCGTGTGCACGTCGACGAGCTTGTCGAGCGAGCCGGAGCTGCCGCTCTCGAACTGATCCTCCCGGCCGACGAGCTTCTTCCGCGGCAGCTTGCGCGACACGGGCGCCGACTCGGCTTCCAGCGCCTGCGCCGGCTTTTTCGGCGACGCCTTCGGGGCCTGGGGGGCCTCCTCGGGTGGGCGCTTCGGCTGCTTCGTCACCTTCGGCAGGAGGTCCAGCGTGGGCCCGGCCACCACGTCGTCGTCGAGCAGTTGCGTGGTGCTGGTGGCGCGGGCGAGCGGGAGCGCGTCGAGCTCTTCGTCGGCGGTGTCTTGCGGGCGGAGCGTTTCGCGGGCCGCGTCGACGTCGGGGTGGGTGTCCACGGGGCGCAGCGAGTCCGCGCTCTCGACGGGCTCCAGGTCCCGGTCGGTGACGTCGACGCCCGGCGGCTGCTTGTGGTCCACGAGCCTTCACAGCGTCGCGCCAAAGCGGGGAGGAGGCAAATCACCGCTCAAGGCGCCCACAGCTCGTAGCCGGCCACGAGGAAGTCGCTGTCGAAGCTGAGCGCTGCGCGGCACCGACGGGCGCGCATGAGCACGAAGCTGGTCGCGTCAGTGTACGTGATGACCTGGTCGTCGAACCGGGCGATCCACGCCGCCGCGTCGCGATGCACCGCGAGGTCGGGGAAGAGGACCTCCACCGAAGGGCTGCTGCTCACGGAGGTCAGCGCCACGGCAGCGGGGCGAATGCCGGCGCGATGGAGCAGGAGCCGATGGACCTCCGCGAGGACGAGATTGCTGGTGAAGAGTCGCGCCTTCGACCGCACGGCCTCGCGAACCAGGCGGTCCGCGTCCTGGTGTCGACCATCACGCGCGCTCAGGTACGCCAACCAGACGCTGCTATCGACGAACAGCCTTTCGGGTGCGCTTCGCGCTCGCTTTGCCATGGGTCGGGCGGGCCGCGACGAAGGTGCGGCGGAGGTACTCGTCGACCCGCTCGCTCAGGTCGGTGGGGAGCCCGTCAATCATCCCACTGGCGGCGAGGAGCGGGTCCTTCTCACCAGGCCGAGTCATCGCCCGGAGCGCCGCACGCGCCGCCTGCGAGAGCGTCCACCCACGCGCTTCTGCCCAGTCGCGGAGCGCCCTGTAGTCGGACTCGTCGAGGTAGACCTGCAACGCGTGGGTCATGAAGTCATCATGCAGCACTTCATGAACGAAGGCCAGCCCGTCATTCCTCGGGGAAGTCCCCGGCGGTCACCACGACGGCGTGCGTGACGAAGAAGTCGTGGCCGACGCCCGGCAGCAGGTCTGTTCCATCGAGGGCGCCAACAACTTGACCCGAACTCACCTTCCACCAGGCGGGTGGGAGACGGCGCAGGCCACGCCTTCGAGCGATCGTCGTCCTGCGCCAGGTAGCGGGCCCGCGCCTTCTCCGAGCGGAAGGGGGGCGCGCTCAGCTCGCCGCCCGTGTCTTCAGCGCGGCGATGCCCTTGCGCGCCAGCGCGTCTGCCCGCTCGTTCTCCGGGTGCCCGGCGTGGCCCTTCACCCAGCGCCACTCCACGTCGTGCCGGGCCGCGGCCTCCTCCAGCGCCCGCCAGAGGTCCTCGTTCTTCACCGGCTGCTTGTCCTTCGTCTTCCAGCCGTTCTTCTTCCAGCCGTGGATCCACTTCGAGATGCCCTGCTGCACGTACGTCGAGTCGGTGTGGACGACGACGCGCACCGGCCGCTTGAGCGCCCTCAGGGCGGAGATGACGGCGAGCAGCTCCATTCGGTTGTTGGTGGTGGCTTCCTCGCCGCCAAACAGCTCCTTCTCCACCGAGCCCCAGCGCATCACCACGCCCCAGCCGCCGGGGCCGGGGTTGCCGCTGCAAGCGCCGTCGGTGAAGACGTCGACGTGAGGCGCGGACCTGGTCACTTGCAGCGCGTCACCTCGAAGGTGCCGTTGAGCGCCATCGGGCGGCCGGAGATGTCGTCAGAGTAGGTGATGGTGCCGGCCACCTTCGCGGTGTCCGCCGCGGTGATCTTCAGCGTTCCCGCGTTGGAGCCGCTGGACTGCCAGCTGCCGTCGTTCTTCATCACCTGCACGGAGACGTTGCTGTAGTCGCCCACCATCAGGCTCGCCACCGAGATGAGGCCGTTGTTCCCACTGGGCGGCTCCGACGCCGTCACCGAAGCGCAGTTGAGGTTCCCCGTGCCGAGGAGGATGACGCTGCTCTTCCCTTCGCGATCCGCGGCGAGGCCGTTGGTGGCGGTGAACGTGGTGCCCTCATAGTTGCCCGTCACGGAGCCGGAGAGGAGCGGAAGCGCAGCGCCTCCGCCGCAGCCCACGAACGACAGCGTCGAACACAGCAGCAGCAACCGGTGCATGTGCAGTCCTCCTGGTGAGGTGAAGCCCAACGGTAGCACGCGCTACCGCGCCCAGTACTTCACCTCGTCCAGCCCCTCTTCCCGCTCTGGCAGCCCGCGGGTGAGGCGGGGAGACGCCTGGGCCAGCACCTCGTAGCTGACGCGGTTGGCGTACCGGCACACCTGGCTCATCGACGAGTAGGTGAGGAAGTCCCGCACGTGCTTGGCCGATGCCGGCACCTGCGCGCGGTGCCATCGGTTGGCGGACATGTCGTGGAGGAGCGCCGAGAGGGCCGCGTCGCCTGCGCCGTTGGTGCTGGTGATGCGGGCGGGGCCTCCGTGGTACGGCGCGATGTGCGCGTACACCTTCACCGGCGTCGTGCAGTCGGCGCGGCGCATCGGCCGGCTGAACTCGTAGCGGTTGAAGTCGGGGATGGCCCCCGGCAGCAGCGGGTAGCGCGTCTCCCGCTTGACGGCGTCGTCGGTGTACCCCGCCAGGTACAGCCCGGTGGGCCCCGCCGTGCACAGCACCAGGTCGGCCCACTCGAGCGCCCGGTCGCACGCCTCCAGCGGGTCCTGCGCGCCCGTCAGCGCGTGCCCTTCTTCCTCATTCATCGCCAGCACGTCGACGTGCTCGTCGATGAAGCTGCGCCAGAAGTCCGGGCGCTCGGCGATGACGAAGCGCGTGCCCAGCGTCAGCACCACCGGCACGCGCCGCTCTTTCGCCAGCGCCACCGCGCGCGCCGTCGCCCCGGGCATCGGGTCTCCCGGCCGGCAGCGCATCAGGTACGCGGAGATGACCAGCGCCGACGCGTCGTCGAAGACATGGGCGGGGATGCTCTCGGCCTTGAGGCCGTTCATCTCTCCCGCGCTGATGGCGAAGGTGCGCTCGCCGTCCGGCGTCACCAGCGCGAAGCAGCGGCCGATGGGGCCGGCCACCGGCTGCAGGTAGTCGAGGTTCACCCGGCTCGAGGTGTTGGACAGGTAGCGGTAGCCCGAGGTGCCGAGGCGAATCGTCTCGCTCATCACGCCCAGCAGGACGGCGGAGTCGTCCGCCAGCAGCGAGTAGTTGTGCAGCGTGTTGCCGATGGTGCCTCCTGCGAACTCGTACGAGATGAGCTGTGAGGCGAGCAGCTCGTCGTACAGCTGCGCGGCCCGCTCGTCGGGGATGACGGTGGAGCCGCCCTTCGGCAGCTCGTAGCGCGCCAGCAACTCCTCTGGCACCCGCGCGTCGATGTCCACCAGCGTCTGGTCGACGCCCACCACGTGCGTCCTGGCCCGCGCATCGGAAGGGCTGCTGCGGGGGACGAGCGGGTCGGCGGCGTGCACCGGGAAGTAATGCGTGTGCTTGCGGCGGCCGGGGAAGCGCACGCCCGGCGCTTAAGCGCACTTCGCCGCCGCCGTCGAGCGCGTCACCTGCGTGGCCTGGCGCCGCCTCGAAGCGGAACGCCTCCCCTCACTCACGAGCGCGACGTCCACACGCTGCACGCCGACACGAAGCGCCACGTCCCCGCCTGGCGCCGGCCTGTACGGCAGTGGATGGTGCCACCGCCAGCCGTGGGCTGGAGGGCACCCCGGAGGGCGCACCTTCACCTGCACACCTCTCCCTTCATGGTGGACTTGAGCCGCGTCACCTCGCGGGCGTCTGATGGAGGCGTCGCATGAAGTACCTCGGCATCGCGCTTCCCCCGCTGTTCCTCTTCGTCGTCGTCGTCGTCCTCGGCGTGTCGTGGACGAAGGAGCCGTCGCGCCTCGTGCTGGTGGCCGAAGCGAGCCACGCCGAGACGGAGCGCGAGCAGGGGGCGCTGGAGTTGGCCCACGCCGTCGTCCCCCGCCCTGCCGTCGACGAAGCGCCCCCCCGCGAAGTGGACGAGCGCGTCCCCCGCCACCTCGCCGCGCCGCTGAAGGCGGTGGCCCCCGACATCAGCCTCTGCGTCTCCCAGCGCCTCACGCGCGACAGGGGGCCCATCGACGTCGACGTCATCTTCACGCCCGTCGAAGGCGGCGGCTTCGCGCCAGGCACGCGCGTCTTCACCAACTGGAGGGACCCGGAGGTGGAGGCGTGCATCGCCGAGGTCTTCGAGGAGTCCACCTTCATGCCCACCAACGCCGAGCGCTTCGAGCGCGCCGAGTTCGTCTTCCACTTCCCCGACGACGCGCTGGCGGGCCTCCTGGGCCTGACGTACTCGCCCTTCCACTGACGCACCTCGACGGCGGGCACGCGAGTCGGACAGTGAAGCTGTCGTCACGCGACCGTCCCTTCGTCTACGGAAGGCCGACGGCCACGGTGGAGCGCGCGAGACTGGCCTGAACTTCGCGGAGAGTCGTCGCGAAGAGGGAAGTCAGCGCTCGCTGCGCCGGCTTCCGATGCGCGCGGGGACTGCCCCGGTGTGGCCCTCGAGTTCGTCCCGGCCTCGCGCGGTGAGGCCTCGAGGTGCGGCCCCTCAAACCAGCCTGTCCTGGAAGTGGGGACACCGAGGGGCCCGGTTTGTACGCTGCCGCCCGTGCCCGGCTCGAGGCTGTGCGTCGTCATCACCGTCCTGTGGGTCTCGCCCGCGTGGGCCAACCTGGCGGCGTCGCGGCCCGTGCCGGCGGTCGCCTCCAGCCTCGAGAGCCCCGGCACCGCGCTGGCCGTCACCGCCGAGGCGCTGTCCATCACCTGCGAGGAGGTGCGCCGCGAGCCCGCCTGCACCTTCACCGCCGTCTACACGGTGGAGAACCCGACCGACACGCAGCAGTCCGCGCTGGCCGCCTTCGCTGGAGTGCGCGCCGAGGCCGTCCGCGTCACGCGCGACGGCGTCGCCATCGACCGCCCCCTCACCGACGAGGAGCGGGAGCGCCTCTCCCTCGGCAGGACGCTCGCCCGCCAGGAAGTCGTCGAGCGCCGCGGCGTGGAGATGACGCTGGAGCCCGGCGCGTCGACTCGACTCTCTGTCACCGGCAGGCTCAACCCCGGGCGGTACTTCGTCGCCAGCTACACCGAGTCGCCGGTGACGACGCGCCACCCGCTGCTGGGCTCCGAGGTGCCGCGCTCCGACACCTTCCACCTCGACTACCTCGTCTCGCCGCTGCGGACCTGGGCGAAGCAGCCCATGGTGCAGGTGACGCTCTCGCTGCCATCGGCGTGGGTGACGCGGGTGCACGTGCTGTCGGTGGGCGGCGCGCGGGAAGTGGAGCCGGCGCTGACGGCGAAGGCCGGAGTGACGGTGCGCGACTTCACGCTCGACGGCGCCAGGGACGAGGAGCTCAAGGTGGCCTTCGAGCTCCCGCCGCGCCGCTTCTTCAACGGCGGCGTGCTGCTGGGCGTGGGTGGGGTGTTCGACTCCGGCGCGCGGCTGCGGTTGCGCGCTGGCTACCAGGTGGCGGCGCCCCACTGGTGGCTGTACTCGCTGGTAGGCGAGACGGACGCGCGCAGCGAGGTGTTGGTGGTGCCGTCCATCGAGGTGGCCACGCCGTCGCTTCTGGTCGTCATCCCTTCCGCGGCGCTGGGCCTGGGTGTGCCGGTGCGCCTCGCGCCCGACGTCCGCGCCGGCCTTCGAGTCCAGGGCTCGCTGCATTGGCCGTACGTGGGCGTGGCGCTGGCGCTGGATCTCTTCCCCGGGGCCGCCGCCAACGTCGCGCAGTTCTCCCTGCTGGCCAGCGTCGGCCTGTGACGCCGCGTTGATCATGCCGGGGCACAGCCCCTCTGCTACGGTGCCGCGCCATGTCCGACGCCGACAAGCCTTCCTTTGGCGACAAGGTCCGCTACCAGGTCGACCGTTTCCTCTCGTGGAGCCCGATGGCCCGCTTCGTGGGGCTCTTCGGCCTGTCCTTCCTCCTCGTGACCTTCTGCGCGGGGCTGGCGGTGCTGGTGATGCCGCCCGCTGAAGACGGGAGCAAGTTCGAGTTCCTCGAGGCGATGTGGTGGGCGATGACGCGCGTGGCCGACGCCGGCACCATGGGCGACGACACCGGTACGGCGGTGCGCTTCGTGGCCACCATGGCCACCCTCTCGGGCGTCGGCGTGGTGGCGCTGCTCATCGGCCTCGTGTCGTCCACCATCGGGGACAAAATCGAGGACCTCCGCAAGGGCAAGTCGCCCGTCATCGACGAGAACCACACCCTCATCCTCGGCTACGGCGAGAAGGTGTTCGCGATTCTGCGCGAGCTGCGCGAGGCGAACTCCAACCAGAAGCACGCGTCCATCGTCATCCTCTCCACCACCGACAAGGAGGAAGTCGAGACGGCGGTGCGCGAGCGCATGGGGGACATGCGGACGACACGGGTGGTGGTGCGCCAGGGCAGTCCGTACTCGGTGCACGACCTCCGCAAGGTGGGCGCCGGCCGCGCCAGGTCCATCATCATCCTCTCGGAGACGAGCGAAGAGGGCGGCGAAGCGCCGGGCGCCGCGGACATGGGCGCCATCAAGACGCTGCTGGCGCTGCGGCGCATCCCCGGGGCCCTCACCAACAACCACGCCGTGGTGGAGCTGGTGGACGCGGACCGGCGCGCCGTCGTCGAGCAGCTGGGCAGCGGCGGCGTGGAGGTGGTGGCGATGGGCGAAACCCTGTCGCGCATGATGGTGCAGACGGCCCGGCAGAACGGCCTCGCCGCGGTGTACCGCGACCTCCTCACCTACGAGGGCAGCGAGTTCTACTTCCGCGGCTTCCCCGAATTGACCGGCCGCACCTTCGGCGAGGCGCAGTGGAAGATGAAGGACGCCGTCGTCTGCGGCATTCGCCGCCACAGCACCGGCCAGCCCCTCATCAACCCACCCATCGACACCGTCATCGAGACGGGCGACGAGCTGCTCGTCATCGCCGAGGACGACGACACCTTCAGCCTCACCGCCCAGCACGCCCCCGAGCGGCCGCAGGGCTTCACCGGCGCCTCGCCCATGCAGCGCAAGCCCGAGCGGCTGCTGGTGTGCGGCATGAGCCCTCGGCTGGGGGTGATGCTCAAGGAGTTCGACAACTACGTGCTGCCCGGCAGCGAGGCCTGGTTGATGCCGGGGAAGGGCGTGGAGGAGTTCGCCGCCTTCATCAAGGCGGAGGTGGGGGCCTTGAAGAACCTGAAGCTCAAGCACGTCGACGGCGACCCCACCATGCCCGACGCGCTCCGGCGGGTGGTGTCTCCGGACTTCGCCGTGGCCATCGTGGTGGCCGACGACTCCATGGACGAAGAAGAGGCCGACGCGCGCACCGTCATCACCGTGCTGCTCATGCGCGACCTCTTCCGCGGGCTGGGGCAGCACAAGCCGCGCATCATCAGCGAAATCCTCGACCCCCGGACCAAGGACCTCCTCGAGCAGGACTACGGCGCCGACTTCGTGGTGTCCTCGGAGATGACGTCGATGTTGATGGCGCAAATCTCCGAGCGCCGCGAGCTGAACGCCGTCTTCGCCGACCTCTTCCAGTCCGAGGGCAGCGAGGTCTACCTCAAGCGCGTCGCCTGCTACTGCGTGCCCGCGCAGATGGTGTCGTGGCTCTCGGTGCAGAAGGTGGCGCAAGAGCGCGCCGAGGTGGCCCTGGGCTACATGAAGGCCGGCCAGCCGCCCGTCATCAACCCGCCCCAGCTGGAGCAGCTCGTCTTCACTCCGGACGACCGCATCATCGTGCTGGCCGAGGACGACAGCGAGGCGCCTGGCGACCAACGCGGCGGAGAGCTGGAAGAGCCTCCCTCTGCCCCGCTGGCCCACGCGCCGCCTCCCCAGGCCGCCGCGCCGCAGCGCCCCAGCGACCGCACGCCGGCGCCGGGCCGCTCGCCGCTGCTGCCCCCCGAAGGCGCGAAGGCCCCGGAGCCCCGGGTGGTGTCCGCCGGGCCGCGCGTCACCGGGCCCAGCACCCAGCCGCGGTCGCCGCTGCCGCCGAAGAACCGGGGCTGAAGACGGGGCGTATGGCCAGCCGCCCCGCGCTCACCGCTGCCGTCGAGGAGTCGCCGCGTCCAGCCGGCGGCCCCGCGCGGCGCGCCGCGGTCGTCGAAGCGTGTGGGCCGACCGGGGCGCGGCTGGCCTCCGCCGAAGGAGGGCTGAGCGGGGCAGGGACTGCCCGCTGCCTCGCCCTCGCGGTGTGCCTGTGCGCGCCTCTTGCGCTGGCCCAGGGGCGCGTCACCACGGCAGGGGCCCTGGCGCTCCCCAGGACGCACCACACCGCCACGCTGTTGAAGGACGGCCGCGTGCTGGTGGCGGGTGGTCGCGCCGCCGACGGCCTGTCCACTCTCCCCTCCGTGGAGCTCTACGAGCCGAAGAAGGGCGCCTGGCGCCCCGGGCCGCCCATGCAGCAGGGGCGCTCCCATCACGCCGCGACGCTGCTGGCCGACGGGCGTGTGCTGGTGACGGGCGGCACCACGCACGAGGTGACGGAAGGCGGCCACCGTTTCGTCGCGCTCGCCTCCGCCGAGGTGTTCGACCCGGTGAAGAATGCCTGGACGAGAGCGCCAGACCTGACCGACGCGCGCAACGGACACACCGCGACGCTGCTGGATGACGGCACGGTGCTGGTGGTGGGCGGCGCTCGCGAGCAACGCACGCACCTCGCGTCGGTGGAGCGCTTTGACCCGAAGGCGAACTCCTGGCGCCTCGAGAAGCCGCTGGCCGTCCCGCGCTGGCTGCACGCCGCGGTGCACCTGTCCGACGACTCGGTGGTGGTGGTGGGTGGCCGCAGCAACTCGGCCCAGGGCGGCGCCGGCCCGGGCGTGTCCCTCGACGCGGTCGAGCGCTTCGTGCCCGCCACTGGCGCGTGGGAGGCAGCGCCGCCGATGTCCGAGCCCCGGCAGCGCGCCGGCATCGCCGTGCTGGCCGACGGGAAGACCGTGGTGGCCGCGGGTGGGCAGACGGCCACCTCCAGCACCAACTACGCCGAGACGTGGTCGCCCGGCGGCGCGGCCTGGGTGCCGCTGGAGAACCACCTGTCCACCTCGCTGTCGGGGCACTCCGCGACGCGGCTCTCGTCGGGCGACCTCCTGGTGGTGGGGGGCGAGCCTCCCAACGCGGTGGACTCCGCGCGGGTGCAGCGCTGGGTGGCGGCGACGAAGCAGTGGTGCCTCGCCGGGCAGCTGTCCACCGCGCGCAAGCTGCACTCCGCGACGCTGCTGGCCGACGGCAGCGTGCTGGTGGTGGGCGGGACGTCGTCGGGCGTGCCCGAGAAGTCGGTGGAGCGCTGGTACGACGCGAAGGGCCGCTGCGAGGAGCCCCCGGGCGTCGCGCTCGGCTGGTGAAGCGCGTCCGGATGCTCTCTCCAGTCCCCGCGGCGCTCGCACCGCGAGACGACGGCGCCACGACGCAGGGAAGGCGCGGTCATCAGCCGCCGGCAGACTCCGGCGCGTCCACCTCGGGCGGCTCGAGGGGCGCGGGAGGCAGCACCACGCGAAACACCGCGCCCCCGGCCATCCCGGGCTCGAACTCCACGCGCCCACCCGCCGCGCGCACGATGTCGGCCACCACCGACAAACCCAGGCCCGTCCCCTGGCCCGCGGGCTTGGTGGTGAAGAAGGGCTTGAAGAGCCGTGAGCGCATCTCCTCGGGGACGCCGGGGCCATTGTCCGAAACGCGCAGGACAGCCCAGCCGTCGCTCGCCTCGGACAGGCTGACGCGCACTCGGCCGTCCTTCTGCTCGAGGGGAATGGCCTGCGCCGCGTTGACGAGGAGGTTCACCACCACCTGCTCGAAGCGCGTGGGCCACCCGGACACCCTCGGCGCAGCGCCGAGGTCGACTTCCACGGTGACGCGGCCCCGCGTGGCGTGCTGCGCCAGGGCGACCGCGTGCGTCACCACCCCGGAGAGGTCGACGAGGCTGGGCGGGCCCAGCTCGCGCCGCGCGTACACCCTCAAGTCGCCCGCGATGGTCCGCATCCGCTGGGTGGCCTCGCGGCCCTCGGCGGCGGCGTCGATGCAGCGATCCACGCGCTCCGCCGCCCTGCCCTCGAGCTGCGGGCGAAGGCGAACGAGCTCGCTGGACAGGTACTCGAAGTTGGAGAGCGCCGCGGCCAGCGGGCTGTTCAGCTCGTGCGCGACGCCCGCGGCCAGGGTGCCCAGCGTGGCGAGGCGATCCGCGTGGCTCAACAACGCGTCGAGGCGAAGGCGCTCGGCCTCCAGTCGAGCGCGCGCCAGCAGTCCTTCGAGGCGCTCCCGGATGGTGCGGAACTCGAACGGCTTGGAGAGGACGTCGGTGGCCCCCGCCCGCATCGCCGCGACGGCGCTCGCCGCGTCGAGGAAGGCCGTAATCATCACCACCGGCACGCCGGGCTGCGCCACGCGCAGCGCGGCCATCAAGTCGATGCCGCTGCCGTCCGGGAGGTTCTTGTCGATGAAGGCGGCCAGGAAACGACGCTGCCCCACCAGCGCGCGCCCCTCGCGCACGGCGTGGGCCTGCACCACCGAGAGCCCGCTGCGCTCGATGACGCGCGTGAAGAAGGTGCACACCGCCACCTCGTCGTCCACCACCAGCACCGCGTCCCGCTCCTCGCCCGCGACCATGACGCAACGGTAGCAGCAGCTCTCGAGCGAGGGACAGTTTGCGGCCCGCGCGAGTGGGTATGTCCGGACTCACCTCCGGCGCGGGCGGCCCAGCACCGCGAGGAGCGCCAGCAGCGACAGCGGCTCCACCGACGTGCACCCGCACCCCCTGGGCGCGGGCTCGATGGCCACTCCCACCAACGACGGCTCGCTGGACAGGGTGGCGTCGCGCACCACCAGCGAGAAGGTGAGGTCCAACACCACCTCGGCTGGCGGGGCGGTGAAGGAGGGCGTGGCCGTGTCGGCGCCTTCCAACGTCACTGGAACGCCGTCCACCTGCGTCCACTGGTAGCGGAGGAAGTCGCCGTCGGGGTCGCTGCCGCTGCCCGACAGGGTGCCGCGCTCGCCCGTCTTCACCGACAGCGGCATGCCTGCGTCGGCCACCGGCGGCCGGTTGACGTTGCGCACCGTCACCGTCATGTCGTCGAAGTCGGCGCCGCCGTTGCCATCCTCGACGGTGACGCGGAAGCCCAGCACCTCCGTGTCCGTCACCTCCGGAGTGGTGAAGGTGTCGCCGTTGGACAGCGTCACCGGCGTCCCTGACGTCTGCAACCAGGTGAAGGACAAAGGGTCACCGTCAGGGTCCTCGGCCAGGCCGGGCCGCAGCGTCACCTGGGTCCGCTCGTCGGTGACGACATTCCGCGTGCCCGACAGCGTGGGCGGCTTGTTGAGGCACCTCCCCCGGTGTGCCACCACCTGGGTGAAGGGTGTGCCGACGAGCCCGGTGAAGACGACGTCGTCGAGGGTCCACCCTTCGCGCTCGCCGCTCTCGTCCATGCCGATGCGCCAGCGCACCCAGACGGTCTGGTTGGCGTACTGCGTGCCGAGGTTCACCGTCACCTGCGAGAGGGTGGTGCGGCTGCCGCGGAAGGCCTCCTCGCCCGCCAGCGGGTTGGTGGTGCCGGCGCGCAGCGGGCCGTCGTACGTCGGCGAGAGGGCGCTGCCTGGAATCGGCACGAAGTCGAAGCCGTTGGTGGACAGCTCGAGGCGGCCCCCGTCGTAATAGAGGCCCGACGCGACGTTGGCCTCGAAGACGTAGGTGTGCCGGAAGGTGAAGGAGAAGGGCCCGCTGCCCACCTGCAGCCCGGGCGTCGTCAGCCAGTGCGAGCCCGCCGTGGCCCCGTCGCGCCCGCGCATCTGGTGGCTCAGCGGCGTCGACTCGCGAAGCTGGAACAGGTGCGCCCAGGGGATGTTGGTGTCGCGGTCCGCGCTCCAGCCGACGGCGCCCGCCTCGAAGTCCTCCGTCGCCGACGGGAGGAGGTCCGCGTTGAGCCGCAACGTCCGGTTGAAGATGAGCGGTTGGGTCAGCAGCGCGGAGTCGGTGAGGCGAACGTCGAGGGGCGCGGCGACCAGGTCCGCGACGCCGGAGAGAGACACGGGCGCCGTCACCGTGACGGTGGTGAAGGGGTCGCTCGCGGGCACGGCCACGGGCGCGGCGGGCAGTTGCAGCGCCGAGGTGGGGCTGGCCAGCGAGAGGCGTGAGGCGGTGAGCCGCCTGGTGCCGACGTTCATCAGCGTCACCGTCACGACGCCCGTCTCGTTGCTGTCCAGCACTCCGTCGTCGTCGCAGTCCATCGCCGCGTCGTCGACGGAGAGGCTGACCAGCTTGTACTGGCCACCGGTGGCGGTGAAGTCCTCGGCCAGCGGGGTATTGGTGGTGCTGCGGTTGTCGGGCGCCTGGGCCAACACGCCGAAGCCGCGCCGCGCGAGGGCCTGCATCACCAGCGGGAAGTCCTCCGTGGGGCTCGCCGCCGCCACCACCGCCAGCAGCGCGTCGCGCGCCTCGAGGAAGGTGGGCACCGAGGGTGTCGCCTCCACCGAGGCCACCAGGTAGTCGGCCATGCGCGCCCTCGCCTCGTCGAAGCTGAGGCGCCCCGAGTTGAGGAGCGCCGCCTGCACCTCCCACAGCGCGGTCGCCCACACCTCTCCCGCGTTGTGCGCCTCTGCGTTGTCGAGGGGCAGCCCGCTGGCCCGCGGCGTCACCATCGGGTCGGGCAGCGGGACGTTGGTGCCTACGTGCCGGTACGTCAGCGGGTCCTTCGCGAAGTCCGTCGACAGCGGGTAGCGGCGGAAGCCGTAGTACCAGGAGTCATTGGGCGCGCCGACGAGGTCGACGCCGCCCTGCGCGAAGCCTCCGCCGGTGACGTACACGCCGCCCCAGGAGGCGTTGCCCGCGGCCTGGGTGTCCGTCGCGCGAAGCAGCGCCCACTGCGCCACGAAGTCGCTCCAACCCTCGGCCAGGCCGCCGCCTGCGGTGTTCCGCAGCTCGAAGCCGTCACCCGAGCCCACCAGCCGCTCCGTGAAGGCGTGCGCCCACTCGTGCACCACCACGCCGGTGTCCAGCGCCACGTCGCGGTCCACGCCGGGCAGGCGCTCCAGCGTGACGGTGACGCTCTGGCCCGCGTCCAGCGCCTCGAGGATGGGCGTGCGCAGCGGGATGGTGGCGAGGTGCACCGGCGGCCAGCCCGTCCCCTCGATGACGCCCGAGCCCGCGTTGGGGATGAGGGCCCCCAGGACGCCCGCGTCGACGGCGCGCGCCATGGTGGCCTGAAGTCCGCACCCGCTGACGCTGACGTAGAGGACGCGGCCCTGGAGCTGGTCTCGGTTGAGCCAGTCATCGCAGCCCGTGAAGCCTCCGTCGGCCGTCACCGGCATCACCACCTCACCTGTGACGTTCCACACCGCGTCCTGGCCGCCGATGAAGGGTGCGCCGAAGACGCCGGCGTCGGGCGTGGTGACGGTGACGCGGCTGGGGCGCCTGGCGGCGAAGCGGAACAACTGCATGCGCGGAGACTCGCCGTCGGCCCACGTCGTCATCGACGCGTTGTCGACGAGCGCGTAGTCGTGCACCTCCACCAGCATCGGGTCTCCGCCCACGCCGCCGCGGCCCTTGTTGTCCGCCTGCGCGTTGCCCGCCGCCTCGGTGAAGCCGTGCTCGTAGAAGACGTCGTGCAGCCAGTTGGTGACGAAGAAGGCGTGGGTGGCCGAGGCGAAGCGCTGGGTGGCCGAGGCCTGGAGCGGCTGCGCGAGGTCATAGCTGTAGTCGAAGACGCCCGGGGCGCTGACGGGCACTCTCATGTCCGCCGTCGCGCGCCAGGGCCGGCCCGCGTCGTCGAAGCCCCCATCGGGCACGCCGCCGTCCGACAGCAACGGCAGTCCAGCGTCGGGCCAGTTGAGGCCGTTGGGCGGGTAGAGGTCCGCGTAGGCGTGCACGTTGTTGCCCTCGAGGTGGGTGGCGCCGGCGGGCAGCCAGGAGTCGCCCGTCGAGATGCCGGCGTGGTCGAGCGTCACCAGGGCGGGAGGCACGAAGGCCGGCGTGTAGCCGTCAGGGACGCCGGTGGGGTGCGGGCTGCCCACGTCCGCCGTGGGGCCGTCGAGGGGGGAGAAGGGCGCGGCCGGCTGCGCGTACGTCCGGTAGGTGTGGCTGGCGAAGGCCGTGCGGTTGGCGCGGGCGAGGAGTGCGCCGTCGAGGGCGGAGAAGACGAAGCTGTACGCCAGCGCCTGAGGGCCGTGCGCCACCGACGCCTCGACGTGCCAGGCGGGGACGAGGCGCTCGGGCGTGGCGAAGAAGACCTTCCGCGCGCGCGGCGGCTGCGTGAAGAGGCCGCCCGCGGTGTCGTGCCATTCCCAGCCGCTCTCCCCCAGGGAGGTGCGTCGCAGCGCGCGCGCGTCGGGGAAGACGCCCGCGAGGTCCATCGCTGCGCTGGCCAGCGCGGTCTCGGCAGTCAGCGAGAAGGTGGGCGCAGCGTCGGGGAGCGGCGCGAGATGGCCGGTGAGGGCAATCAACTCGTACCCGCGCGTCATCACCGCCGTGAGGCGCTCGCGCACCACCGGCAGGCCGTGCACCCGCCGCGCGAAGGAGACGAGGACGACGCCGGCCTGCAGTTCGTGCGTCTTCACCACATCCAACTCCGCCACGCGGAGCAGCGGAAGGCGGTAGGCCGCGGCGTGGCGGGCGAGATGACCTCGCGCGGCCTCGGCGGCGGAGAGCCCCTGGTCGCGTGGCGTGCGAGCGCCGGGGAAGCGCTCGGCCCAGAGGACGTTCGGCACGCCGAAGCGCGGCTCGACCGAGGTGACGTGGCTGCGCGCCAGGACGGCGAGGCCTGCAGGCGTCTGCGCCTCCTCGAGCCCGACGGTGCGGGTGCTGGAGAGGAAGGCGTCGTAGTCGGCCGGCGCTTCACTGGCGCCAAGGCACACCAGGACGGCGGTCAGCAACATGGGAGTCTCCGCGCGAAGGAAGGCCAGCCTAACCCCGGAGTTCACCTGGCAGGGCATGGATCGCGCAGGACGTTGGGCTGGTGGGCCCGTGACCGGCGAGCGACGACGGGTCCGGGCAAGCCACCAGCAAGGCGTGAGTGCTCGGGTGATCTCCGGGGTTAGCGCGGGGCCGCGGATTCGCGCGCGGCGAGGCCCGGTCGTCGCCCGATGGACTGGTCGCGGATGAGTGCGGCGGGGCTTCTTTCGTGGCGCCCTGCGCTGGCGGGAGGAACGGACGATGTGTCAGCTTCCCCACTCATGCGCGCTCTCCTCTCGGTGTCGCTGTGCTGTGCCGTCCTCGCCTGCTCGGGGATGCCCGTGGTGGATGGGGGGACAGGCGGAGGCGGTGGGGCGACGGGCGGCGGCGGTGGCGCGACGGGCGGCGGCGGCGGCGCGACGGGC
>JBFMHF010000004.1:0-116990 GCA_040752975.1 Myxococcota bacterium
GTCCACGAAAAAGCAGGCGAAGCCAGCGAAGAAGGCAGCGCCGAAGCCCGCGAAGGCGGCGAGGCCCTCGAAGAGCACGAAGCCGCTGCCTCCGAAGGCGGGGAAGCCGGCGAAGGGTGCCGAGTTCATTCCTCCACCGGTGGTGAGCGCCCCCAGCCGCCGCCCAGACGGCTGGCTGGGGCCGTTGCCCGAGAAGCCGATGCCGCGCGCCTCGAAGCTCCCGCAGGAAGGTGAGATCCTGACCAAGCGTGAGATGGAGCAGGTGCTGACGGTGGGCGTGCGGGGCGCGGTGGGCGAGGGCAGCCTCAAGGGCAAGCTGGTCGTTTACCAGGGCTTCCCGTACCTCGAGGTGATCGGCCGCGACAAGCGCGAGCTCTGGTTCATCCTCCAGGGGCCCGACGAGGAGGTGCTGCCTGCCTACGTCGATCACAAGGTGTCGGTGTCCGGCCTGATCCGCCGCTTCCACAACTACGGCGGCTCGGTGGACGTGCGGAAATACTCGGCGCGCAAGCCGGACGCGGAGGAGCCGGCCGAGGCGCCGCCCGACGTCAACAAGCTGCGCCTCTTGTCGCCCGGCGAGGTGGAGACGCTGGGATCTCCCGGCATGTCGGTGGGCGTGAAGGGCTTCGCCACGCTGCGCGGGCGGCTCGAGCTGTCGGGCGACGAGTACTACCTGGTGGTGTCCAACCCGGGCACGCGCCAGCAGGTCGCCTTCACGCTGGAAGGAAAGGGCGTGAAGGGCATCAAGAAGTTCGTCGGCGACATCATGGTGGCCACCGGCGTGGTGGAGAAGCAGACGGGCTGGGGCGGCACCATCCAGGTGGAGAACGCCGAGCCGCGCGCGCCCGACTACCCGCCCGTCTCCCGCGAGATGCTGGAGGTGGTCGAGCTCGAGGCGTCCGGCACCGGTGCGTCGAAGGAGGTCGACGTCAAGCTGAACCACGGGCTGTCGGTGAAGCTGACGGAGAAGCAGGGCTACGTCTGGTCCATCGAGCCACAGACGGCCAAGCGGGCCAGCCTGCGCGAGGTGAACGTGCAGGGCGGCGCCGGGCCCCTGGTGCGGGAGTTTTTCTTCACACCTCGCAACCCAGGCGTGTTGGAGGTGGAGTTCTTCCTGGGGAAGCTGCACAACCCCATGCAGGTCGCCCGGACCTTCAAGGTCCTCGTCAACGTGAAGCAGCCGGAGATCGTTCCATGAGGAAGTTGTTCGCAGTGGCGGTGGTGCTGGCCAGCGCGGTGGCCTTCGCGCAGGAGATCGGCACCGAAATCAACCCGGTGACGCCTGGGTCCGGCGCCACGCCGACGCCGGCGGACAACCCGTACGCCACGCCGCCGCCGCCTCCGCCTCCCCCGCAGCAGCAGAAGCAGGGCTACCAGTACCGCCCCAGCGGCCAGAAAGCGCCCGGCTTCGAGGGCCCCAAGGCCTCGGCGGCGGGCGGCGACTTCGGGATCCGCGCCAACTTCACCGCGTCGGGCTCGACGGTGGTGACGGGCACGGGCCTCGCGCTCAGCATCGGTGCCCCGTCGGTGGGCGTCAGCTTCTGGGCGACGGACGAGGCGGCCCTCAACTTCGACCTCGGCTTCGGCATCGCGATCAGCGACCGCGGCAGTCCGCCGGTGGCGCTGTCGGCGACCGTCGGCCTCGACTACCACTTCCGCACTCCGGGAGTCGCGCTGCGGCCGATTTTCTCCGCTGCCGCGTCCTTCAACATGGTGCTGGCGGGCAGTGGTGACCCCAACATCGGCATCTCGGTGCAGCTCGGGGGCGGCGCGGCGTACTTCTTCAGCCCCAGCTTCTCCCTGACGGGCAAGCTGCTCGTGTCCGTGCCCATTCAGTTCTCGCCAGCCTTCCAGATCGCCTTCTTCAGCCTGACGCCCGGCGTGGGGGCCAGCTGGTACTTCTAGGGAATTCGTCAGAGCGCGGGCGCGTTGACCGTCCGTGCGTGACAGGCGGGCCAGACGATCCTGCACGAGCAGGAACGCTGGCCCGTCGTTACATCGTCACCCGGCCGTCCTGGCAGCTGCCTTCGCGGCGCCGTCGGCCAACCAAAGGAACGTTGATTGATCGAACATGATGAGTTGGTGGAGTTGATCGGCGCCGCTGGGCGCCTGGTCGGAGTGAAGGAGATCCTGCGCGCGGGTGGCTTCCACCCGGGGCAGCAGACGGACCTCAAGCGGGCCCTGAGAGAGCTGGTGAAGGAAGGCCGGCTCACCCGAGACGGGAAGCGCTTCGGAATCCCGGACGTGAAGGGCCAGCCGAAGTCGGGGCCGGCCTGGGGCGGCCGCAAGGTGCAGGAAGTCGCCCGGCGGTCCGGCGGAGGCCCTCGGCGTGCGCAGCAGGGAGAGGGGTGGTCGAGGGGAGGGAAGGCGCCTCCCCGCGGCAGGACGGTGGAAGGCATCATTCACCACCACAAGGACGGCTTCGCCTTCGTGAAGCCGATCGTCGGACAGTCGGCGGACGAAGACATCTTCATTCCCCCCGACCAGGCGAAGCGCGCGCTCGATCACGATCGCGTGGTGGTGGAGGTCGTCCCCGGCCGCGGTGGCCGCACCATGGGCCGCCTGGTGGACGTGACGAGCCGCACCCGGCAGCTGGTGGTGGGCACCTACTTCGAGGACGCGAAGGGCGCGTGGGTTGAGCCGCGCGAGGCCGAGCTGGGGGCGATTCGGGTGCCCCCGACGCAGCTGGCGCGGCCGGGGGACGCGGTGAAGGTGCGCCTGGGCATCGGCGAGGCGCTGGTGAAGGCGGGCGATCGCCTGGTGGGCGAGGTGGCGGGAAGCCTGGGCAGCCCGGACGATCACTCCGTGGAAGTGCTGTCCGTCGCCTTCGCCAGGGGCTTCCACGATGAGTTCCCGCCCGAGGTGATGGACGAGGCCGACGCGATCCCCGTGGAGGTCTCGGAAGAGGACAAGCGCAGCGAGCACCGGCGGGACCTGCGCAAGCTGCCGCTGATCACCATCGACGGCGAAGACGCGCGCGACTTCGACGACGCGATCTACGTGGAGGAGCACCCGAAGGGTTGGCGCCTGGTGGTGGCGATCGCCGACGTGTCCCACTACGTGCAGGAGAAGACGGCGCTGGACGCGGAAGGGCTGCGCCGCGCCACCAGCGTGTACCTGCCCGGGCGGGTGCTGCCGATGCTGCCGGAGCGGCTGTCCAACGGGCTGTGCAGCCTGAAGCCTGACGTCGATCGCCTGTGCATGGTCGCCGACATGGTGATCGACTCCCGCGGGACGACGCTGGACACCGAGCTCTACCCGGCGGTGATGCGCAGCCATGCGCGCTGCACGTACACGGAAGTCCACCAGGTGCTGAACGGCGAGCACGTGCCGGGGCGCACCGAGCTGGCGCCGCTCTTCCAGCGGGCCAACGAGCTGGCGAAGACGCTGACGAAGATGCGGCGGGATCGCGGATCGATCGACTTCGATCTCCCGGAGCGGCGCGTCGAGCTCGATGAGAAGGGGCTGCCGGCGCGCATGGTGCAGCGCGAGCGCTGGGAGAGCCACCGGCTGGTGGAGGAGTGCATGCTGGCCGCCAACGAGGCGGTGGCGCGCTACTTCCGCGAGAAGGGGCTGCCCACCGTCAACCGCTACCACGGGCTGCCGGACGAGGAGCGTCTGGCCACCTTCCTCGGACTCTTGCGCGCCTACGGCGTGGAGGTGAAGAGCGAGGAGCTGACGTCGAAGGAGCTGAACGCCGTGCTCTCGAAGCTGGAAGGGCACCCGGAGCAGCGGGCGCTCAACCAGCTGGCGCTGCGCTCGATGATGCAGGCGGTGTACTCGTCGAAGGAGTCGGGCCACTACGGCCTGGGCGCCGAGGACTACCTGCACTTCACCTCGCCGATCCGCCGCTACCCGGATCTGCTGGTGCACCGGCTGCTCAAGCACTCCTGGTCGAAGAAGAAGAAGTACGCGGGCCACGCGCTGGAGCAGGAGCTGGATCGGCTCGAGGCGCTGGCGGTGCAGTGCAGCGAGCGCGAGCGGGCGGCGATGCAGGTCGAGCGTGAGGTGAGCGCGCTCTACAGTTGCCTGCTGGTGAAGGATCGGGTGGGTGAGTCCTTCGCGGGCACGGTCTCGGGGTTGTCGGAGAACGGCTTCTACGTGGAGCTCGACGAGCTGCACGTGGACGGCTTCGTGCGCGGCGAGCTGGTGTACCCGGACTTCGAGTTCGATCAGTCGACGTACCGGTTGGTGTTCGGCAGCGGGCACGTGGTGAAGGTGGGGCAGAAGCTCCAGGTGACGCTGGCGGCGGTGAACCTGCAGCGGAAGCAGATCGATCTCACGCCGGACGAATTGGGCGAAACTCTCCCCTCTCCCCAGTGGGGAGAGGGCCAGGGAGAGGGGAAGAGAGGCCGGAGCTCCGTGAGGTCTCGCCCCCGGTCCGCCGAGCGTGAGAAGTCGGGCCGCGGTGGCCGCGATGAGCGCAGAGGTGATTCGCGCTTCGGTGGGCGCGAGGCCTCCCGCGGACGCGACGACCGCGGCGGGCGTGGTGGACGTGAGGCGCGTGGAGGCATCGCTGGCCGCGGCGGACGCGACGACGAGGGCGGACGCTTCGGTGGCCGTGGTGGACGCGACGCGCGTGGAGACTTTGCTGGCCGCGGCGGACGCGACGACTCCGGCTGGCGTGGCGGACGCGACGCGCGTGGAGGTTTCGCTGGCCGCGGCGAACGCGACGACTCCGGCGGGCGTGGCGGACGCGACGCGCGTGGAGGCTTCGCTGCCCGCGGCGGACGCGACGATTCCGGCGGGCGTGGCGGACGCCACGCGCGTGGAGACTTCGCTGGCGGCGGCGGGCGCGAGGACGCGCGCGAGGGCCGAGGCGGACGCGACAAGTCCGGCGGCCGCCGAGACTCCGGAAGCCGCTTCGGCGGGAAGGGCAGGGCCTCCGGAAAGAGATCCGGGGGGCGCTTCGGCGCGCAGAAGCGCACGCCCGGTGGCGCCGCCTTCGTCCGCGGAGAGCCCGACGAGCGCATCGAGCGCTGGCGTGGTGGTTCAGACAACCGCCGCTCTCCGCAGCCGCCGCCGCAGCCGTGGGACAGGCCTTCGCCGCGCGAGGGCGAGCCCGAAGTCCGCGAGCCGGACGTGGGGGAGGGCGAGAAGCCCGCCGCCAGCGGGTTCGATCCCCGCACCGTGCTCGACCGCCTCTGGAAGGAGCGCGGCGGCAGGGGCGGAAACCGGCGCTGACAGAAAACTGGTGGCACTGGCGGCTCCACCCGCATCCCGCGTGTGACACCCAACCCAACTGCCTGGAATCCTGAAGCACCCACACGTGGCGCACACCTTGCTCACCGGGCGCGCCATGCGACGGGGATCCTGGGCACTTCTGGCGCTGGCGTTGGCAGGCTGCGGTGAACGCGAAGCACGAGGCCTCGAGGCTGGCGGAGGCTTCATCGACTATGCGGGCGCGCGCGCCATGGGTGAGCCCGTGCGGGCCACGGTGGAGTTCCTTTCCCGGCGTGAGGCGATCGCCCCGCTCACGCTTGGTGAAGCGATCGCCGTCGATGCCGAGGCTGATCGCGAAGCCAGCGTGGAGCTCCCCGTGCCCTTCTCCACGCAGGGGATCTGGGCTCGCGTGTCGACGATCGATCCGACGGTGCTCCTCGTCGGCGGCGCAGAGGTGCAGATCCGCACGGACACGCTCGTCTTCTTCCCGGTGTCGCAACGGCACCTGCGCTTTCGGGTGCAGCGCACGGGTCGGGTCATGGTGCAGCCGGTGGCCGCGGTGGACAGCGCGGGAGGCGGCTTCGAGGTGAAGGCCGAGGCGCCGGTGGTGCTCGACGTGGGCGCGGCCACTCCTCCGCGGCTGGACGACGCGCCGGGCGTGCTGCCGGACGACACCTTCGCCCGTCTGGTGCAGCTCGAGGCGGAGAGCGACGCCGACACCCTGGTGAAGATCGGCCGGTGCGGCCCGGGCGACACGACGGCCTCCACCGAGGCTCTCCTCAGTCTTACGGCCGGGCGCGTCACCCACGGCACGGCGTGGCTGCCGGGCGGGCCGCTGTGCTTCAGCGCCCTCGCCCCCTCGCGCGTCACGCTGACGGGACTCGGGCGCGTCCGCCGCTTCGCCGACGACTCGCTGCGCCCGGTTCGGCCGGTGACGGTGCTGGACACGGCGAAGGGCGTCGGCGGCTGGTCCGGGCGTGCCGGCGTCGGCCAGGAGTTCCGCACCTCGCTCGCGGGTCTCGCGGAGGCGGGGGAGGTGAGCCGGCGACTCTTCCTGGTGACGCTCGGCGAGGGGGCTCCTGTCGACGCGACGGCGACCGTCGGCGCGTGCGGCGCGAAGGGGACGAGGGTGGGCGATGGATCCGTCGTGCTCGTGCCCCGGTCCGAGGCGCTCTGCGTGTCCCTCTCGGGCCGCTTCGACGTGCAGCTCGCGCTCATCGCCGAGGTGACGCCCCGATCCGAAGCGATTGGCCAGTGCGGTGGCCGCCCGCCCGCCCCGGCCTGCGCTGCGACGGATCTCCTGGGCCGCCTCAACTGCATTCCCGGCGTGAGCGCGGAGGAGGCACGTTCCCCTCGCAGACCCGCCGGCACCGAGCAGTTCCTTTTGCGAGTCACTCAGCCGGTCGATCACTTCCACCCGGACGGCGCGACCTTCCAGCAGCGCGCGCTCCTCACCGTGCGCAGCGAGACGGCCCCGATGGTGCTCCACACCACCGGCTACGAGCTCTTTCAGTACCTGTCGGACATCTCGGCGCACTTCCCGACGAATGAGCTCGAGGTCGAGCACCGCTTCTTCGAGGACTCGACGCCGTGGCCCACGGACTACTCGACGCTGACCATCATGCAGTCGGCGTACGACTCCCACCGCCTGGTGGAGCTGCTCTCACCGCTCTTCACCGGCCCGTGGATGAACACGGGGCACAGCAAGGGCGGGATGACCGCCCTCTACCACCGGCGCTTCTTTCCCTGCGACGTGGTGGCCAGCGCGCCGTACGTCACGCCGCTTTCACTCGGCAAGCAGGATCCCCGGTACGGCCCCTGGCTGGCCGCGCTGGGCGGGCCCGCCTACGCCTCCTGCCGCCAGGTGGCGAACGATCTCGACCGGGGGATCGTCGCTGGTCGCGCCCGCTTTGCGCCCCTGCTCCGGGGCACCTACTCGCTGATCGGCAGCCCCGAGCGCGCGCTGTGGGCGACCGCGTCTGGCACAGCGCTGTGGAGCGCCTTCCAGTTGGGGATGCAGGACGATCCCGAGTCGGGCTGCCCGGCCTACCTCGCGCTCGAGGGAGACCCCAACTTCCCGCTCTACGTGGAGCAGTACGCTTCCTATGCGGAGATGTACGCCGACGAGTACCTCAAGAGGCCGGGGGTCCACAGCTACACCTACCAGACGCAGAACGAGCTCGGGGCTCCGGGGGCCAACCGCGCCCACCTCGAGGACCTCGGCCCGATCCCCGACCTGCCGAGCGACGGTGAGCTCGCCTTCAACGGAGAGGTGCCGCTCCCGGCCTTCGAGGCGCGCGCGATGCCCGACATCCAGCGGTGGCTCACCCAGCATGGCGAGCACTTCTTCTTCCTCTACGGTGGCTTCGACCCCTGGACGGCCGGCCAGGTGGACGCGACCGGCGTGCGCGACGCTTTGAAGTTCGTCGTCGCCGGGGCCTCGCACGGGGTGGGCATCAGCGACCTGCCCGAGGCCGAACGCGAGCAGGCGTACCAGCTCATCGAGGGTTGGCTGGGCGTGCAGCGGCTGCGGGGCATGACGCGCAGTGTGAGTGGCGAGCGGCCGTTGCTCTACCGCGACGTCATGCACCGGCACCGGCTCTGAATCACGAGCGGCGCTGGCTCAAGCCCTTCACGAAGATCTCCCAGTCCTTGCGGAGCAGATCCGGGTTCTTCCCCAGCACCTCGGTGAGCGCGCTCCAGCCGGTCGGATCCTTGTCTTTGAGCTCGAAGGCGCGCTTCACGAAGCGGGTGAGCAGGCCCTGCTCCTGCAGCCAGAAGCAGAGGTAACGCGCGGCGCCGTAATGCACGCCGGTCGGATCGTCGTAGAACTCCTCCTGCGAGAAGTGGGTGAGCTCCTTGAAGCTGGGCACCGCTTTCGCCGCGAGCCCGGCCTTCAGGCCCGGGAGCCGCCAGTTGACGCGCCCCTTGAGGTGCCCCTCGTCTTCGTAGGGGTACTCGAACAACGACGCGACGCCCTCGTTGAGCCACGCCGGCGCGTCGGGCCATTCGTGGTGCATGAAGGGGTGCACCATCTCGTGAGTCAGCGTCCCGTAGCCCGGCTTGATGTTCATGACGAGCGCGCGGCGGCCGGACAGGTAGTAGCCGTACGGCGTGTCGGGCTCGGTGTTGAAGAGCGTGCGCGAGGCGCGCTCGTAGCTGGTCGCGTCCTTGAGCACCCAGATCTCCTCCAGCGTGGCGGGCGCCTCGTCGAAGAAGTCCTTGAGCAGCAGATCACGGCACCAGCGGACCACGTCCTTCGCGCGAGAGCGCACCTTGTCCGGCGCCTCGTCGCCGATGATCAGGAAGGGCTTCTCCCAGGCGAGCGTCATGTCCTTCGGGAGCGTCTTCTTGAGCTCCTGCACGTGCTGGCTCAGCTCCGCGGGCGTGGGAGAGGCGTGCTTCACGGGTTCGCGCGCCTCGGTCGGAGTCATCCTCAGCCGGATGATCGTCCAGCGGTCCTTCGCCGGCTTGAAGGTCCAGAGCTTCAAGAACTGGGCGCGCTTCATTCGGCGGTCCGCGCCGTCCTTCTCCGCGGGCTCCTGGTAGATGACCTCGTCCTTCGCGGCGTCGTAGCCGGTGACCAGCCGGAAGTGCTCGGTGGTGTCCGGCGTGTCGTCGTAGTGCATGCAGACGATGGTGGGCTGGCCCGCGCGGAGATCCGCCACCACCGCGTCCCACTGGGCAGCGATCTGCGTCTTCGCCTCCGACGGCTTCACGCGGTACCAGGTCTGGCCGGGATCGACGCCCAGGTTCCTGAGCGCGGTGGCCAGCTCGTTGGTCCACACGCCGCGCCCCTTGAGGGGATCGAGCCCACTCATGTTGAACACGTCGTCCTGCGTGACCTCGCGGCCCAGGCGGCGGAGCGCCATCTCCGCGACGGCCTCACCGCAGAAGTCCGGCTTCTGCTGCACGAAGGGGAAGCCCTTCAACTGCAGGAGCTCCGGTGGGGCAGCGAAGGCGGGGAGGGCGAGGGCGACGGCGAGGAGGGCGCGCATGGCGCTGGTTCCAACGCGAGGTGCTGCCCGGCGGTTCCCGCCTAATTCTTGTTGGCCTTGCGGTGTGTCTCGGCGACCACGGCGTCACCGAAGCGCTCGACGTTGGCCAGCCAGGCGGCGGCGTTCTTCACGTAGCGGCCGGTGCCCGCCGTGTCCCACTGCATGTAGAGGCGGGTGAAGCCTCCATCGACGATCGCCCGGCGCCCGTCCTGATCGTAATGGGCCGCGACCACGTGCCCGTCGGATCCGTGGATGAGCGGCGTCAGGGGCCCGGGGTTGGGGAGGTAGGCAATGGAGTGCCCTTCGTAGAGCTTCTCGATGCCGGTGGTGAGCAGGTGATCGCGCTTGAGGCCCACGCCCTTGCCGTTCTTCTGCAGCCGTCGAAGGCGCCGTCGACTGCGAGATCGTGCTTCGCGCCGTCGGCGTTGCCGAAGCGGTCCTTCTTCGCCTCCACCTCCACGGTGACGGTGCGCTCGGCGCCGCTCGAATCTCGGACGACGCGCGTTTCTTTTTCCCTCGGCGCGCTCTGGCCGGCGGACTGCGTGTACTGGGCGAAGGCCGACGTGGCCAGGAGGAGGGCGGCGAGGAGGACGTGTCGCATGGAGCCCTTCAACGCCCGGGCGCCGGGTTCGATCTGTCCTTGGCTCGGTAGCGCGCATCTGGTGTGAAGCCTCACCATGAACTCTCGCGCGTGGCTGTTGGTCGCCATCGTTCCGGTTGCAGCGCTCGCCCAGAAGACCGTCACCGAGGACAAGGAGTGGGCGAAGCAGGGCGCGGTGCTGAAGGGCACGATGGAGGCGCACTGGATCATCCGAGTCGGTGACGCTGATCATCTGGGCTTCGGCTGGCCCGAGGGCTTCGATCCCTTCTGCGGACGGATGACCGAGTCCCACCCGTACCCGTGGGAGCCGAAGGCGGACGATCTGCCCGGCTTCGATCGCATCCTGCTCTCGTCGAAGTACGCCCCCGGGAAGATCGCCTGCGGCGGCGACGGGTACTCCGAGAGCTTCGACGCCAGGACGAAGCCCGCGCCCTACAAGCTGCCCACCGCGTCCCTCAAGGGCGTCGAGGTGAAGGACGCGTTCCTCCAGTTGTTCATCGATGACTTCCAGGCGCCGTCCATGGGCTCGCGCTTCCAGGTGACGCTCAACGGCAAGCGCTTCGCGGAGGCGGAGAAGGTGCTCAACGCCATCGATCAGACCGGCCCGGTGGGCAAGCTGGTCACCATCCCCGTGCCGGAGGAGTTCTTCGGCGACCTGACCGGCAAGCCCGAGCTCACCCTGGCGATCGACGAGGCGAAGGGCTGCGGCGACGGCTGGGCGCTCGACTTCGTGCGGCTGCTCGTCAACCGGAAGCGGGAGAACACCTGCAAGGGGACGATCCGCGGCAGGGTGGTGGACGCGGAAGGCGAGGCGCCGATCGCGAAGGCCCGCGTCTTCCTCGCCGACAAGACGAGCGTGGAGTCGGACGCCGAGGGCGCCTTCACGTTCAAGGACGTGCCCACCGGCTTCGAGGTCGTCACCGCGTCGGCCGCCGGCTACGAGGACGGCAGCGGAACGGCGGACGTGGGCCAGGGCGAGGACAACCCCGAGGTGGTGGTGCGGCTCACGAAGGGCAAGGCCCTCACCTTCGATAGCCAGACGCTCGAGGTCGGCAAGGCGCTGGAGCTCAAGACGATCCTCTTCGATCAGGGGAAGGCGGACCTGAAGCCGAAGTCGAAGCCCGAGCTGGACAAGGTGGTGAAGTTCCTCAAGGACAACCCCACGGTGGAGATCGAGCTCTCCGGCCACACCTCCGCGGAAGGCGACGCCGCGTCCAACCGCTCGCTGTCCTACCGCCGCGTGAAGGCGTGCAAGGACTACATCACCGGGAAGGGGATCGACCCGGGCCGCATCGTCGCCGTCGGGCACGGGCCGGACCTCCCCGTGGCGCCCAACGACACCGAGAAGAACCGGCAGAAGAACCGGCGCGTGGAGCTGCGGGTGGTGAAGGACTGAGCGCGTTGACCTGATTGATGGTCATGACTAGTCTTTAATCTGGTCATGAGCTGGAGCGTCTCCGAAGCCAAGGCGAAGCTGTCCGAGCTGCTGGCGCGCGCGCGCCGTGCTCCCCAGATCATCGAGAATCGAGGGGAAGAGGTCGCCGTGGTGCTGTCACCGAAAGAGTACGAGCGGCTCGTGGCGCTCGAGGACAAGCCGCGCGAGACGCCCATGCAGGCGTGGCTCAAGGAGGTCGAGCGGCTCAAGGCCGGGCAGGATCTGTCCATCGACCTTCCCCCGCGTACGGTCGAGGACGATCGACCATCGCCCGCGCTCGACGAGGACTGACGTGCACCTCGTCGACACCAACGTGCTGAGCGAGCTGCTCAAGCGCACCCCGAATCCGCGGGTCATCGAGTGGTTGGCGCGGCAGACGAGCGTGAAGGTGAGCGTCGTCTCCCTCATGGAGATCGAGTTCGGCATTGCCCGTGCCCCTGCGACGCGCCGGCCGACGTTGTTGACGTGGCTGGAAAGCATCCTCGCGTCCCCGGCCCATGTGGTTGTGCCGATCGATCAGGCCGTCGCCCGCGCCGCCGGCCAGCTCAAGCACCGAACGCTCGCCGCGGGGCGCCCGCGGCCGCTGTCGGACCTGCTGATCGCCGCCTCGGCGCTGGTGACCGGATCGGTGGTGGTGACGCGGAACGTGAGCGACTTCGAGGGGCTCGGCGTGGCGCTCCTCGATCCGTTCGCTTGACGTGAGCGCAGCTCGCGGGACTCGTCATCGAGATCGCCGCCCGCGCCGTCTTGCCGTCATCCGCTCGCCCGCGGCGATCACGAAGCGGACGATGTGCACGCAGCCGCCGTCAATGCGCTCCACGCGCGCCCCGCTGGAGCCGACGGGGCTGTTACGCCGAAAGAGGAAGCCGCGGCCGGCCCCGTCCTGCAGCACCGCGTCGGATCCGGCGTCACCCGGATCTCCTCGCGCAGGGCGGAGCGCCCTCTTCGGCAGGGCAGCTTCGCCGGCGTACTTCACGTTTCGCCGAGGCGTCGGCAGCGACGGCGATCGTGGCGGACAACGAGACGTCGAGGAGAGCGCTTCATGGCGCGTTCACCGAAGGGACAAGTGGAGAGCCTCGAGCCCGCCAACCTGGTTCACGCCTGCCGGGAGAGCCACTCATCCAGCAGCGGCAGCGCCTGCGCCAGGCTTCTACGCCCGAGCCCCAGCCGGACGTGGGCGTCGTCGAAGTCGAAGAGCGGCCCCGGCATGAGGAGGACGCCGGTGTCTGCGAGCAACCGCTCGGTGAAGGCCGTGGCCTCGCCGCGCACCAGGCGGGGAAAGGCCGTCGTCCCTGCCACCGGGCGCACCCACTGGAAGACGTCCGGGCGCCGCGCGAAGAGCTCGTCCACGCGCGCGAGGTTCTCCGTGACGATGGCGCGGCTTCGTCCCGCAAGCGTCCCGGCGTGCCGCATGGCCACCGTCGCCAGGAATTCGCTCGGCCCCGCGCTGCAGATCGTCAGGTAGTCCTTGAAGGTGGCGAGCCGCTCCAGCAACGCATGGTCCCGGCAGGCCACCCAGCCGATCCGCAAGCCCGCCAAACCGTACACCTTCGCCGTCGCGCCCAGGGAGACACCCCGCTCGTACAGCGTCGCCACCGGCGGGTGCCTCGGCGCCCCGTACTCGAGGCCCCGGTACACCTCGTCACTGAAGAGCCACAGCCCGTGCCGCCGCGCGAAGGTGATGGCGGCGTCGAGGAACGCCCGCGGAAGGTGCGCGCCCGTCGGGTTGTGCGGCGTGTTCAGCACCAACACCTTCGTCTTCGCCGTGACGAGCCGCTCCAGCTCCCCCGGATCCGGCAGCCAGCCCTGCGACTCCCGCGCCTCCCACCTCGCGACGTGCGCGCCGATGCCCTGCGCCACCTCGTACAGCGACTGGTAGGCGGGGACGTGGACGATCGCGTGATCCTCCGCCGAGAGGACGACGTGCATGAAGGCGTAGATGGCTTCTTCCGCGCCCGCGTGCACCAGCACATCCGCAGGCGACAGCCCGGGATCCAACGCGGCGATCGCCGCGCGCAGCTCCGGGTGCCCCATCGTCTCCGTGTAGCCGAGGGGCAGGGCCAGGTACTTCGCTTCCGCGCCCGGCTCGAGCGCCAGCAACTCCTTCGTCGTCCACGCGTCCGGATCCGATGCGCACGCCAGGTGATTCACGGAGAATTCGTGCCGCGCGAAGAAGCGCTCCAGCGCGAACGGGCGCAGGTGGGGCATGTCGGACTCCCCTCTCCCTGGCCCTCTCCCCACGGGGAGAGGGGATTCAGATCACCCGGCCCCGCAGCTCCTGGTGCGGCCGCTGGATGATCTCCGTGCCTACCAGCAACGACGCGTCGATCGCCTGCGCCGCGCCCTCCAGCGCCGCCTCCACGTCGTGCTGATCGCCCGCCAACGTGTACCAGCCCTTGCCGCCGATGCCCCTGGCCAGCTGAATGGCCGTCAGTCGCACGGGCGCGCGCTTCACCGCCGCGTCCGCCGACTTCAGCGTCGCCGCCACCGTGTGCGCCTCGACGATCCCCACGGCGTCCTCCGCCGTCACCGTGTCCAACCGCCCTTTCAGCGCCGCCACCACCGACTCCGCGATGTGGGGGAGCAGCAGCCGATCGAGGATCAGCTTCCCGCCCGCCGCCTCACCCGCGCGAAAGGACTCCTCCACCTCCGCCACCGGCCCGGTGAAGACGAGCAGGTACTTCCCTGGCGTCACCGCCTCGGCCAGCGCGATCTGCACCGCCGCCCGCTTCACCAGCGCGTCCGCTACCACCACGCCGCGCGCGAGCGACTCGAGCTCGAGGAGCCCCAGCGCAGGTCCGGTGAAGGCAGCGGGCGCCACTTTGGCCTAGATGATCCGGAAGGAGTCCTTGAGCGTGCAGCGCCGCTCGCGCGTGAAGCTGATGGGCGTCGTCAGCCCCTCACCCGTCGGCGACGCGATCGTGAAAGACGTGTAGCCCTCGCCCGTCATCCCCAGCCCCGCGAACGACGGCCCGTTCTTCACGAAGATCGACGTGTTGATGATCTTCGCCATCGCCGACAGCACGTCGATGTTCGTCGAGTGCATGGTGGCGGTGTGGCCGAAGCCGTGCTCGGCCTGAACCGCCGCGGCGATGCAGTCCTCCACCGTCTTCAGGCGGGAGAAGCCGATCACCGGCATCAGGAGCTCGGCCTGGACGAAGGGGTGCGTCGGATCCACCTCGGCGAAGAGCAGCCGCGTGCCCGACGGCGCCTTGATCCCCGCCGCCTCGGCGATCTTCGAAGCGTCCTTGCCCACCCAGTCACGTGACGGGTGCCCGTCGTGCACCACCAGCTTCTCCAGCCGGTTGATCGCCGAGGACGGCACCTCGAAGGCGCCGTGCTTCTGCATCTCGGCCTTGAGCTGATCCGCGATGGAGGCGACCGCGAACACCTCCTTCTCCACGATGCAGACGATGTTGTTGTCCAGCGACGCGCCGTCGACGATGTCCTTCGCCGCGCGGGAGATGTGCGCCGTCTCGTCCACCACCGCCGGCGGGTTGCCCGGCCCCGCGGCGATCGCCCGCTTGCCCGAGTTCATCGCCGCCTTCACCACCGCCGGCCCGCCCGTCACGACGATCAACCGGATCGCCTTGTGCTTCATCAGCGCGCCGGCCGACTCGATGGTCGGGTTGGCGATGGCGCAGATCAGATTCGTAGGGCCGCCCGCCGCGGCGATCGCCTCGTTCAGCTTGCCCACGAAGAAGGTGCACACGCCCTTCGCCGACGGGTGCACGTTGAAGACGACGGAGTTCCCGCCCGCCACCATCGCCACGCCGTTGTTGATGATCGTCTCGGTGGCGTTGGTCGACGGGGTGATGGCGCCGATCACCCCGAAGGGCGCGCGCTCCATCAGCATCAGGCCGTAGTCGCCGCTCCACGCCTGGGCGCGCAGGATCTCCATGCCGGGCGTCTTGTTGGCGCACAGCAGGTTCTTCTTCACCTTGTCCGGCACGTTGCCGAGGCCGGTCTCCTCCACCGCCATGCGCGACAGCTCGTTGACGTGGTCGCGCGTGCACTGGCGCATCGCCTCGATCACCTTCTCGCGGGTCTCCACGGGCAGCGCCACCCACTGCTCCTGGGCGCGCTGGGCGGCCGCCGTCGCGGAGTCGAGATCATCGAAGACGCCGGGCCGCCGGGAGACGATCGCCGGGGCGCGCGAGGGCGAGGGCGAGGAGCCCGAGGGCAGCGTGCCCAGCTCCTTCGACAGCCGCCGCACCACCTGCTCGACGATCGCGTTGATCTGGGTCTCGTTCACTTACCGGACCTCCCGGACGGGCGGCCGTCCGCGGGCGGGGGAGGGGGCAAGCTGGGCGCCCTCCACGTACATGCGGGCCGCGTGGGGCCCGTACACCACCAGCAGGCGCTGACACCCGCTGTCCTGCGTGAGGCGCGAGGCGCGGCGAGCGGCCAGGGTCTGCACCGCTTCGCTCGTCTTGGCGCGGACGGTGATGACGTGCGGGCGACCCATTCAGGCGAACTTCTCGTACGTCAGCTTCCCGCCCACCTCGACCTGATCGACGATGGCCATGATCACCGCGTCCACCGGGCGATCCTTCGTCATCTCGGTCTGCCGCGCGGAAGAGCCCGAGGCGTAGAGGACGACCTCGCCCACGCCTGCGCCCACCGCGTCCACGCACACCACCAGCGTGGCCGTCGCCTTGCCGTCCTGGTCGATGCCGCGCACCAGGAGCAGCTTGGACCCATCGATCGTCGGCTCCTTGCGGGTGGAGACGACCGTCCCCACCACCTTGCCGAGCAACATCGCAGCCCTCGCTTACTTCTGGCCCGACTCGGCCTTCGCCTGATCCAGGCGGCCGAGGGGCAGCACGAGGTCGATGTTGTTGTGCGGCCGGGGGATGACGTGCGTCGACACCAGCTCGCCCACGCGCTCAGCGCCGCGCGCGCCAGCCTCGATCGCCGCCTTCACCGCCGCGACGTCGCCGCGCACCACCATCGTCACGTACCCGCCGCCGATCTTCTCGTAGCCGACCAGCTCCACCTTGGCGGCCTTCACCGCCGCGTCGGCGGCCTCGACCATGCCCACGAAGCCCTTGGTCTCGATCATTCCCAGTGCGTCAGCCATCGGAAGTGTGCCTCTCTCTTACGGGGAAAATGCGGGTGCTGCGGGAAGACTACTACTTGTCCTTGAAGGCCGGCGGCTCCTTGCCGGTGATGCCCTGAAGCGCGGCCACCGCGGCCTGCGCGGCGGAGTCGATCTCCGACTCGGTGCCCGCCATGTACAGACGCCCGAAGGCGCCGAAGACCATCACGTCGATCAACTTCACGTTGGCCGCCTTCTCCGCCTCGTTGGCCGCCAGCGCCGCGTACGCCGCCGGCTCCGTCTCGAGGATGAAGAGGGACTGCCCGGGCTCGATCATCGAGCCGAAGCGGATCTTGTCGAGGATCATCGCGTGCATCGGCTCGATCGCCCGGATGATCGTGTTGGAGACGATGCGCGGCTTCATGCGATCGGTCTCCACGTGGCCGATGTGCTTCAGGATCGCCTCGCCGCCGGTGCGCACCTCGCCCTTGTCCTCGCTGTGCAGCTCGAGCATGCCGTAGGCGCGCTCCACCACCAGCGTGGCGGGGTGCACCTTGGTGGCCTTGAGCGCGACGTCCATCAGCCGGTGGATCGCCATGCCCGGCGCGATCTCCACGAAGAGCGACGCGACGTACGGCACGGGGAAGTAGCCGCGGCAGGTGGTGCAGATGTGGGCGGCGAGCTGCGGCTGCAGGCTGTCGAGGAAGACGTACGTACGGAGCGACGTGGACACGAGCGGTGGGCCCCTTCCCTTGACGGAAAACCTCAAGAAGCGGCGCGGTTGTAGAACCCACGTGCGCGGTTGACAAGCACGCGTTTCGCGAGCGAAAGGCCAGCCTTCCATGCACGCGCTGGCCCTCACTCTCCTGTTGACGCTCGGCGCGGACGAACAGGAGCTCCTGTCCGGTCCCCCGAAGCGCTTCCAGGCGACGCACCCCGTCCCCGCGTGGGCGCCGCGCACCGTCAGCCTCGGCCTGACGAGCCGCGAAGGCATGTGGAGCTTCCAGGCGCGGCTGGGCTGGGAGGCGGCCTTCTACGAGCGCAACGGGCACGATCTCGTCCTCACCGTGCACCTGGGCACGGGGCTCGCGCTGGCCACGCCGACGGGCATGACGGCGCACTACCAGCACGTCGCGCTGGCCGGCTTCGGCTACCGCAAGGTGAGCAAGCTTCTCAACTGGGGCTTCCACTGGGGCCTCGGCATCGACTGGTACCGGGCCGCGTACGACGTCGCGCCGCTGGAGAGCCGGGTGGTGGCGTACACCGAAGGCAAGGGGCAGATCGGCCTGCGCGTGCTGCAGAACCTCGTGGTGGGGGCCTGGTTCGGCTACGGCTCGCCGGTGACGTTCGACGCGCGCTACCCGGGGCAGACGTACTGCGGGGGCCTCATGTTCGGCCTGTACGCGGACTGGCGGTGACGCGTGGGCCTCGTCGATCTCCACCTGCACCTGCTGCCCGGCGTGGACGACGGCTCGAAGTCGCTGGACGACTCGCTGGCCATGGCGCGCGCGCTCGTGGGCCTGGGCTTCACCACGCTGGCGCCGAGCCCGCACCACCGCCCGGAGTACGCGAGTCGATCGCGCGAACTCTGCGCGACGAAGCTGGAAGAGGTGCGCGCCGCCCTCGACGCCGCGGGGCTGGGCCTTGCGCTGCACTCCAACGCCGAGAACTACTTCCTCGACGAGGAGCTCTTGCCCGACGCGGCCTCGGGGAAGCTGCGGCTGCTCGGCACGGGCAAGGTGCTGCTCATCGAGGCGCCGTACCAGGGCCCGCTGCCGATGTTGTCCGACGTCGTCTTCCGCCTGAAGCTCAAGGGGGTGACGCCGCTCATCGCGCACCCCGAGCGCTGCTTCGAGTTCGAGCGGAAGGGGAGGGCAGCCGAGCTGGTGCAGCACGGGGCGCTGTTGCAGCTGGACGTGGGCGCGCTGATCGGCCGCTATGGGAAGACGCCGCAGAAGCTGGCGCGTCGCTTTCTCGACGACGGGCTGTACGCGGTGGCCGCGACCGATCTCCACTCGCCGGTGAAGGCGGAACAGTGGGTGGGTGACAGCCTCGCCGCGCTCGAGAAGGCCGTGGGGAAGACCGGCTTCGACGAGTTGTTCCGGATTCGGCCAGCGAAGCTGCTCGTCGGCGACACCTCGTCATCCACCTGAAAGGTGCTAAGGGGCCTTCCTCGCGTGAGCCGCTGGATCAAACTTCTCCTGAGCCTGGCCATCACTGTCCTCGCGGGGTGGGCCACGCTGCGCGGGACCGACTGGGGACTGATGTGGGCGTCGCTTCGCTACGCGAACTGGTTCGTCCTCGCCTCGTACCTGCTGGTGCTGGTGGTCGTTCACTTCGCGCGGACGCTGCGCTGGGGCAACCTCCTGTCGGCGCAGGAGCACGTGCCCTTCAAGCCGCTCAACGAGGCCTCGGCGATCGGCTTCATGATGCTGGTGATCCTCCCCTTCCGCCTCGGGGAGTTCGCCCGGCCCTTCCTCATCGCGCAGCGCTCGTCGATCCGCCGCAGCGTGGCCATGACCAGCGTGGTGTTCGAGCGGATCGTCGACGGCGTGGCGGTCGCGGCGCTGCTGTTGGTGCTGCTCCTCTTCATCCCCTCGGACGCGCCCGACGTGGGGAAGATCCGCGTCGGCGGGCTGCTCACCTTCGCGGTCTTCTTCGGCGGCTTCCTCTTCCTCCTGCTGGCCCGCTGGCAGCACGATCGGGTGATCGCGTTCCTCCGGGCGCTGTTCGGGATCGTCTCGAAGAAGGTCGCCGAGAAGGTGGTGCACATCGTCGATGGCTTCGTGGGGGCGCTCAAGCAGTTGCCCGATCGGAAGAACATGGCGCTCTTCCTGATGTGGACGACCGTCTACTGGGTCATCAACGGGTTGGGCATGGCGCTCTTCGCCAATGGGCTGGACTGCTCCGGCGCCAACGGGGCGGCCTGCCAGCCGCTGCACCTCACCGCGTTCCAGGGCTACGTGGCCCTGGGCGCCGTCATCGTCGGCATGCTGATCCCCGCGGCCCCCGGCTCCGCGGGCACCTTCCAGTACGCCATCACCCTGGCGCTGGGGCTCTTCATGCCCCAGAACGTCGTGAAGTCTGCCGGGGCGGCCTTCGCCTGGTCGCTGTGGATCGTCCAGATCCTCCAGCAGATCGTCACCGGACTCTTCTTCATGGTCCGATCCCACCTGTCCTTCCGCGACCTCGCGGGGAAGCTGTCCGATCAGAGTCAACAGGCGTCGGGTGTCTGAGCCTCGCCGCAGACACGTCTCACCAGGGAGGCACCATGGCCATCGGAATCGACTGGGTTTCCGTCGCGATCCTCGCCGCGGCGTGGGTGTTTTCGATGGTACGCTCGGTTCCCGTTCGGTTTCGGCACTGGGGCTTTGCGGTCGCGTGCTTCGTGATTGTGGCGCTGCGGCTGCGCAAGGGCGTGGCGGGGGCGAACCTGGTGTTTGTCGGGTTGGCGGTGGTGCTGGGAGTCTTCTACGCCATTCAGGGGCTGCGGGCGCCCCGGCGTTGAAGGAGTCTCGCGGTGTTGGGAACACGTCGGGGGCCGAATGACGGACAGCAGTCTGGAGACGGTGCGGCTGACGGAGAAGGACGTGGCCCGGCACACCGGCCGTTGGCGTGTCGTCGTGGTCGGCGAGGGATCAGCGTCTTCGTACGCGCTGCCGGCCGCGGGGGTCGTCACCGTAGGCCGCGGGGAGGACGTCGAGGTGCGCCTCGGCGATGACGCGGCCGTATCGCGCCGCCACGCCCAGCTGGTCACGTCCAGCGACGGCGTGAAGCTCGTCGATCTCGGCAGCGCCAACGGCACCCGCGTGCGCGGCCGGAAGCTCGCCGCCAACGAGCAGGTGATGCTCTCGGAAGGCGACTCGATCGAGGTGGGCACCAGCTTGTTGGTGGTGCAGCCCGATCGCCTGTCCGGCCCGTCGCGCGCGTGGACGCTGCTCGATCACGCCTCCTTCGTCGACGTGCTGGAAGAGACGAAGCCGCCCTTCGCCGTGCTGCGGCTGCAGGTGCTGGCCGAGCCGCTGGTGGCGCAGGAGGTGCTGTCCGCCGAGCTGTCCCCCCATGACACCGCCGCGTCCTTCGGGCCGGGGCAGTACGAGGTGCTGGCGCCCGGCCGAAACGCCCAGGCCGCCGAGCAGCTCCTGGCGAAATTGTCCGCGAAGCTGGTCGAGCGCGGCGCGAGAGTCCGGGTGGGTGCGGCCACCGCTCCCCTCGATGGGACGAGCGCCGAGGCGTTGCTGGCCGCCTGTGCCCGGCCCGCCAGCGTGCCCGCCGCCGGCTTCGTGGTGCGCGATGACGCGATGCTGGAGATCCACCGGCAGATCGACAAGGTGGCCCAGTCGAACATCAACGTCCTGCTCCTCGGCGAGACGGGCGTGGGCAAGGAAGTCCTCGCGCGGAAGGTCCACGAGCGCTCGAAGCGCAAGGACGGCCCCTGGCTCGCGCTCAACTGCGCCGCGCTGTCCGAGACGCTCCTCGAGAGCGAACTCTTCGGCCACCTCAAGGGCAGCTTCACCGGGGCCATCAAGGACAAAGAAGGTGTGCTGGTCGCCGCGAAGGGCGGCACCGTCTTCCTCGACGAGGTGGGCGAGCTGCCGATGCCGATCCAGGTGAAGCTCCTCCGCGTCCTGGAAGAGCGGCGCGTGCTGCCCGTCGGCGCGGTGGCGCCCGTGCCCATCGACGTGCGCTTCGTCTTCGCCACCAACCGTGATCTCGAAGCCGAGGTGGCGCGTGGCGCCTTCCGCAGCGATCTCTTCTACCGGATCAACGGCATCGCGGTGACGATCCCCCCGCTGCGCGACCGCCCCTCGGAGATCGAGGATCTCGCCCGCCAGTTCGCGGCCCAGGGCGCCGCGCGTGATCAGGTGCCGGTGCCGGAGTTCTCGCCGCAGGCCCTCGCCGCCATGAAGAGCTACCCCTGGCCCGGCAACATCCGCCAGCTGAAGAACGCCGTCGACCGCGCGCTGCTCATGTCCTCCGACGGCATCATCACCCCTGCCGCGCTCGACCTGGGCCCCGCCAACTCGCCCGGACGCCCCGCGGTGGGAAAGCCCGGCCCCACTCCGGCCGCGGCGCCGTCGAACCTCAGGGATCGACGCGCCCAGGCCGAGAAGGACGAGATCCTGCGCGTGCTGGACGAGACCGGCGGCAACCAAACGCGCGCGGCTCGACTCCTGGGCATCTCCCGGCGCACGCTGGTCAGCCGCCTGCAGGAATACGGCATGACGAGGCCGCGCCAGGGAGGCGAAGATCCGGGGAGACCGGAGCCCTGACGCTTGGAGTCTTTCCGCGGAAACGCGCGCTACGAGGTGGTGCGCCTCATCGGCCGGGGAGCCAACGGCGTCGTCTATGAGGTGATCGATCGCGAGCAGGGCGGCCGGCGCAAGGCGCTCAAGATGCTGCAGAACCGCGATCCCGAGGCGCTCATGCGCATCAAGCGCGAGTTCCGCTCGCTCGCCGACGTGCGCCACCCCAACCTCGTCGCGCTGCACGAGCTCCACGCGGAAGGGGAAGACTGGTTCTTCACCCTCGAGCTGATCGAAGGCGTGGACTTCCTCACCTGGCTGAGGCCGTCTGCTGCTCCCGCCGCCGAGACGCCGACCTCTCCGCTCGATCGCACGGTCCGCAGTCGCGGTCAGCCGCCGAGAGATCCGCTCGATCTGTCGCGGCTCCGGCAGGGCTTTCGCCAGCTCGCGGAAGGCGTGGCGCACCTCCACGCCCAGGGGCTGCAGCACCGGGATCTGAAGCCCACCAACGTGCAGGTGACGCCTGAGGGCCGCGTGGTGGTGCTGGACTTCGGGCTGGTCACCGGCGCCAACGTCACGGAGTCGATCACCGAGGCCCAGGGAGGCTCCATCGTCGGCACCATGGCCTACATGGCGCCCGAGCAGGCGCACTCTGGCCGCGTGGGCGCCCCGGCCGACTGGTACGCGGTGGGGGTGATGCTGTTCGAAGCGCTCACCGGCCGGTTGCCCTTCGAGGGGCCGGCGATCCAGCTGCTCACCGACAAGAACCTCCGGCCGGCGCCGGCGCCCCGTGAGCTCGTCGCGGACGTGCCCGCCGAGCTCGACGCCCTGTGTGTCGCCCTGCTGCGGCGCAACGAGAGTGAGCGCGCCGGGGCGCCGGAGGTGCTGAAGGCGTTTGGCGGGGACACGAAGAAGCGGCCCGCGGTCAGGCGCGAGAGCAGCTTCGTCGGGCGGGAGCGGGAGCTCGGCGCCCTGCGCACCGTGCTGGGCGAGGTGCGTGGCCGGGGGCCGCGGCTGGTGCGCGTGCTGGGCGGCTCCGGGATCGGCAAGTCGGCGCTGGTGCGGCACTTCGTCGAGGAAGCAGAACAGCAGGGCGCCGTCGTGCTGACCGGGCGGTGCTACGAGCGCGAGGCGGTGCCCTTCAAGGCGCTGGACAGCCTGGTGGACGCGCTGGCCCGGCGCCTGGCGACGATCGATCCGGCGCGGGTGGACGCGGTGCTCCCTCGCGACGCGAACGCGCTGATCCGCATGTTCCCGGTGATGGCGCGGGTACCCGCCTTCGCGGCGGCGCCTTCCCGCGACGTGTCGGAGGCCACCGAGCTGCGCCGCCGCGCTGTCCGCGCGCTGCGAGAGCTCCTCACCCGAATGGCCGATCGCACGCCGCTGGTGCTGGTGATCGATGACGCCCAGTGGGGCGACGCCGACAGCGCGGTGGTGCTGGACGAGCTGCTCCGGCCTCCGGACCCGCCCGAGGTGCTGGTGATCCTCATCGCGCGCGCCGAGGCCACGCCGCTCAAGGGCCTGTCTCTGGCCCCGGTCGACGTGGCGCTCGGCCCCCTCGACGAGGCCGACGCGGCGTTGCTGGCGCGGCGCAGCGTGGGAGACGACGCCCGCGCAGCGGCGATCGCCCGGGAGGCGGCGGGGAACCCCTTCCTCATTCAGCAGCTGGCCGAGCTGCCTCAGGAAGGCGACGTGAAGCTCGACGACGTGCTGCGCGCGCGCATCGACGCGCTGCCGGCGCCGGCCCGCCGGGTGCTCGAGGTGGTGGCAGTCGCCGCCGCTCCCGTGCCCGAGGCGGTGGTGCTCTCCGTGGCGGATCTCTCCGCGGCTGACGTCGACGTCGTCCAGCAGCTCAAGGCCGAGCGCCTGCTGGCTGGCGACGGACGCCGGCTGGAGACTTCGCACGATCGGATCCGCGAGACGCTGGTCCGCGCGCTGGATCAGGACCGGGCGCGCACGCTCCACGCGCGGCTGGCCACGGAGCTGCGCGCGCTGCCTGACGTCGACATCGAGGGCATCGCGTGGCACCTCGAGACCGCTGGGCTCGACGAACAGGCGGCGCAGGCGACGGTGGAGGCGGCGAAGAAGGCCGTCGGGCAGCTGGCCTTCGAGCGGGCCGCGGTGCTGTACCGGCGCGCGCTGGGATTGATGACCCCGGACGATCAACGGCGCGGTGAGCTCACCGTCGCGCTCGCCGAGGCGCTGTCGGTGGCGGGCCGCGGCGCCGAGGCGGCGAAGGCCTACGACGACGCCCGCGCCCAGGGCGCCGCGATCGCCAGGGCGGACGCCCTCGAGCTCCAACGCCTGGCGGCCGAGCAGCTCTTGCGATCGGGCCACATCGACGAGGGGCTGGCGGCGAGCCGCGAGGTGCTCAAGCAGGTGGGCATGCGGCTCGCGAAGACACCGCGGCGGGCGCTCTTCGCGCTCCTGTGGCGGCGGCTGGTGCTGAAGCTGCGCGGGTTGGGCTACCAGGAGCGCGCCGCGGCAGAGGTGCCCGTGGACGTGCTGCGGCGGATCGACGTGTGCTGGTCCTTCTCCATGGGGCTGGCGATGGTGGACACCATTCGCGGGGCCAGCTTCCAGTCGAAGCAGCTGATCCTCGCGCTCGACGCGGGCGAGCCGTTCCGGGTGGCGCGGGCGCTGGCAGCGGAGGCGGCCTTCGTGGCGATCGCCGGCCGCCGAGCCGAGGCGCGGGCGCGCACGTTGATCGTCGAAGCGCGCGCGGTGGCGAAGCGGGTGGCTGATCCGCAGTTGTTGGGGCTGGTGGACTTCTGCGACGGGCTGACGCGCTTCCTCGTGGGCAAGTGGCGCGAGGCCGCGGACCTGACCGCTCAGGCGGAGCGCACCTTCACCAGCGCCGGCTACGCGGTGACGTGGGAGGCGGCGAGTTCGCGGCTCTTCTCGGTGTGGTCGCTGGCGTGGCTGGGCGAGTACCCGGAGCTGACGCGGCGGATCCCCGAGCTGGTGCGCGAGGCAGAGCGCCGGGGCGATCGCTACGCCGTCACCAGCCTGCAGAGCGGCCTGGCCAACGTGACGGCGCTGTCGGTGGACGCCCCCGAGGAGGCGCGCGTCGTCGTGCGAAGGGTGATCGCCGAGTGGGGCAGCAAGCACTTCCACTTCCAGCACTACTGGGCGCTGTTGTCCGAGGGAATGATCGATCTCTACGTCGGGCGCCCACAGGACAGCGTGCCGAAGGTGGAGGAGGGCTGGGCGAAGCTGAAGGCCTCCATGCTGCTGGAGATTCAGGCCATCCGGGTGGAGGGCCGCTACCTGCGCGCCCGGTTGGCGGTGGCGCTGGGCAACTCGGCCGACGCGCTGGCACACGCTGAGGCGATCGAGGCCGAGCGCGTGGAGTACGGCAAGGCGCTGGCGCTGGGGATCCGCGGGGTGGTGGCCGGCAAGGACGGGGAAATGCACCTCAAGTCGGCGGTGGAGCGCTTCACCGCGCTGGACATGCAGGCCTACGCCGCGGCGGCGCGGATCCGCCTGGGCGAGGTGCAGGGCGGCGAGCTGGGCGCTGCCAACCAGCGCGCGGGGTTGGTGTGGCTCGAGGCGAAGGGCGTGCGCAAACCCGAGCCCTTCGCGAACATGCTACTCCCGCGCCTCCATCGCTGACGCCGCTGGCTACGGCCGCTCACACCACGGCTGCTCTTCGCCGTACATCGCCCGGAGCGTGGTCACGTCGTCGGGCCCGGGGAGGGTGAGGCCTTCGTCCAGGCGGGGCGTCATCGCGCTATGGGCCTCGTTCCTCGAGGAGGACAGGCCGAGCGCCTGGCCGAGGCCGTAGATCAGCTGCCGGTCGGCGGAAAACCCCTCCGACACCTCGATGGTGGCGCTCCGCAGCCGGCCCGTCTTCTGCTCGAAGGAGACGGTGGTGAGCTGCGCGGGCTGATCGGCGCTCAGCCTGGGGGCGAGGTGGATCACCTGAAGCGTGTCCTCATCGGGCGCGTTGGCGGGTGTCCCGTCGAAGGAGAGGCACAGCGTAGAGCCTCCGGCGCGGGCCCAGGCTTCGACCAGCCCCGGCGCACGACCCAGGAAGGAGGCAGGCAGCTTCGCGTCGACCGTCACGCGCACACAGCCGCCGCAGGTGAGCCAATGCAGGGGACGCCCGGAGGCGGTGGTGGCGAGCGGCGTGGCGATCTCCCGGGGCGCGGTGCTGCACGTGGAAGCGCAGGTGGTGACGGGCTGCGGGAGGCTGGCCGGCCCGTCCTCGGTGAGCGCCGATCGGCCACAGCCACAGAGGACGACGAGGAGGATGACGCGCGAGCGCATGGCGGCGCACTACAGCCGAACTTCAGGCCCACTGGCAGTGGGGGCTCGCTCCTGAAACGCCGGCGTGTCAGCGACCGAGCCGACGCAGCGGCTGGCGGGTCACCTCGGCGATCAGCTCGAAGTCCCGATCGCAGTGCCAGAGGACTGCGCCCACCGACTCAGCCGCGGCGGCGGAGATCAGATCGACAGGGGAAGGTCCACGGTGGTACCCGCGTCGGGCGAGCAGCGCCTGAACCTCGACCGCACGCTCCAGGTGCTCGGCGGTGAGCTCAAGGCCGTGGAGCGACTCGTACTCCTCGCGCAACGCCCGGTGCTCAGCCGGGTCACGCGCCGATCGGAGGAGCTCCAGCATCAGCAGCCTGGTCATCACGACCGAGCCCACGCTGATCGCCTCGCTCAGGGCCTCCGCGACGAGCGGCTGGCCGACGCGCGCCCACACGCTGGTGTCAACGTAGACCAGGCTCAACGCCGCCTCAGCGTTCCAGTGCGGATCTGCTGCCGCCGGAGCCGGGCCAGCTCGGCGACGGTCGGGACCGGGAGGGTGCCTCCGCGCACCCGCTCCGCCAGCCGGTTTCGCTTGGTGATGGCGATCACCTCGCGGAGGGCGGCGTTGATGGTCTCCGTGAGGGACCGGGTCTGGAGCACCCTGGCCGCCTCTGCGGCGGCGTCAGGGTCGATGTTCACGGTGGTGCGCATGCCATCAACTTGGTGGAGAAATGGTGCGCAATCAAGGCATCACCTGGCCGACAGAGTGATGCCTGGTCGCTCGCTCACGTCGTCGGCGTCACCGCGGCCAGCCCCACCATCGAATCCCGCCGCACGCCGCCCTTCACGAAGTCCTGGATGGTGCGCGCCAGCGCGCCGTCCAGCAGCCCGAGGAGCGGCAGGTGCTCTCCGCCCTCGCACGTCGCCTGGCCGGCGTGATCCTCCGGATCGGCGGTGAAGCGCTCGTCCCACCGGATGAGGCCGAAGGTGCCGTCGCCGGAGAGCGCCGCGTGCACCAGGGGCACTCCCGCTGCCCGCGCGTAGTCACTGAGCACTCGCCGGGACGCCGCGTTGTCGAAGCAGTCGACGATGAGGCCGGCCCCCGCGCAGAGCTGCGCCACGTTGTCCTTCGTCAGCCGTACGCCGAAGGCCTCGGCCTTCACCCCGTGGAAGTTGAGCAGCTGCGCCTTGAGGGCCTCAGCCTTGTTCTTCCCCACGGACTGCTTCACGTAGGCCTGGGCGAGCAGGTTCTTCGACTCCACCCGATCGAAGTCGATGAAGACGAAGGTGGCGTCGAGGTTCCGGCAGAGGACGGCCGTGTGACTGCCGAGGGCGCCCACGCCGCAGAAGACGATGCGCATGGGCGCCCCCATCTCTCTTCAGGCTCCGAAGGGGACCTTCGGCCGCAGGTAGATCCGCTGCCCGTTCTGCAGGCGGTCCACCACGAAGCCGTCGAAGGCGTTGTCCGGCAGGTGCTGGAGGTTCAAGCCCGGCACGTTGCCCGCGCGGATCACCTCCACCGCGATGCGCCGGATGTCGGCGTCGGACACCCGCGCGTCGAGCTCCATCGGGTAATCCGCGGACAGGCCGTTGTAGGTGATGTTCAGGGTCGCCATGCATGCACCTCCCTCGTTGCAGCGGTGACGGGGCCGTGGCGGGCCCCTGACGCGAGGGGCTCAGCCCAGCCCGTCGGCGTTCTTCAAGTCCTTGAGCTTCAGGCCGTTCTTCTTGAGCAGCCGGTAGAGGCTCTGCATCGAGAGACCGGTCTTCTCTTCGGCCAGCTTGATGTCGTACCCGCAGGCCTTCATCACCTCGGCGAAGTAGTGTTTCTCGAAGTCGCCGATCACCCGGTCTTTGGCCTCGTGGTACGGCAGCTTCCCCGCGACCTCGAGCAGCGTCTGGCGATCGGGCCTTCGATCCGACGGCACCAGCAGCTCGAGCCACGACGAGTTGCCGGTGGCCTGCATGAGCGCGCCGCGCTCCAGCACGTTGCGCAGCTCGCGCACGTTGCCCGGCCAGTCGTAGCCCTCCAGCAGCGAGAGCATCTGCGGGGACAGCTCGAACGGAGTGGACAGCCCCTTCACCAGGTGCCGCGCGAGGGTGGGGATGTCGATCTTCCGGCTGCGCAGGGGCGGCATGCGCACGCGCGCGACGGCGAGGCGGAAGAAGAGCTCCTGCTTGAAGCGGCCCTGCTGCACCTCTTCGGCGAGGTTCTTCGCGGTGCTGGCGATGAAGCGGGCGTCGAGGCGCTTGCCGCCGGGGAGCTCGCGGGTCTCGAGCAGGCGCACCAGGCGCGGTTGAACGGGCGCCGGCAGCTCGCCCACCTCGTCGAGGAAGATGGTGCCGCCCCCGCCCGTGGTGAGGGCGCCGTCGGGGCCGAAGAGATCGCGATCGAGGTTGGGCTCGGTGAGGAGCGCGCAGTCCACCACCTTGAAGGGGCCGAAGCGGCGCACCGAGTGGGCGTGCACGGCGCGGGCGGCGAGTTCCTTGCCGGTGCCCGTCTCGCCTTCGATGAGGACGGTCACGTCGTCGCGCGACACGCGGCGCAGCTCGGCGAAGACGATCCGCATCGCCTCGGAGACGCCGACGAGGTCGCCGTACATCTCCCCGCCATCGAGCTCGACCTCCGTCTCCCGCGACTTCTGCTTGACGGTGAGCCGCGTCTTGCCGAGGTCGATCTTGTCGCCGGGCTCGACGAAGGCCTGCAGCACCAGCCGGCCGCCGACGAAGGTGCCGTTGCGTGAGCCGAGATCGCGGAGCAAGAGCCCCCGCGGGGTGCGCTCGATCTCCAGGTGCTTGCGGCTGACGGTGTTGTCGGTGAGGACGACGTCGTTGCTCTCGTCGCTGCCCACGCGCACCAGGCCGGACAGCGCCGAGAACTTCTTGCCCTTGTCCGGCCCCTGGGTGACCTCCACGGTCCACTCGCGGATCGGCACCCGCGTCATCGTGTCGCCGGGAATCGTGACTGACTCGGTCGTCTCGACCATGGGCGGCACTGTACCGTGGCGAGGGCGCTGGCGAGAGCGCGATTTCTCCCGCTCCCATCATGAGCGGGGGCGAGGTGAGGAGGAGGGCGGCTGGCGGTTCGTACGGAGCCGGCCTATCGTTCGTACATGCAAAAGCGCCTGACGCGAATCGGCAACAGCCTGGGGCTCGTGCTCGACCGGCCGCTCCTCGAGAAGATGGGGGTGGACGCGGACACCGAACTCGAAGTGTCCAGCGACGGCACCTGCATCGTGATCACCCCGGTGCGCGGCAGGAAGCGGGACGCGAAGCTGAAGCAGGTGGCCGACGGGGTGTTCGACGAGTTCGCGGGCGCCTTCAAGAAGCTGGCGGAATGAGCACGTTCCTCGAGTTGGACGACGTGCTGGCGCTGCACGCGGAGTCGATTCGACGCTTCGGCGGCGGCCCGGGCCTGCGGGACGTGGCGCTGCTCGGGTCGGCGGTGGCGATGCCGCGCGCGACGATGTTCGGCGAGCCCCTGCACGCGACGCTGGAGGAGCAGGCGGCGGCGTACCTGTTCCACCTGGTGAAGAACCACCCTTTCGTGGACGGCAACAAGCGGGTCGCGCTGGCGGCGGCGCTGGTCTTCCTCGGGCTCAACCTGCGCGCGGTGTCGGCGTCCAACGAGGAGCTGGTGGCGCTCGTCCTCGGGGTGATCGACGGGACTCGCTCGAAGGCAGACGTCGCGGTCTTCTTCCGCGATCGGTCTCGGCCGTGGAAGCGCTGAGGGGTGCCTTCAGGGGATCACCGCCTCCACCTGTGCGCTGCCCCGCTTCACCGTCACCGTCACCGGCACCCCCTTCAGCCGCGCGCGGGCCAACACCTGGGGCAGGGGAGGCTGATCATCGACGCGGACGATCACGTCGCCCGGCTGGACGGAGGCGCCGTCCTTCGCCTCCAGCACCAGCAGCCCGAGCGGCAGGCGCGCGGCGGCGGTGACCTGCTCGAGCGGCAGCTTCGGGGTGAGGAAGCGCGCGCGGTTCTGCACCCACACCTCGGCGGCCAGCGCGTCCATCGAGGACAGCCCGGTGTCGGCCTGCGCGGCGGTGACGGCGGGGCTCATCGCGACGGTGACGGAGGCCGGATCCACGTCCGGCGCGTCCTCCGGGAGCGCCCCCGCGGCCACCTTGAGCGCCTCGAGACTCATCCTCTCCAGCAGGTGCGTCATGGCGGAGTCGGGGTCGAACTCCTCTTCACCCGTGGGCGTGAAGGGATCGATGGTCACCTGGCCCACGAAGTTCGCCAGCACCTCTCCGGTTGTCGGCCGCACCAGTTCGAGCTCACACACCCACGTCACCTCCTCGGTGACGATGCCACCCTTGGCCTTGTCGTCCGCGTCGCGGCGCTCCATCGCGCTCGAGGCCACGCGCTTCTCGGCCGTCGCCCGCAGCACCACCGCTTCGTCTGGCTTGCGGCCGGAACGGATCACCTGCGGCACCACCGTCGAGGCCGTCCACGAGTTCTCCTGCCACTTCGTCACCTGGAACTCGGACGGGCCGAAGAAGGCGAGCTGTCCGCCGTACTTCGAGAGGCCCACATCGAGCAGCCGCTGCCCCAGCTCGAACTCGCGCCAGCCCATCGCCTGCGTGCCGGTGAGGCGCACGGGGTAGACGACGACCGTGGTGACGACCAGCGGCTGCTTGGGCTCGTGGAAGGACTTCGAGAAGCCGGAGCGGCAACTCGCGACCGTCAGCAACAAAAGCACCGCCAGCAAGCGCTGCATGAGGGGCGGGAAGCTCTCAGACGGCCCGGAAAAGTCGAGTGCCGGCCTGTTCAGCTTTCCTCGCTCGATCACGCCCCCGGGAGCCTCGCGGCAGCCACGGATCTTGTGTCGGGAGGACCGCAAACGGGCCGGCACTCACAGCCTTCGTAGCACTGGCTCCCCATGTGGACGCAACTTTCCGGCAACAACCCTGTACGAAGGGATTGGCGAAGAAGATCAGCCACTTATGAGCAAGACAACCCCTTGGTTTTCCACGAATCCGGGGTCACAATGCCCAAGTGCTTGAAGTGCTGTCAGCGGACCTGGCGAGGCGGAACCCGAAGGCCTACATCGCCCACTTTCAGCGCCTGGATGCCGAGGCCCAGCGGACCTTCGTCGGGGGCCTGACGCCGGAAGAGCACCGGCTTCACCTGTCTGTCCTCGGCGAGTCGGTGGTGCTGGGGCTGGTGCTGACGGTGACGGCGAAGGGCGTCACGCTGCAGGCGTCGCTGGCGGGAGGCCCGCTGATGTCCGCGCGGGGCTGGGATGAGGCGAAGGCGCTGCAGGACTCGGTCTTCGCGCGCGCCGAGGCGCTGGGCGGGACGGTGGCGGCCACGGGGCTGCTGCGGCTGCCGGTCGACCAGCTGGAAACGGCGCCGCTGGCGACGCTGGGCTGGCGCGTCGAGTCCGTCGAGCTCTCGGTGGGCTTGTGTGAAGGGCCGTCGACCTGGCGGGTGGGAGGCGTGTTGCCCCAGGACGGCCCCTTCTGGTCCCCGGCGGAGGCGCTGCCGGGCTCCTGGGAAGCCTGGGAGGGCCCACTGAGGGCGGCCGCGACGAGGCTGGGCGCCCGGTTCAGCCGGACAGGAGCGCACGTCGGTCCACTGAATCCGCCAGGGCGACCCTGAGGAAGACCGAGCCCCTGCACTGGCGACGCCGGGTGCGGAGCGCGTATGAAGTCGTAGGCCGACGACAGGGAGCGCCGCGTGAACGGGAGCAGGTGGGCGGCGGTGGCGGTCGTGATGGCGCTCGTCGGTGGATGCTCCGGGCGAGGCGTGACAGGCGTCGATCCCGATACTGTGCGCGGCCCGCGGCTGCTCGATTTCGGGCGCGTCTTCGTGGGCTACCCCGCGACGCAGCTGCTCCTCCTCCAGAACCCGGCGCGCGTCGAAAGGGAGATCCCCGTCGCGTGGCCCGACCCCTTCCAGGCGGAGTCGCCGGTGAGGCTGGGGCCGGGCCTCGAGGTCGCCGTCGCGGTGACGATTCGCGCGACGAGTGTGGGGCCGGTCGAGCGCCAGGTGGAGATCGACGGCTGGACGCTCACGCTGCGGGCCCGCGTCGAGGAGCCTCCCTTCTGCGACGCTGGCCCGTGCCAGGACGCGTCCTTCGAGCCTGACGCAGGAACGTGCGTCGTCCAGGCAGCGCCCGAGGACGCGCCGTGCACCGACGGCTGCCTCGTCGCCGGCCACTGCCGCCAGGGGCGCTGCGAGGGGACGGCGATCTCCTGCACCGACGGGAATCCCTGCACCCTCGACGTGTGCACGCCCGGCCTGGGCTGCGAATACCCGGAGAAAGAGTGCGCGGTGCCTCCAGCCGCGTGCCTGGTGCCGTACTGCGATCCGATCACCGGCTGTGGGGCCACGGCGGTGGTGGACGGGGTGCGGTGTGGCCCGGACGACTGCGTCGCCAACACCGCGCAGGTGTGCATCAACGGCGCGTGCGTGCAGCGGGCGCGACCGACCGCGGACTGGTGCGTCACGGTCGTGGGAGGCCGGCCGGGCGGGTGGGGTGTGGTGGACGGCACGGGCGAGCAGGCGCGGCTGTGGAGCGATCCGTTCGTCCTCGACGAGCGCGGGGTGGTGACGACGATCCACGACCAGAGCCCCCGCCCGCGGGTCCGCCGCATCGGCGCGACGGGCGCGGTAGCGACGACCGTCTCGGGAATGCCCGGGACCATGGCGAGCGACGGGCTCGGGGTCGCAGTGCTGGGCCAGTCGCGGGCGTCGCTTCCGCAAGCGGATCCGGCCGGCAACGTGTGGTTCGTCGACGGCTTCCCCCTGGCCGCGTGTCTGCGCACGGTGTCACCGCTGGGGCTGGTCCGCACGGTGCGCTGTCTGTCTGCCGGACGGGCGATCGGCATGGCCCCTGGCGCCGGCGGGGCGGGCTACTGGGTGGCCCGCGCAACAGGGGCGGGGCAGGTGGCGACCTTGATCGGCGTGGACGGCGGAGTCCTCGCGGAAGTGCCTCTCCCGCCCCTGGTCAGCACCGTCCATGCGGTCGCCGAGGCTGACGGCGGATTGCTGATCGCAGCCGGGCGGGGCGTCAGCTTCGTGGGCTTCGACGGCGGGAGCACGTCCCTGGCGGGCTACAACCTGACCAACTGTCCGCAGATCCACGACTTCGCCAGGTCAGGCGAGTGGCTGGTGAGCGAATGCAACGGACCGGACTGTGAGCTCCGCCTCGAGGCGCCCGGCGGGCGAAGGACGGTGCTTGGGCCCTGGCCCGGGTGCGCGTACGTGCCCCGGGCGCGCATCAACCGCAAAGGGGAGGTGGTGGCTCTGTTCAACGGGGGGATGGCCGATCTCCTCGACGGCGGCTGGCGTGAGCGAGCCGGGGCGCGGGTGGACACGGCCGACTTCTTCACTGCCCGGAGCCTGGTGCTGCACGAGGGCGGAGTCTGGCGCTTCGATCCCCGGGGCCAGGTGGGAGTGGGCGACGGCGGGCTCTGGCCGGGCTGGCCGACGATCGGTTCCGACATCGGCGAGGTACGGGAGTGCGGCGGCGCCCTTCTGGCCGCGGAGGTCCTCTGGCAGCAGGTGGACGCCGGCGCCTGCGCGAGGCGCACCAGGTTCTTGCCCGACGGCGGGTGGAGCACCGACGCGGATACGTGCAACCTGAGCCAGGGAGGCACGGGGGCCAACTCCCTGGCCAGCCTGACCTGCCCCGGCGACGACGTCTGGGGCTATTGGGAGCTCGGCGGCATCGAGGTGCTGCGCGTGCACCTGGCTGACGGCACGACGCGGCGCTGGCGGTTCCCGTACACTTCGGTGACGCGCCTCATCGCCCGCGACGCGCAAGGCCTCGACTTCGCCACGCGGTGGGCGGTGGGAAGCTTCGTCGTCGATGGCGGGGCGACGATTCTGGCGGGCAACCCCGGGCAGCCCGGCGAAGACGACGGCATGGGCGCGACGGCGCGCTTCTCCCAGGTGTTGGACTTCAGCATCGCGGACGACGGGACGCGCTTCGTGGCGGACTTCGGGGCGAGCTCGATCCGCACCGTGAGCCCCGCCGGCGTGGTGACGACGATCATCCGCCTCCAGGATGGACCGCTCCAGGTGCAGGTGGAACCGGGACCGAACCCCGGCCTGTGGATCACCGTGCAGGACGCGCTGCTGTACGCCCGCCCGCCTCCGTGAGGCTCAGGTCGCCTCGGCCGGTCGCCCCAGCAGCGGCATCAGCTCGCCCTTGCGGTGCAGCGCCATCATGTCGCTGTAGCCGCCGATCGACCTCCCGCCGATGAAGATCTGCGGGACGGTGCGCAGTCCGCCGGTCATCTCCACGAGCTTCTCGCGCATGGCCGGGTCGTGCGTGACGTCGATGGCCTGGAAGGGCACGCCGTGCTCCTTGAGGAAGGCTTCGGCGCGGCGGCAGTACGGGCAGTAGTCGGTGGCGTAGACGAGGACTTCAGGCATGTGGCTGTTTTTCTAACAACCGGGACGCACCAGCGCCCCGACGGTTTGGAGAGCCACCGCGCGTCCGGCGGGGTTCCCCGAAAGCACGACGGCCCCCGGCGCGCAAAGCACCGGAGGCCGCGTGTTGCGACTCGAGCTCGAGTCAGCGAAGGCGACTTACATCATGCCGCCCATGCCGCCCATGCCGCCGCCGCCCGGAGCAGGCATCGGCGCCTCCTCCTTCGGCTTCTCGGCGACCATCGCCTCGGTGGTCAGCATCAGCGAGCTGACCGACGCCGCGTTCTGCAGCGCGCAGCGCGACACCTTGGCCGGGTCGATCACGCCCGCCTTGAGCAGGTCCTCGAACTGACCGGTCGCGGCGTTGAAGCCGAAGGCGTCCTTCGACTCCTTCACCTTGTTGACGATCACCGAGCCCTCCAGGCCGCCGTTGCCGGCGATCTGGCGGAGCGGCTCCTCGAGCGCGCGACGGATGATCGTCACGCCGAAGGCCTCCTCAGCCGTCAGCTTGAGCGAGTCCAGCGCCGGCAGGCAGCGGATGAAGGCGACGCCGCCGCCAGGGACGATGCCCTCCTCGACGGCCGCGCGGGTGGCGTTGAGCGCGTCCTCGACGCGCGCCTTCTTCTCCTTCATCTCGGTCTCGGTGGCCGCGCCGACGTTGATCACCGCGACGCCGCCGACCAGCTTGGCCAGCCGCTCCTGCAGCTTCTCCTTGTCGTAGTCGCTGGTGGTCTCCTCGATCTGCGCACGGATCTGCTTCACGCGCGCCTCGATGTCCTTCTGGGCGCCCGCGCCGTCGATGATCGTGGTGTTGTCCTTGTCGATCTTCACCCGCTTCGCGCGGCCGAGATCGTTCAGGGTCAGGTTCTCGAGCTTGATGCCGAGGTCCTCGGCGATCATCTTGCCGCCGGTGAGGATCGCGATGTCCTCCAGCATCGCCTTGCGGCGATCGCCGAAGCCCGGAGCCTTCACCGCCGCCACGTTCAGCACGCCGCGGATCTTGTTGACGACGAGCGTGGCCAGGGCCTCACCCTCGACCTCCTCGGCGACGATCAGCAGGGGCTTGCCCGAGCGCGCGACCTGCTCGAGCACCGGCAGCAGGTCCTTCATCGTCGAGATCTTCTTCTCGTAGATGAGGACGTAGGGGTCGGCCAGCTCGACCTCCATGCGGTCCGGGTTGGTGACGAAGTACGGCGAGAGGTAGCCGCGGTCGAACTGCATGCCCTCGACCACGTCCAGCGTCGTCTCGAGGCCCTTCGCCTCCTCGACGGTGATGACGCCTTCCTTGCCGACCTTCTCCATCGCCTCGGCGATGATGTTGCCGATGGTGGTGTCGCCGTTGGCCGAGATGGTGCCGACCTGGGCGATGTCCTTCTTGCCCTGGGTGGGCTTCGACAGCTTCTTCAGCTCGCCGACGATCACCTCGACCGCCTTGTCGATGCCGCGCTTGATCTCCATCGGGTTGTGGCCCGCGGCGACCAGCTTGGCGCCCTCGCGGAAGATCGCCTGCGCGAGCACGGTCGCGGTGGTGGTGCCGTCGCCGGCCACGTCAGAGGTCTTGGAAGCGACCTCCTTCACCATCTGCGCGCCCATGTTCTCGAACTTGTTCTCCAGCTCGATCTCCTTGGCGACGGTGACGCCGTCCTTGGTGATGGTGGGAGAGCCGAACGACTTCTCGATCACCACGTTGCGGCCCTTGGGCCCCAGCGTGACCTTCACCGCGTCGGCCAGCGTGTTGACGCCACGCAGGATCGCGTCGCGGGCCTTCGCATCGAAAACAATGTCCTTGGCTGCCATGAAATGGTTGTCCTTTGGGTGTGGGTGAGGAGGGGATTACTTCTCGACGATGCCGATGACGTCCTCCTCACGGAGGATCAGGTGCTCCTCACCGTCGATCTTCAGCTCGGTGCCGGAGTACTTGGAGAAGAGGATGGTCTGGCCGGGCTTGATGTCCATCGGGCGGACCTTGCCGTCCTCGAGGATCTTGCCGTTGCCGACGGCGACCACGGTGGCCTCCAGCGGCTTCTCCTTGGCCGAGTCGGGGATGATGATCCCGCCCTTGGTCTTGGTCTCTTCGGCAACGCGCTTGACGATCAACCGGTCATGCAGGGGACGAATCTTCATGATCTGACGCTCCTCGGGTGCTACGGGTATGAGAGTGTGCGCTGCGATGCGGTTGGCACTCCGGGCCTGCGAGTGCCAGAGCCGACAGCGGGCGCGATATAACCACCGTCCCCAGTGGGTCAAGGCTGGAATTGGCAGTCGGCGATGTGGAGTGCCAACGGCCCTCCAGCGGTGCTTTGGCACTCTCCCCGCGCGAGTGACAGCGTAAGCGCCCGGAATGTCAGGGAGATAGTTTTGGGAATACGGAGGCGTGCCGATACGATCCCGTAGCAGGAGGTCGATTCACGCATGTCCCAGCTGGTGCTGAATGGAAGCCTGAAGGAGTTCTTCAAGCTGCTGGTCGGGGAAGTCGTCCGCCGGCAGCGGGTCAGCCTGGAAGAGGTGACGGAGTTCTACCTGGTCAACCTGCTGGCCGAGTACGCCGAGGCCGAGAAGCTCTTCACCCAGGAGCTCGACGGGCGGCGGGAAACCGAGCCGCTGGCGATCCTCTACCACCGCGCGCTGCAGCAGGATCGCGACGAGAAGATCCGCACGCTGCGCAGGCTGGGTGACGTGTCGCTCTACACGGCCGGCTTCTTCCAGCAGTCGCTGGCCGATCGCGTGGTGGGTCCGGACTACTACATGCAGATGGGGCGGACGGCGTACGGGGCGGTGGCGGAGCTCGCTGGACCCACGGCCTTCGCGTCCGTCTACCAGGAGCTGCACCAGAAGTTCACCGCGCTGGTGGAGGTGCTCGAGGAGATCGCCGCGCGGGGGCAATGCGCGTCGGGGCCCGAAGGCCAGATGCGCGTGTTCGAGACCTGGAGCCGCACCGGCAACGAGCGCCTCAAGTTCGTCCTGGCGGACGTGGGGATGATCCCCGGCTCGAAGCTGCTCAACTGAATGCTCGACGTCATCCAGGAACAGCTCGAGTCGATCTACGGCCTGCGCTGCGAGTACCGGGCGAAGGACTTCGTGATCGACGGCCACGCGGCGAAGACGCTCGGTGGCACGGCGCGCGCGCGGGAAGAGCTGCTGGTGGCGGAAGGGGAGGAAGGCCTCGAGCTGTCCCTGTACCTCGAGCCCACGCTCCTGGCGCGACTGTCCACCTTGCACCCGGTCGAGGCGATGGCCTCCGACTTGAGCGCCTTCTGTGAAGTCGCCGAGGGCGTCTCGCACTTCCTCTACGTCGCCCGCAGCGCCGCGCTGGAGCGGAAGGTGTCGCTGCTGGAGATGGAGGCGCAGGCCGAGGTGGACAAGTTCGCGCTGTGCACGGTGCTGCGCTGGGGCAGCGACGTGGCGCACTGGGCGACCGATCTCGTGGACCGGCTGTTCCAGTCGGTGTCCTTCCACGCCCACCTCGGGCTCGAGGAGCGCCGCCGCTACGAGACGGCCAACCGCCTGGGCCTCCGCTACGCGCGCCGACTCCTGCCTCTCATTCGCAGGGGCTCGCTCGACCGCGTGCTGGCCGAGCTGCGCCACAGCTACCGCATGGGCGCCGAGGCGAAGCTGCACTACCTCGATCGCTGAGCCAGCCGGTGGGGTGGCTCGCGAACGACGTTTGCGGCAGGTCAATCGGCGCCCGGGCCTGTTAGAACTCCCGGCGTGGTCGCGACCCGCGAGTACTCAGCCGGCGGCGTGGTGATCCGCGAGGCGGGCGGCCGCATCGAGGTGGCGGTGATTCGCCCCCGGGGCCGCAACGTCACGGCGCTCCCCAAGGGGCACATCGAGCGCGGCGAGACCTCGCAGATGACCGCCGAGCGGGAGATCTTCGAGGAGACCGGCCTCAAGGTGACGTGCCAGTGCAAGCTGGCCGACGTGAAGTACGTCTACCGCTTCCGGGGGAAGACGATCTTCAAGTGCGTGGGCTTCTACCTGTTCCGTTGGGTCTCGGGAGAGATCGATCAGATCACCGAGAAGATGCGCGAGGAGGTGGACGTGGCGAAGTGGATCCCCCTTTCGGAGGCGCCGCGCCTCCTGAGCTACCCCGGAGAACGCGAAATGGCGGCGAGGGCGCTCAAGCTGCTCGAGCCCTCACCGCCAACGCATGAAGACGGCAGCGGAATTTGATCAGGCGACCGTGCGGGTCGACGGCGGCGCGAACTTCCCCATCAGCGCCTCGCGCACGTCGCGGTCGAACTTCACGCGGCCCGTGGCGATCTCGCGCAGCGACAGCACGCAGGGCTTGTTCTTGGAGTGCTCCACCAGCGGGCGGGCGCCGGCCATCAACTGGCGGGCGCGCTTGCTGGCGAGCAGCACCAGGGCAAAGCGGTTGTCGACGTGGGGCAGGGCGTCTTCGACGGTTACGCGGGCCATGACATCCTCGATCAGGTGAGACGAGAGCGAGGCTGTCTAGGCACTTCGCCCCCTTGCGTCAAGGGCAGCTAGATCCGGACCTCGAACACGGCCTTCCCGTCAAAGGTGAAGTCCCGGGCCGGCTGCGTTCCCGTGGCCGTCGTCGACATGGTCGCGCCAGCGTTGACGTAGGGCAGCAGGTTCACGTCAGGCACGATGGTGAAGGAGACGCTGGTCTGCCCCTTGGGCACCGGTTTGAGCGTCGCCACCTCCACCCGCGAGAGGCCGGGGGCCTCGACGAAGACGTGCACTTCGTCCAGGAAGTCGAACGTCCCCGAGGGGTTTCCTGCGGGCGTGGCATTGAGCGTCAGGGACTTGAGGAATGCGGCCGTCGCCGGGCCTGTGCCGCGCTTCTCGGTCTCGGCCTTGACGTCGATGGTCAGACGGAACGGGTTGGGGAAGAAGTCGGGGAGGATGCCGCCCAGCGGGCTACCCGGTACCCGCTGCTCGGAAATCGCTTGTTCGACCTCGAAGCGGATCGCCCCGCAGGAGGCCAGGAAGAAAGCCAGGGTGACGAGCCATGAGCGCACGTGCACGGGTCTCTCCAACTGCAGCCTGAGAATCGAAACTCTACATCAGGAGCCGCTCGAGCGCTGCGCGGGTCTCCGGCGGGAGCGTGGGCGTCAGCTTGAGGGCCCGCCGCGAAAGCAGCCGGTAGATGGCGCCGATCTCCGGGGGCAAGGCCTCGAGGTGCGCCTGCACCACCCCCACGTCGCCGCGCACCACCGGGCCGGTGAGGCCGCGCTCCAGGCCGCGCGTCTCCACGCCGCGCAGCGCCGAGCGCATCAGCGGGAGCAGCGCCTTGAGCGCCGCGGCGCGGTCGAGCCCCGCTTCCTGCAACGCCGACACCGCCGCGTCTCCCAGCGCCACCAACAAGCCCGCCGAGAGCACCGCGCCCGCGTGGTAGGCCGCGCGCCCCGTCTCCGGCACCTCGAGGGGATCGAGCCGCAGCGCCAGCGCCATCTTCCACAGGATCGCGCCCAGCCCCTTGTCCGTCGACGCCAGGGCCACCGCGTGCCCGGAGAGATCGTCCCGCGCGTCCGACACCGCCGCCAGCGGGTGGAAGGAGCCGAACGGCCGCTTCGTCTTCGCGTCCTTGAACACCGAGAGCGGGAGCGCGCCCGAGCAGTGCACCAGCGCCGTCGCCGGGCCGAGATCCTCTTCGATCAACTCCATCGCCTGCGCCACCGCGCCGTCCGGCACCGCCAGCACGCAGACGTCCGCGGCGCGCAGCGCGTCGTGATCCGCCAGCGGCACCCGCAGCGCCGCCGCCCGCCGCACCGAGTCCGCGGATCGAGGCAGCACCGCGACGGGCCAGCCTGCCGCCTGAAGCCCGAGGGCCAGCGCACCGCCCACGCGCCCGAAGCCGACGATGACGATCCGCGGGCGCGCGTCCCTTTCCCGGCGCCGCCACTTCGGGCTCGCCGTCTTCCTGGAGGGCTTGCGCCGGGTCGCGCTCACCCCGCACCTCGTTCACGCGGAGGGAGGTGCGCGGCCATCGTCCCCGGCAAGCGCGAGCGGTTGATGCTCGGCGCCCTCCCTCGCGCACTTCGCCGGTCACGATGCCCGTAGGCGAGAGGGCCAGTGGCTCCGCCTGGCGTCGCTGTCTGCCCGCGTCGATCGAACGGAGAGCGCAGGGAGCCCCACGGGAGTCGTCGCCGGGAAGCGCGCTCACGGGCGCACGGCGGCACGGGGGCCTGGGCGCCGAGCGTCTCCACGGGCTGTCCGTGCGGGTTCCGCGGCCGCGCGGCCGGGCCTGTCGCTTCGCTGGAGTCGGCCTGCGCGACGCGCGAGCCCCTCATGACGCGCCTCGGAGGTCGCTGGCGGCTGGGACGCTCCACCCGTCGATCCTGCGTCGGGCCCGCCGGGTGATCGCGCTCGACGCCCGCGCTGCGACGGCCAGTCGCCAGTCCGGCCTCCGGCGGGCGGTCGCGAGCAGGGCGCGTTCGACCCGGGCGGTGGTCTCACGCCGGAACTCCACCCTGCGCCACGCGGCGCTCACGTCGGCCTCTCGCTTGCCGGGAGGAATTGCAACTGGCCCGCCGCGACGTCGATCAACACCGTGTCGCCCTCCGCGAAGTCGCCCGCGAGGATCCGCTCGGCCAGCGGGCCCTCCACCAGCCGCTGCACCGTCTGCCGCATCGGCCGCGCGCCCAGCGCCGGGTCGAAGCCCCCCGACTTGAGGAGGTGATCGATCACCTGCTCGGAGGCGCGGTAGCTGATGCCCTTCTCCGTCTCCAGCCGCTTCGAGGACTCGGACAAGAGCATCGAGGCGATCTTCGCCACGTCGACTTCCTTCAGCGGCCGGAAGGCGCAGCGCTCGTCGATGCGGTTCCACAGCTCCGGAGGCAGGGCCTTGCGCGCCGCGCCCGTCGCCTGCTGCTCGCCGCCCGCCTCGCCCTCCGCCGCGCCGAAGCCCATGCCGCGCGCCTTCGCGGTGAAGCCCTCCGCGCCGAGATTGGTGGTGAGGATCACGATGGTGTTGGAGAAGTCGATGTGCCGGCCCTTGCCGTCGGTGAGGCGCCCCTCTTCCAGCACCTGGAGCAGCAGCAGCAGCACCTCGCGGTGCGCCTTGTCGATCTCGTCGAGGACCACGACGGAGGAGGGGCGCCGCCGCACCGCCTCGGTGAGCTGCCCGCCGTCGCCGTAGCCCACGTAGCCCGCGGGAGCGCCGATCAGCCGGGACACCCCATGGCCTTCGCTCATCTCCGACATGTCCACGCGCACCATCGCGTCGCGGTTGCCGAAGACGACCTCCGCCAGCGCGCGCGCCATCTCCGTCTTGCCCACGCCCGTGGGGCCGAGGAAGAGGAAGCTGCCCATCGGGCGGCGGCTGGCGAACCCGGCGTAGTTGCGGCGGATCACCTTCGCGATGCGGTCGATCACGTCCTCGTGGCCGATCACGCGTGCCCTGAGCTGGCTCTCCAGCTTGAGCAGCCGCTCGGAGTCGTTCATCAGGAGTCGCTCTTCCGGCAGCTGCGCCACCTTCGCGATCACCCGCGCCACGTCCGTGGGCTCGACCAGGCTCCGGCCCTCGCGGTGACACCGGCTCCCAGCGAGATCGAGCACCGAGATCGCCTTGTCCGGCAGGAAGCGATCGTTGATGTACCGGCTGGACAGCGACGCCGCGGCCTGCAGCGCCTCGGGCGCGTATTTCAGCTTGTGGTGCGCCTCGTAGCGGCCGATCACGCCGTTCAAGATGTAGACGGTGTCAGGCACCGACGGCTCGTTGACGGTGACGGGCGTGAAGCGGCGCTCGAGCGCGGGATCGTTCTGGATGTGCTTGCGGTACTCGTCGTGGGTGGTGGCCCCGATGCAGGGGAACTCGCCGCGCGACATGGCCGCCTTGAGCTCGTTGGCCGCGTCCTGCGGGCCGTCGCCCGTCGAGCCCGCGCCCATCAGGGTGTGGATCTCGTCGATGAAAACCACCACCCGGCCTTCCGCCTTCTTCACCTCGTCCTTGAGGCCGTTGAGGCGCTCGGAGAACGAGCCGCGCAGCTGCGTGCCCGCCACCAGCGTCGCCATGTCCAGCTCGATGATGATCCGCTCCGACAGGGGCCCGCGGAGGCTGGCCAGGTGCTGCGCCACGCCCTCCACCACGGCCGTCTTGCCCACGCCCGGTTCGCCCACCAGGCAGGGGTTGTTGGTGCGCCGCTTCCCGAGAATGTCGATGACCTCGTCGATCTCCCGCGCGCGGCCCACCACCGGATCCAGCTTGTGCTCCTTCGCCAGCGCCGTGAGGTTCTTCCCCAGGGACGTGAGCAGGGGGTAGCTGCGGGCGTCGAGCGCCCACTTCGAGTTCGGCGAGGGGCTGAGCTGGGGGGCCGGGAGCGGCTGCGGCAACACCGGCGGCGCCGACGGCGGCGGCGGCATGGCGTTGAGCTCGGCCAGCTCCTCGTCGGAGAGATCATCCACCAGATCCCGCGCGCTCGGGCCCGGCTTGAGCGTCACCGGCTTCGGAGGCGGCTGCACCACCGCGGTCCGCACCGGCGGCGCGAAGGGCAGGGGAGGCGCGCCCACCGGCCGTCCGCTCGAGGCGCGCGGCACGCCGGGAGGCAATTCCCGCTGGAGCAGGAGCCGCCGCGGCATGCGCCCGCTGGTGTAGTAGCTGAGCGCGGTGTTGCGGAGCGCGGTGAGATCGAGCCCCGTCTTGAAGAGCAGATCCTGCCCCGAGCAGCGCAGGCGGGTGAGCGCGATCAGCGCGTGGAGGCAGTCGGCCTCGCTCGAGCCGCAGCTGGTGGCGATCTCCCTCGTCTTGTCCTTGAGCTCCTTCACCAGCCCGTCCGGCTCCGACGGCGCGGTGGTGAGCAGCTCGAGCAGCACGTCCTCGTTGATCGCCCGCTCCTGCATCAGGAGCGCGGCGCGGTTCTCGACGGTGAACATCGCGAGCAACACGTGCGCAGTGGTGAGGCGCTGGTTGACGCTCGCGGCGATGTCTGCGGCTTCGGACATCACCTGGGAGAAGTCGGTGCTATCGACCATGTGGGGGCGGACTCCGGCGGCGTGGCGAGGCCCCCCAAGGTGTACACCCGCGAGATCTGGGCTCCAAATTTTCCGCTACAGGTCGCTACGCAGCTGAGCGGGGTCCTCAACCCCCGGGAAGGACTCGGTTTGTCTTTTCGGTGGGTTTTGGTTGCTCCCCGGCGCACCTTGGTGAAATCACAGCGCCCGTCCGGCGTTGTGCAGCCGCCACTCGACGACTCCCATGCAAGCCCTGGCTCCCCTGAAGGCGGTGATCGATCCCGTCGGTGTGATCCCGAAGGCGATCGAGGAGCGGCGCTGGGTGGCGGCGGTGCTGGTGCTGGCGCTGTGTACGGCGCTGTCGGGCGTGGCGGTGGCGCTCAAGGTGGACGCGTCCCGCACGGTGATCCCGAAGATGGAGATGTCGGGCGAGCTGGCGAAGGCCACCGAGCGCGAGGTGGAGGAGGAGATCGAGCAGGCGCAGCGGGTGGCGATCGTCTCCAGCGTCGCCAAGGGCGTCTTCGTCACGCCGCTGATGGTGCTGCTCATCGCCGTGGCGCTGAAGTTCACCTCGTGGCTGCTGGGGAAGAAGGCGCTCTTCGTGGCGTGCTTCACCGCGGCGGCGCTGGCGCTCTTGCCGGTGGCCGTCTTCCACGCCGTCGAGTTCTTCGCGGCGCTGCGGCAGGACACCTTGTCTCCGAGGATGGCCGAGGCGCTGGTGCCCACGTCGGTGGCGCAGCTCAAGGGCGACGGGCCACCGAAGCTGCAGCGGGTGCTGGGCACGCTGGACGTCGTGAATCTCTGGAGCGCGCTGCTGCTGGGCCTGGGCTTCGCCGCGGCGACGAAGGGGAAGCCGTGGCGGGGCGCCCTCGTCGGCGTGGCGCTGTACGCGTTGTTCGCCGGCGCGTTCCTGATCGGCCTGCCCGGGCTGATGGCCAATGGGCCTGGCGGTGGGCCGCCGGGCATGGGAGGGCGTTGAGATGAGCTCGGTGCTGGGACTCGTGGCGGCGGTGCAGCTCGCGGGGGCGCCGATCACCCTGGACGAGGTGCGGCAGGCGTCGCGCCAGCAGTTGGACGCGCTCCGCGCCGAGCTGGACGTGGAGCGCGCCGGCTGGGATCGCACGAGCGCGCGTTCGTCCATCCTCCCGCAGCTGCGGCTGACGCTGGGCGCGGGCGTCTTCTACCAGGGCCCCTTCAACTACGTGAACCCGGACGGGACGGTGGCGGCGCAGCCAGGGCCGGAGACGACGCGCGGCAACTTCTCGCTCAACCTGTCCCTCTCGCAGCTCCTCTACGACGGTGGGCGCTGGTGGAACCAGATCGCGCAGGCGGGGCACCAGGAGGAGGCGACGAAGGGGCAGCTCGAGGAGCAGCGGCTGGCCAGCGAGCTCGAGGCGACGCGGCGCTTCTTCAACCTCTTGAACGCGCAGGTGCAGCTCAAGACGCTGGAAGAGACGGTGAAGCGCAGCCGCGAGCAGGTCGAGCGCGCCAGGGGGCTCTACGACGCCGGGCGCTCTCCCCGCTCCGCGTGGCTCGACGCGCAGGTGAACCTGGGGAACGACGAGATCGCGCTGCTCCGCCAGCGCCAGAACATCGTCAGCCTGCGCACGCAGCTCCTGCAGTGGTTGGGGCGCCCCGACGCCGACGTGGAGGCCCAGGTGCCGCCCGCCCTCGACTTCCGGACTGCGCCTCCGGCCTACGACGTGGCGCTGGCCCAGGCCCGGAGGAGGCGCCCGCTGTTCCACGCGCTCGACGAGCGGCTGCGGGCGCAGGGCCTGGCGATCTCGGTGGCGAGCGCCGACTACTGGCCCCGCGTCTCCGTCAACGGGACCTACGGACATGCTGCGCCCTCGGCCGAGTTCTTCTTCTCGGACTGGGGCCTGCAGAACTCCTTGAGCGCGGGCTTCAACCTGTCGTGGGATCTCTTCAACGGCCTGGCCCACAAGGCCAACGTCGAGCGGGCGCGCGTCGAGTTGACCCGCGCCGAGCGCGAGCAGGTGCAAGCGGTCGTCGATCTCGAGACCGAGCTCCGGCGGACGCTGAACACGCTGGAGACGGAGCTCGAGGTGCTGAAGATCTCCGAGAAGAACCTCGAGCTGGCCCAGCAGCAGGAGAAGCTGGAGACCGAGCGTTTCTCTGCCGGCGCCAACACGTCGCTCGACGTGCGCAACGCGCAGATCAAGCTGACCCAGGCGCAGCTTGCGGTGGTGCAGGGGAAGGCCAACGTCGCCGTCGCGCGCGCCGCGCTCTACCGTGTCGTCGGCGGCGACCTGGAGGGCACGCCATGAGGTGGTGGAAGATCGTGATCGCGGCGGTGATCGTCCTCGTCGTCGGGGCGATGGCCGTGGCCGGCCTGAAGGAGAGGCCGCCGCCCCCGGTCGAGGTGCAGTTGGGCAAGGTGAAGAAGGGGCCGATCACCCGCACCGTCACGGGGGCCGGGAAGGTGGAGGCGGCCACCACCGTGAAGATCAGCTCCAACCTGTCCGGCGATCTGGTCGAGCTGCCGGTGAAGGTGGGGGACAAGGTGCAGAAGGGCCAGGTGCTGGGGAAGATCGATCGCCGGCGCTTCGAGGCCTCGGTGAAGCAGGCCGCCGCCTCGCTCAACGCGGCGAAGGCGGAGATCGCCACCGCGCAGGTCGACATCGATCGGCTCACCCGCGACCTCGAGCGCGTCAAGGCGCTGGTGGAGAAGGGCCTCGCGTCGCAGGCCGAGCTGGACAAGGCCAGCTCCGATCTCGAGTCGGCGAAATCGCGCCAGGCCGCACAGAAGGACCGCAGCGCGCAGGCGGCCGCGGTGCTCGAGGAGGCCCAGCAGAACCTCGACAAGACCACGCTCTTCTCGCCCATCGACGGCACGGTGATCGAGGTCACTCGCGAGGTAGGCGAGCGCGTGCGCGGCTCCGACTTCAACGAGGACGTGGTGATGACGCTGGCCGCCCTGCACACCATGGAGGTGAAGATCGAGGTCGGCGAGCACGAGGTCGTCCACTTGAGGAACGATCAGCGCTGCGACATCAAGATCGACGCGCTGGAGGGCCAGTCGTTCGAGGGGCGGGTGGTGGAGATCGCCCAGAAGGCGCTGATCCGCAACCAGGGCACCGAGCAGGAGACCACCAGCTTCCCGGTGACGGTGGCGCTCACCTCGCGGCCGCCGCTGGTGTACCCGGGCATGAGCGCCGAGGTGCGGATCACCGCCGAGGAGCGCGAGTCGACGCTGATCGTCCCGGTGCAGGCCGTCACCGTGCGTCCCGAGAAGATGCTCAGCGACACCGCCGCCAACGTGGAGGGCAGCAAGCTGTCCACGCCGAAGAAGGGCGAGATGTTCGCCAAGGTGGTCTTCGTGGTGGACGGCGACAGGAAGGCCCACGCGCGGCGGGTGAAGACAGGCATCTCGTCGGACACCGACGTGGAGATCCTCGAGGGCCTCAAGGAAGGCGAGGAGATCATCGAAGGCCCGTACCGCACGCTCTCCAAGGAGCTCAAGGAAGGTGACCACGTGGAGGAGTCGAAGGGCGGCCCGGGCGGGAAGGGCGGGCGCGGACCCAGGCGCGGGTGAGGGCCATGCTGATCGAGCTCACCGACATCCGTCGCGACTACCAGGTGGGCACGGAGGCAGTGCACGCGCTCGACGGCGTGTCCCTGTCCATCGAGCGCGGCGAGTGGGTGGCGATCGTCGGCCAGTCGGGCTCGGGCAAGACGACGCTGATGAACGTGATCGGCTGCCTCGATACGCCGACGGGCGGGCGCTACGTACTCAACGGGAAGGACGTGTCGCACATGAACGACGACGAGCTCGCCGACATCCGCAACCGGGAGATCGGCTTCGTCTTTCAGAACTTCCAGCTGCTGCCTCGCGAGACGTCGCTGGCGAACGTCGAGCTGCCGCTGGTGTACCGCGGCCTGTCCGCGAAGGAGCGCAAGGCGAAGGCGATCGAGGCGCTCAAGAAGGTGAAGCTGGACAACCGCATGCTGCACAAGCCCACCGAGCTGTCGGGCGGGCAGCGGCAGCGCGTGGCGATCGCCCGGGCCCTGGCGTCGGAGCCGTCCCTGCTGCTGGCCGACGAGCCCACCGGCAACCTGGACTCGGCGACCGGCGAGGAGATCATCCGCCTCTTCGAGGAGCTGCACGGCCAGGGGCACACCATCGTGCTGGTGACGCACGAGCCGCGGCTGGCCGCGCGATGCCCGCGCGCGGTGCGCCTGTCCGACGGGAAGATCATCGGAGACGGCCCGGGGCGGGAGGTCGCCTGGCAGGACCGCGCGCCGGCGGCAGCGGCACCCGTGGCGGCCCAGGTGGGACCGTGAGCCTCCGCGTCGATCTCATCGAGGGCTTCACCATCGCGGTGAAGTCGCTGCGCAACTACCGGGTGCGCACCGCGCTCACCACGGCCGGGATCGGGATCGGCGTGGCCACGCTGCTGGCGATCCTCGGCATCACCCAGGGGCTCGACACGTCCTTCGAGAAGCAGCTCGCCTCGCTGGGCTCGTCCTCGCTCTACGTGTCCAAACACCCGTGGGTGCAGATGGGGAACTGGTGGGAGTTTCGCAACCGCAAGCGCATCGATCTGGCGCAGGTGGAAGCGGTGCGCAGCCAGTGCACGCTGTGTGAGGCGGTCGCGCCGATCCTCGACGAGCAGGAGGACGTGTACTTCCTCGATCAGCAGCTCGCCGCCGTGGAGATCGACGGCACCACGGGCGAGTACCTGGCCGTGTCGGGCTTCGAGACGGTGCGGGGCCGCTTCATCACCGAGACGGACAACGAGAGCCGTCGCGCGGTGGCGGTGATCGGCGCGGACCTCGTCGACACCTTCTTCAAGGACTCGGATCCGATCGGCGCGACGATCCGCATCGGCAGCAAGCCCTTCACCGTGGTGGGCACGTTGAGCCGCAAGGGGAAGATCCTCGACTCGAGCCAGGACCTCTGCGTGATCATCCCCTTCGGCACCTTCCAGGGGTACTTCAAGGGCCGGCAGTCGATCGACATCGGGGTGCTGGTGAAGAGCCCCGAAGAGCTGGAGCGGGCCGAGGATCAGCTGGTGGGCATCCTGCGGCGCGCGAGGCAGACGCCGCCGGACAAGCCCGACGACTTCGCGATCAACAAGCCCGAGCAGCTCGCGTCCACCTACCAGCAGCTCACCGGCGCGCTGTACGGCGTGGCGCTGGGCATCGGCTTCATCACCCTGCTGGTCGGCGGCATCGGGATCATGAACATCATGCTCGTGTCCGTGCGCGAGCGGACCCGGGAGATCGGCGTGCGCCGCGCCCTGGGGGCGCGGAAGCGGACGATCATCGCCCAGTTCATGCTGGAGGCGACGGTGGTGTCCGCCGTGGGCGGGGCGCTGGGCACGGTGGTCGGCCTGGGGGGCGCGAAGGTGATCAGCCTGATCTCGCCCCTCGCGGCCACGGTGAAGCCGCTCACCGTCGTCTTCGGCGTGGGCTTCGCCGCGCTGGTGGGCCTGGTGTTCGGCATCTGGCCCGCGGCCCGCGCCGCCAACCTCGATCCCGTGGAGGCGCTGCGCCAGGAATGATCCGCGCCTTCTTCGACAACCTGAGGCTGGCCTTCGGCACCTTCGTCGCCCATCCGCTGCGCACGATGCTGACGCTGCTGGGGATCATGATCGGCGTGTCCACGGTGATGACGATGATGGCCCTGCTCGAGGGGCTGCGGCTCAAGGTGAACAAGGACTTCTCCCAGCTGGGCGCCAACGTCTTCCGGGTGGACAAGTGGCCGCAGGGGTTCCGCTTCGGCGGCGGCAACCGGATGAACTGGAACAAGATCGCCCAGCGCCCGCAGCTCACCGTCGACGACAAGCGCGCCCTCGCCGAGCACTGCCCGTCGGTGTCGCGCACCGGCGCTTCCTCGTGGCAGCCGGCCCAGAAGGTCCGCACCGGCGACACCGAGACGCAGCCCAACGTCTTCATCATCGGCGCGACGGTGGAGTACCCCGAGCTGTCGGGCGTCACCATCGCCCAGGGGCGCATGTTCAACGACGCCGAGGAGGTGGACGGCCGGCGGGTGGCGGTGCTGGGCCCGGACGTCGCTGACAAGCTGTTCCCCTCGGTGGAGCCCGTGGGGCAGGAGATCCGCCTGAAGGGGCGCCCCTACACGGTGGTGGGCGTCATGGCGCGGCGCGGGAAGATCATGGGCCTGTTCAACATGGACAACCAGGTGATGATCCCCATGACGACCTTCTTCGGCGCCTACGGGAAGCGGCGCAACGTCTCCATCTCGGTGGAGGCGAAGGACGCCGACAGCGTCGACAAGGCGATGGAGGAGGTCACGCGCGTGATGCGGCAGCGCCGCGACGTCGCGCCCAACGAGGAGAACAACTTCGAGCTCTCCACCAACGAGTCGATGGCGAAGTCGCTCAATGATCTGTCCAACGTGGTGACGGCCGCCACCTTCGGCGTGTGCCTGTTGTCCCTCATCGTCGGTGGGATCGGGATCCTCAACATCATGCTGGTGTCCGTCACCGAGCGGACCCGGGAGATCGGCGTGCGCAAGGCCCTCGGCGCGCGGCGCTTGAGGATCCTCGCCCAGTTCGCCACCGAGGCGGTGGTGCTGTCGCTGGTGGGAGGGTTGATCGGCATCGGCATCGGCTTCGGGCTGGCCTTCCTGGGGCGCTGGATGCTGGGGCTGTACACCGCGGTGCCGCTGTGGGCCGTGCTGCTGTCGGTGGGCATGTCCAGCGGGGTGGGGCTGGTGTTCGGCATCTACCCGGCGGCGCGGGCGGCCCGGCTCGATCCCGTGGAGGCGATGCGGACCGAGTGACACGTCGGGGCGGCTTGTGCTTGCACTCTGCTCCGAAGTGAAGTGTCACCCGGCCGATAGTCTGCCCTCGGGAGTCGCTCTTGAAGATCCTCCGTCCCCTGCCATTCCTGGCCACGCTCGCCGTCCTCGCGGCCGCGTGCTCGCCCAGGCCCACCGCCACCTGTGACGCGACCACCTGCGGCGCCGGGTGTTGTGACACCAACGGCCAGTGTCAGCTCGGCACCTCACCTCAGGCGTGCGGGACCAACGGCGTCCTCTGCACCACCTGCTTCGGCAACCAGACGTGCAGCTTCGGGCTGTGCCAGGCCGGGCAGGGAGGCGGTGGAGGAGGCGGCGGAGGAGGTGGGGGAGGCGGCGCCGGTGGAGGAGGAGGGCCGGTCAGCTGTGGGCTGGGGCTGACGGAGTGCGCCGGCGCGTGCCTCGACACGCAGACCGATCGTTACAACTGCGGCTCCTGCGGCCGGCTGTGCAACTCGAACCAGGCGTGCGTCGCGGGCGTGTGCCAACAACTGCCCCAGGACTGCACCGCCACTCCGTGCCCGGCGGGCTTCTTCTGCAACACCGGCAGCAAGCAGTGCGATCCCGGCTGCAACGCGAACAGCGATTGCCCTCAGCCCGGATCGTGCGACACGCGGATCCACGTCTGCAGCTGTGACGACGGCTTTCATGCCTGCGGCCAGCAGTGCATCGCCGACGACAGCACGTCCGCGTGTGGCCCTTCGTGTCTCAACTGTGAGGGCGTGGCCAACGCCGTGCCCGCGTGCGCGAACAACCGCTGCGACTTCACCTGCAACGCGGGGTACCACCGCTGCGGCAACGCGTGCAGCCCGAACACCGACGTCGCTTCCTGCGGCGCCCGGTGCACGCCCTGCGAGCCGCCGGCGAACGCCATCCCGGTCTGCAACAACGAGCAGTGCGACTTCCTGTGCAACGCGGGCTTCCACCGGTGCGGCGATCAGTGCCTGCCGGACAACGACGTGAACTCCTGCGGCAACCGCTGCAGCCCGTGCCTGCCGCCCACCAACGCGATCCCCACCTGCGTCGCGGGCGCGTGCGACTTCCTGTGCAACGCGGGCTTCCACCGCTGCGGCAACGCCTGCGTGGCGAACAACAGCGTCAACAACTGCGGCACGTCCTGCACGCCGTGTGCGCCGCCCGCCAACGCCGCCGCTACCTGCAACGGGGCCACCTGCGGCTTCACCTGCAACACCGGCTACCACCAGTGCGGCGGCGCCTGCGCGTCCGACGTCTCGACCAACAGCTGCGGCACGTCCTGCACGCCGTGCAGCCCGCCGTTCAACTCCCAGCCCACCTGCAACGGCGTCAGTTGTGACTTCATCTGCAACACCGGCTACCACCGCTGCGGCTCCGTGTGCCGGACCAACAGCGACGTCGACGCGTGCGGCACGTCGAGCTGCACGCCGTGCCCCAACGGGCCCGCCAACTCGACGCGCACCTGCAACGGCGTGGCCTGCGGGTGGACCTGCAACACCGGCTACCACGCGTGCAGCGGCGCCTGCGTGCCCGACTCCAGCACCACCCAGTGCGGCCTGGCCTGTCTCGCCTGTACTGCGCCGGCCAACGGCACGGCCGTCTGCAGCGGAGGCGCCTGCGACTTCGTGTGCAACCCCGGCTACCACCGCTGCGGCAGCCAGTGTCTGTCCAACAGCGACGTGGACTCGTGCGGCAGCTCGTGCACTCCGTGCCCGTCCGGCCCGGGTAACTCCACCCGCACCTGCAACGGCACCACCTGCGGCTACACCTGCAACTCGGGCTTCAACGCCTGCGGCACGTCCTGCGTCCCTGCGGACTTCCCCGGCGCGTGTGGCACGGCGTGCACCCTGTGCCCCGGGGGCGCGGCCAACGAGCGGCCCACCTGCTCCAGCGGCACGTGTGGCACGGCCTGCATCACCAGCTGCAATTCGGCCTGCGTCAACGTGCGCACCGATCCGGCCCACTGCGGCGCGTGCAACGCAACCTGCGGCGGCGGGCAGACCTGCAGCGGCGGAGAGTGCCGCGCGTCCTGCGCCACCGGCGTCAACTTCCGCCAGGTGCTGCCCTCGCTGGCGTCGGTCTCCTCGACCACCACCTCCACCGTGGCCCTCGGAGACGTCAACGCCGACGGGATCCAGGATCTCGTGACGACGTACTCCCTGGCCTTCGCCGTGTACCTCGGCCAGGGCAACGGCACCTTCGCCGCGCCGACGTATGTCACCACCGTGCGCACGCCCACGAAGATCTACGTGCAGGACCTCAACGCGGACGGTCGCGGGGATCTGATCGGCCTCACCGCCGCGGCCACCAACGGCATCGTCGTCGTGCCCGCCACCAGCACCGGCTTCGGCACGCCCGTCAACCTCTCCACCACCTACACCGCGTCGTCGCTCGCCTTTGGAGACTTCTCCGGCGACACGCGGGTGGACATCCTCTCCGTCTTCAACACCGCCAGCACCTCGTCGGGCGTCCTCTTCATTCAGAACGCGGCCGCGCCCATGTTCTCCACCGGGACGTCGGTGGCGCTGGGCGTGACGTCGATTCACACCGCGGAGGCCGGCGACTTCAACAAGGACGGCCGGCCCGACGTGGCGCTGGCGTACTCCACCACGCTCTGGCGCGTCGCCTTCGGGACGCAGACGACGGGGTACTTCACGCCCCAGGGCTCGGTGAGCGGCTTCACCGGCGAGTCGTGGGGGACGAACTCCATGGCGGTGGCCGACGTGAACAACGACACCAACCTCGACGTGGTGATCGGCGTCTCCGGCACGACGCAGGGCGCGCGGATCTTCCTGGGCAGCGCGACCGGCGCGTTCAGCAGCGCGTCCACCGCCTTCGCGCCGCTGGGCGGCTACACCAGCGTCGTGGCGAAGGATCTCAACGGCGACGGCAACCTCGATCTCGCCGCGGGCTGGGTGGACACGGTGGGCGTGGCCCTGGCCACCGGGCCGGGGACTTGGGCGGCGGCGAACCAGGTGATGGCGCTCTCCGGCGGCGGCTACGTCTACTCGCTCGCCTCGGCCGATCTCACGGGTGACGGGCGCCCGGAGCTGGTCGCCATGCGCGGCACCCAGCCGATCGTCCCCTTGCTGAACTCGGGCACGGGCACGTTCCCCGGAGCGATCCGCAGCGGCACCGTGGCCAACGTGAGCGCGCTCGCCGCGGGCGACGTCAATGGCGACAGCCGGCAGGACCTCATCGTCGTGCCCACCACCTCGGGAGGCACCACCGTCACCGCGGCGCTCCTCAACGGCTCGGGCAACGGCACGTTCGGCGGCACCACGACGCTCTCGCTGCGCGGCGACGTCCTTGCGGTCGGCGATCTCAACGGTGACGCCAACGCGGATCTGGTCACGGTGATCGAGAGCACGACGGCCCCCGCGGCGGAAGTGCGGCTCGGCGCGGTGGGCTCGCCGGTGTCGCTCCCCACCACCGCGGTGCCGACGGCGGTGGCGATCGGCAACGTCACCGGGGACGCGGCCAACGACGTGGTGGTGGGCACCACCGCCGGCGTCAACGTCTTCACGCAGGCGAGCGGCAGCTTCACCGCGCGCAGCACCCTGGGCAGCGGCAACGTCACCGCGCTGGCGCTGCGCGACGTCAACAGCGACGGGCGGCTCGATCTCATCGTCTGCACCACCGTCAGCACCACCTACTACCTGAGCGTGTTCCTCAACGTGGGCGACGGCTTCCAGGGCACGGCGGGGTACAGCGTCACCAACGCCGGCGCGGGCCTCGACGTGGAGACGGGCGACTTCAACGCAGATGGGCGGGCGGACCTCGCCGTCCTCCTCACCGGCAGCACCGTGCGCATCTTCGCCAGCCAGGGCAACGGCGCCTTCACTCCTCAGACGAACGTCACCCTCCAGGCCTCGTCCCTCGTCGTCGTCGATCAAGACAATGACGGCCGGGAGGATCTCGTGGGCCTGGCGTCGGACGGAGTGCGTGTCTCGCGCACCACCGGCGCCTTCGTCTTCGAGGCGAACCCGAGGCTGTGGACCTTCGGCCGCACGCTGGCCGTCGGCACGCTGTCCTCCGGGAAGGAGGACCTCGACACCTTCCGGGACTTGATTCTCGTCGCGCCCCTCAGCACCGGGAGCGAGGTGGTGACGCTGTTCGGCGCCTGCCGGTGAAGGCTGCTCCGCCGGGGGTTATTGTCTCCTCGTGGAGCCGACGTGGGTGCGCATCGGAGTGATGGATTCGCGGCGTCCCCAGGCCGTCGCGACGGTGCCCGCGCGCCCGCTGGGGCAGTTCGAGCGGATCCGCCGCGGCCTCATGCGAATGCTGCTCGTCAGCGGGGTGCTCCTCCTCGTGGGCAACGTGGGGCTGGTGATGGTGCCCATTCCCCACGTCCACCTGTGCCTGTTCCCGCTGGCCTTCATCCTGGGGCCGATCGTCGGGGTCGCGGCGTGGCGGGACAGGGCGGTGCTGGGGCAGGGCGCGATCGCCTGTCCCCGGTGCGGAGCGGAGGTTGCGCTGCCGGCGGAGCTCCCCGGGTGGCCCGCGCGCGTCACCTGCGAACGCTGCGCGATCATGGTGGAGATCAACCTGGCGCGGGCCAGCCCTTGAGGTGCTCGGGCGGCTGCGCGGATCGTCCCCACAGGCCTTGATGGCCGGTGCATCACGAGCCCCCGGGGGAACGGGTGCGGCGTGGCGAGCGTCCTGCGCGCCATGATCCTCACCGCGCTGCTCTCCCTGACGATCGCCCAGCCCGAGGCGCGCATGGTGGACGCCCTCGCCGCGGGACGAGCGCTGGTGGGCCAGCCGTACCAACTGGGGGGACGCCTGCGGAAGCCGGGGGAGGGCGCCGACTGCGAGGCCGTCATCTTCGCCGTGGCCGAGAAGCTGACCGGCTGCGGATGGAGGAGCTTCCCCGTCGATCCCACGAAGATGCTGGCCACCCGCGCGCTGGGCGATCGGGTGAAGGGCCTCGATCCGGTCGCCACGAAGGACCTCGACCTGTCCGCGCTCCGCCCCGGTGACGTGGTGCTGCTCGTCGCGGCCACGCAGAACCCGAAGGAGGGCCCGATCGGTCGGCTGGGCGATCACGACGTGTGGGTGTGGCACACCGGCGTCTTCACCGGCGACGGCCGTTGGCTGGTGGGCGATCACTTCGCCGGCCAGGTGGTGGAGACTCCGCTCCGCGCCTACCTGGAGGAGCACGCCGACTCGTACGAAGGCGTCTTCATCTTGAGGACCTCGGGGCGGAAACCGCCCGTCTGCCGCCACCACGCCCCGCTCGCCCCGCCGCCGCCGAAGTAGCGGGATTCACGGAGCCATTCTCCGTCGCCACTTCGGGTCATGCAGTTCAAGGCGACTTGAACTATATGAACTCGCATGGATCCCCAGGTGGCGTTCCGGCCGTTCCTCGAGCAGGTGGAAGCGTCGCTGCTGGAGCAGCTGGGCGGGCCTGCGCCGAAGGAGACGGACACGCTGATCCAGGCGGCACGGCACCTTTGCCTCGGCGGAGGTAAGCGCGCGAGGCCCACGCTGGTGAAGATCTTCGGCGACACCCTCTCAGTGGACGGCGCGAAGCTGGTCGAGCCGGCCGTCGCCGCCGAGTTGATCCACGCGGCCTCGCTGCTGCACGACGACGTGGTGGACAGCGGAATGTTCCGCCGCGGCAAGCCCACGGTGAATGCGCGCTGGGGCAACATCGTGGCGGTGATGTCCGGGGATCTGCTGCTCTCGGGCGCGCTGCTGAAGTTGTCGGCGGTCGATCCACGGCTCACCGCGTCCGCGCTCGCCACGGTGGCCGAAATGACGCGCGCGGCGATCGCCGAGGTGCAGGCCCGCGGCAACCTCGAGCTGTCCCTTTCGGAGCTCAAGGCGATAGGAGAAGGGAAGACGGGCTCGCTCTTTGGCTGGTGCGGCAAGGCCGCGGCGACGGTGGCGGGCGATGCCGAGGCCGCGCGCTGCTTCGACGCGTTCGGCCGGCGCATCGGCGTGGCCTTCCAGATGGCCGATGACATCCGCGACATCACCGGCACGGACGAGGGCAAGCCGCAGTACGCCGATCTCCAGTCGCGCACGCCCAACCTCCCGGTGGTGCTGGCCGTGGCCCGCGACGCGCGGCTGAAGCGGCGGATCGGCGAGGCCTGGCAGTGGGCCGCCCTGACGCCGGAGAAGGTCCGCGAGCTGGGCACCGGCGTGCTGGTGACTGGCGCGCTGGACGACGCCATCGTCCTGATGAACGAGGAGATCGACTCCGCCGTCGAGGCGCTCGGGCCGTACGCGCTGCACGAGTCCGGCGCCAACCTGGTGATGTGGGCCCGCACCATCGCGCGCGGCATCGCGCTCAAGGGGGCCGCGTGAAGGGCTACCTGTGGACACGCGCCCAGGCGCCCCAGCGCGAGCCCTCGCACTCGGACTGGGAGGCGATCGCCATCGACGCGGTGGGCAACACCATCGAGTTCTGGGGCTTCAAGCGCAACCAGGGGCGGGTGTGGGCGCTGCTGTACCTGCGCGACGTGGTGCTGACCGCGGCGGAGATCGAGAAGGAGCTCGATCTCTCCAAGGGCGGCGTGTCCATGCTCCTGCGCGATCTCGAGCGCTGGGGCGTCGTCCTTCGGGTGCGCAGCCCTCACGACTCGGCCTGGCGGTACAAGGCGGAGACGGACCTCCTCAAGATGGCGCGGCGGGTGATTGAGGAGCGCGAGTTCTCCTTCATCGCGCGGGTGCGCGCCGATCTCGAAGAGGCCATTCGCCTGGCCGAGGCCGATCCCCGGACGGCGAAGGCGAAGGTGGCGCGGCTGCGGAAGATGGAGGTGCTCGCCGAGGCCACCGAGAAGGCGCTGCGGCTGTTCCTCAAGACCTCGCGGCTCGACGTGGGAAGCCTCTTCGGCGTCTTCAAGCCCGACGAAGGCCGGTAGCGCGTGGGTAGAGTCGGCGCAGGTTGCCGCCTCCTGCCCGTCGACGAAGGCTGCCGCGGCCCGCCAACCTACCGGCGCCGGCGCGCAGCCAGCTCGTTCAACTGCACCTGGATGACGCTTCGCACGCGCGCGTCGAGATCGCGGATCGTCTCCGGTGACTCCACCCTGGGCGGGGAGATCGGCTGGCCCAGCAGGTACTCGAAGCGCGCCGGCAGCGGCCAGTGCGGCACCGGCCCCAACGCCAGCCCCCACGGGAGCGAGAGGTGCAGCGGCCACACCTCGGCGCGCGCGAGCTGGTGGAGGCCGAACCAGCGCGCGATGCGCTTGCCGGATCTCAGCACCATCAGCGTCTCGTGTGCGCCTGCATGCGCCACGGGGACGATGGGCACGCCGGCGCGAATGGCGAGCTGGGCGTAGCCGGTGCGGCCCGCGAAGTTGACGGTGTAGCGCTCCGTCCACGGCCGCCAGGTGTCCACGTCGCCGCCCGGCAGCACCAGCAGATCGCGGCGGAACTCGGTGAGGACGCGGTGGGCCCGGCCCGGCGCCGCGCGCAGCACCCCGCAGCGCTCGAAGAAGCGGCCGGACCAGGGAGTGGCGAAGAGCAGCTCGTGCCCGAGGATGTAGAGCGGGCGCTCGCGCCCGAAGTGGCGGTACCACATCAACCCCAGGCCCCACACGTCGGGGATCAACGTCCCGCCGGAGTGGTTGGAGACGAGCAGCGCCGGCGGCGCCGGGACGCGTTCGAAGCCCTCGACGCTGGTGTCGAAGTAGCAGCCCCGACCGAACAGGCGGCCCACCGTCGAGTCCAGCCGGTCGATCGCCCGGGGATCCCAGGCGCCCGGATCCTCGCCCTGCGTCAGGCCAAGCCTGCGACGCAGGCCCTCGAAGACGACGCCCCGGTGTTTCGGGGAGGGACGCGTCACGTGGATCCTCTCCCGCCCGGGTGGCAGGCTCTCCATCGAACGTGTCGGGGCTGGCCGAACATGTCGCGCGTGCGTCGCTGAAGCTGCTCGGAGGGTACACGAGTCGCCTCGTGTCTACCTCGATGGGGCGCGTCCACGTGCTGGAAGCGAAGGGCGAAGGGCGCGGGCCGCCGCTGGTGATGCTGCACGGCCTGTCCTCGGCGGGCGTCCACTTCATGCCGATGCTGCGACCGCTGCATGCGGCCTTCTCGCGGATCATCCTCCCCGATCTGCCCGGCCACGGCTTCTCCGAGCCGCCGCGGATCCTGGAGATGCCCGGCTTCCACGACGCGATGCTGGAGGCGCTCGATCGGATCGTCGACGAGCCGGCCATCGTCCTCGGCAACTCCCTCGGCGGCTACGCGGCGATCCGCTACGCGCGGGAGCGGCCGTACCGCGTGCGCGGACTCTTCCTGGCGTCCCCGGCGGGAGCGGCGATGACGGAAGAAGAGCTCGAGACGCTGCGCTCGCTGTTTCGCATGAACCACCACGCAGACGCGGTCGCCTTCGTCGATCGGCTGCTGTCGCGCTCCTCGTGGATCCGCCACCCGATCGCGTGGGGCCTGCGCCGTCAGCTCCGCCGCCCGGAGGTGAACGCGATCCTGCGCATCGCCTCCACCGAGCACCTGCTGACGCCGGAGGACCTCGCCCGCCTGGACATGCCCACGCTGCTCTACTGGGGCAAGGACGAGCGGATCCTCCCCGAGCGCAGCCTCGAGTTTTTCAAGCGGCACCTCCCACCCCACGCGCGCGTGGAGGAGCCCGAGGGCCTCGGCCACGCGCCCTTCCTCGACGCGCCGCTCACCTTCGCCCAGCGTCTGGTGCGCTTCGGCGAGGAGGTGGTGGCGGGAATGACCGCGGCGCCCTCGCAGGCGTGACGGACGCTTCGCGGGGCCTTTGCCTGATCCTCGAAGAGCCCTCCGGCAGCCCGGTGCACGTCGCGAGTTCATGGCCGGCGAGGCCAATGTTCCTCAGGTTCTTCGGTGGCCTCCCGGGAGGGCGCCGGCCGCGCATCCGACGGGGGCCACGTGCGTCCGCTCGTCGCCGGGGCGAGACGGCTGTGGAGCTCCCGGCGCGGCAGAAAGCGCACCCGGGCATCACACCCGAGGGGACGGCGGAGGCTGACGCGCTCGCCAGGTTCTTCACGCTCTGAGAGAGTCCCGCTCGTGGCGCGGAACGGCGTCCCCCGAGGAGACGGATGAGGCTCGTGCGACACCTGGCCTGGGTGGTGGTGGTGAGTGTGTGTCGGGCGAGCGCGGCTCCGCCGGACTTCGACGTGTCTGCGCAGGCCGAGGTGGGGCTGGCCGCGTCCCCGTCGCCGACTCCCGCCGGCAGGGAGTTGCTCGATCAGGCGCGCGTCACCAGCGTCGACGAGCGGCTGGGCGTGCCGATGTTCGTCTGGGCCACGAGGGATCCCCGCGCCGCGGATCTGCGCGCTTCGGGCGTGACGGCCGAAGAGGCCGCGCGGCGCGTCCTCTTCACCTGGGCGGCGCTGTACCGCACCACGGGCGCGAAGCTGGCCGAGGCGTCGCTCGTCCGGCTGCACGATCGCGGCGACGGCGCGGTGATCGCCAGCTTCGAGCGGCGCGTCGGCGGCGTGCCCGTCTTCCGCGACCGCCTGAGCGTGATCCTCGATCAGCGGCTCCAACTGGTGGCCCTGTCCGGGGCGCTGTCTCCGCTCGAGCCCGCGGGCATGGACTGGCGGCTCACCTCCAGCACCGCGGTGGACGTCGCGCTCGCGGATCTCTCAGCGGGCCAGCGCGGCTCCCTGCGAACGGTCGGTCGCGACGAGAGCGGCGCGGAGCTTCTGGCGACGTCGCCCGCGGAGGGGCGCACACTTATCCGCCCGGCCCGCGTGAGGAAGGTGTGGTTCGGCACCGCGAAGGAGCTGATCCCCGCCTTTCATGTCGAACTGGAGGTGGGGGAGGGCACCGACTCGGACTGCTTCGCGTACGTGATCTCTGCCTGGGACGGCGCACTGCTCTTCCGGAAGGACCTCACCGCGGCCGACACTTTCGACTATCGCGTCTGGGCGGATCCGACGACGAAGTTCCCGGACGACGGACCGCAGGGCCTCGGTGGATCCCCGCACCCCACAGGGACGCCCAGCGGCTACACCCCACCGTACGTCGCGCCGCGGCTCGTCAAGCTACAGAACGGTCCGATCAGCACGATGGATCCCTGGTTGCCCCCCGGCGCCACCGAGACCACCGGCAACAACGTCGAGGCGTACGCGGATCTCGCCGCGCCCGACGGCTTCGGTGCGGGAGATCTCCGCGCGACCACCACCTCCAGCGGCGTCTTCGACCGATCCTACGATCCGTTGATCGAGCCCAACGCCAGCGCGGCGCAGCAGCAGGCGGCGATCACCCAGCTTTTCTACACGGTGAACTTCCTCCACGACTGGTTCTACGACTCGGGGTTCGACGAGGCTGCGGGGAACGCGCAGGCGGACAACCTGGGGCGTGGCGGGCTCGGCTCCGACAGCCTCAAAGCGGAGGGCCAGGACGTCGGCGGCACCAACAACGCGAACATGAGCACCCCGTCGGACGGCGCGCGCCCGCGGATGCAAATGTACGTGTGGAGGCCTGGCTCGGCGGCCACCGTCACCGCCACGCCTCCCGGGGCGACCTGGAGCGCGGGGGTCGCCAGCGCCTTCGGGCCGCAGAGCTTCAGCACCTCGGGCACGGCCGTCCTCGCTGCGCCCGTCAACGGCTGCACGGCCCTCACCAACGCCACGGCCATCGCGGGGAACATCGCCGTCATCGATCGAGGCACCTGCACCTTCGCGGCGAAGGTGGCGACCGCCCAGGCCGCGGGGGCGATCGGCGTCATCATCGCCAACAACACCACGGGGGGACCGCCGGCGATGGCCGGCACGGATCCCACCATCACCATCCCGTCGCTCTCGCTCACCCAGGCCGACGGAAACACCCTCAAGGCCGCGCTGGGCGCCGGGCCCGTGTCCGTCACGCTGGCTCGCCCCTACGTCCCCGCCCGTGACGGCTCCATCGACAGCACGATCATCGCGCACGAGTGGGGCCACTACCTGTCCAACCGCCTCATCGCCGACGCGTCGGGCCTGTCCAACCAGCAGGGGCGGGGCATGGGCGAAGGGTGGAGCGACTTCGTCGCGCTGCTGCTCCAGGTCCGTGAGGAGGACGCGCAGGTGGCGGCCAACGCCAACTTCGGCGGCGTCTACGCGGTCGCGGGGTACTCGATGAGCGGCCCGTCGATGCCAGACGCCCACTACTTCGGCATTCGGCGTTACCCCTACTCGGTGGACTTCGCGAAGAACGCGCTCACCTTCCGGCACATCGCCGACGGCCAGGCGCTGCCCGCCGGCGTGCCGCTGTCGCCAGGTCCCTCGGCGAACTCCGAGGTGCACAACACGGGGGAGATCTGGGCCACCATGCTGTGGGAGTGCTACGTGGGACTGTTGCGCGCCACGCCGCGGCTCACCTTCAGCCAGGCGAGGGATCGCATGCGGCGCTACCTCGTCGAGGGGCTCAAGGGCACGCCTGCGCAGCCCACCTTCGTCGAGGCGCGGGACGCGATCCTCGCCGCCGCGGCCGCGCGCGATGCCGCCGACTTTCAGATCCTCGCGCAGGCCTTCGCTCGTCGAGGCCTGGGCCTGGGCGCCGTCGCCCCGCCGCGTACGTCCACCACCAACTCTCCCGTGGTGGAGGACTTCAACCTCGGCAACGAGCTCGTCTTCCTCCGTGCGACTCTGGATGACGAGGTCTTCTACTGCGATCGCGACGGCGCGCTGGACTCGGGCGAGCGCGGGCGGCTGCGCATCACGCTGAAGAACACCGGCTTCGGCGCGCTCACCGCCACCACCGGGACGATCACCTCGATGACGCCGGGGGTAGCGATCACCGGGAGCTCACTCACCTTCCCGACGAGCCAGCCGTACGGGACGACGACCGCCGAGGCCGTGGTGGAGCTCACTGGGGTGACGGCCGTCACACCGCTCACCTTCGCGTTGACCTTCGATGATCCGGCGCTTTCGACCGCCGGTCCGCGCGTCGTCTCCGTCGTCCTGCGGGGAAACTCGGACGAGGTGCCCTCGAGCGCTTCAGGGGACGACGCGGAGACGTCGCTGTTGGTGTGGACCAACGCCCGCGACCCTGCGCTGGCGGCTGGCTACGACTGGAGCCGGCGCGAGCTGTCGGCCGTGAATCACGTCTTCCTCGGCCCCAACCCCGGCCGCACCGCGGACACGTACTTCGTCTCGCCACCGCTGCAGGTGGGCGCGGGCCCCTTTGGCTTCACCTTCAGCCACCGCTGGGCCTTCGAGCGCTCGGGGACGACGAACTACGACGGCGCGGTGATCGAGCTCAGCGCCAACGGTGGGCAGACGTGGACGGATCTCGGGGCCTGGCTGACGCCGGGCTACACGGGCACGCTCACGACGGTCGGTCCCTCAACCAACCCGCTGGCGGGGCGGCAGGCCTTCGTGGCGCAGAGCCCGGGCTACCCCGCGATGATCGCGACCACCGTGTCGCTGGGGACGACGTACGCGGGCCAGACGGTGCAGGTGCGCTTCCGCATTGGCGCCGACACCAACGCCGCCGATGTGGGCTGGGAGGTGGACGACGTCGTCTTCACCGGCATCACCAACACGCCTTTCCCCTCGTTGGTCGCGGATCGCGGGCAGTGCATCAACCGGCCGCCGGTGGCGGACGCCGGGCCGGACTTCGCGGCGGACGAGCGGGGGCCGGTGACGCTGGACGCCTCGCGCTCGAGCGACGTGGACCTGGACATGCTGTCCGCGCGGTGGACGCAGGTGTCCGGGCCGATGGTGACGCTGACGGGTGGCACCTTCACGGCGCCCGAGGTGACGGTGGACACGCCGCTGACCTTCTCGCTGGTGGTGAACGACGGCGCCGTGGACTCCGCCCCCGACGAGGTGACGGTGATGATCCGCCAGGTGAATCGGGCGCCTGCCGCGGATGCCGGCGCAGCCCAGACGGTGGATGAGCGCAGCATCGTCGCGCTCGAAGGGAGCGGGGCTGATCCCGACGGAGACTCGGTGACGTTCCGCTGGCGGCAGGTGTCGGGGCCGCCCGCCAGGCTGGCGTCGCTCACCAGCCCCGGCACGACCTTCACGGCGCCCGAGGTGACGGCCGACGCCACGCTGGAGTTCGAGCTGGTGACCAACGACGGAGCCCTGGACAGCGCGCCCGCGCGGGTGAGCGTCGCGGTGCGGCAGGTGAATCGCCGGCCGTCGGTGTCGGTGGTGGGCGCGGGCAGGGTGGCCGAAGGGCAGCAACTGGTGATGTCGGCGATCGGCGTCGACGCCGACGGAGACGCGCTGACGTACGCGTGGACTCAGACGGCGGGGCCCACCGTGGCGCTGTCCGATGCCCGCGCGCCTTCGCCGAGCTTCACCGCGCCGGCCGTCGACACGGACACGCTGCTGGGCTTCGACGTGGTCGCCTCCGATGGCCAGGAGGACAGCGCGCCCGCGGCGTTCCTGGTCCGGGTGCTCAACGACAACCTCGCGCCCATCGCGGATCCAGGTGTGGCGCAGGAGGTCGCGTCGGGAGCGCACGTGCAGCTCGACGGCTCGAAGAGTCACGATCCAGAAGGTACGGCGCTGCGCTTCGCGTGGACGCAGGTGGAAGGGCCGCGGGTCGAGCTCGAGGGGGCATCCACCGCGACGCCTGCGTTCAACGCGCCGGGCGTCTCCTCGGACACGGGGCTCCTCTTCCGGCTGACCGTGCGGGACGCGCCGGGGCTGACGGCTTCGGCCACGGTGAAGGTGACGGTGAAGGGGCAGACGGCGCAGGGCTGCGGGTGCACGAGCGGCGCGGGTGGCAGTTGGGTGGTGCTGGCGTCGCTGGCGTTGGGCCTCGCGCGGAGGCGACGGCTGGCGCGCTGAGCGGCGGCGGCCTTCTCCGGGGTGGAAGACACAGGGACCCCGCGCACCTGCGCCCGCCTCGAGCGGATCACCGCGCACTCCATGATCGGTAGCCCGCCCCGACACTCAAAGGCATGCGCACGCTCGCTCCCGACCGGGGACGTTCGACCCGGCCGCCCGTGTTTCTCCTCGTGTCCACCGTGCTCGCGGCTTGCGGTGGAACGACGTCCACGGGCGCTCCCATGAACTGCAAGCTGACGGTTGCCACGGGCTCCCCCTGCGTCGTGGCGTGGAACTGCCCGGAGGGCCACTTCGAGGCGGGTTGCTCGGCGGCAGATGGCGGACTCCATGCCTGCGTGTGCCTGCGGAACGGTGAGCAGCTCAAGTCCTTCACCTCGACGATCGCGTGCACCCGGAGCGGACAGGACATGATCGACTCGACGCTCGCCGCCTGCGAGTGGAACATCGTCGCTGACCGGCCGATGATCTCGCGGTGTAACTCCGCCAACTGTAATGGCTGTTGCGACCAGACCGGCAGCTGTCATCGCGGCTGCTCCTCAGAGGCGTGTGGCGCCTGGGGCGAGGCCTGTGCCGTGTGCGCGGCAGGCACCTCTTGCTCTTCGGGTACGTGCCAATAGCGGGCCGGTGCTCTCACCTCATCGACGTTGCGCTCGCGCCGGGCGCTGCGTACACGAGCCCTCATGGACTCGCACCACGATCAGGTCATGAAGGCGCGCGCGGCCGCGGGGCAGGGCACGAAGCGCTACTTCGCCTACTCCACCATTCTCGATCGCGCCGCCTTCGAGGAGTGGCGCGGCCAGCATGGCTACGACTTCTTCGAGCTGCCGCAGGGCAGGCTGGCCGAGGGAAAGGACCTCGCGCTCATCTACGACTTCCCTTCGCGCTGGTGGGGCGGGCGCGTGGCGGGCCTCGTGGATCAGCCTGGATCGTCCGTGTGGGGCCGTCTCTTCGAGATCGCCGAGAAGGACTGGCCGATCATCCAGCACAAGGAAGGCGCCGTCACGGGCATGTGTGTCGAGCGCCCGGTGCGGGTGACGATCGACGGCCAGGCTCTCGACGCGATCGCCTTCACCACCAACCCCGCGCGCGCCAGCAGCGACGGCCCCGTCAGCGGCCGCTTCGTCGAAGCGCTGACCCGCGGCGCCCAGGCGGCGGGGCTCCCGGACGCGTACGTGAAGTCCCTCGCTGCTTCGGCGAAATGACCGGCTCGCGGAGGGCTGCCTGCAGAGTCGCGATGGCCGAGCTCTGCGCCGCGGATACCCCGCGCATCGTCTGAGTCTCGAGCAACACGCTCCGGCAGCGGGGGTGATGATCGATTGGGCGTGTCGGCCTCCGCGGGTGGGCTTGATGCGTGGGTGCCGTGGGCAGCCCGGCCTGCAGCCCCTCGAGTCCGCTCGGACTGCCGGTCAGCCGATCTTGTAGCCGTCGGGTGGATCGATCGGCGCCAGCCACACCACCGACAAGGGTGGCAGCGTCAGCTCGATCGATCCCGGCTGTCCGTCCCACGGCTTCGGATCCGCCTTCTTCGGCAGCCCGCTGGACACGCCGGATCCGCCGAAGCCCGCCGCGTCGGTGTTGAGGATCTCTCCCCACCAGCCTCCCGCCGGCACGCCCAGCCGCCAGCCGTGGCGCACCACGGGGGTCAGGTTGGCCACGCAGACGATCTCCCGCCACGGGTTTCGCCCGCGTCGGATGAAGCTGTAGACGCTCTCGTTGGCGCAGTCCGCCTGCACCCACTGGAAGCCCTGCGCCCAGAAGTCCGTCTCGTAGAGCGAGCCTTCCGCCCGGTAGAGCGCGTTCAGTCGTTTCACCAGGTCCATCACGCCCTGGTGGCGCTCGAAGCCGGTGAGGTGCCAGTCGAGGCTGGCCTCGTTGTTCCACTCATTCCACTGGGCGAACTCCCCGCCCATGAAGAGCAGCTTCTTGCCCGGGTGCGCCCACATCCACCCGTAGAGCGCGCGCAGGTTGGCCAGCTTCTGCCAATCGTCGCCGGGCATCTTGGAGACGAGCGACCTTTTCCCGTGCACCACCTCGTCGTGGCTCAAGGGCAGCACGAAGTCTTCCGTCCACGCGTACAGGAGCCCGAAGGTCAACTGGTGGTGGTGGTACTTGCGGTGCACCGGCTCCTTCTCGAAGTACTTCAGGGTGTCGTGCATCCACCCCATGTTCCACTTGTGGCTGAAGCCCAGGCCGCCCTGCGAGGTGGGGCGCGACACCGCCGGCCACGCGGTGGACTCCTCGGCCATCACGTGCACGCCGGGGTGCTGATGGCGCACGGTGTCGTTGAGTTCGCGCAGGAAGCTGATCGCCTCCTCGTTCTCCCGCCCGCCGTGCCGGTTGGGGATCCACTCGCCGGGCTGCCGCGAGTAGTCGAGGTAGAGCATCGAGGCCACCGCGTCCACCCGCAGCCCGTCCACGTGGTACTGCTCGATCCAGAAGAGCGCGTTGGCCACGAGGAAGTTGCGCACCTCGTTTCGCCCGAAGTTGAAGATCAACGTGCCCCAGTCCGGGTGCGCGCCCTTCTTCGGATCCGCGTGCTCGTACAGCGCCGTGCCGTCGAACTGCGCCAGCGCCCACGCGTCGCGCGGGAAGTGACCGGGCACCCAGTCGATGATCACCCCGATGCCCCGCTGGTGCAGCGTGTCCACCAGGAAGCGGAAGTCGTCGGGGTGGCCGAAGCGCGCGCTGGGGCTGAAGTAGCCCGACACCTGGTAGCCCCAGGAGCCCCCGAAGGGGTGCTCGGCCACCGGCAAGAGCTCGACGTGGGTGAAGCCCAGCTTCTCGACGTGATCCGCGAGGCGCGGGGCGAGCTCGCGGTACGTCAGCGAGCGGTTGCCCTCCTCGGGCACGCGCATCCACGAGCCGAGGTGCACTTCGTAGATGCTCATCGGCGCCCTCGCCCACTCGGTGCGCCGCCGCTGGTCCAGCCAGGCCGTGTCCTTCCACTGGTAGTGGCGGAGATCATGGACGACGGACGCCGTCAGCGGCGGCGGCTCGGTGCGGAAGGCCATCGGGTCGGCCTTCAGGAAGGGCGTCCCGCCGTCGCGAGGGTGCAGCTCGAACTTGTACCGCGCGCCTTCGCCCACCTCGGGCACGAAGAGCTCCCACAGCCCCGACGCGCCCATCGAGCGCATGGGGTGGAGCCGCCCGTCCCACCCGTTGAAGTCGCCCACCACCGACACGCCCGCCGCGTTCGGCGCCCACACGACGAAGGCGGTGCCGGCGACGCCCTGGTGGTGCATGGGGTGGGCGCCGAGGCGATCCCACAGGCGGCGGTGCGTGCCCTCTCCGACGAAGTGGAGATCGTGCTCTCCGAGTGTGGGGAGGAAGGCGTAGGGATCCTTCAGGCTGAAGACGTTGCCGTCGGGGTAGTGGATCTCCAGCGAGTACTCGGGGACCGCGCGCACCGGTAACCGGCCCTCGAAGATGCCTGGGAAGTCCATGCGCGGGCGGAGGTTGGCGCGCTGCTCGTTGGCCACCACCTCCACCTTCTGGGCGCCGGGGCGGTACACCCGGACGAAGGTGTCGGCGCCGGCGGGGTGAGCTCCAAGGAGGCTGTGGGGGTTGGCGTGGCGGAGCGAAACGAGCTGCCTGAGGGCTGCGTCTTCCATCGGCCTCTGACTCACCACAAACTGCGCACAACACCAACTAAAACGGCCCGCAAAAGACGACGGCGAGCCCCCCGGAAAGGGAGCCCGCCGAGCCTTCGAGGTTCCGTGTCTGGAAGCGGCCTACCCGCCGTCGCCCGCGTCCGGGTTGCCCGCGTCGGTTCCAGCGTCCATGCCCGCATCCATGTCCATGCCCGCGTCCATGCCCGCGTCCATGCCCGCGTCCATGCCGGCGTCCATGCCGGCATCCATGCCGGCGTCCATGCCGGCGTCCATGCCTGCATCCATGCCCGCGTCCATGCCCGCGTCCATGCCCGCGTCATCGCCACCACCGCCACCCGTGCCACCGCCCGTACCGCCTCCGGTGCCACCGCCCGTACCGCCTCCGGTGCCACCGCCCATCCCTCCGCCGCCACCACCGCCCATGCCGCCGCCGCCTCCACCGCCGGCGCCGCCGCCCTCACCCGCGTCGGGGATCGGGTAGGGGCTGCCCATGACGCACTTGCTGTCCACGCACGTGTAGTGCTCGCCCGCCTTCGCCTTGGCTTCGCAGTCGTATTTGTCGACGCACTCAGGGCCACAGCCCGGAGTGAGGATGACGATGGGGATGACGAACAACGCCACGAGCGCAGCCTTGATGGCCATGCCAGCCAATGAGCGAGACATTCTTCCCTCCCAGGTAGAAGTCGGTGCAGCGAGGACGGAGCGCCTGTAGGTCGCTTCCCGTCCGTGGTCAAAGAAATTCGTTGGGTTGCTTGCAGGTACCCGTGCCGGCCCGACCAGTACAGGGCCTTCGCGCCGTTACTGGCCCTTCTGCTTGTAGAAGATGACCATCGAGTAACAGTGAAACTCGTTGTCGCTGGACTGGGTCACGACCTTGTCCACGATCTCGAGATCGCTGTTGCTCTTGAGCCAGCGAGTGATGTTGTCGCTGAGTTCCTCGCGCTCCTTCGCCTTCGTCGCCGAAAACACCTTGACGCCAGTGAACATGCGGTGGCTTATCCCACCGCGTCTCCCCCGTTTCAAGGGCACCCTCTCGAATCTTCCCCGATGCTGATCGACCTCCACGTCCACTCCTACCTGTCGCGCGACTGCCAGCTGGATCCCCGCGCCATCCTCCAGCGCGCCGAGGGCTTCGGCCTCGACGGGGTGGCCTTCACGGAGACCAACACGCAGGACGGGTGCGACGAGCTGTTCGATCTCCAGCGCACGACGAAGCTCAAGATCTTCGTGGGCCTGGAGCTCGCCACCGACAAGGGCCAGTACCTGTGCTTCTTCGAGAAGCCCGAGCGCGCCCCCGAGCCGGTCCAGCTGTGGGGCAGCAACCGGGAGAAGCCGTGGTCCGCGGACGAGTGTCTGCCGCGGCTGGCGTCGCTGGGGGCGGCGATCGTCGCCGCGCGGCCCTTCGATCGCGAGTTCCCCACGCCCGCGGGCGACTACGTGAAGTCGCTCAAGCTGCTGTCGGCGGTCGAGGTCTACAACCCGAAGGTGCGGCCCGGAGCCAACGAGCTGGCGATCGAGGCGGCGGCGGCGCTGAAGGTCCCGGGCGTGGGAGGCAGTGACACGCGCGGCTCGCTCGACGAGCTGGGCTACGCGGCCACGCTCTTCAAGAAGCCAGTCACCTCGCAGGCCGGGCTGGTGACGGCGCTGAGAGCAGGCGAGTTCCACGCGGTGCAGATGGGCGAGCTGCCCCACCTGCGGCGTCCGGGCGAGGCGCGGGCAGAAGAGGCGCAGGCCCGGAAGAAGAAGAAGCGCCGCTGGCCGCGCTGAAAGGCCTCAGGGCGTCTGGGGCTGAGGCGTTCCGGGCGGCCTCCCTGTCGGGAACAGCTCGGTGACGACGCCATCCACCAGCACGGCGGCGCGCGCGCCCTGGGCCCAGGTCCACGTCTCCTTCCGGTGGGCGCCCTCGAGCTCCACCTTGCGCGCCTCGGGGTAGCCCCAGGCCATCTCCAGCGCCTCGGCGGGCAGCTCGACGGCGGCCGTCTTCGTGCGGATCGCCTGGCGGGCGCCTTCGCTCAGGGCCTGCAAGCGGGCGGTGAGATCCTCCCGGGTGAGGAGCCGGTCCACCTCGCTGCGGAACTCGTCCTCCGACTTGATCCCGGGCCGCAGCACCAGCACGAACGGTCCGCCGCCGCGCTTCGCCCCGGCGACGTCGAGGTAGATCCACGCGAGCGTGCGCGGGGTGTACAGCACGCGCTCCATCATCACCGAGGCCGACGGGTACTCGACCTTGAGGATCTTCACGCGCGTGCCGGCGGGGAAGGTGGCCTCCACCGGGCCGGGGCTGATGGGCGTTCCGTCGGGGTCTTCGAGCAGCCGCACCAGCTCCGGAGGGAGGGGAGTGAGCAGCCGCTTCGAGTCGTCCTTGAAGAAGGGCGTCGAGAACATCGAGACGCGCAGGAACCGCTCCTCGCCAGTCAGCTCCCGCTCGAGGCGGGTGGCGTCGGGCGGGGGCAGGGAGATGCCGGGCGCCGCGCAGCCCCCGACGGCGAGGAGCGTGAGGCCGACGAGGGCGCGCGTCATGAGGAGCTCAATCCGCCCGACGAGCCGCCGGAAGAGCCGCCGGAGGATCCGGAGCCGGACGATCCCGAGGACGTGGACGAGGACGGCGCAGCGCCCGAGCCGCCGGCGGTCCCCGAGGCGGTGGACGAGCCCGAGCCGCCGCCGTCCGTCTTCGACGTCGAGTCCTTCTTCGACGAGCTGTAGAGATCCGAGTACCAGCCGCCGCCCTTCAGTTGGAAGCTGGTGCGGCTGACCAGGCGCTCCAGGGACTTCTCGGCGCTGCACTTCGGGCAGGGATCGGGCGCGGGATCGTTCACCTTCTGCATCACCTCGAGCTCGTGGCCACACTTCTGACAGCGGTACTCGTAGATCGGCACGGGATCACTCCGTGGGAGGGTTGTCGAGCAGGCCGAAGAGATCGAGCGTACGGCGCAGCGGATCGGCGTCGACGGCGTGGCGGCGCGCCAGCAGCTCGACGAGGGCCGGCGCGGTGGACGCCTCGGCTCGCGCCGCTTCCACCAGGGCCGAGAGCTCGGCGAACAGCCGCTCCTTGAACCGCTCTTCGATGCCGAGGTCCTCGAGGTAGCGCTGCTTGAAGGCCAGCTCGAGGCGGGCGGCGAGGTTGCGCGGAGCCAGCGCGTCGCGGATCGCGCGCTCCTTGATCTCCTTCGCCTCGCGGGCGATGCGCAGGTCCTTGAGGAGGGACTCGAACTCCTTCGGGCGCATACCCAGCGACTTCGCCGCCTTGCCGAACGCGCCGCGCTGTTCGACGACGGCCCCCAGCAGCACGTCGCGCTCCTTCGCCTCGAGGCGCTCCCGCAGCCGGTGCTTGTCGAGCAGCCCCACGACGTCGGCCACGGTCAGCTCCGAGCCGGCGCGGCCCAGGTACCCCTGCGACAGCGTGCGCCAGAGGGCCACCCGGTGAGGCACCTGCTCGACCAGCGCCGAGACGGTGTCGCGGCCGTCGGGCTTGAGCAGGGCGTGGATCGACGCGCGCGAAGGATCGATGCGGGTGAAGCGGCCGCGCGGGGCCGGCAGGTTCCGGCGGGGGAGGAAGGCGGTAGCGGGGACCTGCGGAGGGGGCGGCGCCGGCCGTGCACGGGGTTCTCCCGCGGCGCGGCGTCTCGGGGCGATCTTCTCGGCGATCGAGGGGCCCTTCTGCGGCTTCGAGTCCGCCTTCTTCCGTACGGGGGCAGCAACGGCGGGGAAGGGCACCACGCGCTCGGGCGCCGGGGCGGAGACGGGGGGCGGGGCAGCGCGGGCGCGCTCCTCGGCCATGGCGCGGACCACCTCGTAGTAGCCGGTCTGTTGCCGCTGCGCGGCCAGCGAGGGCTCGGCGCCCCGCACCACGTCGATCACCGCGAAGGGGCCGAGCGGTTGGGCAGGCGGCTCCTCGTCGGCGAGCGCCCTGACGCGAAAGTCGTCTTCCTCCGGGAGCAGCGAGAGCGCCTCGCGCACCACCGCGGCGGGGGCCGGCGCCTTCGCCCGGCGGCAGAAGTCCGAGACTGCCACCGCGACCGGCGTGGGGACGTCCTCGGGGTGTCGGCGGCGCTGCCAGTCAATCATCCGGATGACCTTCAGGGGCGCGCTGCGTATAAGCGGATCTCGGAAGGTGTCAATGAGCCCCGCCCCGGTCAGCACCCGTCCTGACGTCGAAGAGCCCAGCGTGGCGGGCGTGCGCGTGCGCCCGGTGTGGCCGATGGTGCTGTACGTGTTGCTCGTGGCCTCCGCGGCCCTGGCGCTCTACGCGCAGCGCTTCCCGGTCAGCGCCGAGTTGGCCCGCGTCGCCCCGTGGATCTTCCTCGCCTTCGCGGTGGGTTTCGCGGGCTACCGCTTCGCCCTGGTGGCCGCGCGCCGCTATTCCCCCTTCAAGGCTTTCTTCCAGGTCTTCACCGCGGCGCTCTTCTTCATGTTGCTCCTTCTGCCCGGGCTGCAGGGGCCGGCCGCGGTCGGAGGCACCGACGGAGCGGGAGGCGCGTCGGGGCTGGCGGTGGCGCTGGCTTCGGCCGACGCCGAGAAGCGCGCGCTGGCCGCGGAGGTGGCGGGCTTCCGCAAGGACGCCTCGGTCGCGGCCGCCCTGGTGCGCTTGCTGGGCGACACCTCTCCCGCGGTCCGCGAGGCAGCGCACGGGGCCCTGGTGAGGTTGAACGACGGCGTCGATCTCGGCCCAGCTGACGACGCCGCCGCCCGCGCCGCATGGGGAGAGCGCTTCAAGTGAAGAACTCCCCGTTGACGCGCGAAGAGGTGCTGAGTCGCTTCATGGCCGAGCACGGCCTCAAGACGACCCGACAGCGCAACCTGATCATCGACACCTTCTTCACCCTCGACGGGCACCTCTCGGTGGAAGAGGTGTGGGGGAAGGTCCGCGAGCTGGATCAGCGCGTCTCGGTGGCCACCGTGTACCGGACGATGAAGCTGTTGTCCGAGAGCGGACTGGCCCACGCGCGGAACTTCGGAGACGGGCAGACGCGCTACGAGGCCGCGGTGGGGAAGGAACACCACGATCACCTGATCTGCACCCGCTGTGGGACGATCATCGAGTTCGAGAACGATCAGATCGAGCGGTTGCAGGACGCAGTCGCGCGCAAGCACGGCTTCCGGGTCGTCTCCCACAAGATGGAGCTCTACGGGCTGTGCAAGAACTGCCAGCGCGAGACGGCGTGAACGCGGCGGCGATCTCGCGCAGGCTCTTCCTCGCCGCGCTCGCCGCCCAGGCCTGCACCCGCCGCGAGCCGGAGCCACCCGCCCTGGCTTCCTTCCTGAGCGCGTTGCCGCGGGAGGTGGCAGGGGAGGTGCCCTTCGATCCCGTGGCGCTGCACGGCCGCGTGGTGCTGATCACCTTCGTCGCCACCTGGTGCTTTCCGTGCCTCGCGGAGCTCGCCGTGCTCGGGCGCCTCGAGCGCGACTTCGGCGCGAAGGGCTTCTCCAATGTGCTGGTGGGGATGGATCTCGAAGGGCGGAAGGTGCTCGAGCCCTTCGCCCAGGGCTACCAGCTGACCTGGCCGCTGGTGGTGGCGGACGATCGGCTTCGCGCGGGTGACACGCCCTTCGGCCGCATTCGCGAGCTGCCTTCCCGCATCCTCTTCGGCCGGGACGGCAAGCCGGTGCTGGGCTACTCGGGCGTAGGGGCCTACGAGGATCTGGCGAAGGTGGTCGCCGGCGAAGTGGAGAAGCGGTAGTCCTCACCGCCTGCACGAATCGTGTGACACCTCGTTTGAAATACCCAGTTCTTTCAGGTCCTTGGCGTACGCCAGGCGTACGAATCGTCTGACACCTCGTTCCTCCGGTGGCGTGGGTCAGGGCGCACGAAACGTGTGACACCTCGCTCTGGTGGCGTGCGTCAAGGCGTACGAATCGTGTGACACCTCGCCCGGTGTGACACCTCGCCCGGTGACTCGTGTGACTCCTCGGCCTCCGTGCGCCGAGGCGTTCAGGCGGCCGTCAGGCGGAGGGCGAGGAGGCGGCGGGGGCGGGCTCGGCCACGGTCGCAGGGGCCGACGCCTCCGGGGCTGAAGCCGGGGGAGCCTCGGTGGCCTCTTCGGACACCGGTGCAGCCTCCAGGCGGGCGCGGGCCTCGGCCTCGGCCTGATCCTCGGCCGCGTGCTTGGCCTTGATCGCCCGGTCGCTCTCGGCGGCCTCCTCCGGCGTCAGCGTGATGTGCTCCGCGTGCAGCCCGGTCTTCTTCTCGAGATCGGCGATGGCGCGCTTGAGGAGATCGTTCTCCAGCAGCGTCCGGTTGAGCCGCATCTCCACGGCGCGGAACTTGTCCCGCGCCAGGTTGGCCTCGCTGTACACCCGCTTGGACTCGCGCTGGTTGCGCTCCATCTTCCCCTTCAAAGCGCGCAGCTCGCGATCGAGCTCGTTGGCCCGCTTGCGATCGGCGGACGACTGCGCCTCCAGCTTCGCGATGCGCTCCTTCTCCACGTCCGAGAGCTCGCGGATCACCCGCTGCACGACTTCCTGGACCTGCGGCTTCTCGGCCTTGGGCTCGTCGCGCTTCTCGGTCGACTCTGGGCGGCGGCGGCCCTTCCCCTCGAGCTCACCCTTGAGCCGCTGGACCTCAGCCAGGGCAACGGACAGCTCGTGGCGGGTGTTCTCGAGCTGCACCGACGCGTGGCGCTCCACCTCCGCGCGCGCCTTCGCGAGATCGTCCCCGGATCGCTCCGACTCCTTCTGCTCGAAGAGCTTCTTCTTGGCCGCCTTGAGCTCTTCCTTCAGCTCGGCCTGGGACTTCTTCAGCTCCTCCACTTCCTTCCGCTTCTTCTCCAGCTCGGTCTCCAGCTTGCGCGGGCGGTCGTCGTCACGCTGCGCGTCGGAGCGGCTCGGCGCTTCGCCGGCGGGCACGTGGGAAGCGGCCTTGCCTCCGAAGAGGCCGAAGTTGAAGGCCAGGCTGGCGGCGAGCGCCAGGCCGAGGGCGATGATCACGAAGGTCACGGTGCGACTCCTGACGGGTGGTACTGCCTTGAAGTAACAAAGGCGCGCGGTCCTATACAGGCACGGGCGCGGCGCGTTCAACACGCCCCGGCCATTTTCGCGAGGGAAAAGCGCCGGGAGATCACAGGCTGGCCAGGTACGCCAGCAGGGCTTCGCGCTCGGGCGCAGACAGCTTCGAGACGTCGCCGTGCTTCGCGCCCCCGCCGCACACCGGATCCGCAAAACGCGCCTCGAGGTCCTTCGCGCAGCCGTCGTGCATGAAGGGCGCGCGCAGGCTCAGCCCTGCGAGCGACGGCACCTGGAACGCGCCGCCCGTGCCCACGTCCACCGTGGTGTCGTTGGTCAGCCTGGCGCCCGCGTGGCACGACGCGCAGCCCGCGGCCTCGAAGGCGCGACGTCCTTCGGCCAGCTGGGAGGCCGGCGCGGCGGACACCACCTGCAGCCTGGGCAGCGCGCTGTCGAGCCAGTCTCCGAGGGCGTCGACGGTCGAGCTGTCGGGCGGAGGGCCGCTCATGCGGGACACGAAGGTGTCCGCCATCAGGCTGGCGAGGGTCCGGTGCTCGCCCTGCCAGTGAAAGGGGGCCGAGGCGGTGACGCCACCCTGGAGCGACTGGCTCCGCCGCGCCTTGCCCGCCACCGTCCACACATGCCCGTCGTCACCGCCTTCCGGGTGGCACGACGCGCAGGCCAGGCCAGCGGGCGCAGCGGCGTGGAACAGCGTGTTGCCGGGGTTGGGGGCGGGCACGTCGGACAGCGCCACCTGCTCGATGGCGCCGTCGCCGGCGTGGATGCTCAAGACGGGCGGGCTGAACGACACCGAAACCAACTGCCCGGCCGGGGTGAAGGCGACGCCTGCCAGAGAGCCGGCGGGGGCGGGCGGGGAGGCGGCCACCTGCGTCGTACAGCCCGACGTACCGCGCGCCAGCGGCACGAAGTCCACCAGCTGGTTGCCGGGGTTGGCGGTGACCGCCATCGTGCCGTCCGGCGCTGCGCTGAGGTCGACCGGCAGCACGCCGCCCGTCTCGGCCGACAGGAGGATCGCGCCCGTCGCGTCCATCATCGTCACCGCCGATCGCACCGCGGGGCCGGAGTCGCACGGAGCGCTCGGGTCGAACGGTGCTCCGGGGATCCCGTAGGCGCCAGTGGCCGGCGCGGAGGCCGCCGGCATCGCTGGGCCCTCTCCGAGATCATCCAACCGCTCGCGCTGGTGCGTGACGAGGAGCGTGTCGCCGGGGCCGGCCACCGCCCGCCAGGCCACGCCGCCGCGGAAGCGCGCGTCACCTCGCTCGAAGTCGGGGAGCCGGTTCAGCACCACGGCCTCCGGGCCGGTGGCGTCCAGCAGCAACCCTTCACGGAAGGTGGTGGCGAGCAGCTTCCCGCCCACCGGGACGACGTCGCGCAGGTCGACCGCCACGAAGCGCGACGTCGAGGATCCCTCGAGCGGCACGCTGACGAGGTGCCCTGACGCGCACGCCACCTGCACGGAGGCCCGCAGTGCGTCCCACGAGACGCCACGCGGCTCGGGGCAGATCGATCTCGTGCCCTCGACCGCGAAGGTGGTGAGCGAGACGGTGGCCAGCTGCCCGGTGCCGCGCAGCACCACCCGCACGTCGCCGCGCGAGTCCTCCGTCATGCGGTTGGGGCGGCTCCCCCGTGGCAAGGCGATGCGCCGGACCTTCTTCGTCGTGAGATCCACCACGTGCAGCGCGTCGCCGTGTGGATCCGACGCCACCGCGTACCGGCCGCTCTGGGTCACCAGGAGCGCGCCCCCCATCATCGGCGCCATCGCCTGGGGTGCCCGCTCCACCCTGATCTCGCTCCTCGGGCCCGGCGTCCGGAGATCGGGGCCGCACCCCACCAGGGCGATGACGCAGAGCGTTGCAGTGAGGGCGCGCACGGGTGGAGGAACGTTACCCGCGGGGCTGCGTCGTTGCACGCGCTCCTCGGGCAAAAGCCCTGTATAGAGACCGCCATGTCTGGCCTCTTCGTGACGGACGAGCAGGTTGCGCACGCGCGCGCGCTCGCCCGGGAAATCACCGATCCCATCTTCGAGCTCATCGAGCGGAACACCACCGTGTCCGTCGAGCGCACGGTGCTGCGCTGGTTCGGCGTGGACGGCGTGGGGAACCTGGGCGCGCCGTTGGTGAACCTGATGGTCGATCGGCTGAAGGCCGCGGGTGTGCTGAACAAGGGGGCGGCGTACTGGTACGGCCGAGCGCTGCGCATGGGCGCGACGAGCCCGCTGGACGCGGTGGAGCGGCTCACCGCGGCTCCGCTGGAGAAGCTGGTGCCGCTGCCCGCCGAGGACGAGGCGAAGCTGCGGGACGAGGTGCGGGCCGAAGCGCGCGCGGCCGTCGACGAGCTCAAGGCCCGGGTGGCCAGGCGGGACTCCCTGCGCCACGAGTTCCCGATGGCGCCGGCTCCACACAAGTACGTGATCGTCGCGACCGGCAACATCTTCGACGACATCGATCAGGCGCGGGCGGCCGCGCAGGCCGGGGCGGACGTGATCGCCGTGATCCGCTCCACCGCGCAGTCGCTGCTCGACTACGTGCCCCAGGGCGCCACCACCGAGGGCTTCGGCGGCACCTACGCCACGCAGGAGAACTTCCGGATCATGCGCGAGGCGCTCGACGACGAGTCGAAGAAGCTCAAGCGCTACGTGCAGCTCACCAACTACTCCTCGGGCCTGTGCATGTCCGAGATCGCCTTCATGGCGGCGTATGAGCGGCTCGACATGCTGCTCAACGATGCGATGTACGGGATCCTCTTCCGCGACATCAACATGCGGCGCACCTTCATCGATCAGTACTTCTCCCGCCGCATCTGCGCCCTGGCCGGCATCATCATCAACACCGGCGAGGACAACTACATCACCACCGCCGACGCCTACGACGCCGCCCACACGGTGATCGCCAGCCAGTTCATCAACGAGACGTTCGCCAGGCGCGCAGGCCTGAAGGACGAGCAGCTGGGCATCGGCCACAGCTACGAGATCGATCCGCACCGGCCCGAGACGCTGCTGCTCGAGCTGTCGCAGGCGATGCTGGTGCGGCGCTGCTTCCCCAACGCGCCGCTCAAGTACATGCCGCCGACCAAGCACAAGGAGACGGACATCTTCTTCAGCCACGTCTACGACGCCATGGCGGACCTCGTGGCGATCTGGACGCGGCAGGGCATTCAGCTCCTCGGCATGATGACCGAGGCCATGCACACGCCCCTGCTGGCCGATCGCTACGAGGCGCTCAAGGCGGCAAGCTACGTGCACCGGGCCGCGCGCGGCATCGATCAGGAGTTCACCGTGAAGGAAGACGGCCTCATCGCGAACCGGGCGCGCTTCGTCTTCGGCAAGGCGCTCGAACTGCTCGAGGAGTGCCGGGCCGACGGCATGGTGGCGGCGATCGGCCGCGGCCGCTTCGGTGACGTCAAGCGAACCGAGACGGGCGGCAAGGGGCTCGACGGCGTGGTGGAGAAGGCCCCCGACTACTTCAACCCGTTCCTGGACATGATGGAGGGCAGGGCATGAACGCGCTTCTCGTAGCGGTGGCGTTGATCTCCGGCGGCACGGACACGCTGACCAAGGCGAGCCTCAACAAGCTGAACTTCAAGGCGCCGACCTCGTGGGCGGTGTCCTCCGACGACGACGCCTCGAAGACGTGGACGGCGCCGGACGACGCCGCGTCGATGTCGGTGTCCGCCTTCCCCGTCGATCCGGTGCGGCCCGCGCAGGCCTGCGTCAACGAGATGCTGGAGAAGTTGGGGAAGGACGGCTTCGAGGCGGTGAAGCTGGGCGGCCAGCCCGCGCAGAAGAAGGTCGAGACCAACTACCTGGGCGAGGCCGACGCCGGCCAGAGCGACGAGAACAAGGTCACCACCACCACGGTGATCGGCTGCAACGGCAAGGTGCGCTGGGTCTTGACCTGGACCAGCAAGACCAGCCTGGGCGCGCGCTTCGGGCCGATGCTCAAGCGCGTGCTCGACTCGGTGTCCTACGGGAAGTGACATGAAGGACAAGCAGCTCATCCGCGCCTACGGCGATCGACGCGACGACGGCGTCCTCCAGCTCTCGTTCACGCTGCCGGTGCCGCTGTCCGACAAGGCGAAGGAAGCCGCGCAGCTCTACTGCACCAGGCTGGGGCTGACCGAGGTGAAGGTGGCGGCCGCCGAGCGAGCGGCCGAGCACTACACCTTCTTCGTCGTCTACGCGAAGAGCCCGGTGGTGATCGACTACGCCGCCATCGACGCGCCGGAGATCGTCATCCGCAAGCTGGGCTTCGCCGAGCTGAACCGCGAGATCGAAGAGGAGATCGGCCGCAAGGTGATCGTCTTCGGCGCTTGCACCGGCACGGACACGCACACCGTGGGCATCGACGCGATCCTCAACATGAAGGGCTTCGCCGGCGACTACGGGCTCGAGCGCTACCCCTGGTTCGAGGCCTACAACCTCGGCAGCCAGGTGCCCAACGCCGAGCTGATCCGCCGCGCGAAGGAAAAGAACGCCGACGCGATCCTCGTCAGCCAGGTCGTCACCCAGCGCGACGTGCACAAGGAGAACAGCCGGCAGTTCATCGAGGAGGCGAAGAAGCAGGGCGTGTACGGCAAGATGACGCTGCTGCTCGGTGGGCCGCGCGTCGATCACAAGCTGGCGCTGGAGCTGGGCTTCGATGCCGGCTTCGGTCCGGGCACCAAACCGTCCGACGTCGCCAACTTCGTCGTCCACCAGGTGCTGCAGCGCATGGGGAAGGAAGCGAAGGGCACGCACTACGAAGGAGAGCCCGCGTGAGCGACGTGAAGGGAGTCGGCCTGTCGGTGACGGTGCGCCTGCGCATGTCCAGCCACGACGCGCACTACGGCGGCAACCTCGTGGACGGCGCGCGCATGCTGGGGCTGTTCGGCGACGTGGCCACGGAGTTGCTCATCCGCCTCGACGGAGACGAAGGGCTCTTTCGCGCCTACGACTCGGTGGAGTTCCTCGCCCCCGTCTACGCCGGCGACTACATCGAAGCGCAGGGCACCATCACCCAGGTGGGGAACACCAGCCGCAAGATGACCTTCGAGGCGCGCAAGGTGATCCGATCTGCGCCGGAGATCAACGACTCCGCGGCCGAGGTGTTGAATCCCCCCGTGGTGGTCTGCAAGGCGAGCGGCACCTGCGTCACCCCGAAGGACAAGCAGCGGAGGACGGCATGACCGCACACGCACCGATGGTGATCACCGCGGCGATGGTGGGCGCCGAGACGACGCGCGAGCAGACGCCGCACCTGCCGATCACTGCCGAGGAGATCGCCGAGGACGCCGCGAAGTGCCGCGAGGCCGGCTGCGCCATGGTGCACCTCCACGTGCGCACGCCCGACGGCAAGCCCAGCCAGGACACCGAGCTCTTCCGCGCGGCGATCCGCGCCATCCGGAAGAAGTGCGACGTGCTGATCCAGGTCTCCACGGGCGGGGCCGTGGGCATGGGCGTGGACGAGCGGTGCGGCGGGCTGAAGCTGACGGGCGACGATCGACCGGACATGGCCACGCTGTCGACGGGCACGGTGAACTTCGGCCCCGACGTGTTCTGGAACCCGCGGCCGCTGATCCGCGACATCGCCACGCGCATCAAGCAGCTGGGGATCAAGCCCGAGATCGAGTGCTTCGACGTGGGGATGATCGACGAGGCGCGCGCGCTGGAGAAGGAAGGCTTCATCAGCTTCCCCGCGCACTTCGACTTCGTGCTGGGCGTGGGCGGAGCGCTGGCGGCGTCGGTGGAGGCCCTGGACTTCATGCGCTCCTACATCCCGCAGGGCTCGACGTGGACGTGCGCGGCGATGGGGCGGCACCAGCTGCCCTTCGTCGAGCTGTCGGCGGAGCGGGGCGGCAACGCGCGCGTCGGGCTCGAGGACAACATCTACGTGTCGAAGGGCGTGCTGGCGAAGGGGAACTACGAACTGGTGGCCGAGGCGGCGAAGCGGGCCGCCTCGAAGGGCCGTCGCCTCGCCACGCCGCAGGAGGCCCGTGAGCTCCTCCGCCTCACCTGACGTGCGGTCGCTCGCCCGGAGGGCCAGAAGCGCGCTCGTCCTCTCCGTCGCGCTGCTCGCCTGCGGGCCGACGGAGGAAAACCCGCTGTCCCGGACGGGCCCGGTCACCGGCGCCTTCACCGCGCCTGACGGCCTCACCGGCGACGCGTGGCTCTTCCTCTACCGTCCGGGCGAGGGGCCGCCCGGGCCGCCGTCCATTCCCGTCACGGCCACGGCGGTGAGCGCGCTCCGCCTGCCGACCGATCCCCGGTACGTCTTCGGACAGGTCCCGGCCAACCCCTACCGGCTGTGGGGCTTCCTCGACGTCGATCAGGACTTCGATCCGTCCTTCGACGTCCTCGCGCAGCCGACCGCGGGCGATCGCACCGGGGAGGGCGTCGAGCTCCAGGTCCAGCCGGGGCGCGGCGCCACGTCCGACTACCGCGCGGCCACGCACGTCGAGCACGAGCCGCCGGCCTTCATCCTCGAAGGCGTCACCACCGACGTGGTGCTGGACGATCTCGAAGGCGCGACGACACCGCTGACGCTGGTCGCCGATCCGCTCGGGCGCTTCGATCGGGCGCGGACCGTCTTTCCCATCGGCCTCATCGATGCGGACAACGACGGGCGGCCGGACGATCTCGACGGCGATCAGGCGCCTGATCTCTCGCTGCAGCTCTTCCTGCGGTGGCTGCCGCTGCCCGGGCAGCTCTCCCCGGACGCCACCGTCATCGTCCCCCTGGCCTTCGATCCCTCGCCGATCCTGCGCACGCTCAATGGCCAGCTCGGGGTGGAGGTCACGCTGACGCGCCTGCAGGCCTTCCTGGTTCCGGCGGCTCAGCAGCTCACGCGCGGCGCTGACGGACGCCAGCAGGTGACGCCCTTCGGCCAGCCGCCCGGCGGAGCCTACGAGTTGATCGTCCTCTCCGCGGGCGGTCAGTACTGGCGCCTGCCCAACTCCCTCGGGGCCGACACCCCTTCGCAGGCGGTCCGCTTGCACTTCGACAGGGTGTCCCGCTGACGTAAGCTCTGAGGCCTCTCCCCGCATGGCAGCGAACTCCGACTCCGACTCGGTCATCGCCAATCCGCTGCGGGCCAGCGGCCTGGTGGACGCCGGGGCCATCGAGAAGGGGCGCAGCTACGTGCGCGAGCACGGAGGGCTGCTGTCCGACGCGCTGTTGCGGCTCGAGCTGGTGAAGGAAGGCGACTTCCTGCGCACCTTCGCGGAGCTCTATTCCACGCGCTTCGTCAAGGCGGAGAAGCTCAAGACGCTGCGGCTCGATCCGACGCTGCTCGATCGCCTGGGCGTGCGCATGGCCGAGCGGCTGCGCATGTGCCCCATCCGCTGGGACGAGAGTGCGAAGGACGTGCACGTGGTGGCCGCCGTCCCCCTGTCGTCCAGCCTGGAGCCCGAGCTGCGGCAGGTCCTCGGCGCGCGCACCGTCTCCGTCTATGTGGCCTCGGCTGGCGGCGTGTCGGCGCTGATCAAGAAGGCGTACTACCAGCAGCACGACGCCTTCGATCAGGTGACGGCCAACGGTGCGGGGCCCCAGCTGACGAAGCCCGTCGACACCAACGTCGACGACAGCCCCTTCGATCACGACGAGCCGACGGCCCAGCGGCCTGAGCCGACGGTGATGGTGTCGCTCGATCAGATCGCGAACCCCGAGGAGGTGAAGACGACGGATCGCGCGCCGGGCGCGGATCGGGAAGACAAGATCCCCACCGGTGAGGTCCTCGCGGCCGAGGCGGGCGGCGGCAGCACCGACGGGAAGACCGTGATGGTCAACCTCGAGGCGCTCACCATCGCCACGCTGCGCCGCGAGAACGCCCGGTACCGAATCGCCCAGGAGTTCCACCGCCGCGTCACCCTCGAGCGCTCCGTGGAGGCGATGGTCGACCGGCTCCTCTCGGTCATCTTCGAGCTCCTGCCCGCCGATGGCGCCGCGGTGTGGCTCACCACGGGGCAGTACGCGTCGAAGGCCAAGGCGGGCGATCGCCGCATCGAGGTGCCGCGCGCCGTCATCGATCAGGCGCTGTCGTCGCCCAACGGCCTGCTCGCTCACAACGCCCTGGTGGACGAGCGCTTCGATCGCAGCCAGTCGGTGATGATGCGCGGCGTGAAGAGCGTCATGGCCGTGCCCATGCGCGCCCGGGAGAAGGTGATCGGCATCCTCTACGTCGAGTCGGTGTCGATGAGCGCGGCCTTCACGGATGAAGACGTGCCGCTGCTGGACGCGATCGCCTCGCAGGCGGCCATCCTCCTCGACAACGCCGCGCTGGTGACGCAGGTGCAGCGCGAGGTGGAGACGCGCGCCAGCCTCTCGCGCTTCCTCTCGCAGGCCGCGGTGGACGAGGTGCTGTCAGGCCGGATGAAGGTGAACATGGAAGGGCACCTCGAGGAGATCACGGTGCTCTTCGCGGACATCCGCGGCTTCACCAACATGTCCGCGCACATGCGCCCCGAGGAGGTCGTGCGCTTCCTGAACGCCTTCTTCGCGGAGGCAGTGGACGCGGTGGAGCGCCACGGCGGCATCGTCGACAAGTTCATCGGCGACTGCGTGATGGGGCTGTGGGGCGCCGTCGGTCAGCGGGAGGATCACGCGCGCAACGCGATCACGGCGGCGATGGAGCTGGTGGAGCGAGGCGCGCGGATCCGGGTGCAGGGTGAGCCGCTGCAGGTGGGCGTGGGCATCAACACGGGCCAGGCCGTCGTCGGGGCCATCGGCGCGCAGCGGCGCCTCGACTACACCGCGATCGGCGCCACGGTGAACCTCTCGGCGCGCCTGTGCGGCATCGCCGCGCCCAACGAGGTGCTGATCACCAGCGACACGTTGATGCGCGCGGGCCCGGGGGTAATCGCCGCCCCCGGAGAGGCCGTCATCTTGAAGGGCCTCGACGTGCCCATCGTGCCCTACGCGGTGCGCTCCATCGCCCAGCCGCTGCAGCTGAAGGAAGTCGCCCCGCCGAAGAAGATCGGCCACGACACGGTGCCGTCGCTGCCGTCCCCGCTCAAGCCGAAGTGACGCTTCCCCAACGTCGTAGAGGAACACCGTGAATCCCCGGCTGTTCACGACGTCTCGAAACGCGGTACAAGCGCATCGGTCGTAGAAGTCGTCTTGTCTTTCCGGGAGGTTGCCGTGTTCGTCCCTGTGCTCGCTCTCGCCCTCGCGGCGGCCCCGTCGGGCCCGCTGACCCTGGTGAAGGCCGCTGACGCCGAAGTCCAGAAGGTGCTGCAGAGCGACACGCCCACGCCCGAGAAGCTGGCGGCCAAGGCCGACGAGTTCATCGACTTCTTCGAGCTCGCCAAGCGGGCGCTGGGCAAGGAGTGGGGGAATCTCAACAAGAAGCAGCAGGACGAGTTCTCTTCCACCATGAAGGGCGTGCTGCGCGCCAGCTACGCGCAGAAGGCGATCAGCGATGGCCGCGGCAGCGCCAAGGTGGAGTACGGCGACGAGCTGATCGAGGGCAACGAAGCCACCGTGAAGACGACGCTGGTGGTGAAGCAGGATCGCTTCCCCGTCGTGTACAAGCTGTTCCGCTCCGACGCGAAGAGCGCCTGGAAGATCTTCGACGTCGTCACCGACGACGTGTCGCTGGTGGCGACCTACAACGATCAGTTCCGTCAGGTGATCGGCAAGAAGGGCTTCGACGGGCTGCTCAAGTCCCTCAAGGCCAAGCGCGAGCAGCTCGAGAAGACGACGACCGCGCAGAAGTAGGGCGCTCAGCGCCGTCGGCGATCGAGCAGGGCCTTGAGCGCCTCGGCGCCGGGCAGCCCAAGCCGGCCGCCCCGTCGGTTGGTGGCCCGCCAGGTGAGCGTCTCCACGGCGTCGAAGATCCGATCTCGCAGCCCCACGGCGACGGGCGCCTCCAGCTTGGGGACAGGAGGCGTCGGCGTGGCGGGTGCGGGCGGCCTCCACCTCGGCGCGCACGGCGTCGCGAGGGCAAAGCTGCCGGGCCGCGCGAGCAGCACCGGGCCCGTCCACTCGGGCGCCAGGGCGGGTGGCTCCAGCTTGCGCGCCACCTTCCCGAAGGACTCGAGGGCGCTGTCCACCTGGGCGTCGGTGGCGGTGGCGGCGAGGGAGAGGAGGAGGCGGGAGCGGCTCCGTGCCATCAAGCCGCGGCAGGCCACGTTGAGGTCGGCCAGCGCGCGAAGCCACTGTTCGCACAACGACTCGTCGCCCATCCACACGGGGATCCAGGGCGTCACGCACGGCCCGGTGTCGAGCCCCAGTCCCCGAAGGCCGTCGATCATCTGCTGGGCCACGTCGAAGACGCGCGCGCGCCGCGGGCCCTCGGTCGTCGCGAGCTGCAGGGCCCGCGAGGTGGCCGCCAGCGACGCGGGGGCAGGCGGCGCCCCGCACCTGCGCAGCGCGGCCACGAGCGCCTGGGGGCCGGCCAGCGCCACGCCCGCGCCGGGGATCGCCTCGCCGAGGAAGGCCAGTTGCAGCGTCACCTGATCCTGGAGCCCGAGCGACTCGACCGCCCCCAGCCCGCCTGGCCCCAGCACGCCCAGCCCGAGCTGATCCACCACCACCAGGGAGGCGCCGGCGCGCTGGCTGGCCTCGGCGTAGCGGTGGAGCGGCAGCAGTTCGCCCGTGTGGCGATCGACCGCGCTCACCACCATCGCCGTCGCGCCGGAGGAGAGGGCGCGCTCGGCTTCTTCCGGCGACGTGACGGCGAGCGCACCCGGCAGGAGCGACAGGCTGCGCGCCTCCACCACCACCCCCGCCTCCGCGAGGCACGCCAGCGCCGCGGCAGGCCCGTCCACCACCGCGACCGCCTCCACGCCAAGCAGGCCGCGGAGGCGATCCTCCAGCTCTTCCTGTGCGCGCGAGCGCTCCGGCCGCGCCAGGCCGTACCTGCGCAGCGCCGCCTGCGCTGCCTCACGGACCCGCGCGTCGCCCCCGAGGCCGAGGAGATCTCCAGTGCTGACGTTGATCAACCGCGCGCCGTCCGATTCGATCTCCGCAGCCCCGGGCGCCGAGTCCACCCGCGCGTTGCCCACCACCCGCTCGGGGGCGAGGCGTTCCAGCGCGTCGGGGTCGAGCGGCATCGGACGACTTCTAGCGGCATTGGCTTCCCGTTTGAACTTCGACTAGGGACGCGCCACGCATGAACGCCGGCCTGCGCAGCGCGTTGACTCGCCTCGTCGACGTGTCCGTCACGCGGCCGTGGCTCCCGCTGCTGATCGCCGGCGGGGTGGCGGTGGTGGCCGCGGGCATGGCCAGCCGGCTCGAGTTCCGCGGCGACTTCATCGAGCTGCTGCCCGAGAAGGCGCCCGAGGTGCAGGACCTGCGCTTCGTGGAGAAGAAGGCGGGCGGCGGCGGGTACCTCGTGGTGCAGGTGACGGGCGGCGATCGGCAGCTCCGCCGCGCCTTCGCCGACGCCTTCGCGCCGCGCTTCGAGAAGGAGACCGACGTCGTCCGTTACGTCGAGTACCACTTCGACGTGCAGTTCTTCCGCGACCGCGGCCTCCTGGTGCTGCCGCCCGAGAAGCTGGCCGAGCTGCGCGACGATCTGAAGAAGCGGATCCACTACGAGAAGGCGATCGCCAACCCGCTCTACGTCGATCTCGGCGAGGAAGAGCCGCCGCTCGACTTCTCCGCCATCGAGAAGAAGTACTCGGGCGAGGCGCCGACGAGCGAGTACGTCGAGTCGCAGGACGGCAACGAGCTGTACCTGTACGTGAAGCCGACCCAGCTGGCCGGGGATCTCGACTTCAACAAGAAGCTGATCGCCCGCGCCGGCGCGGTGAGCCAGGAGGTCCTGGCCCGCTTCCCCACGCTGAAGACCGCCTTCACCGGCGCCTACGTGATCCGCGTCGAAGAGGACTCGGTGATGCAGGCCGACCTCTCCCGCGCCGCCGTGCTGGCGATGTTGATCTCCCTGTCGATCATCCTGCTGGCCAACCGGAAGCTGGTGGTGCTGGCGGTGGTCGCCGTGCCGGTGACGCTGGGCATCGCCTGCACGTTCGCCTTCACCTGGGTGCTGGTCGGGCACCTGAACCCGATCACCGGCTTCCTCGGGGCGATCCTCATCGGCCTGGGCATCGAGTACGGCGTGCACCTCTCGATGCGCTACCGGGAAGAGCGCGCCACCCACGCCCCGCGGGAGGCGATGCTGGAAGCGGTGCTGGGCACCTTCAGCGGGGCCCTCACCAGCGCGGCGACCAACTCGGCGGCCTTCGCGGTGCTGGTGTTCGCCGACTTCGACGCCTTCCGCCAGTTCGGAAAGATCGCCGCCTTCGGCGTGATGTCGACGGTGCTGGCTGCGTACCTGATCGGCCCGGCGATCCTCCTCCTCGCCGAGCGCCTGCCGGGCTTCGGTCGTGCGCGCAAGGCGTCAGAGCCCGCCCGCGGGGAACGTGCAGGCGAGGCCCCCGCGGAGAGTCGCTCGAAGCCGATCCCCAGCGCCGCGTTGATCGGGATCCTCGTGGTGGTGCTGCTCGGCGCGGCCTACTCCGCGTCGGTGGCCAACACCGTCGGCTTCGAGACCAACCTCCGAAAGCTGAAGGGCGAGTCGCCGGCCACCGATCTCGACGATCACATCACCAGGCAGCTCGGCATCATCATGACGCCGGCGCTGGCGTGGGTGCCGGACCTCGAGTCGGCCCGCAAAGTGGCCGAGGCGGCGCGCGAGGTCGATCGCGCCGCCGGGGAAAAGCACTCCTTCGCGAAGGTGGCGTCGCTCAACGATCTCATCCCCTATGACGCCGAGAAGCGGCTGCCGATCATCGCGGAGATCCGCAAGCTCGCGGACGATCTCCCCAAGTCGCTCACCGAGGGGGAGAAGGGCGAGAAGGTGCGGCAGTTGCTCGCGCAGGCGGACGCGAAGCCCTGGGGCGTCGACGAGCTGCCGATCGAGATCCGCCGGCGCTTCCTGGCGCAGGAGGGCGGCGGCACCTTCGTGCTGATCTTCCCCCGGTACTCGGGCTACGACGTCGACGAGCTCAAGCTGTGGGCGCACGATCTCTCCGAGGTCGTGCGGCGCGCGAAGGACAAGGGCGCGGAGACCCACATCCTCGACGGCAACCGGATCGCAGAGCGCATCGTCTACCTGATCCGCAAGGACGGCCCGACGATCATGGCGCTCGCCGCGGTGGTCGTCTTCGTCATGATCTGGCTGTCCTTGCGCAGCTTCGTGCGGGCGTGGCTGGTGGCCGGGCCGCTCTACCTGGGCATGGCCTGCATCCTCGGGGCGATGCACCAGTTCCACGTCAGCCTGAACTTCCTCAACGTGGTGGTGCTGCCCAACCTGCTGGCGATCGCCGTGGACAACTCGGTGCACCTCTTCCACCGCTACCGGGAGGAGGGGCCGGGGTCCCTGGGCCACATCATGCGGCACACCGGGCTGGCGGCGGTGGTGGCCACGCTGTCGAACGCGGCGGGGTACGGGGCGATGTTGATCGCCCACCACGAGGGCCTGCGCAGCGTCGGTGTCATGGCCGTGCTGGGCGTGCTCTGCACCTTCGCCGGCACCACCGTCTTCTTCCCCGCGCTGCTGGCGATGATCGAGCGCTGGCGGCGGAAGCAGGCCAACGCCGAGCCCGTACCGTAGGCGGCTTGCCCACGGGCAGGGGGCCTGCTAGGAGCGCCCGCCTCTTCGGATGTTCCGAGGGAAATGACGCTGGCGGACGCTTCCGCCCCGCACCTCCGGCCGCCGTGCCGTGTGCGAGAGAAGGAAAGAGAGACGAACATGAAGGGCCTCATCGGCAAGAAGGTCGGCATGACGCAGGTCTTCACCGCGGAAGGGAACGCGGTGCCCGTCACGGTCATCGACGTCACCTCGTGCGAGGTGGTCGGCACCCGGACGCAGGAGAAGGACCAGTACACCGCCGTCGTCCTCGGCCTCGTCGACGCCAAGGAAAAGCACCTCACCAGGGCGCAGGCGGGCTCCTTCAAGAAGGCGGGCGCGAAGCCCAAGCGGATCATCCAGGAGTTCCGCGTCACCGCCGAGGAGCTCGGCCAGTTCAAGGTGGGCGAGCCGGTCAAGGTGGAGATGTTCGAGAAGGGCCAACTGGTGGACGTCACCGGCATCACCAAGGGCCGCGGCTACCAGGGCGTGATGAAGCGGTGGAACTTCCGCGGCTTCGGCGACACGCACGGCACGCACGAGTACCGCCGTCACCCCGGCGCCATCGGCCAGCGCAAGACGCCCGGCCGCGTGTACCCCAACAAGAAGCTGCCCGGGCACTACGGCGTGGAGAAGGTCACCACCCAGAACCTCGAGGTCGTCGAGGTGATCCCCGAGCGCAACCTGATCCTCGTGAAGGGCGGGGTGGCCGGGCACAACGACGGCGTCGTCATGGTGAGGCCGGCGGTGAAGGTGGCCCTGCGCGCCAAGCACAAGGCCCCGGCGAAGAAGTAACGCTTCCTCGGAGGGTGTTCATGCCGGGCCACAAGTCGCTCCTCGTCACGCTGGCCCTCGTGGGCGTGGTGGCGGGGTGCGGCTCGTCGGGGCCCCGGCCGTTGCCCTTCGGCTCTTCATGCACCCCGGGTGACACCGCCTTCGAGTGCGCGAGCGGGCTGTGCGTGGCGCTCGACAGCGCGTCGGGCTTCTGCACCGAGGTCTGCACCGTCACCGACGACTGCCCCGATGACTTCGCGTGCGCCGGCGCGGGCCGCTACGGCCGCATCTGCCAGCCCCTCACCGGGTGCAAGACGGAGACGGACTGCCCCGCGGGCCACACCTGCAACGCCGAGACGGGGAACTGCTACATCCAGGTGAGCCGCACGCTCTGCTCTCCCTGCCAGGACACGGCCCAGTGTCCCGCGGGCGGGGCCTGCTTCGAGGCCATCGGCTCAGGCGAGAAGTTCTGCACCGCGGCCTGTGGCGCCGGCGACACCTGCCCCGCGGGCTACGACTGCAAGGAGATCCCCGCTGGCCCCATGGGCGCCCCTCTCAAGCAGTGCGTGCCCAGCACCGACACCTGCAGCAACGGTCGCGGCATCTGCACGCCCTGCCGCGGCGACGCCGAGTGCGGAGGCCCCTTCGATCTCTGCGTGCGCAACGTCGTCTCGGGCGAGCAGTTCTGCGGCCGCGACTGCAACCCGTCGAAGAACCTCTGCCCGGCGCCGGGGTGCGATCCGGTGAAGCTGGACTCGGCGGAGAACCCCGACTGCCCGGCGGGCTTCTCCTGCACCAACATCGGCAAGTCCGATGATCCCACCGTCTTCGGGCCGTACCAGTGCGTGCCCAACTCCAACACCTGCGCGGGCTACTGCGACGCCACCGACACGGTGGGCCAGGTGTCGCAGTGCGGGCTGGGAAAGGTGTGCGTCAACAACGCGTGCGTGCCGGCGGTCGACGGCCGCATGTGCTCGCCGTGCACCGACAACGACGACTGCCGGCGGGGCGGCTTCACCGAGAACCGCTGCATCGTCAACAACTGCCCCGACTGCCCATACAAGGGGGAGGCCTTCTGCTCGACGCCCTGCGCGGACGACGCCGCGTGCATCCGGACCTTCGGCGCCGGCTTCGTGTGCAAGCCGGTGGCGGATCCCTCGGGGGTGATGCGCAGCTACTGCATGCCCCAGCGCGGCACCTGCCAGTCCGGCCTCAAGCGCCTCGGTGAGGACTGCACCGCCAACGGCGCCACGGACTGTGTCACCGGCACCTGCCTGGTCGCGGGTGTCACCAGCTTCTGCAGCGGGCCGTGCACCACCGACGCCCAGTGCGGCGACTCGCACTACCGCTGCTGCGAGGCGGGCGCCTCCGGCGGCTATGACTGCAGCGCCGACAAGCGCAACCCTGACGGCCCGAAGTCCGGCATGGGCGTGTGCGCGCCGATGGGCGGCCTCTTCGGCGACGACTGCTCCCCTGGTCTCGCCCCCTGCCAGTCCGGCACGTGCCTCGATCTCGGCACCGCGCGGCTCTGCAGCGTCACCTGCGCTGGCGGCCAGGGCTGCCCCCAGGGCTTCAGTTGCCGCAAGGCGCAGCTGGCCGACATGAGCGGCGAGACGGACGTCTGCTTCCCCAACGGCGGCGGCACCCCGGGCGCCGACTGCGACTTCGGCCCCGCTGCGTGCGAGTCCGGCCTGTGTATCCGCAAGGACTCCGGGCCCATCTGCACCGCGCCCTGCACCACCGACGCGGAGTGCCCGGAGACGTGGATCTGCCAGCTGCTGCGCACCGTCACCGAGCAGTCCGTGCAGGCCTGCCTCCCGCCGGCGCTGCAGGACGGGTGACGGCCGGGGCACCACCACGACGAAGGAGCCGCCGTGCGAGGTCCGACGCGGCAGAGAAGGCCGCGAGAAAACGCGAAAAAGCCTGTTCAGACCGGTGGTTGAACGTGCTATCTCGCCGCACCCTCAAGGCGTGATTCGATGAAGCGGCCTCTGCGTGTCACCTTCGTGCTGTGCGTCGCGGCGGCGGCGGTGGCGGGCTGCCAGGATCGCACGCGCACGCGCCGCGTCCTCGAGCCCTACGCCGTCGTCCCGGGCACGCCCACCGTCGACACGAAGACGCCGGAAGTGCAGACGGACACCACGCAGGAGACGGGCGACTTCGGCGTCAACGTCCCGCGGCAGTGCGACGTCTTCCGCCAGCTCCCCGTGCGGCAGGTGGACATCCTCTGGGTGGTGGACTCGTCGGGCAGCATGGCGCCCAAGCAGGCGCGCCTGGCCGCCAACTTCCAGGGCTTCATCAACCAGCTCGTCAACGCCAACCCGCCCATCGACTTCCACATCGCCCTGACCAGCACCGACACGGACGATCCCAACGCCCGCGGCAAGCTGCGGCCGTGGAGCATCAGCGGCTTCACCGAGGACTTCATCGCCTGCGCGCCCACCATGCAGGGCACCGTGACGTGCAACACCGGCCCCGATGTGATGACGGCGGTGCAGGCCTTCGGGCAGATGTCGCAGGTGGGCATCTCCGGCAGCGCGCAGGAGCGCGGCCTGTACGCGGCGTACCTGGCCCTCACCAACCCCTTCAACAACTCCACCGAGGCGGTGACACGCTTCGTGCGGCCCGAGGCGGCCCTCTACGTGGTGGTGGTGTCCGACGAAGACGACTCGTCCTGCACGCCCCTCACCCGGCAGGCCGTGTGCACCGCGGATCCCGGGTGCCGTTGCGCGCCCGACAACGCCCTCACCGGCGCCGGCGCGTGGGGCTCGACGGCGTACTTCTCCCGCTTCCTCGAGACCTTCAAGGGCTACGGCAACGAGGACTCGGTGGCGCTCGCCGCCATCGTCGCCACCACCGAGGACGCGGGCGTGCCCTCGCAGTTCGGAGATCCCAGCCCGCACTCCGGCTGCTGCCGCTCGCTTTCCGGCGCGCCGTGCCCCACGGGCGGCGTCAACGACGGGGGCTACGAGGTGGGCTACTTCGGCGGCCGCTACGTGCAGGTGGCGGCGGCCACGGGCGGGGTGACGGTGTCGATCTGCCAGGACGACTTCTCGGGCGCGCTGGCGGCGCTGGGCTACGCGGCGTCGGGCCTGCGGCAGGAGTTCCGCCTGAGCCGGGGCCCGGATCTCAAGGCCGACGGGGGCGTGGCGGAAGGCCTGGCGGCCTACGTGTCGAAGCCCACCGCGGCCAACTGCATGGTGGACGGCAACTGCCCCATGGGCCAGGTGTGCCGCGGTCAGCGCTGCGCCGAACGCCTCCCCGTCAGCCTCACCCCGCAGGCCGCAGGCGCGGCGTATGTGCGGTGTGACGCCGCCGGCCTGCGCAACATGGTCCGCTTCGATGGGACCGCTGTGCCCGAGCCTTTGAGCACCGTCGAGGTCTGCTACGACGTCCTCGCCACGTTCCCGAACAGCTGTCCGTAAGACCAGAGGTGCACGCGCTCCATGAACCGGAAAACTCTGAAGATCGTCGGCTGCCTGGCGGTGTTGCTCTCCGCGGGCGGCGCGTTCGCCGATGAGGGCGAGCTGGTGGAGAAGGTCGCCGTCCGCAACCGCCTGTACACGGTGGCGGGGCGCTGGGAGGTGGGCGGCAACGTCGGCATCGCCATGTTGAGCCGGCTGACCGACCACTACAACCTGAACGTCTCCGGCGCGTACAACTTCACCGACTGGCTGGGGCTCGAGCTGCGCACGGGCTACGCGATCTCGATGCACACGTCGCTGGCGCGGCAGATCCAGGACGACTTCTACACGAACACGTCGATCAGCACGGCGAACGATCTCTCGGATCTCTGGGAGATGAAGTTCAACGGCATCCTCGGCCTTCGCTTCCAGCCCATCTACGGGAAGATCAACCTGATGGCGGAGGTGCCGATCCACTTCCAGCTCTATGGCTGGGTGGGGGGCGGCGTGGGGATGTTCTTCCGAGAGTCGCTGGTGATCTGCCCCAACAAGACCAGCGCTTCCGAGTGCGGAGGGTACTTCACCGAGGAGAAGATCAGCCCCCTCGTTTCGCTCGCCCTGGGCTTCCGCTTCTTCATCCCCGGGGTGACGTCGTCGGGCAACGTCGTCGGCCAGCGCCACAGCATCAAGCTGGAGGTGCGTGACTGGTCCTTCCTCGACTCGTACTACGTGGGCGTCAGCCGGGCGCAGTCCAACCCGGGCAACCCGACCGCGGGCGGCATGCAGTCGCCCAACGCCGGCATCACCAACCTGGTGATGATCGACCTCGGCTACGCCTTCCTCTTCTGACATCCACCGGACGATCTCCCATGCGAACCTCGATCCTCCTTGCAGTCCTTCTCCAGGTGGGTGTCGCGCAGGCGGCGGCGCCGCGGCTGGCGCTCCTGGTCGCGGGCCAGGCCCCGGCCCCGACGCCCGCTGCTGCGGCCGACGACGAAGACGAAGACGAAGGGCCTGCGAAGCCGCCCGCCCCGGTGGACGCTCCCAAGCCCGAGCCGAAGACGGAAGGCGCGGTGGCGCCGACAGCCCCCAGCAAGCCCGGCGAGGAGCAGCGCCTGGTGTCGGGCGCGCCGCTCTACAACCCGAACGTCGCCGTGCACATCGTCGAGCAGAAGCAGTTCTCCGACTCCGGCAAGCGGGAACTGGTCCTCTTCCCGGTCGCGCTGCAGGTGAATGGCAAGTTCACCCAGCACTTCGGCACCTTCGGCAGCTTCGTGTGGCACCTGCAGGAGAACTTCGGCCTGCAGATCACCGGCGGCTACAACTGGTACAACGCCGAGTCGGGCTTCAACCAGGAACTGGTCGAGAAGGTGCGCGCCGAGGCGCAGGCCGCCACCTCGCTGCTGTGGACGTGGGGCGTGATGGGCGGCGTCGAGGTGACGCCGCTGTACGCGAAGTTCGCGCTCTTCGAGGGCACCCTGGCCACCTTCAGCATCGTGCTCAACGGCGGGGCGGGGGTCGGCGGCACGCGGCACCAGCTCAAGCCCGAGAGCCAGGCCACCGACGGCTCGGTCAGCCCGGCCACCTACGGCAACACCGGCGCCCGCTTCATGGGATCTCTGGGCGCGGGTTTTCGCCTGCAGCTCGGCCAGCGCTTCGCCTTCCGCCTCGAGCTGCGCGACGTCGTCTACACCGCCAAGGTGGACTCGGTGAACGGCTGCAACTCGATGGATCTGAAGGCCATGGACGACAAGCTGCGCGCCGGCCAGCCGATCGAGTCGGCGGTGGTGGGCGGCGGCTGTGACGTGTCCAGCTTCACGGGCACGGATCCGGACACCGGCTACCGGCGGTCCAACGATGTGCCCCTGGCGCTCAACCTGGTGCGCCTGCCCTCGTCGGACGTCCTCAACAACGTCGGCCTCTACATCGGGGCGTCGTTCCTCTTCTAAGTGAGTGAGAAGGCCATGATCCGCTCGATCGTCCTCAGCCTCGTCCTCGTCGCCTCCAGCGCCTTCGCGCAGGATCTCGCGAACTACAACAAGGGCCTCTCGGCCTACAACGCGAACGACTTCGGGGAGGCGGCGCGCCTCTTCTACGAGGTCACCAACACCACCACCGACAATGATCTCCGGCTGAAGGCCGAGTACTACCTGGCGTCGAGCTTCCAGCGGGCCAACCTGCCCTTCACGGCGTTCATCTACTTCACGCCGATCGTCAAGGCGGGGCCCGCGCACCCGTACCACGCGAAGTCGGTCGAGGCCTTCATCGCGCTGCAGGAGACGCTCAACGACGACTACCTGATCCCTTCCATCCTCAACAACCTCTACGACAAGTACGCGGACACGTGGGCCACGCTGCCGCTCGAGGTGCTGGCGCGGATCAACTACCTCATCGGCCGCATCTCCCACCGCAAGGCGCTCCTGGAAGACGCCAAGCAGTTCCTCGAGGCGGTGCCCGACACCAGCCAGTTCTACGCGCGCGCGCAGTACCTGCTGGGCATCACCCTGGCGGATCCGCGCTACCCGGCGGCCTCCGACGACGCCCGCAAGGCCAACCTGGACGCGGCGCGGGTGATCTTCGAGAACGTGCTGAAGATCAAGACGAAGCAGCTCGACTTCACCGACACCCAGCACCTCGCGATCCTGGCGCTGGGCCGCACCAACTACAACGTGGGCGAGTTCCAGAAGGCGGTGAATTGGTACGAGAAGATCCCCCGCTTCTCCAAGTACTGGGACCAGGCGCTGTTCGAGAACGGCTTCGCCCGCTTCCAGAATGACGATCTCGGCGGCGGCCTGGGCTCGCTCCAGGGCCTCTACGCGCCGCAGTTCGCCGGCGCCTTCCAGCCCGAGTCGTGGATCCTCACCAGCACCATCTATTACTTCTCGTGCCTCTATGAGGAGTCGAAGGCGGCGCTCGTCGAGTACGAGAACATCTACCTGCCGATGGCGGAGCAGCTCAAGCCGCTGGTGGAGGGCGAGCCCAGGGACGTCGTCAGCTACTTCCAGCTCGTGGAGAACACGGAGAACCCGCAGCTGCCGCGGGCGGTGCTCAACTGGGTGCGCTCCAACGAGCGCATGCTCGGGTTGTTCGGGATGCTCCGGCAGATCGAGGTGGAGAAGGGCCTCATCGATCAGAACCAGGGCTGGAAGGCGGCCAAGCTGGCCAACGAGCTGACCACCTACCTCGATCAGAACAAGGGCACGCTGGAGCAGGTCGCTGGCACCGTCTCCCGCGCGCGCCTCGTCGAGGCCTTCCGCACCATCAAGGGCTTCGCGGATCAGGCCGAGATCATCCGCTTCGAGGTCGCCAAGGCCGAGAAGGAGCTGGCCGAGCAGAACGTCGACGTGGCAGGGCTGCTGAGGAAGCAGACCCTCTATCGCCCGAAGATGCCCGCGGAGAACTGGAATTACTGGAAGTTCCAGGGCGAGTTCTGGCGCGATGAGATCGGGTACTACCAGTACACGCTCAAGCGCGGCTGTCCCGCGTCGACGACGAACTGACCGGATGGGGCGGGGTGTCGAACTCCGCGTTGAAACCCGGCAGCCTCTGAAAGCACTGGAAAAAGACGGCCCCGACTGCGATCAGGGGGTCCCTTCCTTCATCTGGACCCCTGTTGTAGGGTCCGCGCGTTTTTTGTCCCACAGGAGCATCATGATGACGCTGGCTCGACTCCTCTCCGCGCTGCCGTTGGTGTTGTCTTTGGCGGCCTTCGACGCGTCCGCCCAGGCCAAGAAGGGAGCCGCCAAGGCGCCCGCGAAGGTCGATCCGAAGGCCGCGAAGACCGATCCCAAGGCCGCGGCGAAGAAGCCCGAGGAGCGCAAGGGCCCCGCCAAGCTGGACGCGCGCGCCGGCGCCGCCCCGGCCGAGGCGGACCTCGAGCGTGAAGCCGTCGCCGACAAGAAGCGCGACGATCAGATCGAGGCGGCGAAGAAGATCATCCCGAAGATCGAGGACGGCAACCCGCAGAAGGCCGACCTGCTCTTCCAGCTGTCCGAGCTCTACTGGGAGAAGTCCCGCTACCTCTACCGCAAGGAGATGCTGGCCTTCTTCAAGGCGCAGAAGGACGCCGACGAGAAGAAGAACCGCGGCGAGAAGGTGACTGAGCCCAAGGAAGAGCACCGCGAGTCCGAGCTCTACCGCTCGGAGACGATGCGCCTGTACGAGACGATCCTCCGCGAGTACCCCGCCTACGAGCGCAAGGACGAGGTGCTCTTCAACCTCGCCTACAACCTCTACGAGACCGGCAAGCGCGACGCGGCGGTGAAGCGCTACGAGGAGCTGCTCAAGGGCTACCCGGGCTCGAAGTTCGTGCCCGACACCTATGTGCAGCTCGGCAACCACTACTTCGAGGTGGCCAACGTCCTCGACAAGGCGAAGACCTATTACGAGAAGGCCTACGCCTCGAACAACCCGAAGATCAAGTCGTACGCCCTCTACAAGCTGGCCTGGTGCGACTTCAACGCGGGCGAGCACGAGAAGGCGCTCAAGAAGCTGCAGGAGACGGTGGAGTACGCGGAGAAGCAGGGCAAGGATCGCGCCTTCACCGACCTGAAGAACGAGGCCCTGAACGACTCGATCCGCATGTTCACCGAGCTCAACCGCGCGGACGACGCGATCGCCTACTACACGGCGCACGCGGGCAAGAAGAAGAAGATCCAGCTGATCGGCAAGCTGGCCTACGCGCTCCAGGACGCGGGCCACCACGACAACTCGATCAAGTCCTTCCGCTACCTCTTGAACGACAACCCGCTGTCCGAGTCGGCGCCCGACTTCCAGCAGGCGATCATCAAGTCGTACGAGGGCATGCGGCAGCGCGAGAACGTGAAGACCGAGGTCAAGAAGCTGGCCAAGCTGTACCGACCCGGCAGCGAGTGGTGGAAGGCCAACGAGTCGAAGAAGGAAGTGCTGCGCAACGGCTTCAACGTCGCCGAGGAGGCGATGCGCACCACCGTGACCGAGTACCACCAGGAGGCGCAGAAGACCAAGCAGGTGGAGACGTACCGGCTCGCGCGCGACATCTACAAGGAGTACGTGGACGGCTTCGCCTCGTCCGACGACGAGGCCTTCGTCGCCGACCAGGCCTTCAACCTGAAGTTCTACTACGCGGAGATCCTCTGGGCGCTCGAGGAGTGGGAGCCCGCCGCGAAGCAGTACGACGGGGTGGTCGCCTTCAAGATCCCCAACCGGCCCGAGGCGAAGGAGGCGTCCAACGAGAAGTACCGCCAGACGGCCGCGTACAACTCCATCCTCGCGTACGAGAAGCTGGTGAAGATCGAGCGCGGCGTACTGGCGAAGTCCGACCTCAAGGAAGGGCAGAAGGTCGACGAGCAGAAGAAGAAGGGCTCGGTCGAGAAGCAGCAGAAGGTGACCAAGCGCTCGGCCAAGGAGCTCGAAGAGAAGCCGCTCACCGAGTTCGAGAAGCAGCTCGTCGCCGCCTGCGACAAGTACAACCAGATGTTCCCGAAGAACCCCGACGAGGTCGACGTGGCCTACCAGGCCGCCGTCATCTTCTACGACAAGAACCACTTCGTCGACGCGGCGCGGCGCTTCGGTGACATCGTGAACAAGTACCCGGAGGAGAAGCGGTCCACCGAGGCCGCGGATCTCTCCATGGCCGTCCTCGAAGAGAAGGAGGAGTGGCTGGAGCTGAACATCCTCGCGCGGCAGTTCAAGGCCAACGCCAGGCTGACCAAGCCCGGCACCGAGTTCGCCAAGCGCGTGGGCGGGATCGTCGAGGGCAGCCAGTACAAGTACATCGACGAGGTCGTCTACAAGAAGGAGAAGGATCCCAAGAAGGCCAGCCGCCTGTTCCTCGCCTTCGTCGAGGAGTTCCCGAAGTCCGAGAACGCCGACCGCGCCCTCACCTACGCGATGATCATCGCCCGCGAGGCCTACGAGCTGGACAAGGCCGCGCAGATCGGTGAGCGGCTGCTCAAGGAGTACCCACAGTCGATCTTCGATCTCAAGGTGAAGGCCTCGCTCGCGTACCTGTACGAGAAGATGGCCAACTTCGAGAAGTCCGCGAACATGTACGAGGAGTTCGTCGCCACCTACGATCTCGCCGCGGGCGACAAGGCGGTCGGCTACGCCAACGTGAAGGATCTGCTCAAGAAGGAGGCCGAGGAGAAGGCGAAGGCCGCCAAGACGGCGAAGAAGGACCCCAAGGCCCCCGCGCCGGCGGTCATCTCCACGGTGGAGATGAAGAAGCTGTCAGCCGAGAAGCAGAAGGAGCGCGAGGCGCAGATCAAGGAGGCCGGCGAGCTGGTCGCCGACGCGCAGTACAACACCGGCTTCTGGTACGAGGGCGTCGGTCAGTTCGACAAGGCGATCGCCGCGTACAACCGCTACATCGCCCGCTTCAAGGACAAGAAGGACGTCCCCGACATCGCCTTCAACATCGGCCTGGTGCTCGAGAAGCAGAACAAGCACCTCGACGCGATCAAGTACTACGACCAGTACCTCGTGACGTACGCGAAGGACGCGCGCGTCGCCGACACCCGGCGCTTCGATCTCAAGTACCGCCAGTTCCTCCTCAACGGGAAGCTGAAGAACGCCGCCGAGCAGGACCGCCTGGCCAGGGAGATCACCGCCGCCTGGGCCAAGCTGAAGGACGAGGAGAAGAAGAACGACCGCGTGAAGCTGGCCTACGCGCACACCAAGTTCTACCTGCTCGAGCCGCAGTGGAACGCCTACCTCGCGCTGAAGTTCGACTACAAGAACTTCAACCGCGCGGCGATCGTCGCGTTCTCCAAGACGGACCGCCCGAAGAAGGAGAAGGCGCTGGCGGAGCTCGAGAAGGCCTACACCGAGGTGCTGGCGATCGGGAACGCGGAGTACGGCATCGCGGCGCTGACCCGCATCGGCATGGCCTACGGAGACTTCGCGTCGAACATCGCCGGCATCCCCGATCCCGTGGGCTTCGACGAGGACCAGGCAGCCATGTTCCGTGGCGAGCTCGAGAACCGCTACGTCTTCCCCGTCGAAGAGAAGGCGGTGGAGGCGCTCGACAAGGCGCTGGCCAAGTCCTACGAGCTGTCCGTCTACAACGAGTGGACGCTGCAGGCGCAGGACAAGCTGAACAAGTACAAGCCGGGCTTCTACGGCAAGCCGCGCGACGTCGCGTACCGGGGCGCCGAGTTCTTCGCCACCAGCGGCTTCGACAAGAGCGTGCAGCTCCCGTCCGAGGTGGCCGCCGAGAAACCCGCGCCGCCCCCTGAGACGCCTCCGGCCGGGGGAGCCACCAAGCCTCCGGAGTCCGCTGCTGCCCCCACTCCTGGCGCGGGGGCCCGCTAAATGAGCCTCCTCCGAACCAAGGGAAAGAGCATGAAGTCGCTTCGCATCGCTGGCCTGTCCCTCGCCGTCGGCCTGTCCGCCTGCACCACCGTGCAGGAGGAGGTGAAGAAGGATCCGCTCGTCACGCAGCCGGTGAAGGCGAAGGAGAAGACGACGCAGGAGCTCTTCCAGGACGGCGTAGCCGCCTACGACGCCGGCAAGTACGACGTCGCCAGGGCCGCCTTCACCACCGTCTCGAAGAAGGCGCCGCAGAGCGTCGGCTTGCAGTTCAACCTGGGGCTCGTCGCCGAGAAGCAGGGCCAGCTGGCCGAGGCCGTCGGCTACTACGAGGCCGCGCACAAGCTCGATCCCAAGCACAAGCCCACGCTGCTCAACCTGGGGCGCGCCTACCGGCTGCAGGATCGCTACGACGACGCCATCGCCCTCTACGAGGCGGCGCTCAAGGATCCCAACAACGAGTACGACGTCGAGCTGAACAACAACCTCGCCGTCGCCTACCGCCTCTCGAAGAAGTACGCCGAGGCGGAGGCCGCCGCGCGCAAGGTGCTGGCCCGCACCAAGGACAATCCCGACGCGTACAAGAACCTGGCTCTCATCTACTTCGACCAGGGCAACTTCCGCCTCGCCGAGTTCATCAGCGCCAACGCGAAGAAGCTCGATGAGAAGGACCCCGGCGTCTACAACAACCTGGGCCTCATCTACCTGAAGATCGACGATCGCCGGACCGCGCTCGGGCAGTTCCAGAAGGCCGTCGAGCTGAACAAGGACTTCGCGCCTGGCCTCTTCAACATCGGCGCGATGGCGCTGAGCTACCGGGACTACGAGGGCGCCGAGAAGGTGCTGGGCCGCGCCACCGAGCTGGATCCCACGTCCTACGAGGGCTTCCTCGCCTACGCCTGGGCGCTGGACGGGCAGAAGGGGCGCGATCCGAAGAAGGGGATCAAGGCCGGCGAGACGTTCGAGCGGGTGTTGGCGATCAAGCCCGAGCAGCCCGACGCGATCTGCGGCGCCGCCTGGGCCTACGCCGCCGACAAGGGCGGGTGGGACAGGGCCCTCAAGTTCTTCGAGACCTGCAAGGGCCTCAAGTCCACGACCGCCCAGGACCAGCAGATGATCGACAACAAGGTGAAGGGGATTCTGGCCATGCAGAAGCAGCCCGCCGCGGCGCCCCAGCCGAAGCCGGAAGACAAGCCCAAGCCGGCCGCTGCTCCGGCCGGCGGTCCCTCGCTCCTCGACAAGGTGACGGACGACGCGCCCAAGGACGAGGCCCAGCCCCCCGCCGGCGGAGCCCCGCCCGCTCCTGCACCGGCCCCTGCACCAGCGCCGGCTGCCCCCGCGCCCGCCGCCAAGTGAGGGGTTGTTGCGTTGCGTCATGCGCCGCGCCCCGCGCTGGGGTAGGCGTGACAACGACCTGCGGAATCCCTAGTATCCGCCGACTTTTTCGGAACCCTGCCAGCCGACGCGGTGTCGGAGGGCACACGGAGGTAAGGACATGAAGCGCACGTTCGCTCTCTTCGCCCTGGTGGCCCTCTTCGCCGTCCCCGCGCTGGCCGAGGACAAGGTGATCAAGGAGGCCGACAAGACGGTGTTCCGCAAGAAGACGGTCATCGACTTCACCGACGTCGCCGTCGAAGGTGAGTTGACCAAGCCCGAGGGCAGCTACTCGGTGTCGAAGAAGAAGACGACGTTCAAGACGCTGATCAAGGTGCGCGACAACTTCAACCCCGAGCTGCAGAAGTCCGTCGACAACCTGTAAGCGCTGCCGCTGTTGCCGTTCCGCCTCACGTCTCGTGCATCACGAGGTTCCCACATGAAGAAGACGCCCATCACCCTGCAGATCACCGGTCCGGACGGCCAGGTGTCGGAGTCCACCAGCGAGCTCGAGAGCATCATCGTCGGCTCGGGCGCGGGCGCCGCGGTCAAGGTCACCGATCCCAAGGTGTCCAACCTCCACTGCATGCTGAAGGTCGAGAAGGACGGCAGCGTCACCGTCATCGATCTGGGCTCCGAGAGCGGGACGAAGGTGAAGGAGCAGGCGGTGAAGGACCCCACCGTCGTCGCTTCCGGCGACGTGATCCTCATCGGCGAGTCGAAGGTGAAGGTCGTCTTCGGTAACGGCGCCGCGAAGGCCGACGAGAAGCCCGAGGAGAAGAAGGCCGAGGCGTCGGGCGAGAAGAAGAAGGACAAGGTCGTGCCCACGCCTCCCAAGGCGCTGGCCGGCACCGGGAAGAACGCCGCCGTGTTGTTCAACGAGCCGCTCCCCGCCGAGGCGATCCCCACCGAGACCGAGAAGGTGCTGCAGGTCGCGCTCCTCTGGGGCGACACCCTGATCAACGTGCAGCACTTCGCGGACGGCGTGCCGGTCACCATCGGTGACGGTGAAGGCAACCGGTTCAACGTCTTCTCTCCCGGCGTGGGCGCGAGCTTCACCCTGGCGCAGTCCCGCGGCGCCACGGCGATCGTCAACGTGCCCGCCGAGGCGGGCCTGGTGGTCACCACCAAGTCCGACAGCCACAAGTCGAAGGAGCAGCTCAAGAGCGAAGGCAAGCTGCGCGCGGCCGAGGGCGGCGTGCGGGGCGACGCGGTGGAGCTGGCGCTGCACGATCGCGCGCAGATCAGCCTCGACAACGTCGCGTTCATCATCCGCTACGTGCGCCCGTCCGCGGCGATCACGATGAACACGCTGCAGGAGCACGACTTCACCTTCTTCAAGATCACGTCGATCTGCCTGATGGCGTTCTTCGCCCTGGTGGCGGCGATGATCATCACCCCGCTCACCGGCGGCGGCGAGGGCGACGACATCTTCGCCAACCCGTCCAAGTACGTGAAGATGGTGGTCAAGCCCGAGAAGAAGCAGGAGATCAAGAAGTTCAAGGATCTCTCGGGCGTGGCCGAGGGCGCCAAGGCCAAGGAGAAGGAAGGGAAGTTCGGCAAGCAGGACAAGGACAAGAAGGAAGCCGATCCCTCCAAGAAGGGCGCCCCGGTGGTCGACGCCAACAAGCGCGAAGAGGATCGCAAGAAGGTGTCGAGCCTCATGGCCGGCATGTTCGGCGGCGGCGCGGCGTCCAACGTCTTCGGTCCTGGCGGCCTCGGCACCGGCATCAACAACGCGCTCGGCGGCTTGCAGGGCGGCGCGGGCATGGGTGACGCGCAGGGCGTCGGTGGCCTGGGCTCTCGTGGCTCCGGTGCGGGCGGCGGTGGCACGGGCCTCGGCCTCGGTGGCCTCGGCACCAAGGGTGGCGGGCGGGGCGCGGGCGGCTACGGCTCCATCGACCTCGGCGGCCGCGGCAAGGACTCGACCCGCGTGATCCCCGGCAAGACGACGGTGGTGGGCGGCCTCGACAAGGACGTGATCATGAAGGTGATCAAGCGCCACCAGAACGAGATCAAGTTCTGCTACGAGCAGGAGCTCCAGAAGGATCCCAAGCTGGGCGGCAAGGTGGCCGTGGCGTGGACCATCGATCCTTCCGGCAGCGTCTCCGAAGCCAACGTCTCCGAGTCGTCGATCGGCAACGCCAACGTCGAGTCCTGCATCGTGCAGCGCATTCGGCGGTGGAAGTTCCCCGAGCCTGCCGGCGGGGGCATCGTCAACGTCACCTTCCCGTGGATCTTCAAGGCCGCGGGTGACGACAGCGCCGACGAGTAACGCGCCAGGCTGACGCACGGTTTGCGGCGCGGGTGGCCCGAAGGTGGGCTCCCGCGCCGTTCGCGCTTTCAGCGCGTGGTTTTTCGTCGTGGCGCGTCGCTTTTCACCTTGCACGACAGGTGCGGGCGGGTATGGTGCCGCGCCCGATTTAGGGAGGATTCGTGCGGAAATTCGCCACGTTGCTCATCGCGCTGCTCCTGTCCACCACCGCCGTCGCGGCGACTCCTTCCGAGGGCGTGCCGCTCAAGGTGCGCCGCGGTTTCTTCACCGAGACGGACATCGGCGGGATCCTCACGCTGGGTGGTGACGACGGGTACTCCAACCTGCAGGTGTACCTGCAGCTGGGCGTCGGCTACCAGTTCACCATCAAGGACGCGAAGGGCCTCATCCCCATCGGCTTCCACGTCGGCATCGGTGCGAACGCGGCCAACTGCTGGGCGGGCAAGACGAACTCCGGAGTGTGCAACGCGTCGGACAACTTCACGATGACGTTCCTCTCCATCACCGCGGGCTACCTCCACCGCGTGGTGGAGCGCCTGTACCTGGGCGGGAAGTTCATCGGCGGCTACACGCTGCTCGATCCCGAGCCGGTGCCGGGCGTGAATGGCGGCGTCAACCTCGGCGCCGCGCTCAGCCTCGAGTACGCCACCAACATGGATCACTTCTCGGTGGGCGTGGACGTGTCGTACCGGATCATCATCGGCCCGAACATCAACGTGGTCGCCTTCTTCCCCCGCGTTCAATACACCTTCTGAGGCGCTCCCTCGGCCCCTGGTGGGCGAGGGGTGAGGTGATGGCGATGGCCATCGATCGCTACGGGCTGGGCAGGGTCGTCGGCGAGCCGGGCGTGCTGCCCCAGCGGGCCAACCAGCTCGATCCAAAGCTGCCGCTGCGCGACGGCGAGCTGCTCATCGACGTGGAGAGCCTCAACATCGACGCGGCGTCCTTCAAGCAGCTCAAGGACGCGGCCCAGGGAGATCCACAGAAGATCATCACCTCAGTGCGCGAGATCGTCTCGGCGCGCGGGAAAATGCAGAACCCTGTCACCGGCTCAGGCGGGATGTTGATCGGCCGCGTGCGGGAGATCTCGCCGTCGCACCCGGCCCACGGAGCGCTGAAGCCCGGCGATCGCCTGGCGACGCTGGTGAGCCTCACGCTGACACCGCTGGTGATCGACGAAGTCATCGGCATCAAGCCGGAGATCGACCGCCTCGACGTGAAGGGTCACGCGATCCTCTTCCCGTCGGGGATCTACGCGAAGCTGCCGGACGATCTCCCGGAGAAGCTCGCGCTCGCGGCGCTGGACGTGGCGGGGGCGCCGGCGCTGGTGGCCCGGCACGTGAAACCGGGGATGACGGTGCTGATGTTGGGCGCTGGGAAGTCGGGGGCGCTGTGTCTGGCGCAGGCGCGCGAGTCGATGGGCGGGAAGGGCAAGCTGCTGGCCTTCGACATCTCGCAGCCCGCGCTGGACATGCTGAAGCGGCTCGATCTCTGCGACGAGGTGATCCAGGGCGACGCCACCAGGGGCGTCGCGGTGATGGAGGCGGTCCTGGCCCGCACCGGTGGGGTGCTGCCGGACCTGGTCGTCAACTGCGCGTCGGTGCCCAACACCGAGATGGCGGCGATCCTCTCGGTGCGCGACGGCGGGACGGTGATCTTCTTCTCCATGGCCACCAGCTTCAGCGCGGCCGCGCTCGGCGCCGAGGGCGTGGGCAAGGACGTGACGATGTTGATCGGCAACGGCTACGTGCCCGGTCACGCGGACCTGACGCTGGGGCTCCTGCGGCGCCACGCGGGGCTGCGGCAGGCCTTCGCCGAGCGCTACGCGTGAGCGAAACCCAAGCGCACGCTCAATCAAGGGCGGCTCCAGCGCGGCCGTGCCTCGTGCGGAAGCCGATCGAGCTGCACGGCCACTGACGTCACAGGTAGAAGCGATCCACGACTCCGGCCGTCCGCTGGAGAATCGACGTCCACCCGATCAACGCGTCCACGCGCGGCTCCACGTCGGGCGGCGTGAGCCCGATGGCCGCCATGGACCCCGAGCAGGCGAAGACCGTCCCCAGGCCCGAGTCGCGCACCACGTCGAGCAACTGCCGCGCCGTCGGTACGCCCCGCAGCTCCATGGTGGCGTTGACGTCGTCGCGCTCGAGATCCGGCTCGTCCAGCCCCCCGCGCACCAGCCGCTCCAGCGCCCACCAGAAGAAGTAGAGCTCCACCCGCCGGCCCATCGACACCGCCGCCGCGGCGATCGCCAGCCCCTGGTGCACCACGTCGTACTCCCCGCGGTGAAGAAAGACGACGACTGGCGCGGGCTCCGCCATGCCGACCTTCTACGGCGGATTTCGACGACTTGCGTTACCCATTCGACCGCTGGGTGACATTTGTAAGTGAATTCACGTGTTTACAGGTGGAATTGCCGAAGGCTTTGCCTGTAGAGAGAGCGCCGCATCATGCCGGACGACACCACAGCCCGCCGCAAAGACGCCCACCTGGATCTCTGCGCCTCGGAGGAAGTCGCCCCGAAGGAGAACTCCACCCTCCTCGAGTGCGTGCGGCTGGTCCACTGCGCGATGCCCGAGGTTTCGGCGGACGAGGTCGACCTCTCCACGAGCCTCTTCGGCAAGACGCTCAAGGCCCCCCTGCTGGTGACGGGGATGACGGGCGGCACTCCCCGGGCCGGCGAGGTGAACAAGCAGCTCGCCCGCGTCGCGGAGGAATTCGGCCTCGCCTTCGGCGTCGGCAGCCAGCGCGCGATGGCTGAGCGCCCGGAGCTGACGGACACCTTCGCCGTGCGCGACGTGGCGCCCAACATCGTCCTCATCGGCAACATCGGGGTGGTGCAGGCCACGCGCATGGGGCTGGACGCGGTGCGGAGGCTGACCGACGCCATTGGCGCCGACGCGCTGGCAGTGCACCTGAACCCCGGCCAGGAGTTGACGCAGCCCGAGGGCGATCGCGACTTCAGGAAGGGCTACGAGACGATCCAGGCGCTGGTGAAGCACTACGGCGACCGGCTGCTGGTGAAGGAGACGGGCTGCGGGATCTCTCCCGAGGTGGCGCGGCGGCTGGTCGAGTGCGGCGTGAAGCACCTCGACGTGTCGGGGCTGGGCGGCACCTCGTGGGTGCGCGTCGAGCAGCTCCGTGCGAAGGGCGTCGCCGAGGCGGTGGGCGCGCAGTTCTCGTCCTGGGGGATTCCGACGGCGGCCGCCGTGGCGTCCGTGCGCCGCGCCGTGGGGCCGCAGGTGAAGTTGATCGCCTCCGGAGGGCTGAGGACCGGGCTGGACGTCGCGAAGGCCCTGGCGCTCGGCGCAGATCTGGGAGGCATGGCGTTGCCGCTGTTCCGGGCACAACAGCAGGGGGGAGTGCAGGCCGTGCGCGAGGCGGTGCAGGTGATCGTCACCGCGCTCCGGCAGGCGCTGGTGTTGACCGGGGCGAAACGCGCGTCGGAGCTGCGCGTACGCCCTCAGGTGATCACCGGGGAACTGAAAGACTGGCTTTCGGCGCTCGAAGGTCGGTCATGAAGCGTGAGGACAAGAGCTGTCATGGGTGAAAACTACACGTCGCGGTTGTCCGGGTTTCACAAGCTTCCGTTGGCCGACCGGCTGGGGACGGTGTCGCGCACCACGCGCCTGTCCGCGGACGAGGTGGGCGCCCTGCGAGGGGGCGCCCTGTCGATGGAGACAGCCAACCAGATGATCGAGAATGCGATCGGCATCTTCGAGATGCCGCTCGGCCTCGGCCTCAACCTCCAGGTGAACGGCCGGGACTACATCGTCCCGATGGCGGTGGAAGAGCCTTCCGTCATTGCCGCCGTCAGCTTCGCGGCGAAGATCGCCCGTGAGGGCGGGGGCTTCACCGCCGAGGCCGATGATCCCGTGATGATCGGCCAGGTGCAGGTGACGGGCTTCGGGGATCCTGCCGTGGCCACCCAGACCCTGCTGGCCCACAAGGAGCAACTGCTCGCGCTGGCCAACAGCTTCCACCCGTCGATGGTGGCGCGAGGAGGCGGTGCGCGGGACATCGAGGTGCGCGTGCTGCCCCCGCCGGAAGGGCCGCGCGGCGAGCCGATCCTCGTGCTGCACCTGCTCGTCGACACCCAGGAGGCGATGGGCGCCAACCTGATCAACACCATGGCCGAGGGCGTGGCCCCGCTGGTGGAGCAGCTCACCGGGGGAAAGGTGTTCCTGCGGATCCTCTCCAACCTGGCCGATCGCCGGCTCGCGCGGGCGTCCTGCCGGATCCCGGTGAAGGCGCTGGCGGACTTCGACATGTCGGGCGAGGCGATCGCCGAGGGCATCGTCCAGGCGAGCCGCTTCGCGCAGGCCGACCCCTACCGCGCTGCCACGCACAACAAGGGCGTGATGAACGGGATCGACGCCGTCGCCATCGCCACCGGGCAGGACTGGAGGGCCATCGAGGCCGGCGCGCACGCCTTCGCCTGCCGCGACGGGCAGTACCGGCCCCTGTCCACCTGGACGCTGGAGGAAGGGCACCTGGTGGGCCGCATCGAGCTTCCGCTGGCGCTGGGAACGGTGGGCGGGCCGATCAAGATCCACTCGCAGGTGCAGGCCGCGCTGAAGCTCCTCCGCGTGCAGTCCGCGCGGGAGCTGTCGATGGTGATGGCGGCGGTGGGCCTGTCCCAGAACTTCGCCGCCGTGCGCGCGCTCGGCTCCGTCGGCATCCAGAAGGGGCACATGGCGCTGCACGCGCGCTGCGTCGCCGTCACCGCCGGCGCCCGCGGGCACTGGGTGGAGATGGTGGCCAACGCGTTGGTGCAGGCCGGCCACGTGAAGGTGGACAAGGCCCGGGAGATCCTCGCGGTGTTGATGAGCGAGGCACGCCCCGAGGTCGCCCCGACCACCACCTGACCGGGCGTAGCTCCTGACGAACGTGCCGCGTGATTGAGCAGGGTCGATGGGTGTCTCCGCGGCGAAGAGCGCGCGCGACCCGACGGTGCTCTTTCGTCCGTGGGCGCGCCTCGGTGAGCCGGGGATGCTGGCCGCCGCCCGTGGTGTGGCTGTGACGCGCCCACCACCCGACGACGTCGCGGGGGGCGGGCCGCGCAGGACGCGGCTGGTCGACTCCTGCTGGTGGAAGCCGGGGGCGACGGAGGTGCCTGAGGGAAGCGCGACGGCCGCGTGGGTTGAGGCCGGGGGGCCGCCGCCACACCGCCGATCGTTCATCGCCGCCCCTCGCGATCCGATGAGGAAGTTCTCCGTCTCGGCCCCGCGGGTGGTAGACGGCGCGCCCGTGAGCGAGCGAGGCCGGAAGCCATGAGCATTCGCATCACCGCCTTCGGGCCGGGGAAGATCATCCTCCTGGGCGAGCACGGCGTGGTGTACGGCCACCCGGCGCTGGCGGCGCCCATCTCGCGCGGCGTGCGGGCGTGGGCCGAGCCGTCGGACGCCCCGCAGCTGGAGCTGCCCGAGGAGCTCTCGGCCGCGCACCGCGACGCCCTGGAGCGCGCCTTTGCCCGCGCCGCGAAGAAGGCCGGCCACCCGCGCGTATCGGTGCACCTCGAGTCCGAGCTGCCGCTGTCGATGGGCCTGGGGAGCTCGGGGGCGCTGGCGGTGGCGGTGTCCCGGGTGCTGCTCGAGGCGAAGCACGCGCGTCCGGCCAGCCCGAAGCAGGTCGAGGCGCTCGCGCTGGAGATGGAGCGAGAGTTCCACGGCACGCCGTCGGGCGTCGATCACACCACCAGCGCCCGCGGGACGATGATCGTCTACCGCAGGGGCCAGGCGCGCGAGGTGAGGGCGAAGAAGCCGGTGAAGGTGCTGGTCGCGCTGGTGGGGCCGCGCGCCGGCACGAAGGTGACGGTGGGGGCCCTGCGCGAGCGCCAGGCGCGGTGGCCCTCGAGGTACCGGCGCGTCTTCCAGGAGATCGGCCGGTTGGTGGAGGAGGGCGCGAAGGCGGCGACGGCGGGCGACCTGTCTGCGCTGGGCGACGTGATGAATCTGAACCAGGGGCTCCTCAACGCGCTGGGCCTCTCCAGCCCGCGCCTGGAGGACATGGTGTTCCGTCTGCGCGCGGCGGGGGCCCTGGGCGCCAAGCTGACGGGCGCCGGAGGGGATGGGGGCGCGGTGATCGGCCTCTTTCCCGAGCCGGAGCCGGCGGTGGTGCGCCTGCGCCGGGAAGGCATCGACTGCTTCGCGAGCCAGCTCGCGGGACCGAGGACCCTGTGAAAGCCACCGCCGTCGCCCACCCGAACATCGCGCTGGTGAAGTACTGGGGAAAGCGCGACGAGAAGCTGATCCTCCCGCACCAGTCGAGCCTCTCGGTGACGCTGGGGCCTCTGTCCGTCACGACGACGGTGGAGTTCTCGCGCGACAGGGGCGAGGACGTCGTGGAGCTGAACGGCAAGGTGGCGGCGGGGACGGAGCGGGTGCGCGTGGTCGAGGCGCTCAAGCTGGTGCGCGCCGAGGCGAAGCAGGCGCTCGGGGCGAAGCTGGGCGCGGCGCGCATGGTGTCGAAGGGCGACTTCCCGGCGGCGGCTGGGCTGGCGTCGAGCGCGGCGGCCTTCGCTGCGCTCGCGGTGGCGGCCCGGACGGCGGCGGGCTTCGCACGGGACGTGAGGGCCGAGTCGATCCTCGCGCGGCGCGGGAGCGGCTCTGCCAGCCGGAGCATCGAGGGCGGCTTCGTCAGGTGGAACCGCGGCCGGCGGCCGGACGGGAAGGACTCCTTCGCTGAGCAGCTCTTCGACGAGGCGCACTGGCCCGAGCTGCGGCTCCTGGTGGGGATGGTCAGCCGCGAGGAGAAGGAAGTGAAGTCGCGCGACGGCATGCGCTCGACGGTGGAGACGTCGCCCTACTACCCGGCCTGGGCGAAGGACGCGGAGGCGGAAGTGAAGGCAATCGTCCGCCACCTCAAGCGGCGCGACCTCGAGGCGGTGGGGGAGACGGCGGAGCGCAACGCCTGGCGCATGCACGCCAGCGCGCTGGGGGCCAATCCACCGCTCTGCTACCTCAAGCCCGAGACCCTGGCGGTGATCCAGGCGTGTCGCGAGCTGCGCGGGCAGGGCGTGGGCGTGTGGTTCACCCTCGACGCGGGGCCCAACCCGGTGCTGCTCACCAGCGCGAAGGACGAGGAGCGCGCGGCGGCGCTGGTGCGGGCCCACGGCGCGTCGGAGGTGGTCCGCTGCCACCCTGGCGCAGACGCGAAGCTGGTCGACCAGCACCTGTGCTGAAGCGCTCTGCGGGCGCCACCAGAACGACCTCGCACCGTCGCGCCCCCGCCGCGCATCGCCGAGGAGGACTCGCTCGCGGTCTTCTGCCCAGACGATGGAGCGGCCACCAAGGCCCGGGGCGTCATGAGTTGCTGCAGCGTCCGACCCCCCAAGTGCGTGCGGGCTTCGAGGGCGTGCTCGTCGGAGTCAATTGCCGCCACCATGCCCGGGAGGGGCGTCACCCTTTGTGGAGCGCAGGGCCCGGCGCATGGGGAGAGGCTCACGGCCGACGGGCCAGCGGTGTGGGCACGCGGAGTCAACGCCGCCGCACGTCTGCGGGGATCTTGAAGGGCTCGCGTAAGAGCAGCGCGCGCTTGAGGAGGGCACGCTGCTCCGGGAGGAGGTCCAGGCGCACGCCCATGCCCGGGCGGTGCCTCAGGGACGCCCGGGGAACGTCCAGCACCCAGTCGACGTCTCCGGCGACCTCCAGCGTTTCGCCCCACGGCAGCTCGAGATCCAGCGTCACGGGGGCCCCGATGCCTCCGGGAGCGGCCGTCACCACGAAGACGCCGCTCACCTCGCCATCAGCCCCGACGTACAACTGGTGGTCGGACAACACGTCGAAGCGCACCACGACGTGGCCGGCGGCCGACACCACGCTCGCGACCGCCGTCTCGATGTAGCGCGCGATGGAGGGGCGGCTCACGTAGAAGCCGCTCGCGGTGCTGTGCAGGCCGCTGGGTGAGCCCCAGAAGCCCTTGAGGCCCGAGCCCTCCGTACCGCCGTCCGTCACTTGGTCTTCCCCTTGCCGTTGCCGTTGCCGGAGCTGCCAGAGGTGGATGAGCCGGTCGATCCCGAAGAGCTGCCGGACGAGGAACCTGACGACGTGCCGGTTGAGGACGAGCCCGTCGACGTTCCGGAGCCACTCCCAGTGCTGCTGCCCGTACCGCTCGCGCTGCCGGAGGAGGCCGCCCCCGAGTTTCCTGAGGCGCTGGATGAGCCGCTGGAATTGCCGTTTCCGTTGGCCTTGCTCGGGGCTGCGCCACCTCCGCCGGCTTCGTCGTCGACCGTTCCCGAAGGATCGACCGCGCCGGTGGGGCCGCCCTGGCCCTGGCCGGGGTTGCTCGAGTCCACACCGTCCGCGTTGTTGCCGTGCCCGTTGTTCGAGTTGCCTGACCCCTCGCCTCCGCTGGCCGTACTTCCGGAGCCCGAGCCCGACGTGCCGCTGCCGGAGCTGGCGTTGCTGCCAGAACTTACGTTGCCGCCCGAATTCCCGTTGCCGCCCGAATTCCCGTTGCCGCCCGAATTCCCGTTGCCGCCAGAGTTTCCGTTGCCGCCGGAGTTCCCGCTGCCGCCGGAGTTGCTGGGCGCCGCGCCGCCGCCGCTCGACTCATCATCCACCGAGCCAGAGGGATCCGTCGCGCCATTCGGGCCGCCCTTGCCCTGGCCGGGATTGCTGGAGTCGACGCCGTCCGCATTGTTGCCGTGACCGTTGTTCGACTTTCCACCAGAGCTGGAGCCACCGGAGGTGGAGCCACCTGGGCTGGAACCACCCGAACTCGCGGTGTTGCCACCGGAGCTGGCCGAGCTGCCGGTCGAGCCGCCGCTGGCGACGGGCTTGGCGGGCATCGTGTCGGGCAACGGGTTGTACTCGTTGGTGATGTCGTCGTAGAGGATCCGTGGCTTCGGTTGGGCCGACACGCCCACCGCGGTGAGGATGACGGCGGCCAAAACGGCGTGGCTGATCGTTCGGTTCATGAGCCGCTCCAGGTGTAGTCCTTCTCGAAGATCTCGAGGATGTCGGGCCACGGATCCCCGTCGAGCTGCGCCGTGGCGATGCAGTAGAACGACTGCGGCCCCCACGGCTGGCTGAGCTGGTAGGTGTAGCGGCCGCCCTTGTAGACCTGCGGGGTGAGCTGCTTTCCGCCCGCCACCGAGAAGTCGAGATCCTCGAAGGTGCGTGCGTAGTGCCCGTGCCGGGCCTGGTAGGCCTTCTGCGCCTTCCACATGTGCGACAGGCCCAGCACCGCCTCGGTCCGCTTGGCGTGCATGATCTGCACACGGAACTCGTTGATCGCGATCTGGGTCAGCACGCCGAGGATCGCGGCGATGAGCATCACCTCGATCATCGTGAAGCCTCGTGGGGAACGACGCCGCATGAGTCCTCCCTCCAGCAGCTTCCGCGCCAGCGAACACCTCCGCGAATTCAGGAAGCGGCGACGCTGAAGGCGGACGGGGCTGGGTGTGTTGCCCCAGATGCAGCTGGGGCTCTTCACCCATCCTTCGTGTGGGTGTCCAACCCATGTCGGCGCAAGCGGTAGCGAAGGGTGTCCCTCGAGAGCTGGAGCAGCCGCGCGGCCTGGCTGACATTCTGCTCCGCGAGGGCCATCGCCTTCTCGAGGATGGCGCGCTCGAGCGCGTCGAAGGCGATCCCTTCCGGCGGGAGGCGCACGTCGATGCCCGAAGGACCCACGCCGATGGCCGCTCCCGAAGGGGGGCCGGCCGCCGCCGCCAGTCCGGGAATGGTCGCCAGGGCCTGGGCGCCAGCCGGGGCGAGCAACACGGCGCGCTCCATGGCGAAGCGCAGCTCCCGGACGTTCCCTGGCCAGTCGTGCGCTTCGAGTTGGGCCACGGCCGATGGGGCGAGGCCCGTCAGCTCCTTCCGGTAGCGCACCGCCAGCTCCTTGAGGAAGGCCTCGGCCAGCTCGCGACGATCAGCGCCACGCTCTCGCAGCGGGGGCAGAGCGATCGGCAGGGCTGCGAGGCGGTGGAAGAGATCTGCACGGAAGCGGCCTTCTCGGGCGGCCTTCTCGAGGTCCACATTGCTCGCGGCGATCACCCCCACGCGCACGGGGCGGTCCCGCAGGCCTCCCAGGCGCCGCACGGCGCCGGCCTCGAGCACCTTGAGCAGCTTGGCCTGCACGTCCAGGGGCAGCTCGCCGACCTCGTCGAGGAAGAGGGTGCCGCCGTCCGCCGCCTCGAACAGCCCTGGCTTGGCCGTGCGCGCGTCGGTGAAGGCGCTGCGCTCGTAGCCGAAGAGCTCCGACTCGATCAGCGTGGCGGGGATGGCGGCGCAGTTCACCTCGATCCATGGGGCGCGCTCTCCCAGCCTCGCGCGGTGAATGGCCCGCGCCACCACGCCCTTGCCCACGCCCGTCTCGCCCTGCACCAGCACCGGCGGCCCGCCCGCGGGCACCCTGGCCAGCGCGGCGATCTGCTCGCGCACCGCCTGCATCGCCGGCGAGCTGCCGAGGAGGAGGTCCGGCCCCGCGCCGCGCACCCACGCCAGCTCTCGCGCGGTGCGACGCTCCGACAGCGCGCGCTCGATGAGCCGCGCGAGCCGCGCGAGATCGACGGGCTTCTCGAGGAACTCGAAGGCCCCGGCGCGCATGGCCTCCACGGCCGTCTGCACGCTGCCGTGGGCCGTCATCACCAGCCGGAGGATGGACGGGTCCACCTGTCCCAGCTTCGCCACGAGGTCGATGCCGCTCATCGAGCCGAGCTGCACGTCGGTGAGGACGAGATCAGGCGTGGAGGTGCGGGCCGCGGCCAGCGCGTCCTCCGCGCGGGCGAAGCGCTCCACGTCGTGTCCCGACGTGGCCAGGTAGTCGCTGATCATCCGGAGCAGCGTGGGATCATCCTCGACGACGTAGATCATGCGCCCTCCGCCGCGGCCGGGAGGACGAGGCTGATGCGCGCGCCGCCGCCGGGGCGATCCTCCAGCACGAGCGCCCCGTCGTGCCGCTCCGCCACGCGCCGGGCGATGGCGAGGCCCAGCCCGCTGCCGTGCGCGCGGGTGGTGACGCCGGGCTCGACGCGGCGGGCGGCGTCAGGAAGGCCGGGGCCTTGATCCTCCACCACGAAGGCCCAGAAGCGCCTGCCCGCGGGCGGCGGAGCGCTCTCGAGGCCGACCCGCGCAGGAGGCGGGCGCTCCTCCACCGACACGGAGACGGCCTGCCCACCGCGGACGGCCGCCAGCGCGTTCTCCACCAGGTTGCGCAGAGCCATGTCCAGCAGCGAGGCGTCGACCTCGACCGCGGCGTCGGCGGGGCTGGGCGGGCAGGTGAAGGTCACGCCGCGGCGTGCGGCCTCCGGCGCATAGGTGGCGGCCAGCGGCTCCAGCACCGCCGCGCAGCGGACCAACTGCCGTTGCGGGCCCACCTGCCCCGAGGCGCGGAGGAAGCGCTGCACCTGCTCCGAGAGGCCCTCGGTGAGTCGAATCACCTCGTCCAGCTCTGCGCGGGCCGCGTTCCCTTCTCCGAGCTTGAGCTGGGCGAGCTGGACCGACGCCTGCACTCCTGCCAACGGCGTCTTGAGCCCGTGGGACAGGGCGGCGGCCAGCTCGCCGAAGGCCGCGAAGCGGGCGTTGTCTCCCAGTTGGCTGCGTGCGCGGTACAGCGCCTCGAGGCGCACGCGCAGCATCTCTTCGAGGGCGGCGTGGTCGGGTGCAGCGGGTGAAGCGCCCTCGTGGGCCGTCGTGGCGCCCTCCGCGGTCCCCGGAGGAGGCGCCGACGCCCGGGCCCCGAGGCCGCCGGCGACCAACGCCAGCACGAGGAGAGCCGCGGAGAGGTACGTCAGCTGGCGCAGCGAGCCCTCGGCCGCCTCCACCTCGGCCCACAGCTGGGAGAGCGCCTGCCGATCGGTCTCCTGCGCACGACCGATGGGCGCCGCGGCGTCCTCACACCCGCCGTCGGTGAGGCAGGTGAGGCTCTCGGTGAGGAGCGCGCGCTCGTGGGCCGAGCGAGCGGTGGCGGCGCTCTCGGCGAGGAGGTGGGCGGCCGGCCTGGCCTTCCCCGTCTCGGCGCGGACCTGTTGCGCCGCCGCGTCCAGCGTGCGGGCCCGTCCCAGCGTGGCGGAGAGTTCGGACACCAGCGCTCGCCGCGCCTCGATGGCCCGCCTCGAAGCGGTCACCACCGTCGCCAGCGCCGCGCCGGCCAGCACCGCGGCGAGGATGAGGAGGGGCGCGCGCTTCATTGGACCAGCAGCACCTTTCCCTGCTCGATCTGCACCACCACCTGTTGCTCCATCAGCACCGTGCCAGCCAGGAGCCCGCGCTCCTTCAGCCGGCGCGCGAGGTTGTCCGCCGTCTCGCGGCGCGCGGAGAGGCTCATCGTCGCCCACCGGGCTTGATCGACCTGGCCGATGAAGATCTTCGGGCTCTTCGGGGGCCCGACGCCGCCGGACTTGAGCACCGGGCAGAGGTAGGCCACGTCTCCGGCGGGCAGATCCTGCAGGTTGGAGCCGCCCGGCCAGCGGATCCACATCACCAGGAGGAGGGCTGCGAGGACACCGCCCATCACCAGGCGCCGATCGACCTTCTTCGCCTTGCCCGCCGGCTTGAAGGCCTTCTCGGCGGCCTTCTTCTTCGCCCGCTTCTCCGCGTTGCGCCGCAGCCACGAGTCGAAGCGCTGCTGCGTGGCGGTCTCGTCTTCGCGCAGCGCCTGGAACAGGGCCTTGATCTGCTGATCGACCTCCGCGAGGTGGGCTTCGATCTCCTTCCCCGCAGGCGCGTCGGCCTCGGCGAGCCGCCGCAGGTTGTCGTTGACGGCCTCGTTGAGCTCGATGGCCGCGGCCATCACGTCGGGGTCGAGCAGCTTGTGCCGCAACGACAGCTTGTAGCCGCGCACGTCGACGAAGAAGCCCGACGAGGTGAGCTCGCTCAGGCGCTTGAAGCTCGCGACCCGGGCCGCCGCGTCGCGCAGGAAGGTGACGGCGGTCTGGCGCGAGGCCTCGTCGAGCTCGATGCGGGGCAGGGCCTCGGCGAGCAACTCCCGGCGGCGCGCGGTAGACGAGTCTTCGGGCGCGAGGAAGAAGCTCACCACCCGCGTGAGGAGGAACTGGATGCGATCGAGGCGCAGCGGGCTGTCGCCCACGTGCCTTCCCAGGAGCGAGGCGTAGTCGGCCAGCGCCACCGAGCTCGCCTGGGACGCGTCGAAGTGCTCGCGGAACCAGCCCATGGGGATCGCGCGATCGAGCGCCTCGAGATCCTGCTCGTACTTGTGCACGTCCGATTCGAGGCGGCGCAGCGCCTCGTCCAGCGCCTTGCCTTCCTTCGTGACGAGCGCGTTGAAGTCGACGGCCAGGCGATCCCTCAGATCGGCCAGCGCGTGTCCCTCATCCGTGTCCGGGAGGATGCGCGCGAGCAGCCCGTGCGCGCGGTGGCAGGCGCGGAAGCTCTCCGCGGCGCGTTGGGCGCGGCGCACCAGCGGCTCCGTCTCGGCCTGGGCCTCAGACACTGGTGCGGAAGTTTTTCACAGTAGATGGAAAAATGCTCAGGGGAGGGTCAAAGGGCGCCCGATCAGAAGTTCACGCCTGTGGCCTGCGGCGTGGGCAGCGTGAGGGCGAGCCGTTCCTCGCCGGCCCCGTAAAGCTGGCGGTAGAGGTAGTAGTCGGCCACCACCTGCTTTACATAGCCCCGCGTCTCCTTCCAGGGGATCTCTTCCACCCAGCGATCGAGGGGCAGCTCTCCGCGCTGGCTCATCCACTTCGCCACGGCCGAGGGCCCGCCGTTGTACGAGCCCGCCACCAGCGTCGGGTGGCCCATGCGCTGGAAGAGCGCCCCCAGGTACCAGGTGCCGAGGCGGATGCTGGTGTCCGGCGCGTAGAGTTGATCGGGATTCACTCTCGGCTCCTTCGTCTCGGCGGTGATCCCATCGGCTGTGGGAGGGATGAGCTGCATCAGGCCGCGCGCGTCGGCGATGCTGGTGACCTCGGGGCGAAAGGCGGACTCGCGGCGCATGATCGCCCACGCGAAGTGGGGATCGAGGCCGTGCTTCGCACTCCACCGCTCGACCGACGACCGGAAGGCGCGGGGGTAGAGCAGGGCGATCGCCTCGGGCCGCCGCTGCGTGTACACCGCCCCCCAGAGGTGCCGCGCCGCCAGGGTGTATGCGGGCCCATACTCGCCGAGGCTCTGCAGCGCGTGGCCCCACACCAGCGCGTCCTCGGGGCCCGACACCTGGCCCACCGCGCTCTGCACCTCCTCCGAGGCGTCGCGGAAGAGGCCGACGCGGCTCAAGGCCAGGGCGAGGGTGAGCGCGGCCGGCGTCTTC
>JBFMHF010000005.1:0-114966 GCA_040752975.1 Myxococcota bacterium
AAACACTGGGGGGTTAGTTCAGCTGGTTAGAACGCCGGCCTGTCACGCCGGAGGTCAGGGGTTCAAGTCCCCTACCCCTCGCAGAGAGTGAGCCCCGGAAGCTCTCGTAGCTTCCGGGGTTTTTCTTTGCCGGCGCGTCGGCTGAGCGCAGCACCGGAACGTCGAGGCAACCTCGCAGCGGCGCTGACCGGCCATCATCCGATGAGGTTCGGCCACAGCCTGCCGAGCCACTCGCGCCGCACCCGCAACAGCGATCCCTCCGGCGCGCTGGAGTCGACCCGCCGTGCACCAGCGAGGAGGGGCTCCAGCAGGCTCAGGGTCTGGCGGGCAAAGCCCTCGTCGCTCACCAGGAGCAGTGCCTCGCTTTCCCAGTAGGCGCTGGTCACGTCGACGTTGGCGCTCCCGACGGCGACCTCCGCCTCGTCCCGCACCAGCAGCTTGGCGTGTACATGCGGAAACACCCGGCCCAGGTCGGAGCTCCAGCCGCGGCGCGGCGCGAGCGAGACCTCGTAGCCCTCGGCGCCAGCGCGAAGCACCGGTTCGAGCCGCGCGCGCACGAGCTCGTCGCCCAGCTCGCGATAGGCGCCCCCGCCGAACGGCGTGCCGTCGCCCCACCGCGGTCGCACGTTTCCGAACAGCAACTGCACGCGCACCCCACGCTCGACTGCCGCGATGAGGGCGCGCTGAAGCTCGAGCAGCAGCGGAAAGGTGCTCACCAGGACCAGGCGTCGCTGAGCGCGATCGATCAACAACCGCTGGAGCTCGAGGGTATTGGCGTCGGCGAGGCCCTCATGCCGCACCAGGCGGCACTCCAGCGTCCCAGCCGGCGCAGGCTCCCGAATGTCGTAGGGGGCTCCGCCGGCGCGAACCCAGTCGGTCAGGAATGCGCGCTCGATCTCGGCCACCACCGGCCCGTCGACGCGTGCACTGCAGTCGACCCACGGCACGTCGGCGAAGAGCGATTCACGGGTCAGCCTGACCTCGTCGAGGCCGCGGTAATACACCGCCCCCAGGTTACGACCGCTCACCCATGCTCGCTCGCCGTCGACGATCAACAGCTTGCGGTGATTCCTGGCCTTCAAGTTCCTGATCGACGGCGGGCCTCGCAGCGGTTGCCAGGCTCGCACCTCGACACCGCTCGCAGCAAGGCGCGCCAGCGCCGGATTGGTGGCGCCGTAGGCTCCGTGGAGGCTGTAGAGCGCATCGGCGAGTACGCGCACGACCACCCCTCGGGCCGCCGCCGCCGCGAGCGCGTCGCAGACCGAACGAACCACGTCGTCGTCTTCGAAGATGTAGCTCTGCAAGTGGAGGCGCTCGCGCGCGCCCGCAGCGGCGTGAAGCAGCGCCGCACGCGCCTCGGCGTTGTCGAGTTCGAGCGTTACGGCGTTGCCGGTGACGGGCCTGGCCCCGGTGAGGATCTCGACCGTCTCACGCGGCCCCGCCGCCTCGACCAGCGTGCCGGCGAGATAGCGGGCGAGGGTGGCGGGGGTGAACACCTGAAAGTCGCGAGCGGCAGGCGCCTCGTTGTTGCTCAGCACCACCGCCGCGACGCGCACACCCTGTTGTCGGAGGTGGACGCCAAGGCGCACCAGCCGCAGAGGGTCGACCGCGCGCGGCACATCGGCCGCACCGTCATCGCAGAGCCAGGTCGACGCGTCGAGCACGAGCGCCGGCCCACCCCAGGGGAGCGTCGACCGGAGCCGGTCTCTCAGCTCGTGCAGGGCTGCGTCGGCGCGCAGGCGCACGAAGAGCAGCTCGAAGTCGGGAACCAGGCGCTCGAGGTCGCTGTGGCTGTCGGGGGGCAGATCTGCGTCGACCAACACCAGGGGCCGGGCCTCACCAACGACGTTGGCCACTGCGCCCCCGACCGCCTCTTCCCCCTCCAGGGTCACGACGAAGGGGCGGAGGCCACGTTCACCGGAGACCGGCGCGGCCGGCAGCGCCGCCACGCCCCCACGCCCCACCACCGCCGGCTGAGAGGCGTGTGGCAGCCTGACCCGCGCACCTTCGATGGGCAGCCGCCCCAGGGCTCCCACCAACTCCAGCGTCACCCAGGCAGGGGAGCCGTCGATCACGATCGAATCGGAGGCGACGAGCCGGCGGCCGCGCGGCGACTCCATCGGCACGACGAGCCATGGGCGGCCGGCGCTCTGGAGCGTCTCTGCGGCGAGCAGACTCGTCAGCGCCGTCAGGACCCCGCGCCGTTCTCGCGGCACGATGATCAATTCCGCACCCCAACGTGCCGCCGCCGCTTCGACCGCCGCTGCGGCGTCGAGGGCGCTGGAACGGAGGAGTTCGAGTTCCACGTCGCCGCCAGGCCAGACGGCACGTAGCGCCTGCTCCAGCTCATCGCGGTGGAGTTCCCCCGCGCCCACCGCCAAACCAATCAGCCGGGCAGCTCCTGGTTGCCCCGGGGCCGCCGCGACCAGAGCGGGGAGCATCGCCGGATCGGTGAACGCCACGCAGAGAGGCTGCGCAGGCCCGGAGGCGAGGGGTGGCGTGCGCGCCCCGACCGAGACGAGCATGCGGGCATGGCTCGACAGCTCGAGCAGCGCCAACACGCGCTCGTGCGCTGGCCGTGAGCGCCAGGGCCCCGCCACCACCAGCGCGCCCTCGACCTGGGGGGACTCGAAGCTCAGCTCCAACGAGGTGGCGACGGTGCGCGCGGCCGCGGGAGCCGACGGCCAGCCCGCCAGCTCGGCTTCCAGCGCCTCGAGAGCGCGTGCGAGGTTGTCGCGGTGTGGCTCGTCGCTTCCCTGCAGGAGCGCGACGAGGTGGAGCGACCCTGCCTCCGGCGCGATGCGCTGGGCAGCAGAGAGCACTGGCAGCAGCTCGTCTGCGGGCTCGACCACGATGATCACCCGCTCGCTCACGGTCGGCAGATTGGCAAACGCCGGGGAACCTCGCACAGGATTCGAGCGGTCCGCGATTCGCGAAGCCTCCAACCCTGCTCCTCCGTCTTCCCGAGGGGTTGCCCCAGTCGGCTTCAAGTCCCCTACCCCTCGCAGAATCGAGGCTGCGATGTCCCACCTGGCGGTTTCGGGGCTTCTGCTTTTCCCGCGCTACACTGGCCGTCCGTGCGCCGGGTCCTGTCTTTCGCAGTGCTGTTGGCGTCGGCCGCCCTCGCGGCGCCGCCGGTGATGACCAACTTGAACCCGGCCAACCGGCCGTCCGCGCGCACGGGGCCCGGCGTCGCGTCCAACCGCGAGGCCACGAGCGAGACGATCTACCTCTTCGGCGGCAACGCCAGCCTCGCTGGCACCAACAACCAGCTCTGGTCCTTCAGCGTCGCGGCCAACAACTGGACGCAGCTGGCTCCCACCGGCACCGCACCCACCGCCCGCGCGTGGCACAACCTCACCTGGGACTCCGGCCAGCAGCGCCTCGTCCTCTTCGGAGGCAGCGCTGCCCTCGCCGGCCCCTTGCGCAACGACGTCCACCTCTACGATCCGATCACCAACGCCTGGGCCCAACCGACGATCATCAACACGCCGCCCTCGGCGCGCTTCCTCGCGAACATGTTCTACGTGCCGTCGCTGGGCTCGCACCTGCTCGTCTTCGGGGGCACCGCCACCTCGAACAACGCGGAGGCCACCACGCTGACCAACGAGCTCTGGCGGCTCACCATCAACGCCGGCGCCAACACCGCCACGTGGACCATGCTCACCCCCTCGGGCACGCTCCCCGCTGCGCGGGCCAGCGCCTGCATGGGCTTCGATCGCGCGCGCAACCGCCTCATCGTCTTCGGCGGGGAGATCATCAACGACACCATCACCGAGACCGCCCAGTACGACGTGACCAGCAACACCTGGTCCATCGACACCGTCAGCGGCGCGGCGCCCACCAAGCGCGGCTCGGCGGTGTGCAACTTCGACGAGCGCAGCGGCAGGCTCCTTTTGTACGGCGGGGTCTCGACTCCGAGCGGCACGCCCCTGGGAGCCGCCTTCAGCTACGACCCGGTCGCCCGCTTCTGGCGCGCCCTGTCGCCCTCCCCCAACCCGGGGAACCTCACCTTCGCCGGGCCGACCTTCAGCCCCACCCTGGGCGCCGTCTTCTTCTTCGGGGGCCGCAACTCCCTCATCACGGTTTCCCAGGCGACCTGGACCTTCCGCGCCAACGCCCCGCCGGTGCTCAGCGTCGTGTCGCCCGTGTCCTTCAATGAGAACGCGCTGGCCGCGCTCAACGCTGGCGGCTCCATGGACGCCGACGGCGATGCGCTCACCTACACCTGGACGCAGACGCTCGGACCCGCGGTCGGCCTCACCAACCCGACGACGGCCACGCCCTCCTTCACCACGCCCTCGGTGCTCGCCGCCACGCCCATGGCCTTCGCCGTCAGCGTGTCCGATGGCGTGGAGTCCTCCGATGGGGGCGTCAGCCTCACCATCCTCGACAACGTCAACGAGCCGCCGAGCGCGGACGCGGGGCAGGACCAGGCGGTGATCTCCGGCGACCTCGTCACGCTCAACGGCTCCGGCTCCTCGGATCCCAACGGCGAGAGCCTCACCTACCAGTGGACCCAGGCCAGCGGGCGCGCGGTGACGCTGACCAACTCCACTTCGGCGGTCGCGACCTTCATCGCGCCAAACGTCCTGATGCCAGAGTCGCTCACCTTTCAGCTTGCGGTGCGTGACGCGCGCCTGGCGTCAGCGTCCGACACCGTCTCCGTGAGCGTCAGCCCTCCGTCCCTCGGTGGCGGCGCTGGCGGAGGAGGCGGAGGCGGTGCTGGCGGTGGAGGGGGCGGTCCCCTCATCGACGGCGGCCCAGGCGGGGGCTCCGGCTCTGACGCGGGCGCGGGAGGCGGAGGGGGCGACGCAGGCAGCGGTGGCGGCGCCGGTGGTGGCGGCGGCGGTGGCTCAGGCGGTGGCTCCGGCTCTGACGGCGGGACAGGCACCGGCGGCGGAAGCGGAGGAGGCAGCGGGGGCGGCTCGTCAGACGGCGGCTCCAGCGGTGGCCTGCCGGACGGTGGCCCCGGCGGTGGCCCCCCAGACGGAGGCGAACCGGACGCAGGCGTCACCCTCGACGGAGGGAACGACGCCGGGCTCCCCGACTCGGGCGCCACCATCGACGGTGGAGATGCGGATGGCGGGGGCGATGCCGGATCCCTGCCCGGCAACGACGGCGGGATTTCTGACGCGGGCCTCGGGGACCCCCGCAGCCTTGCCGTAGGGTGCGGGTGCAGCACGACGGTGGACTGGCTCGGTCCCGCACTCGCGCTCCTCGCGCTTGCTGCACGAAGACGCCGCGGCCGCCCCGGCTGACGCTTCCACGCTGGGCTCGAGCGCTGTCCACGTGCGAAGCGCCAGCCGTCCGTCCCACACCGACGCACAGCCCCCGCAGCGGGAAGGGCGGTTGTGGAGCGCGCGATCTACAATGACCTTCGTCCGCGCTCTCGGCGCTCGACCCTCCCCTATGACATCGCGCCTCCGCTTCCCCGCTCCCTCGCTGGCCACTTGCCTCATCTTCTGCGCTGTCACGCTGGCGCTTGCCGCCTGCGTGGACCCAACCAACCTCAAGGGCTACCAGTGCGACTCGACGGGCGCGAACTGTGTGGCGCCCCAATCTGGCGGAGGTGGAGGAGGAGGCGGCGGCGCGACAGGTGGGGGCGGCGGAAGTGTGGGCGGCGGCGGTGGCGCGGTGGGTGGCGGCGGAGGCAGCGTGGGCGGTGGAGGAGGCAGCGTCGGCGGCGGCGCAGGCGGTGGAGGGCCGACGTGCAGCCCGACTTCGTGCACGGGCTGCTGCAACGGCGCCTCCTGCGAAGCGGGTGACTCGTTGACGGCGTGCGGCAGGGCGGGAGAGGCCTGCGTGGACTGCGGCTCCGGCCAGCGGTGCGTCAACGGGGCGTGTCAGGTCCTGGTGTCGAACGGCGGACGCTGCAGCGCCAACGCAGACTGCGCCTCCAACTTCTGCGCCTCCGGCTTCTGCTGCAACTCGGCCTGCACGGGCCCCTGCGAGACGTGTGGGGTGGCAGGCAGCGAGGGGCGCTGCACCGCGCTGGCAGAGAATGCGCAGGAGCCCGCGTGCGGGGCCTACGCCTGTGACGGCGTCAACGGCTCCTGCCCGACGACCTGCACCACCACCCGCCAGTGCGCCACCGGGCGCTACTGCGCCAACGGCCAGTGCCAGCCGCTCAAGGCGGCCGGGGCGGCGTGCCAGTCCAGCGCGGAGTGCTCATCCACCTTCTGCGCCGACGGCGTGTGCTGCGACTCGGCCTGCAGCGGCAGCTGCGACAGGTGCAACCTCCCGAACCAGGAAGGCTCGTGCCGTCCGGCCCCGGCGAATGATCCCGGCAGCCCGGCCTGCGGCGGGACGGTGGTGTGCAACGGCAATCTGGCGGACTGCCCCATCCTGTGCAGCAGCGGCTGCCCCAGCAACACCTACTGCAGCGGCATGTACTGCGCGGCGAAGAAGCCCAACGGCACCGCGTGCGGCGCCGCGACGGAGTGCACCTCGGGCCAATGCGTCGACGGAGTGTGCTGCGACACCGCGTGCGCCGGGGCGTGCGACGCGTGCAGCGTGGCGGCAGGCGCGAACACCAACGGCACCTGCGCTCTCCTGGGGACTTCGCGGGTCTGCCGGGCGGCCGCCAACGGGTGCGACGTCGAGGAGCGCTGCACCGGCACCTCTCCCGACTGCCCCGTCAACGGCTTCGCGGCGTCGGGCACCAGCTGCGGCCAGACGACGTACACCTCCTGGAGCACCTGCAGCGCGGGCAGCACCTGCGCCACCAGCGGCACTCAGACGCGCACCCGCACCGACTTGACGTGCAACAGCACCGGGACCTGCGGGTCCGCCTCCACCCCCGAGTCACAGGCCTGCACGCGCGTCACCGACGGGGCCAGCTGCGGCATGACGACGTACAGCGCGTGGACGGCGTGCAGCTACCCCAACGCCTGCGCGGCTTCAGGGAGCCGCACCCGCACCCGCACCGAGTCGACGTGCGGCAGCGGCATGTGCAACGTCACCACCACCACCGAGACGGACACCGCCGGCTGTGCCCGCAATACCGAAGGCACCAGCTGCGGCAGCGGCACCGTCGGCACCTGGAGCGCGTGCAGCTACGCCACCCCCTGCAGCGAGACGGGCACCCGCACCCGCTCGCGGACCGATCCCATCTGCCAGGGGGGCAGCTGCACCATGGTGACGTCGACGGAGACGGACACCACGGGCTGCGGACGCACCACCTCCGGCCAGTCCTGCGGCACGACCCAGACGGGCGCGTGGGGTACCTGCAGCTACGGCAGCACCTGCGCCAACTCGGGGAGCCGCACCCGCACGGTGACGACGTACACCTGCGGGGGCGGCGCGTGTAACAGCAACGCCACCACCGAGACGGACACCACCGGCTGCTCTCGCAGCACCACCGGCCAGTCCTGCGGCACCACCTCCACGGGGGCGTGGGGCGCGTGCAGCTACGGCAGCGCCTGCACCAACTCCGGCAGCCGCACCCGCACGGTGACGACCTACACCTGCACCCCGATGGGCACCTGCGGCACCAGCACCTCGACGGAGACGGACACCGCTGGCTGCGCGCGCAACACCTCTGGCCAGTCGTGCGGCACCACCTCGTACGGTTCGTGGGGGAACTGCAGCTACGGCGGCACCTGCGCCAACTCGGGCAGCCAGTCGCGCAGCGTGACGACCTACACCTGCCAGTCGGAGTCCTGCAACGCGTCCACCAGCAGCGAGACGCAGGCCTGCAGCCGCAACACCAACGGCACCACCTGCGGCACCACCACCTATGGCTCCTGGAGCGCCTGCTCCTACTCGGGCCCCTGTGCACAGTCCGGCAGCCAGTCGCGCACCGTCACCGACTACGTCTGCAGCGGCGGCTCCTGCACCGCCTCGTCCTGGTCGCAGACGGACTCCACCTCGTGCACCCGCAACACCGAGGGCCAGCTCTGCGGCAGCCAGAGCTGCGGTTCGTGCCAGTGCGGCATCTGCGAGCGCGTCTGCGACGTCCCCACCTGCATCGGGGGGAGTCGCACGACCGTCACCGACACGCAGCCCTGCACGCCTTCGGGCTGCGGCGGACAGTACTGCTACTAGCCCGTGTCGCATCCCCGGTCGACAGGAGGCCGTGGGAGAGAGCGCGCTTCATACCGGGCTGCGGCGGCGCCCTGGCCGGCACGTCGAGGCGCGCGCTGACGCTGGCTCTCGCTCGCTACCGGGCCATCACGCTGGTCCAGGGACCGCGCCTGGCTTGACGTGCTTCCGGTCGGACGACTCGGTGCGCGCGTGGCCCCGAAGACAAAGAGGGGCGGCCCTTGCGAGCCGCCCCTCCTTCACGTCATGCAGCGTGCGAAGCGCCTACTTGTAGTGCACTTCCTTGATCGCCGCCGTCTTGCCCGGACCGTGGCAGATCAAGCACTGCTCGACGTTCTGCGCCGCCTCCGCGCGCGTCCCGTAGATGGTCGCGCCGTTGCTCTGCATGTGCAGCCGCGCCGGATCCGAGTCGTGGCAGCCGAAGCAGGTGTTGGCCACCGGAGAGATGACCAGCGTGGTGCTGGCCGCCTCGGTGATCACCTGCGTGCCGACGTTGTAGCTGTACCCCGCGCCGTAGTTCACGCCGCCGTCCGCCACGACGTACGGCGACACCGAGTAGGCGAGCGAGGGGACTCCGCCGTCCGCCGTCGGAGTGGTCGCGTTGTACGTGCCGGTCGCCACCGTCTGCAGCATGCGGTTGTTCAGGTTCGCTCCGCCGTTGCTGGTGTACCAGCTCGCGCTGAAGTCGTAGTAGCCGGGCTGGTGGCAGGACTCGCAGTAGTTCAGCCGTCCAGGGTACTCGACGCCCCAGAAGCCGCGCACCGACGTACCTTCTGCCGTCGTCTCAGCCACCGCGTGCCAGTTGTACGGCACCGTCCGCTTGCTGGCAGCGTGAATGGCATGCACGAAGGACTCGGAGCCCGCCGTCCACCCGCTGCTGGTGCGGTTCTGCGTGTGGCAGAACGAGCAGGTGGCCGCGTCGTTGCGCTGGCCGGCGTGGTAGGTCGGGGCCACGCCGATCTCGTTGTGGCAGTCGTTGCAGCGCTTCGACTCGACGATCTGCCCACCGGCGGCGGCGGAGTTGGTCGTCCCGCGACGGCCGGTGTAGCCCGTGGCCACCCGCCACACGTTGCGCGGGGGCATCGAGAGGCCGCCCACCTTGGTGGTGGTGTTGTACGGGTAGCCCGCCACGTTCGTCTGAGTGAAGGGCTGGGCCGACGACAGGCTGTAGGTGTAGCCAATGCCGCAGGTCAGCATGGTGGCCGTCGGCGGAATCGTCGCGCCCGTGAGGCGAACCGTGTAGTAGCCGCCCGTGTCAGGGCCCGTCATCGTCCCCGCGCCCGTGCCCGTCGCCGTGCCGTTCCAGACGTTTTTCAGGTAGCCGCTGGCCGACGCGTTGAAGTCCGCCGGGGTCGTCTTCCCGTCCTGCGGCATGGCCCACGCGCAGTACACGCTGGGCGAGCCGACGAAGTTGTCGAGCAGGTTGTTGCCACCGTCCGGGACGTTGAACACCACGCCCGCGTCGTTCTCCATGAAGCGGAAGCGCACCTGCGCGTTCACGCCGCCGTCGCCCAGCGCGACCGTGGTGACCGAGTTGAGATCGTAGGAGAAGATGCGCGCGCCGGCCGGCGGGTTCTTCACGTTCCCGACGTACGAGGCGTGCGTGTTGTTGTTGGTGCCACCCGCGTAGGTGCTGTTCGGATCCGGCGGCTCCACCGCGATGTGGTTCTCCACCACGCTGAGCGCGCTGCCGCTCGGGGTGTGGCAATTCGCGCACATGTTGTCGTTCAGCTGCGGGCCGGCCGTGTGCCCCGCGCCAGTGGTCCAGTCGATCGCGTCATGGCAGGCGCCGCAGGCCCGGCGGCTCGGCTTCGTCTTCCAGTTGTCCGCCATCGCCGCGTTGCTGTGGCACTTGGTGCAGTTCCGGATGTCCTGCGGGAACATGAACTCGTTGATCTCCGTGCCCATGCCCGCGTAGTTGCCCTTGAGGGTCAGGTGCTCGCCCGCGTGGATCTTGTGGGCAAAGACGGGGAGGTCGATGATCGCCTCGCCGCGCAGCACGGCGATGTTGGTGCGGCCGGCCGGCGGGGTCATGTTGCCCGAGCCGTCGATGGTGGGCTCCGCGATGACCGCGTTCCCCGCGATGTTGCTGCCCGAGTACTTCCGCTGGTTGTTGTGACACACCGCGCAGTACCGCACGTCGTAGCGCTGGCCACCATGGAACGGGGTGGCCCCGCCCAGGTTGAGCGCGTTGGCCCGCCACTGGGTGTGGCAGGTGAGGCAGTTGGCCGCGCTCACCTTGTCATTCTGCCCGTCCACGTTCGCGCCGGTCGCGGGCACGTAGTCAAACGTCACGTCCACTGGCCGGAACGGGTTGGCGCGCGCGGAGTCGCCGAAGCGCAGGGCGAAGCGGTGCACCGCGTTGGCGTCGAAGGCCACGCCGGCCACCGCCATCCCACCGTCGTACGGCGTCGGGTTCACCACGTCCTTCTTGAAGGTGTAGGTGTAGGTGCCATCGCCGTTGTCCACCAGCGACGTCGCGTCCGCCGACTCGGTGGTGGACGTGCAGGTCGCGCAGTTGGTGATGTGCGAAACCCAGGTGTCGAGGGCGACGCCCGACGTCGTGCTTCCAGGCACCAGCTGCAGCAACGAGATGCCCGCAAAGTAGGCGGGCGGGATCCCTCTCACCGCCGCCCCTTTGAAGGTCCGGACGGTGAAGTTCACCACCGGACGCGGCGCGTTCGACACGCTCTGCACGGTGACCTGGAAGTCCTCCTGCGAGAGTTCGAAGGCCGTCAGCTTCGTGAAGTCGACCAGGGCGTTCGCATCCTGCCCGTCCTGCCCGTCGGACACGATGACGGAGGTGCCGTCCGTGCAGCTGATCGTCTTGAGGCCCGCGTCCGGACCGTCGGCCACGGTGCACGACGTCCCGTTCATCCCGTCAGTGCCGTCGGTGCCGTCGGTGCCATCCGTACCGTTCGTCACCGTCACGTTCGTCCCGTCGGGACAGGAGATGGTGGCCGTGCCGTTGCCGTTGTCCCTCACGGTGCAGGGTCGGCCGTCCTGGCCATTTGCCCCTGCTGGCCCGGTGGGTCCGGTGCAGGCCGCCACCACGATGCAGGACGCCGCCAACAGAACCTGACGCATGGAACTCATATGGTTTCCCTCGGTGCAGAACCAGGATGAACGACCACCACGGACGATCTCGCGGCCCGCGCTGCAATACTTCCGCCCGCGCTCAGTAGGCTGAATTCAAAGGGGTTTCAGCAAAATGCGGCCGGAAAGCGCGCAGGTTCTGCATCAGCAGGAAGCAGCAGTTCTTGGCGCGTGTCACCGAAGAAGGCCCACTGATATGGCCGCATGACCGAGTTGTGACAGAGGGGAATGACCGCGGCAGCCCCAGCTGCGGCCGGGGCAGCACCCAGAAAACGCCCTGCGTGGCGATCGCTGACGACGCAGGAATTGCGGGATAGCGCTCAAGCGTCAGGAAATGGACGTGGACGTGCCCCGGCCCAGCGATCGAGGATGCGCCGGGGATCGCACCGTGGGCCACGACGACTCGGGGACCGACAAGAAGCCCGCGCGCGCCGCCAACGCGGACGCCACGGTCAACGACCTGCCCCCCGTCCGCACGGACGCCACCCAGCTCATCGATCCGCTGGCTGCGTCGTCCCCTGCGCTGGTGGAGACGGACACCGACACGATGCGCGCGGCCTCGACCGATCGCGGGTTGCCCCCGGTTCCTCCCACCACCACCGACCTCCCGCCCGTCCCTGCCACCAACGCTGACCTCCCGCCGGTGCCGAGCGGGCTCGATCTCACCCCTGCCCACCCGCGGCCGCCCCCACCCGAGGCGAACGCCGTCACCGCGCCCCGGCTGGGGAAGACCCGCAAGCCCTCCCAACCACCGGCGGAACCGCCGTTGGGGCTGACTCCGGCGCGGTTGGTGGCGATCGGCGTCGGCGTGGCGGTGCTCTTCGTCTTGATCTGGCTGGTGTGGCCGGCCCTCACGCGGCCCACGAAGCCCCCGCCGGTGGAATGGGTCGACGCGTCCCCCACCGCGCCGACGCCGGCGCCCACCGCGCCCCCCCGGCCTGCCGACAAGAAGAGCCCGGCCCCGCCACCCGCGCCCGCTGCCGATCTCCTGACGCTGGACGCGAAGCGCCATGTCATCGATCCCCGCGCGCTGCACGCTCCGGACGTGCCCCTGGAGTCGACCCACAAGTACCGCCTGACGCTGAAAGCGGACGACCCCAGGGCGGGTGTCGTGCTGGCGCGGCTCGAGGAGAAGGACGGCTGGGGTGTCCTCCACAAGATGGCCACGCACCACGCGCTGCAGTTCGGCGGCGCGCGCACGCTGCGGCTCCACTGCGAGCCCGGCACCGACGTGAAGGCCGATACGGTCCTCACGCTGGAGCTCGAGGATCTCGCCCGCAAGGCCCAGCGCAAGACGCTCACCATCTCTCCGGCCACCGAGTGCTTCGACTTCGAGGTGGCCCGCCTGTTCGACCTCGAGCCGGGCCAGTCGCGGCGGCTCCTCCTGCGCAGCGAGCAGACCGCGAAGCTGGGCGAGCAGACCCCGCTCCGGGTGGCCTACCGCCTCCTCGTCCCGGGGGACGCCCCACGCTGGCGCTTCGGTGTCTTGACCCCCGGCGACGACGTGCTGGTGCAGGGCCCCGGCGCGCGCTTCGCGATCCTCGACCCCTACCTGGGGGACAACGAAGGATCAGTCGCCTTGCAGATCCTCCCGGGCGACACGGACAGCAAGGGCCTGGTGCGGCCGGACAGCACCGACTCGAAGTTCGTCCCCAACCGGCCCTGATGCTTCCCACCCCCGCCGGCTCCGGGCAGACTGCCGCGCCGATGAAGCCTCTCCCCGCGCTCCTCCTCTCCTTCGCCCTCGCCTTCCCCGCCTTCGCCCAGTCAGACGGCGGGCCAGCAGCTCCCGTCGCCGAGGCCCCTGCTCCCGAAGTCGTCCAGCCACCACCTCCGAAGCTGACTGAGCTGTCGGAGGCCGATCGCCGCGCGCGCGTGGCGAAGATGTCGAAGGACGAGCTGGCCACCTTCATGACGACCACGCCCAGCGAGGAGCTGGTGAAGATGGGCCAGCGCGCCGTGGCCGCCCTGGGCACGTACACGTACACGATGACCAAGCAGGAGCGCGTCGGCGGCAAGCTGCTCGACGAGCAGCAGATCACCACCACGCTGCGGGAGAACCCCTTCGCGGTGCGCCTCGAGTTCGTCGCGGGTCCAGCGAAGGGCCGCAAGGTCATCTACAACCCCGCGGTGAAGGCCGACGAGTTCCGCGTGCGCGAAGCGGGCTTCTTCAGCATCGCCGGGCGCCTGTGGATCAGCCTCGACAGCGGGCTGGCGAAGAAGGACTCCAACCACACGGTGAAGGAGTCGGGCCTCGGCAACCTCCTCAAGCGCTTCGAGCGTGACCAGGCGAAGGCGAAGGCCAACGGCGGAATGACCGTCAAGCACGAGGGGTGGGACGCCAAGGGCTACTTCTGCTCGCTGTACGTGATGCCCAACAAGGGCCAGGGCTTCGACTCGGCCAGCTCGCGGATCTGCACCGACGTCGCCGCGGGCGTGCCGGCGCGGGTGGAAGGCTTCGACGCCTCGGGCGAGCTGCTCGAGCGCTTCGAGTTCTCCAACGTGAAGAAGGCCTCGGTCGGCGACGACACCTTCGACCCCGACAAGGGGCTCTAGAGACAGCCGCGTCGCGATGATCGACTACGATCCACACAATTGGCGCCGGGCGCTGATCGGCATTCACGGAACGCGCTTCTCGGTGATCGCCTGGCGCGCGCTGGCGGTGACGCTGGTGGCGGCGGTGATCACCCTGGTGCACGTGTACGTCACGCCCATGTCGGTGCCGCAGGCGACGACCATCCACGGCATCCTCTCGGTGGCGCTGGGCCTGTTGCTCGTCTTCCGCACCAACCAGTCGTACGACCGCTGGTGGGAAGGACGGAAGCTGTGGGGCGCGATGGTGAACACCTGCCGGAACTTCGCGCGGATGGCGACGGTGCACCTCGACAAGCACCCCGAGCAGCTCCGGCGCGTCCTCGCGCTCGACGCGGCCTTCCCCGAGGTCAGCATGTTCTCCCTGCGCGGGAGGACCTGGGAGCCCACGGGGCTCGAGGCCGACGACGCCGACTTCATTCGCGGCAAGAAGCACCGGGCGACCGCGGTGGCCCAGCGCATCAGCTTTCACCTCCGCGCGGTGCGCGACGCCGGGGGCATCAGCGACTTCGTGCTGGTGCAGCTCGAGCACGACGTGCACCAGCTCATCGACATCATCGGCGGCTGCGAGCGCATTCACAAAACGCCCCTGCCCTTCGCCTACGTGGTGCACCTGCGGCGATCGCTGGTCGCCTATTGCGCCACCCTGCCCTTCGCCATGCTGGCCAACTTCGGGTGGTCGACGATCCCCATCGTCTTCGCCGTCACCTACGTGCTTCTGGGCATCGAGGAGATCGGCGTGGAGATCGAGGACCCCTTCGAGGGCGACCTGAACGATCTCCCGCTCGAGGACATCACCGCGACCATCCAGGCCAACGTGGCCGAGTACCGCTCGTGATCGTCAGCGGAACGCGTACTTGAAGCCGAGCTGCACCAACAGCGGCGCCTGCGGCCGCGCGCCCATCGGCCGGCGGGACACCAGGGCCGACTGGTTCAGGAGGTTGGTGGCGGTGAAGTAGACGCGCCCTGCGCCGATCTCGACCGACGCGGTGGCGTCCAGGAGCACCCGCCCGGGGATCCGCTCCAGCTCGGGAACGGCACCCTGCCCGGCCAGCTCCCTCATCTCTCCGTAGTACATCGCGCCCAGGCCGAGCTCGAAGGGGCCCCGCTGTCCCCGCAGCCGCAGCTGCCACTGGTGCTGAGGGATGTACGGGAGCTGATCGCCGGCCTGCACCGCGCCCCAGATCGGGTTCTGCGAGGTGAAGTCCGAGAGGAACTGCGCGTGGGTGAAGGTGTAGGCGATGTCGGCGTGCAGCACGAAGCCCAGCGGGAGGCGCTGGCGCACGCTCCCCAGCGCCTCGGCCCCCAGCACCCGCGCGCGCCCGCCGTTGTACTGCTGGTTGATCTCGTCGCTGGTGCAGCCGGTGCTGCCGGTGCACTCCCCGGTGATGTTCTGGTACTCGCTCCAGAAGCCGATCAGCTCGGCGCGCAGGCCATTCTTCGCGTAGCGGACGCCGGCCTCCGAGTTCAACGCGCGCTCGGGTTGCACCGAGGGATCCTGCCCCGGGGCGACCGGTGAGTAGCCCTGGTGCACGCCGGCCAACACCGACAGCCCGAAGTCGAAGCCGTACACGGCCCCCAGGCCGAACAGCGGCACCGCGCTGATGGAGTTCACGCTCCTCCCCGAGAGCTCGTCGCCGAAGCCCAGTCCCATCCCCTCCACGCGCACGCCCGGGGACACCAGGAGCCTCCCCCAGCTCAGGTGATCGGCGAGGAAGCCCGAGAAGGCGCGCGTGTACGCCACGTTCGAGGTGAGCAGCTCCGGCGCGTCTCCGGACGACACCAGGGTGCCGCTGCGCATGTCGAAGAAGTTGCCCACGTGGTGCCTCGAGATCTCGTCGTGGTGGAAGCGCGCACCCAGCTCCAGCTCGTGGGAGATGGGGCCGGTCGCGAACTTCGCGGTCGCGTCGAGCTGCACGCCCTGCGAGACGAAGCGGCGCTGGTTGTCGAGGATCACCAGCCGCTGATCGTCGCCCGCGGAGTCCTCCTCACCCGCGAGGATGGCGCGGTACAGCGCGTTGGTCCCGGAGGGGTACGCGAGGACGTTGTAGACGTCGGGGCCGTTGGAGAAGTGGTCGAAGCGGTGCCAGTTTCGCGAGAAGTCGTGGCGGTAGGCGGTGGTGGACACCTCGAGCCACTCCCCGACGGCCAGCCGGTGCGTCAGCGCGCCCTGCGTGCGCCACCACTCCATGCGATCGTCCGCGCTGGCGGCGTAGCGGCGCTGCGGCGTCTGCTGGAAGTCATCGGTGGCGAGGCCCAGGTACGTCTCGTTGGAGAGCTCATTGGCGAAGCCCAGCTTCACCTCGAAGGCGTTGCGCACGTGCGCCGACGGATCGGAGGCCCACCCTGCCTTGAACATCAGCTCGTTCTTGTCGAAGCCGGTGTCGCCGCCGCCGTCGAGCTGCTTGAAGCCCCCCGACTGCAGGTGCACGCCCTCGAGGAGCACGCCCCAGCGCTCGGTACCGTAGCCGGCCGCGCCGTGCACCTTCCCGGTCCCGTAGTTGCCCAGGGAGAGATCGAGATCTCCCTCGAGCTGCTGGGGCAGCGGGCGCGTGCGGTAGTTGATCGCCCCGCCGATCGTCTGCGGGCCGTACTGGATCGACGCCGGGCCCTTGAAGACCTCCACCGCCACCATGCGGGTGACGAGGGGCGAGTAGTAGGCCGCGGGCGCGGAGTACGGCGCGGGCGCGAACAGCACGCCGTCCTCCATCAGCGTCACCTTGCTCGAGCGATCCGCGTTGACTCCCCGCAGGCCGATGTTGGGCCGCAGGCCGAAGCCGTCCTCTTCGCGCACGTAGACGCCGGGAACGCTCTGCAGCACCCGGTTGATGTCGTTGGACTCGGCCCGCTCGAGCTCCTGGCGGCCGATCACCTGGGCCGAGCCGGCGACGCGCCGCACGTCCACCAGCCGCTGGCCAATCACCGTCGTCTCGCGCGCAGGGGCCACGCCGGCGTCGACCGCCTCGGCGGGCAGCCGCTCGACCTGGGCGCCCCCATCGGGCGCACCGCGCTCCTCCCCGCCCTTTTCTCCCAGGGGGGCCTGCTCGGCGGCGGAAGAGTCCAACGGCACCGTCTCAGGCTGACCCGCGGCAGGCTCCTGCTCCAGCCCGGCGGCAGAGGCGGGCCCGGAGTTGCCGGACGTCGACGGGGCCACAGCGAGCGCCACACAGAGGGCAAGCGACGTCAGCGCCACGCCGTCACCTCCCGGGAGCGGAGGGCCGGGAGCGGCGGCTCCTCGGGCGCAGGCATCACCCACGCAGCGCCCCACGCCGAGTCCTCCACCTTCGCGAGATCCACCGAAGGATCGACGAGCAGCCGGGGCGCCCGGCCGTTGAGCGACACCCACGCGTCGACGCGGACCTCCACGTCGGCGACGCCGCGCGCGGCGAAGTCACGCGCCACGTGGTGCGCCAGCTGGAGAATGAGATCGGGCTGGCCGCTCATCTCATTGGCCTGCCGCGGCAGGAGGTACGCGCTCGGGCTCACCTGCCACTCGCGCCCGGATCGTGGATCTCTCACCCGGTACGTCACCGCGCCGTTCTTCTCGCGCACCATCACCTTCCAGGACCAGCGCATGCCGTCCTCGTTCCACAGCACGTCACCCGGCAACACGAAGTGACGCAGCGGGAAGAGGAGCTGGAAGGCGCAGTACGCCGCCACCAACGCCATCACCGGCGCGGCGATCGGCCTCGGGGCAGCGAGGGAGTCAGCGGAGCGCGGCCACCGCCCGAGGAAGCGGCGCGGCCAGTCGGGCGGGAAGAAGATCAACGCCGCCGTCGACATGATGAACGGGAACATCCCGATGTCGAAGAAGACGAAGGTGAGCGTGTGGAAGACGAGCAGCACCAGGTAGGCGAAGGGCCGCGTCTTCCGCCACGACAGCCAGAGGACGATCGTCAAGTCGTAGAGGAAGCCGAACCACGCCGCCGCGTACGCGGCCCACGGCTGCGCGAGGAGGGGCCCGATGAGGGGCGTCTCGGTGCGCGCCGCGAACCAGATCGAGAGCGGCTGGGCGTGCAGCAGCCAGTCGCTGCCGGCCTTGGCCAGACCCGCGTAGAAGTAGACGATGCCCACCTGGAAGCGCACCAGCCACAGGACCCAGCGCGGCGCCTGACCGTGCCGCCAACTGGTCGGCAGGACCGTGAGGAGCGCGCCGAGCAGCACCACCAGGTAGTAGTGGTTCAGGTAGTTGGTGACGTCGAAGAGCTGCAGCCAGGCGAACAGGGCGACGAAGACGGCGCCCGAGACGCGCGGGAAGAGGTCGAGCGCGAAGGCCAGGGCCGCCGCGGCCGCCAGCCAGATGACGCCGCTGACCCACGCGGCCGGCAGGTGGGGAATCCACGCGAAGGCCTGGTAGGTGAAGGTGAAGCGCGGCGCGGTGAAGAGCGGCTCCACCCAGCCGGTCAGCTGCAGGCGCACCAGGCCCGCGCACATCAAGAGCCCGAAGACGGTCCGCAGCATCGCCAGGCTGGCGACGTCGACCGGCTCGGACAGCGTGGCGCGGACCTTCGCGAACATCAGAAGTTGACCTTGAAGTTCGCGACCTCGTCGCTGGTGAAGTTCCAGGCGCTCTGGATCTTCCCGATGCCGGTGGCGAGGTGCGGCACGCTGGAGATCGGATCCGTCTGCAGCTTGTACGCGGTGGCCGGCTGCGCCCAGGGCGAGAGGACGGTGGACAGCACGTCGTCGATCTCCGCGTCGGTGATCACCCGCGCGTCGGGCGGGACTGCCCGCAGTCCCTGAAGGAAGGCGACCCCTTCGCCATAGCCGTGCTGGGCCGACGCCTTCTCCGCGGCGGTGGCGTTGTTGCGCTCCAACTTCGCCGCCGCGTCATTCAAGTAGAAGACGACGGTGCCGATCAGCGCGCGCTCCCACTCCGCGCGGATGGTGGCGAACGCCTGGTCTCTCGTCGCCGCGCAGGCAGTCCCCTTCGCCGCCGCCGCCCGCGCGTCGATGAAGGCGCGCTTGATGGCGAGGTAAGGCCCTGGCGTCGCTGCGGCCGGGTTGGTGCGCCGCTTGGCGTACACCGCGGAGTGCACGTCCGGATTCACCATCGCCTTGTCGTCCATCGGGAAGGACGGGTTGGCGCCGTAGAGCGCGAGGATGCGATCGACGGTGGCCGGCGTGACGTCGCCCTTCATCAACTGCACGGCCTCGGCGTAGTGCCCGGCCCCGAAGAAGCCCTTCTCCTCGGCCTGGCGCAGATCGACGCCCCGTTCAGAGAAAATCCACGTGCCGAACTGGCCGCCCGCGCCAACCGGCGGCTCAGCCGGCGTCCAGGTGTTGCCCGCGGCGGCCTCGAAGGCGGTGAACAGGGCGGGCATCGTCGCCGAGAAGCTCGGCGCCGCCACCGACGAGAGGCTGGGGCTGCCCGCCTCGTAGAGGGCCTGCAGCTCGGCGGCGGTCGGCTTGACCAGCAGATCGGCCTCGGCGGCCTTCATGCGATCGTTGAGCGCCTTGAGCTGCGCGCGGAGGGAGAGCTCGGCGGCGGCGTTCGTCGCGAAGCCCTCGTCGGGGTAGGTGTCTCCCCCGAGGCACTCGGCGTTGTTCGCGGCTCCGCCACACCCGAGGAGAGCGAAGAGCGCAGCGGCGATGGAGACGGAGGCGAGGCGCATGGGGTTCCTTCCCTTCTGATTTCAGTCGTTGTCTCCGGCCCCCTCCTGGGGGACGCGGAGGTTGAGCACGGTGACGAACTGCGACTTGAGGAGATCGGTGAAGGCCTTCACCCTGGCGTGCACGGCCTTGACGTCATCGAGCTGCGAGACGACGGCTTGATCGACGGGGACGGTCAACGTCGCCACCGAGGCGATCGCCTCGTCGAGGGCCGTCACCATCTGCTGCGAGAGCGGCGCCGCGCCCCGCGCCACGAGCAACGCGTCGTAGCCCTGGCCGCTGCCGGTGAAGCTGCCGTGCATGAGGGCCCGGGCCGCCTCGAGGTTCTTCACCAGGGCCTCGCGCGACAGGCCCGAGGGGACCGCCTCCGCCAGCGCCGGGCAGGCCATGTTGAGACAGGTGACGGTAAGCCCGGCCGGGTTGGCCAGCTTGTCGTCCTTGGTCACCCAGTCCACGTAGAAGAGCGCGGCGAAGAGCTGATCGAGCGCCTCCTGGGCGGTGGGGAAGGGACTTCCGGAGAGTCCTGCGGTGGTGAAGGCGGTGAGGAAGCCGCCTTCCTTCCATTCCGCCACCAGCCGCCCGGCTGTGGACGCCACGTGCGCCGCAGCCGCCTTCGCGTAGTCGGCCCGCCGGCGCGCCAGCTCGTCGGCGGAGAGGGCCGCCCAGGTGCCGTTCGCGTTGATCGGCGCGCTCGCCTCGCAGGTGTTGGCGGACGACTCGCCGAAGAGCAGGTACTCCACGACGTCGAGGCCGGTGGACGTCACCAGGGCGGTGTCGAAGAAGCCCGGCGCCTCCCACGCCCTGTCCACCAGGTGCGTGTCCACCCGGCAGGTGTTCACCACCGCCCACGAGTAGATCGTGTCGCGGAGCGAGAGCCCGCCCGTCATCGTCCCGGTGGCGCCGGCCGGGCCGACCTGGAACACCTCCGCCAGTTGCCAGCGCACGAAGGCCGCGCGGAAGGCGTCGCGCGCGGCAGCCAGCTCCCCGGTAGCCGGCCCGGACGCCCGGGCCGTCGCGTAGGCGGCGCTGGCCTGCTCGAGCGAGCGCGCCTCGGTGAGGAAGCCCTCCAGCGTGGGGAGGATCACGTCTTCCCCCACGGCCTTCAGCACCGCCCGCCTGGCGTCGCCGTCCGGCTCCGTCTTCGCGCCCGGGCACCCACCCAGCGTCAGCGCCATCGCCCCGAGAGCTGCGATTTTGAGAATCACTCGCAAAGTAATAGGACACGTACCGTGCATCAGGCCGGCGCGTCAAGCCGCATGCGGTTAGAGAAGGCAGGCCATGAGCCTCCCGCTTGAGCACGCGACACCGGACACATTCGACCAGCTCATCGCCCGCCCCGGGCCGCTGGTGGTGACGTACTTCTGGGGCCCCGACTGCCCCAACTGCGAAGTCTTCGCGCGCGAGCTGCCCGAGCTGCTGCCCGACCTGCCCGCCGGCGTCCGCGTGGTGAAGGTGAACGCGTACGAATACCCCGAGCTGGCGCGGCGCTTCGGCATCGCCGGCATCCCCGCCTTCGTGCTGTTCAAGGACGGGAAGAAGCTGGGGATGATGCGGCAGTACTACGGGCGCGAGTACTGGACGGCGGTGGTGAAAGAGCAGGCGGCCGGCGTCACGGGCGTGACGTAGAGTCACCCGGCATGCTCGTCACCTGGCTGGGCCACGCGCAGCTGTACCTCAACGCCGCGGGCCGGACGATCCTCGTCGATCCCTGGTTCGCAGAGCCCGTCTTCGGAGGGGCCTGGTTTCGCTACCCCCCGCCGCCCTACCCCGACGCCTCGACGCTGCCGCCGCCGGACTTTCTGATCCTCTCGCACGCGCACACGGATCACAGCGGGCCGGACACGCTCGCCCAGCTGCGCAAGGCGACGCCGACCTTCCTCTGCCCCTTCCCTTCCGGCGTGCTGGAGCGGCGCCTGGCGCGCGCGGGCTTCACCCACGTCACGCCGCTGCCCGCCTGGGAGACGCGCGAGATCGCTCCGGGGCTCCGGTTGACGCTGGTGCCACACGATCGCGGGTGGGAAGTGTCTTCCGTCGTCCTCGAGGCCGACGGCGTGCGCGTGTACCACGGCAACGACAACGCGCTGTCGCTCGAGGGCTACCGCGAGGTGAGACGGCGGCTGGGCCCCATCGACCTCGCCTTCCTTCCCTACGCGGGCGCCTCCTCGTACCCCACGGGCTTCGCCGGCGACGAGGCGACGCTCGAGGCCCGCTGCGCCCAGAAGAAGGTGGAGGGTCTCAAGCGCTTCACCGACGGCCTCGAGGGGCTCGAGCCCAGGGAGGGGGTGCCCCACGCGTCGAGCTGGGCGCTGCTGGAGGCCTCCCAGGTCTGGAAGAACTACGTCGATCGCCCGACGGCGGCGGAGACGATCGCCCACGCGCTGCCGCTGGCGGCGAAGCTGGGCACGCACCTTGTGCACCTCGAACCCGGCGACGAGTGGAGCCCGTCGCTGGGCGCGGTGAACAAGCGCCTCACCGCCGAGTGGCCGTCGACGATCGACGGCGTTCGCCGCTACGCGGAGCAGGAGCGCGCGCGGGTGGACGCGGCCGTGGCGAAGTTCCGCGGTCCGCTGCACGGCGTGGAGCCCGCGCGGCTCGACGAGGCCTTCCGTCACTTCTTCGGGAAGCTGCTGGCGGCCAGCGCGCCGAAGGACCTCTCGATGAAGGCGGGCTTCGAGGCCGAGGGCGCGGGGAGCTGGCGCATCCACTTCACCCCCGGGCAGGCCGCGCGCGTGGAGAGCAACCTCGCCGGCGACGAGGACGAGGTGCTGACGCTCGCGCCCGCGGAGCTCTGGGCGATCCTCGCCGGCCCGTGGACGTGGGAGGACGTCTGGTACGGCTACCGGCTGCGGGTGCGCAAGCGCGAGGGGGCCGGCTACTACCGGGCCTTCTGGGAGCTCCTCCTCAACGCCGACACCGAGGCGCTCTCCGCGGACGTCCGCGCGCGCTTCGGTGGCTGACGCGCGCCCCCCGGGTGGTACAAGGGCGCACGCGTGCGCTTCTTCCTCGCCCTGCTCGCTCTGACGCTCTGCGCCTGTCGCATCGAGACGGCGGCGCCGGGAGGAGCCGGCCCTTCTGCTTCCGGCAGGCCCGCGGGCGAGGTGTGGATCTACACCTCGATGTACCGCAGCGTGATCGACGCGCTGGAGCCCGGCCTCCAGGAGGCGCTGCCCGGCGTGACGCTGCGCTGGTTCCAGGCGGGCAGCGAGAAGGTGACGGCGAAGCTGGAAGCGGAGCTCGCGGCCGGCGGCAGCCCCTGCGACGTGCTCGTCACGTCAGATCCGTTCCTCTACGAGCGCTTCAAGCAGGAAGGCCGCCTCCTGCGCTACGTCTCGCCCAACGGCCTGCGGACGCCTTCGGGCCTGTCGGATCTCGACGGGCACTATGCCGCGGTGCGGCTGTCCACGATGGTGCTGGTGCACCGGGCGGGCACGCCCCCGCCATCCAGCTTCGAGGCGCTCACCAACCCGGCCTTCCGCGGCGAAGTCGCGCTGGGCGATCCGCTCACCAGCGGCACGGCCTTCACCTGGGCGGTGCTGCTCGACGCAAAGTACGGCCCGTCCTACTTCACGTCGCTGCGGGAAAACGGAGCGCGGGTGGCGGGCGGCAACGCGGCGGTGCTGCAGAAGGTGGAGGGCGGCGAGGCGAAGGTGGGGGTGCTGCTGCTCGAGAACGCGCTGGCGGCGAAGGCGAAGGGGAGCCCGATCGAGATCGCCTGGCCCAGGGACGGCGCGGTGCTGATCCCCGGGTACGCGGCGATCCTCTCCACGGCGCGCAACCCCGAGGCGGCCAAGGCGGTGGTGGACGCGCTGCTCTCGCCGAAGCTGCAGGCGATCATCGCGACGCCGGGCGACATGCACGCCGTCGATCCACGCGTCCCGGGCCCGAGGGACATCCTCTCGCTGAGCGACCTGGTGGGGCGCAGCCAGCCGTGGGGCGCCGACGTGCTGCAACGCGGCCTCACCGAGGGCGCGCGGGTGAAGTCGGACTTCAGCAAGGCCTTCTCCCAATGACGCGCCGCTGGCCCAGCGCGGTCCTCGCCGGGGGCCTCTTCCTCTTCGCCGGGCTGCCGCTGCTGCTCCTTCTGGGCCGCGCTGCGCGCTCGCAGGAGGTGGCGTGGGTGGCGGCATGGACCAGCCCGGACGCAGCACGCGCGCTGGGCGGTACGCTGCTCACCTCCCTCGGCGCGGCCCTCTTCGCCTTCCTCGTGGGCGTCCCCCTGGCACTCCTCCTGGTGCGGACCGATCTCGCCCTCAAGAGGCCACTGAAGGCGACCTTCACGCTGCCCGCCGCCATCCCGCCTTTCATCCTGGGGATGGGCTGGGTGTCCCTGGCCAACCCGAAGGCGGGCCTGCTCAACCTCGCGCTGGGGGCGGGCCTCTTCGACATCTACGGGGCCCTGGGGATCGCCTTCGTCCTGGGCTCCGCGGGGCTGCCGCTGGTCTTCCTCGCCACCACCGCGGCCCTCTCGCGCATCGACTCGTCGCTGGAAGAAGCCGCCCGCATCTCCGGCGCCTCGCCCGCGCGCGCCCTCCTCACCGTCTCGCTGCCCCTGGCGCTGCCCGCCGCGCTCTCGGGCGCCGCCCTCACCTTCCTCTTCGCGGCCTCGGCCTTCGGGGTGCCCTACCTCCTCGGCGTGACGGCGACGCCCCCCACGCCCACGCTGACGACGCGCATCTACAGCGAGGTGTTGATGGGCGCGGGCGGCCTGGAGCGCGCCGCGGTGCTGTCGGTGGAGCTGCTGGTGCTGGCGGGCGCCGTGCTGCTCTTGAGCCGGTGGCTCACGCGCAAGGGGGAGGTGCGGCTGTCGTCGGGCAAGGGGCTCTCCTTGCGTCCGATGCCGCTCGGCCCCTGGCGCGCCCCCCTCACCACGCTGGCCGTCGTCCTCGCGCTGGTGCTGGTGGTGTTGCCGCTGCTGGCGGTGGCGCTCACCTCGGTGCAGCCGGTGTGGGGACAGCTCGAGGGCCTCACCACGAAGCACTGGGGCGCGGTGCTGGCGAACCCGAGGACGATCTCCGCGGCGGGAAGGAGCGTGGTGCTGGCCTTCTCGGCCGCCCTGCTGGTGACGGCGCTGGGCCTGGCGGTGGCGTCCACCCGACGCCGGTGGCTGGAGCTGCTCGCCGGCGCGCCCTACGCCGTGCCGGGCACCGTCCTCGCGCTCTCGCTGCTCATCGCCTTCTCGCGGGACATCCGCTTCATCGCCTTCGAGCGGGTGGCCTTCGTCCTGGCGGTCGGCAACACGCTGTGGATGCTGCTCATCGCCTACACGGTGAAGCACCTCGCCTTCGGCGCGCGCAACGCCTCCGACGCGCTGGCGCAGGTGGATCCCAGCCTCGCGGAGGCGGCGCGGATCTTCGGGGCCTCCCGCGCGCGGGCCTTCGTCGACGCCACCCTGCCCCAGCTGCGCGGCGCACTGGGCGCGGCCTTCCTCATCACCTTCCTGGTGTGCATGACGGAGCTGACCCTGAGCGTGCTGCTCATCCCCACGGGCGCGGACGTGCTGGGGACGCTCCTGTTCGAGCTGCAGAGCTACGCGGATCCCGGCGCCGCGGCGGTGATCGCTTGCGCCTTCGTGCTGCTGCTCCTCGCCGCGCAGGCCACGCAGGCCTGGCTCACCCGAAAGGCGGCGCGCTGACATGGCCTCGGTCGAGCTCGCTGACGTACACAAGGCCTACGGCGCCACCCAGGTGGTGAAGGGCGTCAGCCTCTCCATCGCCACCGGAGAGCTGGTGGCGCTGCTGGGACCGTCCGGCTGCGGGAAGACGACGACGCTGCGCATGGTGGCGGGCCTGGAGCGGGTCGATCGCGGGCTCATCTCCATCGACGGCCAGGAGGTCGACGGGCCCAGGGGCAGCGTGCCTCCCGAGCGCCGGGGCCTGGGCATGGTGTTTCAGAGCTACGCGGTGTGGCCCAATCGCACGGTGGCGGAGAACGTGGCCTACCCGCTGCAACTGAAGCGCGTCGCGAAGCCGGAGATCGAGCGGCGGGTGGCGGAGGCGCTGGGCTGGGTGCGGCTGTCGACGCTCGGAGCGCGCCTCCCTCAGCAGCTCTCGGGGGGACAGCTCCAGCGCGTCGCCATCGCGCGGGCGCTGGTGGCGAACCCGAAGGTGCTGCTCCTGGACGAGCCGCTCTCCAACCTCGACGCGGCGCTGCGCGAGGAGCTCCGCGGGGAGATCGCCGCCCTGCGCGCGCGGCTGGGCACCACGATGATCTTCGTCACGCACGATCAACACGAGGCGCTGGCGCTTGCCGATCGCGTGGCGGTGATGAACCGCGGCGTCATCGAGCAGATCGACAGGCCGGACGTGGTGTACCGGGAGCCGGCGACGCCGTACGTGGCCACCTTCGTGGGCGGCGCCAACCAACTCGACGGCGCGGTGGACGGCGGACAGTTCGTCGTGGGCGAGGTGCGCTTCGCGCTGCCCCCTGGCACGACGGCGGCCGAGGGCCCGGCGACGCTGGTGGTGCGACCGGAGGATCTGCACCTCGGCGGCGACGGCCCGGCGCTCCCCTTGAGCGCGCGGCTCTTTCTGGGCAGCGCCACGGAGTACCGGTTCCTCCTCGGAGATCGTGTCCTGCGCGCCGTCGGCCCGCCCCAGGAAGGCGCGACGCCGTCGTCGAGGTGGCCGGTGCGCCTGGCCCGTGTCCGCCTCTACCCGCGCGCCCGCTGAGCGGGAGATGCCTGGGCCGTTTCACCTGGCAGGCGGGCCGCTCTGAGTGTTCGCCAGGCGCCCTCGGAGTGTTCGCCAGGTGCCCTCGGAGTGTTCGCCAAGTGCCCTCGGAGTGTTCGCCAAGTGCCCTCAGGGTGTTCGCCAAGTGCCCTCGACGTGTTCGCCAGGTGCCCTCGGAGTGTTCGCCAGGTGCCCTCGACGTGCCAGCCAGCGAGGGCAGGCAGACACCGGCCCTTGCTTCCTCCGCGCGGGGAACACGATGCTCCTGCCGGTTGTCTCGCCCGCCGGAGAGCTACATGAGCCGAACGCTCTGGATTGCCGCCACCCTGCTCGCGCCGCTCGCGGGGTGGGCGTACCCGATTGCCCCGCAGACGCTCTGGGACCTGACGCAGCAGGCCGAGTTGGTTGTGCTCGCCCACGTCGAGGCCGTCGAGCAGTGGGAAAGTGTGGACGGCGACCGGAACTCATCCCACGTCGCGCGCCTGAGAATCCTCGAGACCTGGAAGGGCCTCGCGGCGAAAGGCGTCGCCGTCCGCTTCAACCCGAACGTCATCTGCCCCGCCCCGGCGTCGTACGTCGAGGGTCGCCGCGTGGTCGCCTTTCTCAGCCGAGACGGCAAGGGCTGGTTCACGGTGGGGCGGTCCTACGGCACCCGGTACCCGGAGGATGTCCGGGAAGAAACCGAGTTGGCCACCGTGGTGAAGGCCGCCCTCGCCGCGCAACGTGCGAAGGCCCCACCACAGGACGGCGCGAAGAATCAACCACCTCCTCGGGCGACATTGAACTGGGCGATGCTCGCGGTGAAGGGCCGCGCGACCCGGTGGGACGGGCTCTACGCGCTGCGCTCGGCGGCCGATCCCGCGCACGCCTTCTATGACCGGGACCGGGGCGAGGACGCGCCCCTGCCGGAGGAGACCCTGGAGCAGCTCGAGGCGATCTTCGTCGCGACGCCGTCCTACGACGAGACGCTCCCGCAGATGTTGCGGCTCCTGCAGGACCGCAAGAGCGCCGCGATCACGCAGGCCGGGGTGGACGCGCTGGAGACGGTGCTGCACAACTCGTCCGCGCCGTGGTGGACGGACGAGGTGCTGGACCTGCTGGCTGAGCGCCTCGCCGGCCCGAAGCCGCCTCCGGTGGTCCCCGCGGATCCGCTGGAGGCCGAGATGGCGCACGTGCTGCGCGGGCGCGGCGAGACGAAGGAGGCGCGCGACGAGCGCCTCCAGTCCTCGTGGGACGCTTTCAAGAAGCGGCACGGCCTCGAGCCCCGCCTCCGCGACGACTACGTGCGCACGAAGCACACCGGCACCGGCGCGCAGACGCCTCTCTGAGTGGCTTGACCCGGGGCCCGGCGGGTGCGAACCAGCCGCCCCATGTCTGCGCCGATCCGCTACCGCGTCTCGATGCCCCGGCCCCACTCGCACCTCTTCGAGGTGGAGGCCTCCTTCCCACCCGCGGGAGAGACGCTGACCGTCTGCCTCCCGGTGTGGACGCCGGGCAGCTACCTGGTGCGCGAGTACGCGCGCCACGTGCAGGAGTTCAAGGTGGTGGACGAGGCCGGCTTCTCCGTGCCCTTCGAGCGGGCGGACAAGCGCAGCTTCCTCATCCGCGCCGCCAACAAGCCGGTGCGCTGCGTCTACAAGGTGTACGCGAACGAGCTCACCGTGCGCACCAGCCACCTCGACGGCACGCACGGCTACTTCAACGGGGCGACGCTCTTCTTCTACGCGGAGGTGCTGCGGCGCGCAGAGCACCGCGTCACCGTCGAGCCCTTCGCCGACTGGCGCGTCTCCGTGGCGTTGCCCATGTCCGGCCGGGAGTACGTCGCGCGCGACTACGACGAATTGGTGGACTCGCCCTTCGAGGTGGGCCCGCACACGCCGATCCCCTTCACCGCCGCCGGCGTGCCGCACGAGGTCGTCCTCTGGGGTGAGCCGCAGCTCGACGAGAAGAAGCTGGTCGCCGACTTCACCAGGCTGATCGAGACGGAGGCGACGATGTTCGGCGGCCTGCCCATGCAGCGCTACGTCTTCATCGTGCACGCCACCGACAAGGGCCGCGGCGGCCTCGAGCACAAGGCGTCCACCGTGCTGCTCTTCCCGCGCAGCGGCTTCTCGTCGCCCAAGGGCTGGGAGGACTTCCTCACCCTGGCCGCGCACGAGTACTTCCACCTGTGGAACGTGAAGCGGGTGAAGCCGCGACGCCTGGTGCCCTTCGACTACGCCCAGGAGAACTACACGCAGCTGCTCTGGTGGTTCGAGGGCTGCACCAGCTACTACGACAACCTCGTCACGCGCCGCGCGGGGCTGATGACGGCTCCCCGCTACCTGACGCGCCTGGGCGAGTCCTTCACCTCGCTCCACACCACGCCGGGCCGCCTGGTGCTGCCGCTGGTGGACGCGTCGATGATCGCCTGGACCAAGCACTACCGGCCCGACGAGAACACCCCCAACACCGCGGTCAGCTACTACCTGAAGGGCGAGCTGGTCTGCGCGCTGCTCGATCTCACGATTCGCCAGGCGACGAAGGACGAGAGGAGCCTCGACGACGTGCAGCGGCTCTTGTGGAAGCGCTTTGGCGACGAGTCAGGCGTACCCGAAGACGGCGTGGAGGCCGCGGCGCAGGAGGTGGCCGGCATCAACCTCAAGCCCTTCTTCGATCGCGCGCTGCGGAGCGTCGACGAGCTGGATCTGTCCGTCCTTTCGCACGTGGGCCTGGAGGCGAAGTTCCGGCCTCGGGAGTCCACCGGCGACAAGGGCGGCACGCCGCCGCGCAACAAGGGCGAGAAGAACCCGGGCTACCTGGGCGTGGCGACGAAGGGCTCTTCCACCATCGCCACGGTGTTCGACGGCTCCCCCGCGATGCAAGCCGGCATCTACGCCGACGACGAGGTGGTCGCGCTCGACGGCTTCAAGTGCGACGCGGGGCAGCTCCTCTCGCGCTGCGAGGACAAGAGGCCCGGCGAGACGGTGAAGCTGACCCTCTTCCGGAGAGATCGCCTGCTCGAGGTGCCGGTGGTGCTGGGCGCGCGGCCCGCCGACGCGGTGTGGCTGGCGCGGGTGGAGAACCCCACCGACGCGCAGAAGGCCGCGTACCAGGCCTGGCTGGGCGCCCCCTGGGACGCTGACGCCGCCCCCGTTGAAACCGCCGGACGAGGGGTGTAGGTCGCTTCCCCCATGCGCCTCCTCTGTGCCCTCGCGGTCCTGTCTCTCGCCTCCGTCTTCGCCGGCTGCAGCGGCTATGACGCCACGCTGCCCGACGGTGGCCGCGGCCGCGTCAACTGCGCGGAGATCGGCGCGAAGGTCCCGGTCACCGTCCTCGATAAGTCGGGCATGCCCCAGTACAACGCGGGCGTCGTCGTCACCTACCTCGCGACCAACGAAGAAGTGGTGCTGACCACCGATGGAGACGGCGTGGTGATCGTCACCGACAAGGGCCCGGGCATCGTCCGCGTACAGGGGCAGTTCAACGATCTGCGCACGCAGACGGCCGAGTTCACCTTCATCGGCGGCGAGTGCAGCTCGTCCGTCACCCCTCGCGCAGCCACCCTCCAGTTGCAGTAACCCCTCGCCGACGTGGCCCGCCGGTCCCCTCCGGAGTCCGCGCCGCTCGCCGAGCTGCGGCAGCGCTACCTGGTCGACGGCAGGAGCGTGCCGCGGCGCGTCCTCGCGCAGCTCGAGGAAGACGGCCGCCAGGGTGCGCAGGCGCTGCTCAAAGCGCTGAAGTCCCGCCAGGCGGAGAACCGCGCCGAGGGGCAGCGCCTGCGGCACATGCTCAAGTTCGAGACCCCGCTCTGGGAAGAGGGCTACGTGCACATCGCCGGCGTCGACGAGGCCGGGATGGCGCCGCTGGCCGGCCCCATCTGCGCGGGCGCGGCGATCCTCCCGCGTGGGTACAAGCTGAAGGACCTCGATGACTCCAAGAAGATCCTCGACGAAGGGAAACGCGAGGAGCTGGCCGAGGCCGTCAAGCGCGACGCCATCGCCTGGGCGGTCGGCTGGGCGTCGCTCGAGGACATCGACACGCTGAACATCTACCACGCAGGGCTTCTCGCGATGCGCCGCGCGGTGGAAGGCCTGTCCGTCACGCCCGACTACGTGCTGGTGGACGCGCGGAAGATCCCCGGCATTCCCCAGCCGCAGCGCGGCATCATCAAGGGCGACGCGCAGAGCCTGTCCATCGCCGCGGGCGCCATCCTCGCCAAGACGACGAGAGATCGGCTCCTCCACGAGTGGGACGCGAAGTACCCCGGCTATGGCTTCGCCTCCCACAAGGGCTACCCCACCCCGGAGCACCTCGACGCGATCGCGCGCCTGGGCGTGCTGGAGATCCACCGGAAGAGCTTCGCCCCCATCAAGAAGGCCCTGGGGCTGCTCCCCGAGCAGGAGGAGCTCTTCGAGCTGGCCCCGGTGAAGAGGGCCGCCCGACGGTGAGCGCCGACGTCGAGATCGACGTCTGGCTGAAGGAGGCCGGCTTCGCGCTTCCCGACGTGAAGAAGCAGGCCCGCGCCGCGCTGGAGGAGGCCGGCCTCACGCGTCCGGGGAAGTCGCGCTTGTCCACCGAGAAGCTCGCCCGCGCCCAGGCCACGCTGAGCGCGCGGTTCTTCCTTCACTGCGCCACGCCGGAGTGCGTGTCCTTCGCGAAGGCGTCGGGGAAGGAGCCCGTGCGCTGCGAGCCCAAGGGCACCTGCCAGCGGTGCGGAGGCTCCGACAACCAGCGCGCCGCGAGGGATCTCCTCGAGGCCTGCCGACTGCGCGGGTACTCGAAGCTCGTCATCGTCGGAGGATCTCCATCGGTCCGTGAGGAGCTGCTGCGCCTCGTCGGCGCCGCCATCGAGCTCCGCCTGGTGGACGGCACGAAGGCCCGGCCCATCGAGCAGGCGAAGGCGGATCTCGCGTGGGCAGACGTGGTGCTGCTCTGGGGATCCACCGAGCTCCACCACAAGGTGTCCAACCAGTACCAGGACTCCGCGCAGGGTGCGGCGAGGAAGAAGCTCGTGCACGTGCCGAAGCGGGGCATCGCCCAGTTGCTCTCCGGCGCTGTCGAGCACCTGCGGCGGTGAGTCGGGGCTACTTCCCTTCACCCCGGCCCTCTCCCGCGCTGGGGGAGAGGGAGGATTTTCGCCAGCATCGCCCGGAAGGCGGCGCCGCGGTGCGAGACGGCGGACTTCTCGTCGCGCGTCAGCTCCGCCATCGTCTTGCCGTTGGGCAGCTCGAAGACGGGATCGTACCCGAAGCCGTTGGCGCCCCGCGGCGCGTCGATGATCCGCCCCTCGCAGGTGCCTCGGGTGAAGGTCTCCTTTCCGTCCGGGGTCGCCAGGCACAGCGCGCACACGAAGCGGGCCGTGCGCTGGGAGCTCGGCACGTCCTTCAGCTCGCCCAGCAGCTTCGCGATCCGGTCGCCGTCCGTCCCCGGCGCATAGCGGGCGGACTGCACGCCCGGCCGCCCATCCAGCGCGTCCACGCACAGCCCCGAGTCGTCAGCCAGGGCCAGCAGTCCCGTCGCCTCCGCGAAGGCGTGCGCCTTCTTCGCCGCGTTGCCCTCGAAGGTGGGCTGGTCCTCTTCCACTTCCGGGACGTCCGGGAAGTCCGCCGCGCTCTTGACGATCCACCCCGGCCCCAGCAGCGCCTCGAGCTCCTTCTTCTTGCCCGGGTTCGACGTCGCGAAGACCAGCGTCCGCATCAGCCGAGGACCTGCTTCTGCAGCGCCACCAGCTTCTCGATGGCCGCCGTCCCCGCGTCCAGCATCTTGTCCAGCCGCGTGCGATCGAAGTGCCCGTTCTCGGCTGTGCCCTGCACCTCCACCAACCGGCCGCCCTCGAGCGACACGATGTTCAAGTCCACCTCGGCCGTGGAGTCCTCCTCGTAGTCGAGGTCCACCACCACGTCTCCCTTCACCACGCCCACGGAGATCGCCGCCACGTTCGTCACCGGGGGGAGCTGCGACATGGTGCCCTTCTTCTTCAGCTTCCGTAAGGCGAGCACCATCGCCACCCACGCGCCGGTGATCGACGCGGTGCGCGTGCCGCCGTCTGCCTGCACCACGTCGCAGTCCAGCGTCAGCGTCCGGGGGCCCAGCGCCTTGAGATCGATGCTCGCCCGGAGCGCCCGGCCGATGAGCCGCTGGATCTCCAGCGTGCGCCCACCCTGCTTCCCCTGCGCCGCCTCGCGCTTCATTCGATCATGCGTGGCGCGCGGCAGCATGCCGTACTCGGCCGTCACCCAACCCCCGCCGGTGCCGAAGACGTGAGGAGGCACCTTCTCGTCGACGCTGCACGTCACCAGCACCTTCGTGTCGCCGAACTCCACCTGGCAGCTGCCCTCGGCGTGCTTGTTGACCCCGGGGGTGAGGGTGACCGGCCGTGCGTCGAGGGCGCCGCGGTTGAAGGATCGCATGGGCGACCCTCTAGCACAGGCGCTACTCCTTCTGGCCGTCGCGCGCCGTCACCTGGCGCAGGAAGCCCGTCACGCCGCGGGTGATCGCCGCCGCCAGCGTGGCCTGGTACTCGTCTTCGGCCAGCCGCCTGCCCTCTTTCGGGTGCGAGATGAAGCCGACCTCCACCAGCACCGCGGGCGCCTCGAGGCCCATCAGCACGTAGAAGGGCGCCTGCTGCACGCCGCGATCGACGGCGCCGGTGGCCTCGATCAACGCCTCGTGGACGGCGTACGCCAGCCGGCTCGAGTCGTGGTGGGCCTCGGAGCGCTGCAGATCCGCGAGGATGAAGGACAGCGTGTCGCCGGCCGCCCCCTTCGGTTGTCCCCCGACTTCGGCGTTCTCCCGCGCCGCCACCTTCTTCGCCTGCTCGCCCGAGGCTGCGGCCGACAGGAAGTACGTCTCGATGCCCTCGTTGATGAGCCGCTGCTGCTGCGTCGGCATCGAGTTCGCGTGGATGGACAGGAAGATGTCGGGCTTCTTGCCGTTGGCCAGGTTGACGCGCTCGGACAGCTGCACCAGGGCGTCGCGGTCGCGGGTGAGGACGACGGTGGCGCCCAGCTCGTCCTCCAGCGCCTTCTTCACCTTCTTCGCCAGCGCCAACGCGAGGTTCTTCTCCTTCAGCCCGGCCGGAGATGACGCGCCACCTTGCTCTCCGCCGTGCCCGGGGTCGAGGACGATCACCGGCCCGCCCGCAAACGCGGGGACGGCGAGCAGCGCGAGGAGGACGAGGGACGAGCGCAACGAAACGAAGTGTACCCCCGCCGGAGGGCTACACCACTTCGACCCCCGGCTTTCCCTTCGACAGCCACCCGATCGCCCAGGCCCCGACACCCTTCTTCTCGAGCGCCCGCAGGGCCGTGGGCGCGGCCTTCTCTGGCACGGCCGCCAACAACCCTCCGTTCGTCTGGGCGTCGGCCAGCACGTGACGGATGGGCTCCGGCAGGCCTTCCGGGAAGCGCACCCACTTCTGCGCGTGGGCCAGGTTCGTCTTTGTCCCACCTGGCACCACCCCCTGCTCCGCCAGCGCGGGGATCTCCGGGAGCAGCGGGACGCGCTCGAGCTCCAGCGTCACGCGCAGCTTCGCCCCGCGCGCCACCTCGATGGAGTGCCCCAGCAGCCCGAAGCCCGTCACGTCCGTCAGGGCGTGCACCGGGAAGCGGCCGCTGGCGAACACCTCGCCAGCCGCCTTGTTCAGCGTGGCCATCTGGGCGGTGACGCGCTTGACGAGCGCCTTCGTGGCCACGCCCCGCTTGAGCGCGGTGGTGGCGATGCCGGTGCCGATGGGCTTGGTGAGGATCAGCACGTCCCCCGGCTTGCCGCCCGCGTTGGTGAGGATCTTCTTCGGGTGCACCACGCCCGTCACCGCCATCCCGTACTTGGGCTCCGGCGACTGCACCGAGTGCCCCCCGAGGATGGGGATGCCCGCCTCCGTGGCCTTGTCCGCCCCGCCGGCGAGGATGGCCTTGAGGATCGACACCGGCAGCTCTTTCGGGAAGGCCACCAGGTTGAGCGCGAACAGGGCCTTTCCGCCCATCGCCCAGATGTCGCTCATCGCGTTGGCCGCGGCGATCTGCCCGAAGGCGTACGGGTCGTCGAGGACAGGCGGGAAGAAGTCCACCGTCTCCACCACCGCGAGATCCTTCGTGAGCCGGTAGACGGCGGCGTCGTCGCTCGTGTCGAAGCCCACCAGCGCGTCCTTCGCCTTCACCTTCGGCAGGCCAGCGAGCAGCTCGCCGAGGAGATCGGGCCGCAGCTTGGCCGCGCAGCCGGCGCACGAAGAGAGGGACGTCAGGCGGGGAAGTGCGTCGGGGATCGCGCTCATGGGCGCGTCATAACGAAAAACGCTCCGCCCGACTCACCTCTCCTCCCCACGGAAGGAGGGGAGATCAGGCGACGCGCAGGTAACCACGCTCGATCAGGTTCACGAGCATCGTGCCCGCCGTCAGATCGTCCTGCGGCGCGTGATCGAAGATGCCCTGCACCGTGCCCCAGTTGAGCGCCAGCTGGATCATGTCCAGCTCGTCGGGGTTGAGCTCCCGCAGCGGGACCTCGAGGGGCACCGAGATGGTCAGCGTCTGATCGGGCTGGGGCAGCGACGGCTGGATGCGGCGGAACTCGTCGAGCTGCCGCAGGGCGTCCATCAGCAGGTGCTCGGTGGAGTCGTCCAGCTCGGTCATGAACTCCTGGTTGTCGGGCGGCTGCAGCTCGAACTCGCCCTGCTCCCAGGTGACGATGCGGTTGAAGGACTTCTGCGGCCCGAGCTCGTGGTTGTCGTCGATGACCGCGTAGTAGATCTTCCCCTGGCGCATGTAGATGCGCCCCTCGTGCTCGCCCCGCACCACCAGCACGCCGTTCTTCTTCGAGGTGTGGAAGAGCTGCAGCAGGTCGGGCAGCGGGACCTCTTCCAGCTTGCCCGTCATCGCCGTGCGCGTCTGCCGCGCCGACTGCACCGCCGCCACCTGCTCGAGCTGCTGCTTCACCTGCGCGTCGGACAGCTCCGCCGAGCCCGCGCCCGCCTTCACCAGCTTGAGGATCGACGTGCCGATGAGGATCCGGTCGCCTTCCTTGATGCGGGAGGTCTTCACCTTCTCCCCGTTGACGAAGGTGCCGTTGGTGCTGCCGAGATCCTCGATGGTGATCTTCCCGCCCTGCATGGAGATCTTCGCGTGCTTGCGCGACACCATGTCCTCGACGAGCACCATGTCGAGCTCGCTGGAGCGGCCGATGATGATCTGCTTGTCGCCCTTCAGCGGGAACTCGCCTCCCTGGTACTTCCCGCTGATGAACTTGAGCGCGAACCCGTCACTCACGATCAGAACTCCCTGCGGCACCTGACGCCCGGTCGATTGTAGCATCATCACCCATTCGCCCCATCTTTCCCGCCCTCCTTCCCGGTGTCGCGGACGAGGCGCAGGTACATCTCCGCGCTCTTGTTGCCCGGGTTTCGGGCGAGCACGTCTTCCCAGATGGCGATGGCGTCGGCCTTACGGCCAGCCGAATAGAGGGTGATCCCGTAGTGGACGCGCCCGGGCAGGTAGTTGGGGTTCGCCTTCAGGATCGCCTCGAACTCCTTGAGCGACTCGTGGTGCTCCCCCTGATCCCGCAGCGCGTCAGCCAGCTTCAGGCGAATGTCGACGAAGGTGGGACCGAGCTCGAGCGCGCGGCGGTACTCGGCGATCGCCTCGTCCAGCATGCCGCTCGACGCGAAGACGTTGGCGATGTCGGCGTACATGTTCGCGATCTTCCCGCGCACGTACGGATCCATCTTGTTGGGGGTGGCGCGCTGACGGGAGATGGCCGCGGAGTAGACCTCCTTGGCTTCCCGGTACTTCCCCATGTCGTTGTAGATGATGGCCAGGTTGAGGGCCGCGTCGGTGTAGGCCGGGTTGATCCTCAGCGCCGCCTCGAAGGCCCGCTGGGCTCGGGCGAACTGCCCCTGGTCGTGGTAGACGACGCCCAGCATGTTGTAGACGTCGGCGAACGACTGGTTCTGCTCGACGACCTGCGTGAGGTACTTCTCGGCCTCCGCCCACTGCTTCTTCTCGAAGTAGCCTCGACCGAGTGTGAGCAGCTGCCTGAGCGCCTCGTCCATCCAGAGAACCTCGCGGAACCGCAGGGAGCGTTACCCTACATGATGCCACCGGGGAAGGTGAACAATCCGCGACTGTCCTGCGACAGCGACAGGCGCCGCGTCCCCTTCTCGTCCACGGGGCGATCGGGCGTCGTGCCTTCGAGCCGGTAGTCCTCGGACACCAGCACGTCCTCGCGCTCGCTGCGCAGGTACCACGCCAGGCTCGTGTAGACGCGACGCGTCATGTTCTTGAGATGATCGACGCCCGCGTCGGGGGGCAGCTCGGGGGCTTCGAGGAGGAGGCGGCGGCGCTCGAGGGCGGTGAGGATGCCGACGAGGCGCGGGGCGTCGGAGGACTCGGGCTCCCACTCGCCGTCACGCAGGCGGTAACGCGCGCGCTCGAGGCCCAGGGACGAGACGGTGGTGCGGAGCGTGGCGCCGGGGCGCTGGAAGTTGCCGGTGAGATCGAGGGTGCTGGTGACCGTGGCCCCCTGCCCGTCCGCGTCCAGCGTGACGGAGATCCGCTGGAAGTTGACGTTGAGGCCATGCAGCGTGCCGAGCCCGCCGAGCTCGAGCTCGAGGCCATTCTTCTCGAGCTTCTTCAGTCGGGTGACGAGCTCGACTTCGGGTCCGGCTGCCGCGCCGAGGAGCCGAGGCCCCAGCACGGCGACGGCGAGGGCCAGCGCGGCGGTCGCGGCGAGGAAACCCAGCGCGCGGTAGCCCTGGCTCATGAGCCCGCGTCGGGAGCCTCGGAGGGGCTCGGCGCCGGCGCAGGCGGCTGGACGTCGGGGCCGAGGAGTTCCCTGGCGCGGCGGGCGTCGCGATCGTCGGGGTGAAGGACGAGGTAGGCCCGCAGCGCCTCCTTCGCGCGCTTCTCGTCCTTCATCTTGAGGTACGCCTCGTGGAGCCCGAAGAAGACCTTCTCGTCGTAGCCGGTGCCCGCGTAGTTCTTCGCGACCGTGGACAGGCGGCCGATCACCGCGGGCCAGCGATCGCGGCGCCGGTAGAAGTCGGCCACGTAGATCTCGTGCTCGGCCAGCCGCGTCTTCACCTCGCCCAGCACCTTCTTCGCCTCCGGCGCGTAGTGGGAGTCGGGGTACATGCGGAGGAAGTCGGTCATCGCGTTCATCGCGGCGCGCACCTCCTGCTGATCCTTCTCGTTGGCCGGCGGCAGGATGAAGAGATCGGACGGGATGTCCTTGTAGTGCGTCAGCGCGGCGCGGAAGGCGGCGTAGTCCACCTTCGGGTGCGTGGGGTGGAGCCGGACGAAGTTCTGGTAGCGATCGCGCGCCTCGATGAAGCGGTCGCGCAGGAAGTCGCAGTCGCCCAGCTTGAGCTCCGCCGTCTTGGCCGCCTCGAGGAAGGGGTACTTCGTCTTGACGTACTCGTAGTAGCGGGCGGCCTCGCCGAAGTTCTCCGACTCCATCGCCTCGTCGCCCAGCTTCATGTTCGAGTCGGCGTCGTTGGCGTAGTCGACCTCCCCGCCCTCATCGCCGCTGCCCAGCGAGCCGAGCGTCTTGCAGCCCGCCGCGACGAGCGCGCAGGACGTCAGCAGGGCGAGGAAGGCGACGCGGAGCGACATGGCGCGGGTCCTATACCCCTAAACACCCCCGGTGGGCGAAGAGTCCGTGCGGGGCGCGTGGTAGCTCGAGAGCCGTTGGCGAACGAAGCGATCTCGGCCCCTCTGCAAGGCGTCCCCTGTCCCCGGCAGGCCCTCGCGACCCTGACCTGCGCCCCTCTGCAGCTTCCTGCCACCACGGCCACGGAGAAGCCCGGTGGCGGCCGTAGCCGCGGCCTGGTGCGCGTTGGGGTCGAGGCGCAGGGCCACCACGGTCCGCCCTCGGGGCGTGGCGGATCGGTGCGACACGGGCAGGCCCTCCCTGTGGTGAAGGGACGGACTTCCGGTCGACCGGGCAGTCGATGGCCCAGAGTTCAGCCCCCTGTTCCGGGCGAGCGCTTCACCGTGCAGATCGGGCGCCAGTCGACGTTCTCCGCTCTCAGCCGTCACCGCTCGCCTCGTCGAGGCCAGTGACACGGCGGATCAGATCCTCCTCGAAGCCTCGCGCAGCGAGGAGCCGCGCCGCTTTGACACCGGTGAGGCGCCGCTTGGCGATCAACGCCCGCGCGGCGGCCTCGTCGTCGTGAGCCAGCTCCTGCGCGGCCTCCTCCGCGGCCGTTTCCGCCACGTCCTCACTGACGCCCTGCGCCGCCAGCCGGCGCGCGACGTCGGCCCGGCTCCGCCCCTGCGGGAGCTCCTTCCGCGCGCGGGCCGCCGCCACCCGGGCGTCGTCGAGGTAGCCGAGCTGCTGGGCGCGGAGTAGCGCCGCATCGACGTCTTCGGGCGAGTGGCCCTTCGACAGGAGCGCGGTCTTCAGCGCGGCCGCCGTGCGCTCCCGCCGGCTGAGCAGCGCCACGGCGTGCTGGAACGCGTCCTTCGGCGGGCGGGGCATGCGCGCATGCTCTCTCAACCGCGCCGCGTTGTGCTACGCCCCTCGCCACATGCACCCCGTCATCGCCCGCTTCCTGGATGTGGCCGCGGCGTTGAACGCCGTGGACAAGAGCAGAGAGGACGACACGCTCGACGCCGACGAGGCCGCACTGGTGCAGGTCGTCGCCACCGAGCCCGAGCTGGCGAAGGCGCTGGCCGACGCGCGGGGGAAGAAGAGCGTGCCGCCCACCGTGCAGCAGCAGCTGATCATCCTGGCCACGAAGGCCGCGACGCACCGCCTGGCGCAGGATCCGACCATCGGCCCCCGCATCGCGTCCGCCACCGCCGCGCTGAAGGCCCAGGGCGCCAGCGACGAGGAGGCCCAGCAGCTCGTCGCGCAGGCCGTGCTGGAAGAGGCCTTCGGCTTCGCGGAGGATCCAGACGTCTTCGACAAGGACTTCCTCGCGGAGACGCTCGACTCGCTCAGCCACCTCGCCGCGCTCCACCAGGACCTCGTCGACGAGTGGAATGACGCCTTCACGAAGGCCGGCAAACCCGAGCAGCGCCCCTTCCGCCTGAAGGTGGCCGAGGCGCTGCTCGAGGCCGCGTGGGGCGAAGGGCCGCAGCCGATCAACCCGGAGCACCTCGACGATGCCCTCGATCGTCTCGCCGATGAGCTGGCCGAGTCCGAGCTGACGTCCGCGGCCGGGACCATGGCCGAGTTCCTCGGCTTCCTGGCCGGCAAGCACGTCGTTGGCCCGACGCGCCTGGCCCGGCTCACCGACATCCTCGAGAGCGCCGCTCGATCGGGAGAACTGTCGGACGAGGGCGACGAGGACGACGAGAGCCCCGACGAGGATTGAGCGGAGCAACGCTGCCTGCGCCGCGCCGGCGGCAGTCTCCGGCGCGTTTCTCTTTGGCCTGCGGCCCCCTGGTGATTCCCCCTTCCTCCGCCGACCTCGGCCGCTCTGCCGAAAACTCGCCTACTCAGCGTGCCCTGGCTGCGCCCGGTCCGGGCCAGCGCCCTGCTCGGCCACCTCACCCTCGCCGGCGAGGCGGAAGACCCACGGGAAGGTGACCACCACCTGCCCGCTGCCGTGCGACGGAAAGCGCCAGCGTCGGACCCGGGCCAACATGCACGCCTGCACGTCCACCGAGTCGAGGGTGGCCTCGGAGATCTCCGCGACCGCCACCTCACCCGAGGGCGCAATGACCCAGCGCACGGAGACCTTGCCCGACAGCGACGGCTGCCGCTGGAGCGCCGACTCGTAACAGAAGCGGATCTCACTCTGGTGGCGCCTCACCACCCGCAGCACCTCCTCGCGGCTCAGCCCGTCGCCGACGGATCCTCCGGTGAGATCGCAGGCGATCACGACGCTCCTGTGGCCTCCCATCAGCCCGGGCAGCCCCCGCCCCAGGTGGCCGCCCACGGAGCCCACCCCGCCGATCCCCAGGCCGCTGGTCGCCGCGCCCGGCCCCGTCCCCCGTGACCCCAGGCCCGAGAGCCCCGAGGCGTCCGCCCCCGGGGCCGACGGACCGAGGTTGTGGAGCGCCTCGTCCAGCCCGCTGCCCAAGCCGGCTGTGGCGATCTTCAAGGCCGTGCCGCCCATCATCTCATCGAGCAGGCTGCGGGCGGCGGCCCTCGCGTCGCGCTTCCCGGTTGCAGGCGCCGCGGTTTGTTTGGGGGACTGCCTCTCCCCCTGCCTCCCGGGATCGATCGGGGCCTTCGCGGCGTCCATCACCTTCTTCATCACCGGGATCGGCTGGACGTAGTGCGCGGACGGCCCAGGTGCGGCGCCGCGAAAGAAGGACGAGTCGTCGTCCTCGACCACGGGCGTCACCACCATCATCGCGATGACGGCGATCAGCCCCAGGGTCGCGAAGGCGAAGACGCGGAAGGCGAACAGTTGCTCACCAGAGGGCTCCAGGGCCTCGGGGGCGACCTCCCGGTTGCGCAGGCGCGCCTTCAGCGTCAGCCCGGAGGCGAGCGGAACGGACACCTCGTCGTCGGGAGAGATCGGCCGCAGCGGGGATCCCTGCGTCGACAGGCTGGGGGCATCGCTCGTCCACGTCACGACGGCCTCGGTGGCCAGGTACGGACGCTGACCAGGAGCGACGTGCTCCAGCGAGACGAGCCGGTCGCCCCAGTGGAGCGAGAGGGCCACGACGCGCTCATGGAAGAGGGTGGACACACGGGTAACGCGCGCAGCGTTGGACATACGAGCAGTTCCTGGTCGGTGAGCCGCGAGGACGAGCCGCGGCGGGTACGAGCACCACTGACAGCGGCCGCTGAGTTCGGTTCCGCGTGACGCACCAGCTTCAAGGAAACGGGGGCTTCATGTGGGCGCGTGCACGGCTCGCCTTCCGCAGCTCCTCGACTCCAGGCGAACCCAACCAGCACCCACGGGGACGGTCCGCCATCGCGTCAGCTGCCCTTGCGTCCCGAGGCCAGCAGGAAGAAGCCCGCGCCGACGCTGAACTCCGTGCCGCGCTCGTAGGCCTCGACCACGCGCCCCGCCGCAGCGAGGCCCCGGCTGTACTCAGCGTCAAACGCGCGCTCCTCCCCGCCTCCCGCGACGAAGTAGCGCCGCGTCTCCTCGCGATCCCACAGCCAGATGCCACGGCGCAGCTCGTCCTTCGCCTCCACCACGCTGGCCCGCGCCTCTGGATCTGCATACGGCGGGGCGAGCACCGTGGCCTTGTCCGTGTTCCACACCCGCAGCTCGTCCAGCCCGGCCTCGGTGAAGAGCTTCGGCAGCAGCGCCCCGATGGAGTTGTGCCCCAACCCGAGCCGCTCCTTGCCCCGGTAGCACGTGAGCTCGAAGCGCAGCAGCGCCACTGTCTCCTCGACGTCCTCGTGAAAGCGGGTGCTGCCCAGCACCAGCGACGAGGCCTGGTTCACCGGCTCCGCCACCGCGACGAGGCCACCGGGCCGCACGACCCGCTTCATTTCCCTCAACACCGCCACCGGATCCGGCACGTGGAGCAGCACCGTCTGGCAGGTGACGAAGTCGAAGGACGCGTCGGGGAACGGCAGCGCCTGCGCGGTTCCCTCGACGTACCTCACCCGGCCGGCGGGCCCCGACCGCTCACCGCGCGCCGTCGCCTCCTTCACCCACGCGGGCTCGCGGTCCACGCCCGTCAACGTCGCGCCCGCCGCACAGTGGGGCAGGAGCAGCCGCCCCCAGTGGCCCACGCCACAGCCGACGTCCAGCAGCCGCGACACGCCCTGGAGAGACCACCGCTGCGCCATGAGCGCCAGGAAGTCAGCGTTCCACCAGAAGTCGCGCGTCTCTCGCGAGAGGTGCTCCGCCGAGTGGGGTTGTGTGTCCATGGAAGCCTCCAGTCGCACCACGCGACGGACATCGAACTTGGCGGCTGACGAGCGAGTACTCCGTTGTCTCAGTCTGCCCGCTTGCCGGTCGCCGGGCGGTCGCTTCGTACCCGGCCGAAGAGTGCCCGGGTCGGCACGAGCGCGCTCTGCAACACCGCACGAGCCGTGTGGCGTGGTGTCCAACCCACCGGCGGAGGTCGCCGTCCGTGCTGGAGGCGCTCAGAAGCGCTCGATCTGGAAGTCGTCGTCAGGCTTCGGCGCGGCTGGCTGCGCGGGCTTGGTGGCGGCGGGCGCGCCAGGCGCGGGAGCCGGGCCGGCGGCGGGTGGCGGGGCCATCTGCGGCACGCTCCCGGTGACCGGCCGGCCTCCCGGCTGCGCGGGAGCCTGCACGCGCCCCACCTGCGCCGCGGCCTGGGCGTTGGCGTTCATCTGCTGCACGTACGCCATGCTGCCGGGCGCGGCGCGCTCCTCGCCCGGCTTGCGATCGAAGTCGTCCCACTTGGAGTCCGACGTCGAGCTGATGCCCTGGAAGCGCAGCGCGAAGTCGTCCGGGTTGGTCGCCTGGCGCAGGGCCTCCTGGTAGGTGATGGCGTTCGCGCGCACCAGCATCATCAGCGACTGATCGAACGACTGCATGCCGTAGGACACGTGGCCCTGGGCGATCGCGTCGGCGATCTCCTTGGTGCGATCCTTGTCCTCGATGAGTTCGCGCATGCGCGCGGTCATCTTCATGATCTCCACCGCCGCCACGCGGCCCTTGCCGTCGGCCCGCGGCACCAGGCGCTGCGACACCACGCCGCGCAGCACGCTGGCCAGCTGAATGCGGATCTGCTTCTGCTGGTGCGGAGGAAAGGCCGAGATGATGCGGTTGATCGTCTCCGTGGCGTCGAGGGTGTGCAGGGTGGACATCACCAGGTGGCCGGTCTCGGCGGCCAGCAGCGCCGTCTCGATCGTCTCGAGGTCGCGCATTTCGCCGACCAGCACCACGTCGGGATCCTGCCGCAGCGCGCTCTTCAGGGCCTGGTTGAAGGACAGCGTGTCGACGCCCACCTCGCGCTGGTTCACGATCGACCGCTTGTCGCGGATGAGGAACTCGATCGGATCTTCGATGGTGATGATGTGGTTGGTCTCGTTCGCGTTGATGTGATCGATCATCGCGGCGAGCGTCGTGGACTTACCGGAGCCCGTCGTCCCGGTGACGAGGATGAGGCCGCGCTCTTCCAGCGCCATCTTCTCCAGAACGGGCGGGAGCATCAGCTCCTTGATGGAGTTGATCTTGAAGGGGATGACGCGCAACACCGCGCCGATGGTGCCGCGCTGCTGAAAGACGTTGACGCGGAAGCGCCCCAGGCCGGGCACGCCGTACGCGAGGTCCACCTCGTTGGAGGTCTTGAACTTGTCCTTCTGGAACTCGTTCATGATCCCGAAGGCCATGCGCGCGACTTCTTCGGGAGGGAGCCGCTTGCCGTCCTTGAGCGGCACCAGGGCGCCATCCACCCGGAACATGGGCGGGAGGCCGGCCTTGAGGTGAATGTCGCTCGCCCCGCCGCGCAGGGCGATCTGCAGGATCTCGTTGAGCTCCATTGTCCGGACGGTAGCACGGTTCCCCGGCGCCCCAGCCCTTTGGTTTGCGCGGGAGGTACGGACAGGTGGGCTTGAAAAGCGCCGAGCCGTCCACTCCCACACGGAGCGACGGCTCGTGGCCCTGCGCGAGGTGGCGCGAGGCTTCAGCGCTTGGAGAACTGGAAGCGCTTGCGGGCGCCCGGGCGACCCGGCTTCTTGCGCTCGACGGCGCGGGCGTCACGGGTGAGGAAGCCGGCCTTCTTGAGCGGCGAGCGGAACTCGGTGTTGAGCCGGCACAGCGCGCGGGACAGGCCGTGGCGGATCGCGCCGGCCTGGCCGGACAGGCCACCGCCGCGCACGTTCACCGTCATGTCCACCTTGCCCATCTGCTCCAGCACCTGGAGGGGCTGGTTGATGATCATGATCGACGTCTCGCGCCCGAAGTACTCGTCGAGCGGGCGCCCGTTGACGATCATCGCGCCCGAGCCGGGCTTGACCCACACGCGGGCAGTGGCCTCCTTGCGGCGGCCGGTAGCGTAGAAACCTTCAGTGCCGGACTTGGCCATGGCGTCTCGTCTCTTTCCTTGAATCAGGCGTCAATCTGCTTGGCCGCGGGCTTCTGGGCGACGTGCGGGTGCTTGTCGCCGGCGTAGACGCGCAGCTTGGTCATCATCTGCCGGCCCAGCGCGTTGCGGGGCAGCATCCGGCGAACCGCGTAGAGAATGATGTCTTCCGGGTGACGCTTCTGCAGCGTCTCGTAGTTGGAGCTCTTGAGCGCGCCCGGGAACCCAGCGTTCGGGTGCCGGTAGTACATCTTCTGGGTGGCCTTGGAGCCGGTGACGCGCACCTTCTCGGCGTTGATCACCACCACGTGATCGCCCGTGTCGATCGACGGGGTGTACATCGGCTTGTGCTTGCCCTTGAGCAGCGTGGCGATCTGCGTCGCGGCGCGGCCGAGCACCTTGCCGGACACGTCGATCACGTGCCACTCGCGCTTGATGTCCCCCGCCTTGGCGCTGTACGTCCTCTGGTGCGGCATGGTTTTCGTGCCTCGAATCGTCTTGGAAATGCTGCGATGCGCCCCTCGTCGGGAACGCGGAAAGGGCGCCCTGCTACCTGCCACAGCCCACCCTGTCAAGCGGCCCTGAGGAAGAGCGCTCAGGCCCCTGCTTTGAGCCGGTCCTTCAGGGCGGCGAAGAAGTTCTTCTCTCGCTCGGTGGGGGGCCCCTCGGGCACGGCGCCAAGGTCCATAACCTCGCAGAACGCCTGCGGAATATCTCCCAGGAAGCGGCTGGGCGTGCGGGGGACTTCGCGGCCGCGGCGGATCCGGCTGGTGGAGCGGGTCATCACGAGGCGCTCGCGGGCCCTCGTCATGCCGACGTAGCAGAGGCGGCGCTCCTCCTCGGGGTTGGGGGCCTCGCCCTGCATGCCGGAGTGCGGCAGGAGATCTTCTTCGCAGCCCACGAGGAAGACGAGGCGCCATTCGAGGCCTTTGGCCCCGTGCAGCGTCATCAGCGTCACCCGGCCGGGCGTGTGGTGGGGCTCGTCTTCCTCGTCCCTGGTGTCGAGCGCGAGGCGGTTCAGGTAGGTGAGGAGCGAGGCCTTGGGGCCTTCCTTCTTCTCGTAGGCCTCGAGGGACTGGATCACCTGGGCGACGGCTTTGGCCTTGCGATCTCCGGCGGCCAGCGAGGGGGCGTGGGCGCGGGCGGCTTCGACGAAGCCGATGTCGGTGAGGAGGTCCCGGGTGAGATCGGCGAGGTGCCCCTTCGTGAAGGCCTTGCGGTAGCGCTCGATGAGGGCGACGAACTCGAGCACCTTCTCGCCGGCGCCCTGCGGGAGCTCGGAGATCTCCGACGCGCGGCGCATCGTGTCCCACAGCGGCACGTCCTCGGCGACGGCGCGGGCGGTGAGGCGCTCCATGGTGACGTCGCCGATGCCGCGGGCGGGCACGTTGACGATGCGCAGGAGCGACACCTCGTCCTTCGGGTTGGCGATCACCTTGAAGTAGGCGATCACGTCCTTCACCTCGCGGCGATCGAAGAACTCCGAGCCGCCCACCACCTCGTAGCGGACCTGCTTCTCGCGCAGGAACTCCTCGAAGAAGCGCGCCTGGCCGTTGACCCGGTAGAGGATGGCGATCTCATCGGCGGGAATGCCCTGGGCGATGGCCTTCCTCACCTCGGCGGCGACCCACCGGGCCTCCTCTTCCTCGTTCGGCGTGGACACCACCTGCACCAGCGCCCCGCCCTTCTGCTGGGTCCACATGCGCTTGGCGCGGCGGTGCGGGTTCTTCTCGATGACGGCGTTGGCGGCGTCGAGGATCACCTGCGTCGAGCGGTAGTTCTGCTCGAGGCGCACCTCCTTCCCCCCGGGGAAGTGGCGCTCGAAGTCGAGGATGTTGCGCACCTCCGCGCCGCGCCACGAGTAGATGCACTGATCGTCGTCGCCCACCACGCACACGTTCTGATGACCGCCGGCGAGGTGCACCAGCAGCTCCAGCTGGGCGCGGTTGGTGTCCTGGTACTCGTCGACCATCACGTAGCGGAAGCGCCGCGCGTACTCGCGCTTCACCTCGGGGAACTCGGCGAACAACCGCGACGGGAAGACGATCAGATCGTCGAAGTCCACCGCGCCCTGCGCCTTGAGGCCCAGCTGGTAGAGGGGAAAGACGAGGTGCGCGACGAGATCGAGATCGTCCCCCTGCCCTTCCGGCTTCGGCTGCGGCTCGACGCCGGAGTTCTTCGCCCGCGAGATGATGGTGAGGACCTTGCGGGGATCGAAGGTGCGATCGTCCACCTGGCGGTCCCTCATCGCGCGACGCACCAGGGCGATCTGATCTCCGGTGTCGGCGATGGCGAACTTCTTCGGCCAGCCGAGCTTCGTGAGGTGGGCCTTGAGCACCTCGGCCCCGAAGGCGTGGAAGGTGGACAGGGTGACGCCCAGCGCCTTCTGCCCACCCATCTGCACCACGCGCTCCTTCATCTCGGCGGCGGCCTTGTTGGTGAACGTCACCGCGAGGATGGACTTCGCCGGCACCTTCTTCTCCAGCAGGTGGACGATCCGGTGGGTGATGACGCGCGTCTTCCCCGAGCCGGCGCCGGCCAGCACGAGCAGCGGGCCCTCCGTGGTGAGGACGGCTTCGCGCTGCGGCGGGTTCAGGTGCGACAGATCCACGGGCAGGCGCTTCTAGCGGAAGTTGGGGCCACGGCGGATCACCCGCCTGCCGTCACTGGATGCACACCGGCGTCACCGGCGGCGACTCGTTGTTCCCCGCGCGGCACTCATGGAAGGTGGGGTTCTGCGGATCGACGAGGACGCGCGCGAAGTAGGTGTCGTCTGGCCCACCGGAGGACAGCGCCGCGGTGAGCTCCTCCGTCTGGCCGGGCGAGAGCGGCCTCGTCGTCGTCACGAGGGCCACCTGCGTGTCGGGCGTCCCCCGGACGAAGACGGCCACCTCGACCCCCGCGGGCAACGACGCGAGGCCCAGGTTGCGCACGAAGACGTGGGCGAGGAGCGGCGAGACGCAGTCCACCGCGAGCGAGGGAGAGGGATCCGGCGCGTCGAAGAGGCCCCTGTCCTGCACGTTCTGCCGGAAGTTGTTGAGCCACGGCACGGTCCAGTTCCGGCGCTCGACGGTGGGGATCTTCCCGTAGCCGGCCGCGGGCATGCACGCGCTGTCGCGATCGTCGCAGATGTTGCTCACGTGGTAGGTGTGCTGGTTCCACAGCGTGCGCGTGCCGACCCACGAGTTCGCCGAGTCTCCGAAGAGGGCCACGCCTCGGTAGGCCTGGTTGGCCGCAGGCCCCGGCACCCAGGCGACGCCGTTCACCACCGTGGGGGCGTTGTTGGCGTCCTTGCACCGCCAGCCCGCGTTGGAGGGATCCGCACCGTTGGAGATCATCAGGATCTCCGCGCGGCCGTCGCCGTCGACGTCGGCCACCAGCGACGCCTCGGTGGCGGTGAAGGACGTGTGCGAGGTGGCGAAGCGCACGTTGCCCGTCGGGCCGTCGAAGACCCACAGGAAGCACTCATCGGCGTAGATCACCTCCGCGCGGCCATCGCCCTCGAAGTCGAAGACGCTCGAGCCCGTCACCGACGAGGACAGATCGTGGTTGGGCTTCTGCCACAGCACGTTGAGCTGCATCGCGGAGTAGTCGGGCTTGAGCACCGTGTAGAAGTTCGCCTGGGCCACGCCGATCTCCGCGCGACCGTCGCCGTCGAAGTCGGCCACCGTCGGAGGGCCGCCGAAGCCGGTGCCCCCGAGGGTCCGCGCCGGCAGCGAGGTGACGCCCGTCGCCCCGTTGAGCACTGTGACGGTTCCTCCGGTGACGAGCACCACGTCGGGCTGGCCGTCGCCATTGAAGTCGCCCACTCCGGGGAAGCCGTCGGCGAGATCGGTTCGGTTCCACAAGGTCGTACCGTCGGCCCGGTAGGCGGTGTTTCCGGCCAGCAGCTCGAGGTGGTTGTCGGCGAGGCCGTCGAGATCGACGAAGGTGGACAGCGCCTCGTGCACGCCGCCGCCGCCCCGCCCGCCGGTGCCCGAGAAGCGCCGGGTGATCGCGTTGTTGGTGGTGGTGAAGACGGTCGGCCCGTAGGCGATCTCCGGGAAGCCGTCGTTGTCCATGTCGGCGATCGACAGGCCGCCGCCCCACCCGAAGGAGGCGTTGTTGTTTCCGGGGATGGGGAGGTCGCTGGTGCGACGCACCGTGCCCTTCGCGTCCACCATCACCACGAAGCCCTCGCCGGTGACCGCGACGATGTCGAGGCTGCCGTCCGCGTCGAGGTCGCCCAGCGCCACCGAGACGCCGGCGAAGCCGATGGAGGGCCCCGACGCCTTCTCCAGCGACCAGGCCTCCTGGCCGGTGCGGCCGTCCAGCACGCGCAAGACGCCGGTGAGGCACGCGCTGGTGGCGGCGCCCGTGCACTGGCAGCAGGTGCCCAGGCCGGTGGTGGCGTTGATGGCGCGCCCGGACACGAAGACGACGTTGGGCGGATCCAGCTCGTCGACGCGCGAGTCGCAGTTGGCGTCCACCAGGCGGCCTACCGCGGGCGTCGACCACACGTCCGTCACGTTGGGACGCACGCGCGCCGTTGGGCCCCACGCCCAGCGCTGCACGGCCGTCAGCGGGCCCGCCGTGCCGCGGTACTCGCACGCCTCGAGGCAGCCCCCGTCGGACACCCCGCCATCGGCGCACACCGGGGGCCGCGCCAGGCAACGCCCGTTGAGGGGCAGCGGCTGGGTGCAAGCCCCGCCGTCTGCGCCCGCGTCCGCCACCGTGCCGCCGTCGGTGCCCAGCGCCGTCTCGCAGTACTCGCCCATCGCGCAGTCGTTGGCCGTCTGACACGCCCGCCCAGGCGTCACGCACTGACTGAAGAGGCACGTCTCGGACGAGGCGCAGCATTCGTCGCCGCACACGCTCGCGGTGGCGCAGCAGCTCCCCGCGATGCAGACGCTGCCCACGCACGCCGTGGCGCAGCCGCCGTCGGTGGGCGATCCACCTCCACCGCCGCCCCCTCCCCCGCCTGCGCCTCCTCCAGCGCCGCCGCCCATTCCCCCGTCGCCTCCACCGATGTGGACCTCACCACAGGTGCAACCCGCAGCGGACAACAGGAGGACGACGAGCCAGGCGCGCATGGGCGCGCAGCCTGCCACGGTCAGGCCTCGCGGGGGAAAGGGGCGGGCGCGGCGGACGTGGCGCAGCGGACGTCGTGCGAGGGCGTGAGGCGGCGGACGTGGCGCGACGGACGTGGCGCAGCGGACGTCGTGCGAGGGCGTGAGGCGGACGTGGCGCGAGGGCGTGGCGCGGCGCACGTCGCGCGACGGACGTGGCGCAGCGGACGTCGTGCGAGGGCGTGAGGCGGACGTGGCGCGAGGGCGTGGCGCGGCGCACGTCGCGCGACGGACGTGGCGCGACGGACGTGGCGCGGCGGGCGTGACGCAAGGGCGTGACGCAAGGGCGTGGCGTAGCGGACGTGGCGCAGCGGACGCGGCGCAGCGGGCGTGGCGCGGCGGACGTGGCGCGGCGGACGTGGCGCAGCGGACGTCGTGCGAGGGCGTGAGGCGGACGTGGCGCGAGGGCGTGGCGCGGCGCACGTCGCGCGACGGACGTGGCGCGGCGGGCGTGACGCAAGGGCGTGGCGTAGCGGACGTGGCGCAGCGGACGCGGCGCAGCGGGCGTGACGCGGCGGACGTGGCCTCAGCCAGACTTTTCACTCGGAGGCGATGAAAAGCGGGCGGTCCGCTTCCGCGACGTGCGACTTCGCTCCGGTGTGCGGGCGTCCAGCGCTCGCCTCGGCTCGGTCCTCGCCCCGCAACGGGGGTGACTTTTCAGGGCTACCCTTCGCCGTAGTCGAGGCTCTTCGTCACCGGCGAGCCCGGCCCCGCGTCGAGGCGCACCGGCTCACGGGCCGCAGGCTGGAAGCTCGACGCGACCTGCGGTCCCTCTTCCGGCGCCTCGGCGCCCGCGGTCGGCGCCATCGCTCGCCGCACCACGGCCTCATGCCCGCGGATCAGATCCTCGTAGTCGTGCGCGTGCGGGCGATCGCGCCCACCCATGCCGGCGTGCCACGCACGCACGGCCTCCCACTCGTCGCCGCCCACCCTCCGGGTGAAGTCAGCCAGCGTCTTCGCCAGAAACTCGATCTGCTTCTCCGGTGCGATGGTGGCCGCCGCCCTCCCGCGGCCGACCCGCAACCCGGACCAGCGCTCGAAGTCCGGGAGCAGCCCGTTGTCGTCGAGCCCCACCAGCCCGTGCCCCGTCCCGTCGCGGTGCACCGCGTGGTTGATGAAGCTGGACTCCTGACGGATCACGGCGGCGATCAACTCCGGCCGCACGCCGTACTGCGCGCCGTACTTGTCGATCCACGGAGACAGCTGCTCGAGAGAGAGGGTCGCGTCGCGCGTCTGCGGCAGCGCGGTCAGCGGGCGGGGACCTCCGATGCCGGTCGTCACACACACATTCTCCGTGGGCCCCAGGCCGCGAGGCAAGCGAGACGTGCTGGCGCGCTCCGGCCCGCGTGGTTTACTCGCGCCCGGCGTGGCCACCGTCACCGTCAACGAGGTGTCGCTCGAGTACGAGTGGTGGGGCAGCCCCTCGGAGCGCCCGCCCGTGCTGCTGCTGCACGAGGCGATGGGCTCCGTCAAAGCCTGGGGAGACTTCCCCCGCCTCCTGGCTGAGGCCCTGCGATGTCGCGTGTACGCCTACTCGCGCCAGGGCGCGGGCCGATCCGAGCCACTCATCGACGGGCTTGGCCCGGACTACCTCGAGAAAGAAGCGCTCGAGGTGCTCCCCGCGCTGCGCGAGACGCTGCGCCTGCCAGAGGTCGTCCTGGTGGGGGTGCAGGAAGGCGCCACCATCGCACTGGTGCACGCGGGGGGCGCCGTGGCGCCCACGGTGGCGGTGGCGGCCATCGCGCCTGTCCTCTTCGTCGAGCCCGCGCTGCGAGAGTCCATCGAGGGAATGATGGCCCAGTTCGTCAGCGTCGGGGCCTCGGTCTTCGATGCGCCGAGCGATCCTCAGAAGACCTTCGCTGCCTGGTCCCGGTTGTGGCGAGATCCCGCGCGCGACGCCTGGCAGGTGGACGACTTCCTGCGCGGCATCACCTGCCCCACCCTGCTGGCCCGCGGCGACGTCGACGAGTTCACCACGCAGGCGCAGCTCGATCGCGCGTCTGCCCTCATCCACGACGCGCGGCTGGTCTCCCTCGCAGGGTGTCGCCACCTCCCGCACCTCGAGAAGCCCGGCGTGTTGACCGAGGCGCTCACCTGGTTTTTGGGCCAGCCCTGAAATTTCTTTCGCCGCCGTCAGGCTGAGGTTTACTCCCGCCGTGGCCAAATCCACCCCCAAGCCCCCGACGCTCGACAGGGAGGCCGCCCGCGCGCTGATCGCCTCGCTCGACCGCCGCCGCTTCATGGACGAGCTCGCCCTGCTCGCGCAGACGTTCGCGCAGGATCCCGGCAACCCGGGCAGCTACGGGTGCACCACCTGCGAGCGCTGCGCGAACTGCATGTTCTGCAAGGACTGCGAGGGGTGCTTCGGCTGTACCCACTGCCTCGGCTGTGAGCTCTGCAACAACTGCACACACTGCGTCGAGTCCCGATCGCTCAACGCCTGCGCCTACTGCGTGCAGTCGGAGAACTGCGCCACGAGCGCCTACCTCTACTTCTGCCGCAACCTCTCGGACTGCACGTACTGCTTCGGCTGCGTCGGGCTCTCGAAGAAGGACTTCCACATCTTGAACCAGCCCTTCTCCCGGCAGGAGTACTTCGAGCTGGTGCAGAAGCTCAAGCGCGAGCTGGGCGTGAAGTAGCCGTCACAGCACCCGCAGGAACCAGGCCTTGAGGTACTCCGTCTCGGGCAGCGCGCCCAGCGGCGGGTGATCGATGCCCGCCCCACGCCGCTCGAGGATCTGCACCTGCCGCTTCGCGTCGGCCGCGGCGCCCAGCACCAACTGTTCGAACAGCTCGCGGCTCACCTTCCCCGAGCATGAGCAGGTGACGAGCAACCCGTCGGGCTTCACCAGCTTGAGCGCGCGCAGGTTCAGCTCATGGTAGGCGCGGCGCGCCGCCTTCATTCCCTCTCGGCGCTTGGCGAGGCCGGGCGGATCCAACACCACCGCGTCGAAGCGCCGTCCTTCGTCGCTGTACGCGCGCAGGACATCGAAGGCGTTGGCCGTCTCCACCGTCACGTTGTGGCGGCCGTTGGCGCGCGCGTTCTCGCGGATCCGCTCGGCGGCGGTGGGATCCTGCTCGACGGCGATGACGGACGTGCACTGGCGGGCCAGCGCGAGCGCAAAGCCGCCGTGGTAGCTGAAGGTGTCCAGGGCCTCGCCCCGCGCCAGCTCGCCCGCGCGCACGTGGTTGTCCACCTGATCGAGGAAGCTGCCCGTCTTCGAGTCCCGGACGAGATCGATCTCGAAACGCGTCTGCCCTTCGTGGAACGCCACCACCGTCGGCTCTTCCCCGAGGAGAATCGTCTTCTGCCTCGGCAGCCCCTCGAAGTCGCGCCCCGACGCGTCGTCGCGGCACACCACCAGGCGGGCCCCCGTCAGCTTCGCCAGCACCTTTGCCCACTCGGCCTTCCGCCGATCCGCGCCTTCGGACAGCGTCTGCAGGGTGAGCGTGTCCCCGTAGCGGTCGACGAAGAGGCCGGGCAGGAGATCGGCTTCGCCGTGGACGAGGCGGTAGGCGTCGCGGTGGTGGAGGGAGGCGCGCCGGGCCAGCGAGGCCTCGAAGCGCCGGGCGAAGAAGTCCGCGTCGATCTTCTCTTCGCGCGAGGGCTTGCGGGTGAGGAGCCGCAGGGCCAGCGGGCTCTTCGAGGCGGCGAAGGCCTGGCCGATGGGGTTCTTCTGCCCGTCCACCACGTCGACTACCGCGCCCGGCTCCAGCCCGTCGGGCCAGCGATCGACCTCGGTGCGGTAGCACCAGGGGTTGCCTCCGCGCAGCGACTTCGCGCCTGCGGGCGTGACCCGGACCGTGGGGTTGCTCACTCCAACCCCCGCGCGGCGAGCTCGTAATCGTCTTCTCCGCGCAGGTGGCCGATCTCGTGCAGCAGCGTGACGCGGATCTGCTCGATCAACTCTTCGCGCGTCTTCACCGCGCGCGACAGGTTGCGGCGATAGACGGCGATCGAGCGGCACGGCGCGTCCGGCTTCGCGTTGGGCTCGGGCAGGCATGACTCGCCCAGCGGCGGCCCGCGGAACAGCCCGAGGATGGTGGGGGAGAGGGGTGGATCGTTGGCCACCAGATCGTCTTCCAGCGGCAGATCTTCCATCTCCACGGGCACGCCCGCGAGGTCCTTCTTCATGTCGGGGGACAGGCCGGCGAGTACCTGGTCGAGCTCACGCTGGAAGTCTTCCTTCGAGAGCAACACCGGGTCGGGGAACGCCTGGGGGTCGAGGGCGCGGGCCTTCGCGAAGTGCTCGTCCGCCTCCTTCTGCTTGCCGTCGCGCTCGACCAACAGGCCGAGGTGGTGGTGGGCGAAGGCGGAGCGCTCCTTGTCGGGGAGCAGCAGGTTGAAGGCGGCGCGGGCCTCCTTGAAGCGGCACAGCTCGAAGAGCGCCACCGCGCGCTCGTACTGCGCCTCGGGATCGCCCTTCTTGCGCTCCAACACCCAGTCCGCGCGATCGAGTGCGTCTTCCGGCTGGCCGATGTCGTTGAAGGCCATGGACGACAGCCGCGCGAAGTAGATGGCGAACTCGTCGTCGTGCTGCGAGGTGGAGAGATCCAGCCCGCGCTCGGCGTAGACGGATCCCAGCTCGTCCAGCTCGCGGGAAGACGGGAGCAACACGGCGTACAGGTGTGCCGCGCCGGCCAGCGCCTCGAGCGACTCGGGATCGATGGCCAGCGCGCGGGTGTAGGCCAGCTTCGCCTCGTCCCAGCGCTCCAGCGCCGCCAGCGCGTTGCCCTTCTCTGCGTAGGCCAGCGCGTCGCCGGGCGCGAGCGCCGCGGCCTGGGCGGCGCAGGAGAGCGCCTTCTCGAAATCGCCTTGATCGAAGTAGCTCTGCGCGGCGTCCAGCGGCAGCCGGCCCTTCGCCTCGCACACCGCCAGCGGCGTCACGTGGGGCGAGCTGGCGGTGGGTTCCTGCCGAGCGGGCGGCTTGATGGGCGGCAGGGCCGACGCCTGCGCCGGCGCCGGGCACTCGCAGACCCCGGCGTCGACGGCCGCGGGCGCCTGGGTCCTGCACCCGAAGAGACACAGCGCGGCTGCGAGTGCGCTCCACCGCATCGACGAGGTCCGGTCTCCCGCCACGAGCGTCCGTATAGCCGACAATCCGGCCGGGCTTCAGGCGGACTTCTTTTCCTTCTCGTAGGTCACCTGCGGCTGGTCCTTCTTGAGGACGACGCCTTCGGTGATCCGACACTCCTTGACGCCCTCGCGGAACGGGACGTCGTACATGATGTCGAGCATCGCGTCTTCGAGGATGGCGCGCAGCCCGCGAGCGCCCGACTGGCGCCTGAGCGCTTCCTTCGCCACGGCCCGCAGCGCGTCCTTGGTGAAGGACAGCTTCACCTTCTCGAGATCGAACAGCTTCTGGTACTGCTTGACGAGCGCGTTCTTCGGCTCGGTGAGGATGGTGACGAGATCGTCTTCCTTGAGATCGTTCAGCGTCGCCACCATCGGGAGCCGGCCGATGAACTCGGGGATCATGCCGAACTTCATCAGATCGTCCGGCTCGACCAGCGCCAGGAGCTCGCCCACGCCCTTCTCCTCCCGCGACTCGATCTTCGCGCCGAAGCCCAGGCCCTTCTCTCCCACCCGCCGGCGGATCACCTGCTCGATGCCGTGGAAGGCGCCGCCGCAGATGAAGAGGATGTTGGTGGTGTCGACCTGAATGTACTCCTGCTGGTTGTACTTCTTGCCGCCGCGCGGGGTGACGTTGGCGCGGGTGCCTTCGATGATCTTGAGCAGCGCCTGCTGCACGCCCTCGCCGCCGACGTCGCGGGTGGGCGAGCTCGAGTCGCCGCCCTTGCGGCTGATCTTGTCGATCTCGTCGATGTAGACGATCCCCCGCGCCGCCTTCTCCACGTCGTAGTCGGCGTTGTGCAGCAGGTTCTGGATGATGTTCTCCACGTCCTCGCCCACGTAGCCGGCCTCGGTGAGGCTGGTGGCGTCGGCGATGGTGAAGGGCACGTTCAAGAAGCGCGCGAGCGACTGCGCCAGCAGCGTCTTGCCCGAGCCCGTCGGCCCTACGAGGAGGATGTTGGCCTTGGCCAGCTCCACCTCTTCCGGGCCCGGCGACTTCACCCCGGGGCGCGGGCGGCCCGCCGGCTTGCGGTGGTAGATGCGCTTGTAGTGGTTGTAGACGGCGACCGAGAGGACGCGCTTGGCGGTGTCCTGGCCCACCACGTAGTCGTCGAGAAAGGTCTTGATCTCCTGCGGGGTGGGCAGGCTGATCTGCGGCCGGGCGTCTTCCTTCTCGTTTTCCTCCGCGATGATGTCGTTGCACAGCTTGATGCACTCATCGCAGATGTAGACGGTGGGCCCGGCGATCAGCTTGCGCACCTCCCGCTGAGACTTGCCGCAGAAGGAACAGGAGAGGTTGACGTGGTGCTCGCCCTTCTTCACTTGCTTCCTCCGCGGCCTCCTGAAGTCGGAAGCTTACGCCCGACCTCGCGCTCAAGTGAAACTATAGCCACGGGCTGCGCGGCTTTCACAACCGCGTCGGTCAGGCTTCGGCCTTCTTCGCGAGCAGATCCTCGAGATCTCCGGCCAGCGCGTCGGCGCGGTCAGCCACCGCCCTGGGCACCTTCTTGTGCGCGTGGAGCTCGGCCGCCAGGCGCTTCGACATGCCCCACAGCCGCTTGAGCGAGGCGAGGTCGGACGAGGAAGGCTCGGGCGGAGGAAAGCGCTCGACCAGCTCGCGCCGCAGCTCGCTGGTGGGCTTGTCCTGGTTCCAGATCGCGTCGCGGATCGACTTGTACTCCTGGGCGGACAGCTGCCCGCGAGCCTCCGCCTGGGCCAGCACCTCCACCACCTCGAAGGCGGGCGCCTCCTCGGCGGCCTCCGGCTCGCGCATCCGCTGGGGCTCGTGCTTGTCGAGGAAGCTGAAGCTGCGCGTCAGCTTGTCCGCCGTCTGCTTGCGGATCCGCAGCTCCCCCAGCGCGTACGACTCGAAGCTGGGGTAGCCCCAGTCCTGCCACATCGCCTCGTCGCGGACCTTCACCAGCAGCTTGCCCAGCTCGACCCACGACGACTTGAAGCGCCGGGCGGCGTGCAGCACCGTCTGCCGGAAGCTGCCAGGGGGGACTTCGAGGGCCTTCCTTCGGAGGTGCTCTTCGGCCTGAACCATGGGCGTCGCCTTCAAGCAAACGGCGCGCGGACCAGCAACAGCCTTCTCGGGCGCTTCAGCCCTTCTTGCCGATGTTGAAGGACAGGTTGACGGACGCCCCCGAGGTGCCCGGCTTGAAAGGCCAGGCCTGCAGCTTCTCGAGCAGGCATTCCTGCAGCCCGGTGTTCTTGAAGTCCGGGTTGTCGACCCACACCTTCGTCACCTTGCCCGTCTCGGCGATGGAGAACTCGATGGGGATCTTCGCCACCATGCCCGGCTTGGCCACGGCCTTGAGGCAGGGGATGAGCGACGGCTTGTGCCGCGCCACCACCGTGTTGATGCCCGCCTCGTCCACCTCGCCCATCTGCATGCCGTCGGGGTCGGCCGTGCCCGGCCTGGACTTGCCGGGGGAGGGGTGCGGCGGCGTGGTGCCGGTGGGCGGCGGCGTCGTGGGGTTCTTCACCGCGACGGGCGTGGTGCCCACCGGGCGCTTCGCGTTGCCGTTGTAGTCGACCAGCTCGTCGTCTTCGCGGCGGTGCGCTTTGGAGATGGTGGGCGCGTCGATGGTGATGTCGCCCCAGGCCAGCTCCTCGGCGGAACCGGCCGACGGCTGGTGCACGGCGAGGTAGCTGCCGATCACCGCGACGACGATGCCCAACACCAGCAGCACCCCTCCGAGGATGGCCGCGACGGTGATGAGGCGCTTGCGCTGGCTCGCGTGGTGCTCGGCGGCGTGGAGATCGACGCGCTTCTTGGCCTCGGCCTTCGCCACGTGCACCTTGAAGTCCGGCACGTCGACGATCCGCTTGAAGACGCCCGAGCCCATCAACTGCACTTCCGACACCGGCAACAGCTCGCCCGAATAGAGCTTGTCGATGATCTGCTTCGACGGTACGGGCCCCAGGATCAGGTCTCCCTGACGGAACAGCCACTGGCTCTCGGTCGGCCCCATGTGCGCCATGCCCTCCAGACTCGTCGCAGCGTGGTGTTGGTACCACGGCGGCGGCTTTCGCGGCTACCAGTCCCAGCCGCAGGGGCCGACTGTACAAGACACGCTGAAGGAAGCGCTGCGTTCCGCCGGCCTGTCCCGCAACCCCGTGCCCTCGGGCCGCACGGATCTCGGCGTACACGCCCGCATGCAGGTGCTGTCGTTGCGCGTGGTCGAAGGTGTGAGCCCCGAGGAGGTGGCCGCCCGGGTGACGGCGTCGCTGCCGAGGACGGTGGGGCTGGCGCTGTCGCGGGCCGCCCCGCCGCGCTTCAACGCCGCGTGGAGCGCGAGCGGCAAGGAGTACCGCTACCGCCTCCTCCTCGCGGACGACGCGCGGTGGGCGCCCTGCGCCTGGCGGGTGGACGTCGACGTCGATCGGCTCGCGGCGCTGCTGGCGCGCGCCCCGGGCACGCGGGACTTCTTCGCCTTTCACGACAAGTCCAGCACGCAGAAGCCGCGCCGGCTGCGCGCGGTTTCGGTGACGCAGACCGGCGGCCGGGTGGACGTGCGGCTGGAGGGTGACGGCTTCGGCCGCTACATGGCGCGGTGCCTGGTGGGCGCGGCGGTGGGCGTCGCCCGTGGCGAGGTGCGGGAAGACGACTACCTGCGCGCGCTGGAGGCGCCGGTGCCCTTCGACGCGCCGAGAGCGCCACCGCAGGGCCTGGTGTTGTGGAACGTGGAGTATCCGCGGGAGCTCGATCCCTTCACCGCGGAGGAGCGGCAGCTCGCACCCGGGGTCCCCGAGGAGCCGCCCTTCATCCCGTGAAGGGGCTTCAGTCGTGCAGCTTCTCTTCGTACTTGTCGAGGAGATCAGAGATCGCCTCGCGCAGGTACTCGCTCTGACGGATCCGCGTCTCCTTCGACAGGTCCTTCAGGAGCTCCAGGCGATCGCGGTTGAGACGGAACACCACCGAGGTGAGACGGCTGTTGTCGTTCATGCACCCTCCTTACAGGTGCACACATGGTCGCACACGCTGGGACGGGGTCAAAAAATGTGTCGTGGCGCTCCGCTGATCACTCGAAGAGGTACGTGCGGAACTGCAGGCCGACCATGAGTTCGAAGGACAGGCGCAGCCCTGCCCCGCCGCCGAGCTGCCCGCCCAGCGTGGAGTACACGCCCATCACCGGGAGGAAGTCGTACTGCAAGCCGACGGCGACGCGCGCCCCCAGCGTCCACACCGGGTAGAAGTGCGCCGCGAAGTCGAGATCGAAGAAGGTCTTGAGCTGCTCGTAACCGAAGGAGCTTCGAACGCCGGCGTAGGCGGACCAGGACGGCAGCTGCCCGAAGAAGGTGACGCGCGCGGCGAGGCGCGCCTCGCTGCGGCTGGTGACGGACAGGGTGCCGCCCACCTCCACCGGGAGCCGCAGCCCGTTGTCCGTCCCGGAGCCCACCGCGCCCGTGGCGAGGATCTCTCCGCCGGTCGAGACGGTGAGGCCGAGGGCGCCGTGGTGATCGTACCGCGCCTGGGCCAGCGCTCCGGTGGCCGAGAGCGCGACGAGGAGCGCGAGCCCGCGGCCGCCGAGCCTGCGGCGGAGCGGCGGTTTCCCACCCACGCCGGTCCGGACGCGCACGGGCAGGCTTCCCCACCCGCCGCTGGCGAGCGCACCGCTCCCGTTCGGGGAGAGCGGTCTCACCTGCGGCGGCCTCCGCGCGAGGAGCGCGCCTCGCTGGTCCGTGGAGTGGATCTCGCCGTCGCACTTCGGTCACAGGCCATGAGCCCGTGCCGTCCTCGCTCCTCGACCTCTTGCCGACATCCTGCGCGCTCCATGCCGCCCCCCAGGTGAGCTCTGGGGTCAGCGCCGCCGACGCAACAGGCCGATCACCGCGAGCAGCCCGAGCACGGAAACGCCGTCCACCGCGGCGCAGCCGCCAGGCTGGGGCACACTCGGCACCGACGAGCCAGGCTGCGTCGGGACGTCCGGGCGGACCACCACCGTCGGCGCCCGCCACACGGCCTGGCCCACGTTGCCCAGCTCGTCCTTCGCCAGCACCGTCACCCCGCCCTGCTGCTCGACGGCGGACAGGCTGATCTCCCGCGCGGGGCCGAAGTCGGACGTCTCGCCAGCGCCGACGCGGTAGGCGAAGAGCAGCTTCGAGGAGTGGCTCACCGCGTCCCACGCCTTCACCTCGAGGCGATCGGTCTCGCGGTTGGGGGCCACCGACACCTCCGGGCCCTCCCAGTCGACGAGGAAGCCCACCGGCTGCGGCGGCGAGATGCCCTGCGGGTCCTCCGCGACGCGGGTGCGCACCCAGATGGTGTGGGCGCCCTGGAGGAGGAAGCGCGGGTGCGAGACGGAGAGCTGCCCATTCACCGCGGGGCGGAAGTCGGACCACAGGCCGTCGTCGATCCGCACGGCGTACTCGGGGCTGCCGGCCTTGCCCTGGGCGTCGACCGCCAGCACCGCCTCGGGCCACGGCAGCTTCTTCTGCCCGGTGGCGCGCATCTCCTCGGCCTTCGGCATGCGACTGCCCTCGAGCCGCGCGGTGAGGCGGGGGGCAGACACCGCGCACATCTCGTTGGCGCCCAGCAGCTGCGCGTAGATGCCGAGGTGGTTGTAGGCCTCGGTGCCGGCGATGTTGCCGACGCCCTTCGCCTCGTTCACCTTGAGCTTGAAGTTGCCCAACGACGGCAGGGAGAAGGGCTTGAGCGCGCTGGCCACGGCCGGCTCTGCAAGCCCGATGATCGCCGGCACCAGGTCGGCCAGCACCTGCGGATCTTCCGCCAGCATCTCGCTGTTGGCGGTGCGGATGTTGGAGATCAGCATCTTCAGGTCGCCGATCGCCGGCGTCACCTTGTCGCAGCCCTCGAAGATGAGCGAGAGCGGCAGCGAGATGTCCGCGGTGAGGGTGAAGAGCCGCGCCTGGCGATCATCGATCATCGCGTAGAAGTCGATCGACAGCTCCGGCAGCGTGAGGAGGATGAGCGGCTTGATCGGCTTCTTGGTGACGGGATCGTACGTGCCCTGGCCGATGCTCACCTGGGGCGGCCGCGCGGGGCGCAGCACCACCATCATCGGCGCGTCCTTCCCGTCACGCGACGCGAGGCGGCCCAGGGACGGCAGGAACGTCTTGAACAGCCCGGTGTTGATGAGCCCCACGTTCTCGGTGGAGAGCTGCAGGCACAGCGCGCCGGCCTGGTGCGCCGAGTGGAAGGCGATGTTCAGGAAGTTGGTCGACAAGCCCAGGCCCACGTGGAACTGAGATCCTGGCGTCGCTTCGCCGTCGAAGTTGGGCGCGGTGACGGCCGTCATCGCGGGCGCAGGCGTAGGCGGCACGCAGCCGGCGACCTGCACCGGCTGGATCCCGACGCGGGTGCCGAGCGACAGGCCTTGATCGACCGTGACGCTGCTGCCCGCGGCGAGCGAGAGATCCATCTGCGCGCCGGCGGGCGCTCCGAAGCTGCCGAGCACGCCCCCCAGATCGATCCGCCCCTCGACGCCGAGGAAGCGCGGCACGCACTTGTTGGCGACCGTGTCCCGGCAGATGTCGTTGGAGCAGGTGGCCTGCTGGTTGGTGCCGTCGGTGGACCTGGGGCAGTCGGCGGTGGCCATACAGGGCTCGCAGGTCTGATCGCCGATGATGGTGCGGATCTGGCTCTGGAGCAGCGGGGAGATGAGCTGCAAGAGCGTGGTCTTCACGATGTCGAGATCGGCCGTGTCGCAGTAGATGTTGCCGCAGGTGTTCTGCCCCGCGAGCGTGATGTCCTGCGGCTGGAGGCAGTCAGGCGGAGGCGGTGCTCCCGAGGCGCCGCACACGTCGGAGCCCGTGAAGCTGGTCACCTGGAACGCGAGCAGCTTGTCCCACTTGGTGTCGATGGTGAACTGGACGGTCGCGCGGATCCGGTTGTCATTGGGCAGCACGGTGCGCGTGTTGAATCGCACGGAACACTTCATGCGCGACAGACCCAGGCACGCGAGGAAGTTCTCCGACTCGCTGGCCACCTTCACCGCCGAAGTGTCGACGCTCAATTGAATCGACGCCTGCAACCGGTCGGGCGCCTGGGGAATCAACGAGAAGCCCGTGATGGTGGCCACCACGTTGGCTGGCGAGTCGGCCCTCGAGCCCGAGGTAGTGCACACGCCGTCCTGGCTGCCGCAGCTCTCGGCGTTGCACCCCGGCATGCCCTGGTCCGCGATCGCCACGGTGATGGTCACCAGGCCGGCGAGGTCCACCGACTGCGTCATGCAGTTCACCGGCAGCGTCAGCGTGTTGCCCGGCGCGAAGGCGCTGATCAGCGTCTGCCAGTGCGTGTTGAGGTAGTTGATGCCGTTGGGCGACAGGCGGATGTTGATCGCGTTGTCATTCTTCGGGCCCTGGTACCGGCCCGAAGGGATCGGCGTCATGCCCGCGCAGCCGGTGCCGCTGCCCGAGCAGCTCACCGCCGCCAGCGCCAGGGCGAACAACGTGACGAGCGAGTGGCGCGCGTGGCGCCTCGCCCGCGAAGTGGAAGACATGAAGAGACGACCTCCCTCGGCCAGACCGGGAAAAAGTGTGTCGACTGTAGCAGTTGCAGCCCTGTATGTGGGATGCGGCGATCCCTGACTCGGCGCGTCAACGGGCGTCGGTCAATCGACGACGGGCAGCGCCAACGCGGAGGCGGGCAGCGCGTCGTTGAGCCGCCCGGACCGGAAGGGCTCGAGGTCGACCACCACGAAGGAGAAGCCCGCGCTCTTGATGGCGGAAGCCAGCGCGGCCCGTGTGGAGGGCTCGAGCACACGGGGCAGCTCCTCGGCGGACACCTCGAGCCGGGCGATGTCGCCGTGGTAGCGGACGCGGAAGGTGACGAAGCCGAGCGCGCGTACGGCCTTCTCCGCCGCGCCCACCTGCGAGAGGCGCTGCACCGTCACCTGCGTCCCGTAGGGCAGACGCGAGGCGAGGCACGGCATCTGGGGCTTGTCCCAGGTGGGTAGGCCGAGGCGATGACTCCAGGCGCGGATCTCGTTCTTGGTGAGGCCCGCGTCGGCCAGCGGGGACACGACGCGGTGCTCCCGCGCCGCCTGGTGGCCAGGGCGGTGATCCTTCTTGTCGTCGGCGTTGAAGCCGTCGAGCACCACCGCGAGCCCCAGCTCCCGGCGCTTCGCCTCGGTGATCGTAAAGAGCTCGTTCTTGCAGAAGTAGCAGCGGTTGGAGGGGTTGGCGGCGTAGCGGGGATCGTCGAGCTCCTTCGACTCCACCAGCACGTGCCGGGCGCCGATGCGCCGGGCCAGCGCGGTCGCCTCCTCGCGCTCTTCTTCCGCGACCGAGGCTGACAGCGCCGTCAGCGCCACCGCACGCTCACCCAATTCGTCGACGGCGACCCGGAGGAGGAACGTGGAGTCCACCCCGCCCGAGAAGGCCACCAGCACGCTGCCGTGCGCCCTGAGCGCCGCGCGCATCGCGTCCAGCCGCGGGGCCGACGCCGCGCAGAGCGCCTCCATCTGCTGAGCGGACAAGGCGGGGGGAAGCTGCTCCGTCATCTGCGAAAGCGCCATCGTGCCCCTCTTGTGCCGCGATGAAGGCCGCGGCGCAAGCTGGGTGAAAGCCCCTCGGCCGGTCCGGAGAACCAGCTCGCGCCCTCGCTGGACGAGGCGGTGCGGCCTGGACGTCGAGCCCCCGCGTCCCGTCGACGGGGAACGGTCACCCCTGCCCTTCAGTGGCCCGATCAGCGCCAGCTCAGTCAGCGCTTGCGCTTGCCGGCCTTCGCCTTGCCGCCGCGGGTGCTGCGCGCCGCCGGACGGGCCCGGGCCGCCTTGGCGCCCTTCGCGCCCCGCCGGGGCCTGGGGTTCGCCTTCATCTTCGTCCCGGTGATGATCTTCAGCTCCTCCGGGGTCATGTAGGCGAGGTCCAACAGGGACTGGAAGATCTTGAGGCCGCCCGCCTCCACCGTCTCGAGGTTGGTCTGCACCGTCACCTCGGGCGCCCCCGGCGGCTCGTATGGCTCGGTGATGCCGACGAAGTTCGGGATCTCCCCGGACAGGGCCTTCTTGTACTTCCCGGTGGAGTCCCGCTTGATGAGGTCGTCGGTGGGGCAATCGACGTAGACCTCGATGTAGCGCTGGATGCGGCGGCGGTTCTCGTCGCGCACGCCCTTGTAGGGGCTGGTGCAGGCGACCAGCACGCAGGTGTTGTTGCGGGTCAGCAGTTCCGCCACCACGCCGAGGCGACGGGCGATGGTGATCCGCTCGTCCTTGTTGGAGCCCTCGAGCTCCTTCCAGAGATCGTCCGCCAGGTCGTCCTCGTCGAGGATCTCCACGTTCCGGCCCACCTGACGCAGCCGCGCGGCGATGTAGTTCGCCAGCGTCGTCTTGCCCGCACCCAACATGCCCGTCAGCCAGACCGTAAACCCCTGCTGGTTCGCCATTTCGTCTCCGCGCTGATCGCCCGGCGGATCGGCCGCCGACCGAGAAAAAGACGCGGCTTTCTAGTCGAAAACACCCCAACTCCGCCAGCCCCGACTCTGAGATCGCAACCCACTGAAATTGGAGCGAAATTCTCAATTTCCCGAGGGGTGTCGGCGGCAGGGCGTGTGGTGAGTGGCGCTCAAGGCGCCGTCGAGGAGGCGGAAGGCGTGGGGGACGGACGCGTCGAGGGAGAGCCCGAGGGCCAGGCGTTGGAGGAGGAGAGCTGCGAGGCTGCCGAGGAGCACCTCGTCGGAGCGGGTGGCGGGCCCGCGGACGCTGGCCAGCGTGGCCTCGAGGCAGTCCGGACAGGGGCCCACCGCAGCGTCCTGGAAGCGGTAGACGGCGCCCTGGCCGCCGACGAGGACGGCGTGTGGCAGGAGCTCAGCGCGGAAGTCAGCGGGGGCGAGCGAGGCGAAGGGCGGATCGACTGCGCGCGCGTCGGGGTTGAAGTCGTCCCACGACGCACCAGCCAGGTAGCCATCACCGGGAGGTGGTTCGCACACCACGGGCGTCCCGCCAGCGGCCAGGACGCTGACGGCGACGTCGATGGCGGCGCTCCTTCCTTCCACCCGCACCGGCGCGTGGAGGAGCCGCTCCTGCCCCTTCCCGCCCACCTCGCGCAGGAGGATCTGCCGCCCGTAGCGCTGGACTTGCTCCTCGCGCAGCGCCACGTCACGCCTCCCGGTGGTGCGCGCGCAGCACCAGCCGCGAGGTGCCGTCCGCCAGTGCTTCCAGGGCCAGCACCTCGTGACCGTCTTCCTTCGCGCTGCGGGGCACGTTCTTGAGCGGCTCGGCGCCCTTGAGCCGCACCTCCAGCACCGCGCCCTCGGGCAAGGCCTCGAGCGCCAGCTTCACCCGCACGTACGTCATGGGGCAGACCTCGTGGGTGATGTCGATGCGGGCGTCGGGCATGCGGAGTCCAGCGGCTCGTCCCTCAATACCGGCTTCGCGCCCTCCCCGCACGCGGCGCAGTCCTTCCGGCGACGCACCCGGACGAGGCGAGGCGACAGGTGCCACCCGTCGACGACGTGGAGCCGCGCGAGCCCCTCCTGCGGCTCCGGCCGCAGCGCGAGGGAGGCCTGGAGGGCGCCCATCACCGCAGCCATCGAGCCCAGCACTCCCGCCTGCGCGCAGGTGGGGACGTCGGTGGGGGGCGTCTCGAAGAGGCAGCGCAGGCAGGGGCCGCCCGGCTGGCAGCGCATGGCGAGCCCCTCGAAGCGCAGCACGCCGGCGTAGACCAGCGGCTTGCCGGCGAGCACCGCCGCGTCGGAGAGGAGGAACTTGGTGTGGACGCCGTCGGTGGCGTCGAGGACGAGCTCGTGGCGCTCGAAGAGGTCCAGGGCGTTCGCCGCGCTCACCGCCCGGGCTTCCAGCGTCAGGGACAGGCGGGGAAACTCGCGCGCCAGCTTCTCCCCGGCCGACTCCACCTTGAGACGGCCGATGTCCTTCGGGTGGTGCCAGGGCTGCCGGTGGAGGTTGGACACGTCGACGCGATCGGGATCGATCAGCGTGAGGCGCCTGACGCCCGCGCGCGCGAGGGCCAGGGAGGCGGGACACCCCAGCCCTCCCACGCCGACGACGCAGATCGAGGCAGGCACTTGCACGCTCCCTTCATGCTCCCTCGGGGCTACAATCGCCAGCACCTTGCAGCCCACCGATGATCGCCGCGCCCGGGTGAAGGCCGTGCTGGACAAGCGTGGGCTCGACGCCCAGGTGTCCCCGGCCGACGCCGCCGCCTCGTGGGTGCAGGAGCGCTTCGTGGCCCGGGCCCGCGCCCTCTTCTACGCGCGGATGATGTTCCTCACCCTGGGCCTGCTCATCCTCGCGGTGCCCGTCTGGCGGAGGTACTTCGACTTCTCGCCGCTCGCCTTCGGCGGCTACTTCTTCATGCTGCTGTACAGCGTGGCGAACTACCTGCTGCTCGGGCAGCCGAAGCTGGGGCGGCTCGTCACCTACCTCACGCTGTGCCTCGATCTGGTGGTGATGGTGGTGGTGGTGGCCAAGCCCCAGCAGGGCGGCGGCCTGGCCAACCCGCTCCTGGCGACGCAGCTGCTCTTCACCACCCTCTTCGCGCTGCTCTACCCCAAGCCGCTGGCGATCCTCCCGCCGCTGCTCGCGCTGCCCATCGTCACGCGCCTCGACATCCTGCTCGATCGCAGCCCCACCGCCATCGAGGTGCTGACGCTGGCGTGGTACCTGGGCCTCAACTTCATCATCATCTATGTGCTGGTCTACCTGAACGAGCGCGAGGTGAGCGCCCACCGGGAAGTCGTCGAGCTGCAGGGCGACTTGAAGGAGCTGGCCGTGGTGGAAGAGCGCAACCGCCTGGCCCGGGAGATCCATGATGGCCTGGGCGCCAGCCTCTCGTCCCTCATCATCCAGGCCGAGTACCTCACGCAGCTGGCGAAGGACGAGGCGATGAAGAAAGAGGTCTTCGAGCTCAAGGCCTCGGCAGAGGAGTCGATCGAAGAGCTGAGGCGCAGCCTGCGAATGATGCGGGAGGACTTCGACCTGGGCAGCGGCGTGGAGGACTACGTGAAGACCTTCGCCGCCCGGGCCCAGCTCGAGGTGTCCTTCGAGCAGTCGGGGACCCTGGTGGGCCGGCCGGGCCCGGAGTCCCAGCTGGCGCTCTTCCGCGTGCTGCAGGAGTGCCTGTCCAACACCGTCAAGCACGCGCAGGCGAAGAAGGTGGCGGTCAAGCTGCACTTCGCCCCCGAGGCGATCCTCCTGTCGGTGAAGGACGACGGGGCGGGCTTCGACCCGAAGTCCCCGCGCCCGGGGCACTACGGCCTCATCAACATGCGGGAGCGTGCGATGAAGCTGGGCGGCGAGGTGACGATCGACTCCACCCCCGGGCAGGGCGCGCAGGTGACGTTTTCAGTACCCTTGAGCTGAAGAGAGGCCTCCACACGTGGATCCCACCGCACCGACTCCGCAGGACAGCGCGCCGAAGACCGGCCCCATTCGCGTCTTCGTGGTGGAGGATCAGACGAAGATCCTCAAGAACCAGCTCAAGCTGCTCGAAGGAAACCCCGACCTGCAGATCGTCGGCACGGCCCTGTCCGGCGAGACGGCGCTGGAAGAGGTGGCGCGCTTGAAGCCCGACGTGCTCCTGCTCGATCTCGGCCTGCCGCGGATGAGCGGCATCGACGTGACGCGGGCGGTGAAGGCGTCGATGCCTCACATCGAGATCCTGATCTTCACGATCTTCGACGAGGAGGACAAAGTGCTCGAGGCGGTGCAGGCCGGCGCGTCCGGCTACCTGCTCAAGGGCACTCCGGCCGACAAGATGATCGAAGCGATCAAGGAAGTGAGCGCGGGCGGCACGGTCATTCAGCCCAGCCTGGCGAGGCGGCTGCTCAAGCACTTCCGGGTGGGAGAGGCGCCTGCGCCCACGCCCTCCCCCGCCCCCGAGGAGCCGGAGGGCAAGAAGCTGTCGGCGCGCGAGACGGAGATCCTCCAGCTGATCGCGAAGGGCGTGTCGAACAACGAGGCGGCCGGCATGCTGAACCTCTCGAAGGCCACCATCCGCACGCACCTCGAGCACATCTACCGCAAGCTGGAGGTGACCAACCGCGTGGAGGCGGTCACCGAGGGCCTGCGGAAGGGCCTGATCCAGGTCTGAGGCGTCGCGCTCTGGGCGCAGGGAGGCGAGGCCCCCCGCGCAGCGAGGACAGCGTTACCGGCAGAAGCCCATGATCGCGCCGGTGGTGCTGGTGACCCGCTTGCAGGTCTTCCCGCCGGTGCAGGTGGCATTCGGCTGGGTCGCGCAGCGGGTGGGCGGGGCGCCGCCGTCGGCAGGCGGGACGCAGGTGAGATCGCACACCGGCGTGCAGGTGGCGGTCTCGTCTCCGGTGAGGGCCACGCACATCTGGGCGTCGTCGCACGCGGCGCCGCGGAAGGCGTTGGTCTCGGCGCAGGCCATGTGCGGCCCCGCGATGGAGGTCTGCTGCGGGATGCACACGCCCGAGCCGTCCTGGCTGACGACGACTTCTCCGTTGGGCTCGGTGGGCACGCAGCTGGTGGGCGACGAGCCGACGGGCGCGCAGTTGGCCTTCGCGGGATCGAAGACGTTGCAGGACTTCATGCACACGCCCACCACCGCGTTGTTGTTGGGATCGGTGTAGCGGTAGATGTTCACGCACGCCTCGTCGGCGTTGCAGGCGGGCTGCGGGGTGAAACCACGCGACGGCGGGTTGGCGTTGCACAGCCGCAGGCAGACGCCGGTGTCCGAGCCCGACGTCATCGCGCACTCGAGGCCCGTGCCGCACTGGGTGGCGACGGCGCCGGCCGAGAAGTCCAGCTTGCACGGCTGGCCTTCGGCGGCCTGGCCAGGCGGACGGCAGGTGTCGAACGGGTAGAAGCCCTCGTTCCAGAACTTGAAGGTGGCGTAGGTGCAGTTGCCCGTGCCCTTGCCGGGCTGATCGGTGATGTTCCCATTGCCGTCCTTGAGCAGACAGGTGTTGCTGACGGGCACGGTGAGGCGGGCACAGACATTGCCGGCGCAGTTGGCCGACACGCCGCCGTCCACCGTCCGGAAGCCGCCGTCGACGGGGATGAACTGGTTGCACTCCTGGTCGCGGAAGAGACCCTGGGGCAGGCAGCCGGCGCCGGTGTCGAGGTTGGCGCACAGCTCGCCGCGGTCGCACACGCCCATGGTGGCATCGCAGTCCTTGACGCAGATGGCGAGATCCTCACCGAAGACGGGGTCGCAGATCTCCCCGGTCGGGCACTTGGCCGTCTCGCTGCCGGGGGTGCACTGGTAGAACCGCTTGGGCGGCGCGCAGAGCGTGCCTTCGCACCACTTGCTCTCGACGGCACAGCTGTCGTCCGAGCCGCGCGCGGACGACAGGCACGTGCAGCCCCCGCCGATGCAGGCGATCTGCCCCTTCTCGCAGACCTGGCCGTTGCAGGCGACGACCACGTCACGGCACTCGTAGACGCCTTCCATGATCTTCACGCAGGTGCCGTTGTTGGGGCAGCCGCCGCAAGCGTCGACGCAGATGCGCTTGTCCTGGTCGCAGATCTGGTTGGCCGCGCAGCCGCCCGAGCACGCGTCGCGGGGCGGCGGGTTGCCGGCGTCGAACTCCGTTCCCGAGTCGGTGTTGGTGTTGTTGGTTGGGGGACAGGCGAGCAGAGCGCAGGCCAGCGCGCCGCAGGTGAAAACGGCGCCAAGTCGGTGAGTCATGAGATGTTTTTCCTTCAGAGAACGGCCCAGCATCGAAAGGCGGCGCACCCTATGGAGCAGGGTGTGAGATGTCAACGCCTACGGGCGTGCGGTTTGCAGCGAGGCTGAGGGCCGTCAGTACTTCGCGGTGACGCCCCAGACGATGGAGACGAAGGACTCTTCGCCGGCGCCGCCGCACTGCACGTCGTTGCAGACGGTCCACTTCTGGCCCTGTCCGTAATAGCGATCGGAGAAGGCCAGGTAGCGGACCTGCAGCATCCACCCCAGCGGGCCCCAGACGTCACCGGAGAAGCCGCCGGTCAGCCCCCAGCCGGTGGACGAGGCGCCGCCGGTGGGATCGTTCAGGTTGCCGTAGCCGATGATCTGCTCGGGCGCGGGCCTGGGGTTCAAGAAGAGGCTCACGCCGAGATCGACGCGGAAGAAGGGCGCGATGGGAACGGAGGCGTCGACGCCGAAGACAGGAAAGCCGAGGCCGGTGGGGTAGGTGCGCTGGCTGGAAGGCAGCGCGGTGCCGGCGGTCGGATCGATGTTGAACATCTGCCCTTGCAGGCCGGCGCGGACGCCGACGTGGGCCAGGGGCGTGGGCTTGCCGTAGCCGACGCCGAAGAAGTAGCGCCAGCCGACCTGCAGGTACCAGCCGAGGTCGTTGGAGGTGACGGTGACGGGCATGCCCATGCCCTGCGGCGTCTCCTCGACGATGCGCGTCAGAGACTGGCCGAAGTGGAACTCGGCGAGGAAGGTGAAGCCGCGCAGCCAGTCGTTGCCGATGCGGGCCAGCGGGTAGACCTCCACGCCCAGATCGAAGCCGAGGTAGGGGACGTTGGGGGAGAAGTCGATGGTGATGCCCTCGGGTCGGGGCATCGCCTGATCGTATTCCTTGCAGGCGGTGACGCCGGGGCGGAGGCACTGGGAGCGCCAGGTGGTGGTGCCGGCGAGCCAGCCGCGGACGAGCGGGACTTCGGCGGTGGCGCGCTTGCGCTTCTTGCCCTCGGTGTCGAGATCCGTGTCGCGGTTGGGATCTTCCGGAGGCGGAGGCGTGCTGGCGCCCGCGGTGAGATCGATGCCCCCTTCGCCCGTCTCGCCCGTCTCTCCCGTCTCACCGGACGCTCCGGTTTCACCTGTCTCGGCGCCGGGGGCAGGACGGGAAGCGCCCTGCTCACCGGCAGCGGCGATGGCGCGGGCCAGCTTGGTGGCGAAGTCGTCGGAGAGCAGGCCCTTCTTGACGGCGAGGCGTTTGGTCCAGAGCTCCTGCCCGGCGCGGTCATAGATGAGGACGGTGTAGTGCGTGGCGTCGACCTCACCGCCGACGGCGGCGTCGAAGCGGACGGCGCGGGAGGTGCGCGCGACGCCGGCCGGCGTCATGGCGGCGGCCCCCTTGAGCTTCTGGGAGGCGGCGGCCTTCTTGTAGGCGCTCAGGGAAACGAGGGTGACGACGTTCGCGGCCTTGAGGGCGTCTTCGATCTGAGAACGGAGCTTGCCGTTGGAGTCACCGTCGATCTCGAGGACGACGATCTTCTGCGCCCAGGCGGGAGCCGCGAGCAGGAGCGCGAGCAGTACGAGCGAGAGGCGCATGAAGGGCCCCCTTATGCCGTCAATGGGGCGTCGTGTTCAACGATGTTCCCTACGCGCGGAGGATCGGCCAGCCCCTGCGCTTGCCCTCGGCCACCAGGGAATTGTCCGGGCCACCGTGAGGAGCGACGACGATCGCGTTGGCGGCGAAGGCGAGCATGTCGAGGTCGAGCTCACCGTTTCCGAAGGCGAGGACGGGGGCGACCTGGCGCCGCCGGAGCCACTCGACCTTCCCGGGGCCGCAGGTGACGGGGAGGAGGACCTGGCCGGAGAGGCGCCCGTCGACGACCTCGCACGAGACGCCGATGACGTGCTCATCGGGGATGCCGAGGGACCTGGCGCCGGGCAGCACCGCCCAGCGAGGGGAGGCGCTGCAGATCCACGGGACGAAGCCGGCGGCGGAGAGGGAGGCGAGGAGCGGGCGCACGAAGCGGAAGATGCGCCCCTCGTAGCGGGTGCGGAAGAACTCGTCGCAGACGCGGCGGAGGAGCGCCTCCTCGAGTCCGGCCATCACCTCGACGGCGAAGGCGTAGGCGGCGGCGTGATCTCGCTCGAGGAGCTGCTCGTACTTCGCGTACACGCCGTCGCTCCTCGCGCCGAGCAGGCGTCGTTGGCCGAGCAGCCGCAGGAGATCTTCCCCGACGTCGCCGCGCCAGAGGGTGCCGTCGGCGTCGAAGACGACGGCCCTGCCCTGCCCTCCTTCGGCGAGGAGCGCGCCGACGACTTGCTCAACCGGGGCAGGCAGCACGAGGTGGCTGCATAGGCGCGAACGCAAGGCGGCACCAGCGGGTCCGAGCTCGCCGTCGGCCGCCGCGCGCACGAAGGCGCTCGCGAATCGGGTGGATTGTCGCTGGGCCGTCCGAGGAGCGCCTTCACCTCGATCACCTCAACGAGTGACACGGCACGGCAGCGCAGCCGGAGTGAAGACCCGCGGTCCAAGCGCCACCCACCAGCGCTCTGGGACAGCGGGGACTGTCTGAGCAGACGCCGCTGGCGTACGGTGCGGGCCATGAAGCCGCTCGCTCTCACCGCCGCCTTCCTGGCAGGGCTCGCCCTCGCGTCCTGCACGAATGCCGCGCCGTGCTCGGTGTGTCCGCCTCTCGCCGGCACCTACGCCGTCTCCTGGGAGCGCGCCCTGCAGGTGACGGAGGGCTGCCCCCTGACCGGGCCGCAGCCGCTGACGCTCACCTTCTCCCAGGCCGGAGCGACCGCCTCCACCCTCGTCAACGGCGTCGAACTCAACGGCTCCGTCTACGACACCTATGACTTCTCCCTCTCGGGCACGACCGTCGTCGGCGGCTACGTGCTCCGCGGCACCGTCATCCCCACCGACGCCGCCACGGACGCCGGCGTGCGCATCGTCGGCCACCTGACGACGCGCACCGACAACTGTGAGCTGCGGGAGAACTACGCGGGCGACAAGATCTCCAACTGAGGCGATCTCCCAGTCACCCTGCCCTGCCCCTCTCCCTACTTCTTCGCCTTCTTCCCCGCGCCAGCGGCCTTCTCGGCCGCCTTCTTCCGCTCACGGCGCTTCTTCCACTTCAACCGGATGGTGTGGCGGACGCGGCGGTGCTTCGACTTGCTCTTGGCCATGGTCTTCCTTGCTCCTGACAACGGTGAGTGCCAACCAACGCGCGCCGCCTCGTAGCGGAAAATCGCTCCGCCGTCGTCACCAATCCTTCAGTCGTCCTTCGGCTCGTGCGCCGGGTATGGGATGCCCTCGGCGCTCCGCTTGCGCGACGGGGCCGCCGGATCCAGGTCGAAGGCGATCTGCCGATCGTCCGCCACCAGGGGCTCGGTCCCCGCGGGCACGGCCGGCTGCTGCGGCTCCTTCTTCACGCTCGCGAAGATGGGCCGCGTCGCGTCCACGAAGCGCCGCACCTCGTCCAACGGCAACGCCGGCACCCAGTTCCCGTGCACGCCGTCCATCTGCGTCGCCATGCACATGGAGTTGAGGATCGCCTCCTCCGTCGCCTCCATCACCGCCTCGTAGAGCGGATCGAGCCGCTGATCGAGGAGCAGCTTCATCTTGTAGACCATCTTCCTCGTGCGCCGCGGCACCACGTTCGCCGTCGAGAAGCCGACGATGATCTCTCCTGAGCCGTGGGCCGCGTAGCTGCCCACCCGCCCGATGCCCAGGGACACGCGCTTGCACAACCGGTGGATCTGGTGCGGCAGGAGCGGTGCGTCCGTCGCCACCACCGCGATGATCGAGCCGTAGGCCATCCGCCGGCGCGGGAGATCGCGGAACTTCTCAGCCAGCACCTCTCCCACCGGCATGCCCGCCACCCGGAGGTTGTGCATCTTCCCGAAGTTGGACATCACCAGGACGCCCAGCGTGTAGCCGCCGAACACCTGCGGCAGCTTCCGCGAGGACGTGCCGATGCCCGCCTTGAAGTCGCAGGTGATCATCCCCGTGCCGCCGCCCACGCACCCTTCTGCCACCGGCCCCGTGCGCGCCGCCTTCAGCGCCGCGCGCACGTGCTCGTCCTTCACGTGCTGACCGGAGATGTCATTGAGGTAGCTGTCGTCGCACTCGCCGACGACCGGGATGATCACGTCGTGCTCGTCGCCGATGCCCGGGTACTTCTCCACCATGTACCGCGCCAGCGCGTCCGACACCGCGCCCACGGCCATGGTGTTGGTCAACAGGATCGGCGTCTCGAGCAGCCCCCACTCCACCACCTGCGTCAGGCCGGCCACCTCGCCCGCGCCGTTGAGCACGAAGGCGCCGCCCGCCAGGCGATCCATGAAGATGTTCCCCTCGTTGGGGATGATCGCCGTGACGCCCGTGCGCACCGGGCCCCGGCCCTTCACCAGCGGGCCCGCGTCGCCCCGGATGATCGTGGAGTGCCCCACCAGCACGCCTTCCACGTCGGTGATCGCGTTGTACTTGCCGGGCTTGAAGCGGCCCAGCGGGAGATCGAGATCGCGAGCGCGGACGCGCTTCTCGGGGCTCATGCCTCGCCACCTACCACGGCAGCGCCGACTTCAGTGCCAGAAGGGCATCCGCGGGCGCACGAAGGTGAGGCAGCGGGTGGCGCCGAGGCTGTCACACGCCTGCAAGCCCGTGCCCTCGGCAAAACGGAACCAGCCCACCAGGCCGCTCTCGGTTCCCTGGACTGCGCGCGCGTAGGCCGGCGGCGCCAGTTCGCTCGACGACAGCGCCCGCGTCCAGAAGCGCAGCTCGCTCAGGAGCCCCTTGTAGTCCTCGTACTGCGACAACACGCCGATCGCCGACTGCTTCTCCGCGCCGAAGAACCAGCCTTCCTGCCCCGACGGGAAGCCCGCCCAGTTGGCCCAGCGGGTCGCGAGGTTGGTCCGGACGTCGGAGATCGCGCTGCCCACCTGCACCCCGTCGACCCACAGCTCGAGCCGCGCCGACGTCGTGCCCTGCCAGCGGCGAACGCACGCCACGTGATGCCAGGCGCCGTCGAGGAGTGAAGGGGCATTCGAGGCGGGCCACGCCTGCACGCCCCACGTCCCGCCCGCGCCTGCGTTGCCCTCGTCTCCCAGCTGCCAGCGCACCCGGCCGCCCCCGTAGAACTGCAGGGAGAAGGTGCCTGCGCCGAAGTCGGAGTTGTTGTGCCCGTCGAGGAGGAAGTTGCCCTTGTACCACCAGTCCGACGCGCTCCCCGGCTGCGGATCCTGCGTGCACCACTGCGTGCGCTGCCCCGCCGTCCCGTCCACGCAGCCGCCCGTGGCCAACGTCGCGTCTGGACGGATCCACAGCTCGAAGGTGAACTCGCCCGCGCCGAAGCCGGGAGGGAGCTGCGTCAACTGGCCGTAGTCATCCTGCCCCTGCGGGTTGACGTGGAAGGCCACCGCCCCGCCCGCCGCGCCGCCGTCCAGCGGAGGACGGTCGCCTGCTGTCCCCGCGTCGGACGTGCCCGCATCCGACGCGCCCGCGTCCGTGCCGCCCGCGTCCGAGGCCCCGGCGTCCGCGCCCCCGTCCGCCTGACCGCCATCGGCAAAGCCCGCGTCCATCGCGCCGGCGTCGCCTCCCGCGTCGGAGGGGCCCGCGTCCGCGTCCCCGCCGTCCAACGCGCCGGCGTCGACGTCTCCTCCATCTGCCGGGGCGCCGCCGTCGGGCCCCGCATCCGTCCCGCCGTCGAGGCCCGAGTCCACGCCTGCGTGCAATTCCCCGGTGCACGCTGCCGCGCCCAGCGTCAGCACGGCCAGACAAGCGAGGGAGGCGTGACGCACCAGGAAAAGAGACCAACCTCTCCCGCTCCGGTCAACCAACCGCTCGCGTCCGGCGCCCTCGTCGACGAGGATGCCCGCGATGCTGGAGCGCGTCCTCAAGCTGAAGGGGCCCCTGCGCTGGCTCCACGGAGAGCGCCCTACGGCGCGCGACGTCTTCTTCGTCCACGCGGCTGGGCTCGCGTCGGCCGGCCTCGCCTTCGGCCTCTCCGACGGCTCGCTCCTGCGTCGATCGCTCCTCGCGGTGCTGGCCTGGGACGTCGTCGGCGGCGTCATCGCCCAGCACTCCCCCTCCACCAGCGCCTGGTACCTCGCGCAGCCGAAGTCGGCGCGGTACCTCTTCCTCGTGCTGCACGTCGCCCAGCCGCTGCTGCTCGGCTGGCTCGATCACCGACCGTCTGCCTGGGGCGTCACCGTGTGGGCCACCACCCTCTTCGTCGTCGCCCTCGTCAGCACCGTGAAGCGCGCCTGGCAGTGGCCCGCCGGCGCCTTTGGCTCGGCCGTCGTCTGCCTCGTCGTCTTCTCCGTCTACAAGCCTTCGCCGCTGGCCCTCTTCTACGTGCCCTTCTTCGCCCTCAAGCTGACCGCCGGCTTCGCCGTCCCCCACGCGCCGCGGAAGAGGTAACCCCCGAGAAGCGCGTCAGAATCGGGCATGTAACCTTCGACACACACGCCCTTTCAAAAAGGGCGGCCGATCGCGCGACCACTCCCAGTGAACCGGCGCCTCGCGCGCCCCAAACCGGGAGAGAAGACATGGGCAACAGCATCGGCAGCACGCAGCGCAACGCAGCGATCCGCAGCACCGCCGCGGTGGCCGTCAGCACGCGGATCCCCCCCGGCGCCTCGAAGATGGCCGCCTTCTTCAAGATGGGGGCCTTCAAGGGCACCGACAACTCGATGGGCCACACGCACTACTACTTCCAGAAGGGCGCCCTGCGGTGCGGCCACGGCGGGAACGTCGTCGACCTCTACGTCGGCAGCGCGGCGCTCAGCGGCGAGACGGCGAAGGATCTGATGAAGGTCGCGCCGCAGCACCTCGGCAAGTTCGTCGGCGAGGTGAAGGGCAAGCTCGTCTTCGAGAAGGCCTCCGTCGATGTCTCGAAGGAGCCGCCGGTGGTCGAGCTCAAGAGCCCGAAGATGAAGGTGCCGCTGGAGGTCTTCGTCGAGGCCGTCGATCGGAAGCTGGGGGCGTTCCAGCCCAACCACAAGCTGGACCCCGCGGATCGCGACGGGCGCTACGCCGTCTACTACTTCGCGAAGGGCACGGTGGCCGTCCCGCTCGCGCAGACGGACGGCTTCGACAGCCAGTTCCCCGGCGGCCGCTGAAGTCCACCACCCGCCCCTGGAGACTCGACCATGCCTGGCGTGAAGACGATTCGTGACTTCCGTGCAGCCCTCGCGACCGCCTGGAAGGACAGGGCGCTCTCGCCTGCCGAGCAGACGAAGCTGAGCGCGATGGCCCGCGAGGTCCTCGACGGCTCCAGGTCCGCCGACGCCTTCCTCACCAACTCGGCGGCGCTGGTCCGTGACGTCTTCGCGGCACGGCAGCAGGCCAACGCGGCCGCCGAGCAGATGAGCCTCGCGGATCGCCAGGCCGAGGCGACCCTCAACGGCGGAGTCCCCACCACCCGCGCGTTCGACAACCTCTTCGGGAGCGGCGTCTCGTACGGGGTAGCGGAGAACGCCAGCCGCTTCTCGAAGGATCCGGAGCTGCTCAACCGCCTCGCCCGAAGCATGGTGCAGGCGCTGTCGGCGAGCGTGTCGGCCGAGCGGCCGGCCTCGGTGATGGACGCGCTGTTCTCCCTGCGCGGGCTGATCCCCGACCGCCTCGGACGCACGCCCGACGAATGGCTGGCGAGCTGGAAGGCCATCGCCAGCGCCGTCGAGGGCAGCCCCCTCGCCCGCGCGTACGTCGAGGCCCAGAAGTCAGGGGCGCAGGGTTTCTCCAGCCCCACCGCGGCCTCCTGGCTGCTGGTCAGCGCGCTCAAGGCCCTGCCCACGCAGGACTTCGTCTTTGGATCCATCAAGACCCCCGAGCAGGCCGCGGCGCTGGTGAAGATCGCCGACACGCTCCTCGCACACCCGGGCAGTGAAGGCGGCAGCACCCTCTCGGCCGGAGAGATCCGCCAGCTGGCCCGCTTCGTCCGCCTGATGGGGTGGAACGGCGCCACCATCACCGGCTTCCCCATGGAGCACTTCTTCAAGTCCCTCGAGGCGAACGCGAAGGCGCGCGGGTGGGACAAGGCCTACGAGGCGTCCGTCGCGAAGGGCGAGCTCAAGCCGGAGCGCTTCGGCGTCGACTACCCGGGCGACGAGCGCTTCCCCCCCACCTTCCGCGAACTCATCTCCCAGACCCGCCTCATCTACACCCAGCGCCGGGACGGGCGCTGATCGACCAGGAGCCCCGCCATGACTGCGTTCCGCCTCTCGAAGCTCAAGCCCGCACTCAAGAAGCTGCGCCCCGAGTACACGCGCGCCGATCGCAACGGCAAGCGCGACGGCTACCTGAACCAGGCCGAGGTCCGCGCCCAGGGGCAGCGCATCGACGACTCGGGCCGCACCGAGAAGGCGCTGGTGACCGTCTACAACTGGGCGAAGTCCGACTACTACGACGCGCGGGTGACGCCGGCCATCGCCCGGGCGTACCTGAACGAAGCGGCCGAGCTGATCGGGAGCTACGATCGCAACAAGGACGGGTTCCTCACCAGCAGCGAGCTGAAGGCCGCACGCAGGAACAAGACCGGCGCCGCGTTGATCGACTACGCCGAGGCGTTGGCGAGTGCGCCGACGACGCCGCGCTGACCCTCCTCCCCTCTGCCTGACGTTGGCTCGCCTGCGTCGCGGGGCCGCTGGCGTCCCGGGCCGACTGCGACGAGCTCCCGCGGCAAGGAGCGCACCGCTCCCCCGATGGGAGAGGGAGCACGGTCAGCCGGCCTTCTCCACGCGCGGCGCGCTCTGTGGCGGAGCATCACGCCGGCGCGACTCCTTCTCTTTGTAGCGGCGGATTGCGCCCGAGAGGATCTCGCCGATCAGCGTGTGGTAGTCCATGCCCTCGCCCTGGGCGATCAGCACGAGATCGCTCCAGCCCGGCGTCAGCCCCGGCAGCGGGTTGCACTCGAGGAAGAAGAGCCGCCCCGTCTCGTCCATCCGGAAGTCGATGCGCGCCACGTCGCGGCAGCCCAGCGCCATGAAGGCCCCCCGCGCCGCCGCCCGCAGGCGCTCGAGCTGCGAGGGCTCCAGCTTCGCCGGCGCCTCGTAACGGATGCGATCGTTCGCTTCGAGCTTGTCCTCGAACTTGTAGATCGGCGTCGAGTCGCTCTTGTCGGTGAAGACGATCTCCATCGGCGGCAGCACCTCGGGCCGGCGCTCTCCCAACAGCCCGACGGTGAACTCCCGCCCGCCGATGTACTCCTCGATCAGCGCGGGCTGCTTGTAGCGGTCCACCATCTCCTTGACGACCTCGCGCAGCTCGGCCTCGGTGGTGCACACGCTCTTCGACACCACGCCCTTGGAAGAGCCCTCGGCCACCGGCTTCACCATCAGCGGCCAGCGGGAGAACTGCTTGTCGAGGCGCTCCCGACCGGTCGTCATCAGCTGGAAGTTGGGCGTGTCGATGCCGGCCGCGCGCACCACCTTCTTGGCGAGCGCCTTGTCCAGCGCGAGCGACAGGGTGGCGGGATCCGAGCCGGTGTACGGGATGTCGAGAAGCTCGAGCAGCGCCGGCACCTGGCTCTCGCGGTTCCGGCCGCGGAAGCCCTCGGCGATGTTGAAGACGATGTCGACCTGCGTGGTGGCCAGCACCATCGGCAGCTCGGGCGTGGCCTCGAGATCGACCACCTCGTGCCCGTGGCTGGCGATCGCCTCGCGAATGGCCTGGAGCGTCGACGGCGAGTCGTACTCGGCCTCGCTGTCCTCCGCGCCGTCGGCGGTCGGCTTGATGCGCTTCACGTTGAAGGTGAAACCCACCTTGAGCGGGCCGCGACGCGTGGGGCGAGACAGGCCGCGCGGCTTGTCCTTCACCTTGAAGCGCCGCGCCGCCGACTGGATCACCGCGTCCAGCACCCCGTCGAAGTGCAGCCCGTCGAGCGCCGCCGACGCGTAGATCCCCGCACCCTGCTGCAGCGACGGCAGCGCGTTGATCTCGAGGAAGTACGGGACGCCCGCGTCGGACAACCGGAAGTCGATGCGCCCCAGATCCTTGCAGTCCAGCTTCTGGAAGATCGCCCGCGACACCTTCCGCAGCTTGTCCGACATCTCCTGGCTCACGCTGGCGGGCGCCCGCACCGAGACCTGATCGTCCATCCGCGTCTTCAGCTCGTAGTCGTAGATCGCGTAGCGCCGCGCGCCAGCGGCCGGGGCCGCGAACTCGTACTCCACCGGCGCCAGCACCCCGCCGAAGTCGTTGTCCACCGACTCGAGGAAGGGCACCGCGAGATCCCGCCCGCTGATGAACTCCTCCACCAGCACGCCGGCCGGGTAACGCGCGAGCGCCTGCTGCACCTTCATGCGCAGCGCGTCCACGCTCTCGGCCACCGAGTCCTGGCTGATGCCCTTGGAAGAGCCCTCGAAGTTCGGCTTCACGATCACCGGGAAGTGGAGATCGTCCGGGTGGAGATCGGACAGCTTCTCGATGAACTGCCAGCCCGGGGTGCGCACGCCCTCTTCCCGCAGGATCAGCTTCGTGAGCTGCTTGTCGAGCGTGAGCGCCAGGGCGTACGCGTCGGAGCCCGTGTACGGGAAGCCCAGCTCGTCGAAGAGCGCCGGGAAGAAGGCCTCGCGGAACCGGCCTCGACGGCCCTCGGCGGTGTTGAAGATCAGATCCGGCGAGAAGGCCTCCAGGCGCGCGACGGTGCGGGAAGCGGGGCCCGACACCTCCATGCGCTCGACCCGGTGGCCGAGGCGCTCGATGGCGGCGGCGAGCGCGTTCACCGTCTCTTCGGTGTCGAACTCGGCTTCTTCTTCGTTGTCCGACAGCTTCAGGTTGTGGGTGAGCGCGATGCGCATGGATCCTCTTCAGTCGGGCGTGTCGCGGTGCTGCACGCGCAGGCGGGCCGACGCGCGGGCCTCGTCACGCGGAGAGACGTACTGCGGTTGGTTGGCGACCACCTTGCCGTCGATCACCTGCGTCTGCGCCCAGGCGTCGCCGAGCCGCACCCCGTCGGGGTCCCGCCAGCACCGCACGGCCTCGATGCCGCCGATCACCACGGTGCCCGCGATGAAGGCCTTGAGGCCGAGCTCGGGCATCATGGAGAGGATGATCACCAGGCCGAAGGGCGCGTTGCGCAGCACGCTGTCGCGGTGGCGGGCGCCGGCGCCGGTGGGCAGGTAGATCACCTTCACGCCGAAAAGCTTCTTGCCCACGCTCTGGCCCTGCAGCATCCCGTCGGCGAAGAGCAGGTAGAGCAGCGCGATGACGATGCCCGCGGGCCCGGTGGAGACGTACAGGACCCACGCCACCACGAGATCGACCAGGCGCGCGCCTCCGCGCAAGAGCAACGACGCCTTGGGGTACTTCGGCCCCGGCTCCTCGGAGCCCACCACCCGCAGCCCGCCCCTGGACGTGGCGGAGCTCACGACTCCCCGTCCCCGTCGAACGTCTTGTCGGGATCGATCAGGCGGAGGATCTCGTCTTGATCCTCCTCGCCGGCCAGCGCGCGCAGCCGGGCCCAGGGATCGAGCGCAGGCGCCGCGGCGGGCTCCTTCGCGATGCGCCGGAGGTGCGCTTCGGCGTCGGCCTGGGCGCGGAAGCGGTGCTCCTCGGGCGCGGGCTCGTGCGCCGCCCCGCTCTCGAGGCTCTCCGTCAGCGGCGGGCCTTCGCGGGTGAAGAAGACGAAGGCCATCGACGGCCGCTTGGAGGACTCGCGCATCGCGAACTGCACGCCGTCAAACACCCAACCGCGCGGCACCCACTCGTTGAGCACGCGCTCCAGGGCGCCTTCGTCGACATTGGACAGCTCCACCACCTTGTAGTGCAGCGCCCGCCGCGCGCTCGCCTCGTCCGTCCGGGCAGGCCGGGGGCGCGGGGCGCTCTTCTTCGGGGACCGGCGGGGGCGAGCCATCGCGTGGGGGATCTCGCCTGAGCCGGGGGAAAGGATCAACTGCGCTCACCACACGCCGCGGTAGCGCTTGTCCTGCGACGGCGCCTCCCAGGCCTGCGTGCTCGTGTCGGCCGCTTCCGCCCACAGGAGGCTCACCACCGTCTTCGCGCCGATCGCCGCCAGTCCGCCGAGGACGTAGGGCACCGGGCTCTGCGTGAAGTTCGCGCCCAGCACCAGGCCGGAGACGAGCAGCACCAACCCACCTGCCCCCAGGCCGAAGAGGTTGGCGCGCATGATCTGCGTGGTGGACGGGTTGAAGCGCAGCGTGGCCAGCGCCATCGCGCCCGCGCCGATCGCCGGGGTGATCATCAACGCGTCGAAGCCGCCACGACTGACGCTGCCTCCGCCGGACGTGGCGATGATGGCGAGGATGAGGCCCGTGTAGATGGCCGCCCACACGCCGCCGGAGACGATCAGCACGCCCTTGTTCATCGCGAGATCGCCGCCGCCGACGATGGTGGTGAGCCACGCGGCGATGGAGTTGCCGATCACCACCGTCCAGGCGACGGCCGCCGGATCCTGGCCCCTGGTGATGGCGTCGGTGATGCCGCCGAGGAAGGCGCCGCCGAAGAAGGAGTTGATGATGCCGAAGTTGGCCGTCCGGTGGCTGATCCAGTGGTTGAACTGCCACCAGGCAGCGGCGCCAAAGCCGAGGCCGGCGCCGAGGAGGCTGCCCGCCAGGTACGCCACGCGCGCGTCCTGGCCGGTCCACTTCTGCGCGTCCTTGGTGCACATCATCGGATCCTGCCCCACGCACTCTGCGTCGAGGATGCGGGGGATCATCTGCGTGGCCAGCACGCCCAGGCCCGTCATCAGCGAGTGGTGGAGCAGGAAGGTGAGGCTGCCGGGCCCGGACAGGAAGGCGCCTTCGCGCGGGTGCCCGTCGATCATCGCGCCCGGGCCGGGGGGCGGGGCCTGCCTGGGTTGTTCGTCGAGCTGCTCGGGCGGAGGAGGAGGCGGCGGCGTGGCCTCGATGGTCCGCGGGCCCCCGGTGTCGGGCACCGGCTCGGGTGGCGGCGCGTCGGGCGTCCCTTCGGCGGGCGGCGTCGGCGGGGGATCCGCCGGCAACACCACGGTCTTCGGCGTGAGGTCGGGCGTCTCCTGGACTCCGGCGTCCGTCCCCGGCCAGGGGATGTCCACCACCCGCTCGTTCTGCGCGTACGCCACCGACGACAGCAGCAAGAGCCCCGCTCCCACGAATCGCAGCATGGTGGTGTGAAACATACCTCGCTTCGGGTACTCGTCAGCCATGGCGATTCAACCGGTGGGCCCGCTGACACCTGTCGTGAAGGCCTCGGCCTTCGTCCACCCGGGGGCCTGGGTGCTGGGCGACGTGCACCTCGGCGAGGAGGCGTCGGTGTGGCCCACGGCGGTGCTGCGGGGGGACGTGGGGCGGATCTTTGTCGGCGCGCGCACCAACCTGCAGGACGGGACGATCGCCCACGCGACGACGGGCGTGTCCACCACGACGATCGGCGAGGAGTGCACCGTCGGCCACCGCGTCATCCTCCACGGGTGCACGGTGGGGAACCGGTGCCTCATCGGCATGGGGGCCGTCGTCATGGACAACGTGGTGCTGGGTGACGAGTGCTTCGTGGCCGCCGGCGCGTTGATCCCCCCGGGGAAGGTGTTCGAGCCGAAGAGCTTCATCCTGGGATCTCCGGGGAAGCGCGTGCGGGAAGTGAACGCGGAAGAGCTGGCAATGATGGCCCGAGGCTGGAAGGGGTACGTCGAGCTCGCGAAGCGGCACCGCGGGTAGCGTCGTCCCCGATGGGCTCACTTCTTCGCCGCGTCCTCCCGGTAGATGTCCGCGAGCGCGTGCGCCCGCTCCACCTCGTCGCGCGCGGCGTCCAGCTTCAACACCCGCTCGAGCTGCGCCGCCTGCGCGCGCATCGCCTCGGAGACCGCCACGCCGGCCGACAGCCGCGCCTTCGCCGAGAGCCGCTCGTCCTGCAGCTCCGCCACCTGCCGGCCGAGGTCCTCCGCCGTCTCCTTGAGCAGCTGCGCGTCGCCCATCGTCCGCGCGAGCGCCTCCTTCGTCTCGTCCAGGCGACGCGCGGCGTCCTGCCTGTCCTTCTCCAGCGTGGCCTGCGCCTTCGCGTCGTCCGCCCGCCGGGCCTCCAACAGGCGCGCGTCGAGCTCCTCGAGCCGCCGGCGGTACTTCGCCTCGTCGCGACTCAGCTCACCCTTGAGCGCCAGCAGCGTGGCCGCGGAGCGCCGCACCTCGCCCGCCTGCCGCTCCAGCGAGGCGATCACCGAGTCGAAGACCGCCAGCGGATCCTCGGGCTTCTTCGGCGGCTTCTTCTTGAAGAATCCCACGGCGAGGGCGAACTGTAGTCCAAAGCGGTCAGCTGAAGGGGCGGCAGATGAGCCGGACCCGCGCCAGCGCCTTCTGCAGCCCCTCGTCCGTCGTCCCCAGCGCCGACAGGTACTGCTGGTGCGTCAGCTCGTACACACCCAAGAGGTGCGTGAGCAACGTCACCGCCTCGGCCGCGCGCGCGTCCGGCGGAGCCAATGACGCCGCTTCCGCCACCGCTTCCAGCACGTCCACCAGCCGCGCCGTCAGCTTCGCCGACGCCTTCCCCTGCGGCGGCGTCTCGGGGAACAGCGCGTCGAACTGCGTGTCCAGCCGCGCCGGCGCCTGGCCCGTCCTCCCCGCGGCGATCGCCTCCAGGGCCTCGAGGTGCGGGAGCAGCTTCTCCAGCACGTCGTCCGTCAGCGGCGCCTCCGCCGGCAGGAGCGTGCGCCATGCGCTGTCGAACTCGGTGCGCGCGAGCTGGATCTCGCTGTCCGAGAGGTGGTGGTAGAAGGCCCGCCCTCCGCCCCGTCGCTGCTCCAGCACCAGGGACTTGAGGTCCGGGTTCTCTTCGCCCAGCGAGATGAAGGAGAGATCGATCTCCAGGCCCTCGTACGGCTTCTTCGCCTTTCTGATCAGCTCGAGATCGACGCCGTCCTCGCCGTCGGTCACCAGCACCACCGTGGCGCGCGCCAGGTACGGATCCTTCCCCTGCGCCTTGCCGATGGAGTCGAAGGCCGCCATCAGCGCCAGGGAGATGTCCGTCTGCCCTTCGGCAGGGCTCTCCTTGAAGAGGCGCTCGATGTGCCGCGCGGCGTCGGCGCCGTTGTCGATCCGGCTCAACTCGGCCGGGACGTCATTGAAGAACGAGAAGTACAGCGGGTCGAACGGCAGCCCCACCTTCGCCTTGACCCGGATGGCGTTGAGCTCGGAGATCAGGATGGCGTCGCGGAAGCGGGCGCGGGCGCCGTGCATCGAGCCCGAGGCGTCCAGCACGTAGACGCGCACCGCGGTCTTCTTCACGCGCTTCGGCCTGGGTGGCGGCTCCTCTTCGAGGTACGCGCGCACCATCTGGCGGCCGGCTGCGAGGTCGAGGATCAGCGTGCCGGGGTGGGACACCACGAAGTGCTCGAGATCGTCGACGCGGTTGGTGAACTCGTAGGTCATCGTCTGCGTGGGGTACGGCACGCGGCGCTGCACGGCCCGGGTGGCCTTGAGCTCGGCCTCGACGATCTCCTCCGAGAGGCTGTCCTCGACGTCGAAGTAGCGCGCGCACCCGGCAGCCAGCTCCAGGGCGCGCTGCTGGTCCTCGTCCAGCTCGAAGGCGAGCTGCGTGAGCGCGTCCGCCACCTCGTCTTCGAGGCCCCCCTTCCCGCCGGCGGGGAGCTGGTCGGGCCGCTCGAGGCCCGCGGGCTCGCGGTAGCCCAGGGTGCGCCGCACCTCGTCGCGCTCCACCAGCTTCGCCGCGGCGCGCGCGTCTTGCGGGAGCAGGGCCTGCACCGCCTGGCCCGCCACGCCTGCCAGCGCCGCGTCCCCCGCCTCGACGGCGCGATCGTACAGGGCCCGCAGGCTCTTGTACGCGGTCCGCGGATCGCGCCGCGCGGTGTGCCTCAGGTGCCGGATCAGCTCATCGAAGCTGCGCACCGCCGGAGAGGACCGGACGCGATCACGCGCGGCGCCCAGCTGCACCCGCAGCGCGCGGATCCGATCGCGATCGGCCTGCGCGTCGGAGGACAGGCGGAGGACCAGCTCGTAGGCGAGATCGAGATCGCGCCGCTTCTGGCCGCTGTCCTCCACGGCGCCGCGCGCGCGCTCGGCCAGGAACTCGGCGATGGCGAGGCGGGCGCTGGACGGCGGCGGCAGGCGGGCTGGCCGGGGCCGCGCATAGAGCTCCACCTCGACCGGCGCGCCGGCCGCTGGCGGGCGCTCGAAGACAGCGGCCACCTTGACGATCCTCGCCAGCCGGCTGAAGGCCTCGTCGAGTTGTCGCACCAGCACCACCGGCGTCTCCGACAGCGCCGCCATGCGCTCCGCCTCGGCCATCGCCTCTTCGTATTGAGCAAGCGCGGCGAGCGCGCGCTGGGCGAGCCCCAGGCTGAGGTCCTTGAGCCGCCCCTTCGTCGCGCCGAGTTCGCGCAGAAGCCGCGCGTCGGCCGCGGTGTGGACGCCGGCCCGCTCGAGATCGCGATCGAGCTCGACCAGCGCAGCCAGCGACGCCTCTCCATCGTCCTTCGCGAACAGCGCCCGCGCGCGCTCGAGGAGCCCCACGGGCGGAGGACGACCCGCCTTCAGCGCGTCGAGACGCGCGCGCAGGGAGTTGAAGCGATCGACCAGCATGGCTCACTTCGCGGCGCGGACGTCGAGCAGCCGCCTGGCGTAGCTCATGAACTCCTCGGCCATGGTGTCCACCATCGACTCCACCTTCTGGGCAGCCTGGCCGCGCTCGCCGGGCTCGGAGGTGAGCCGGCCAGCGGCCGCCTTGAGGCGCACCCACTCACCCTCGCGCGTCACCAGCATCGGCAGCCGGCTCTTCACGAGCTGATCGAAGGCGCGATCCGCGTCGGCGCGGCTGCGCAGCGCCTCGGGCTGCGGCAGGGAGTTGAAGAGCTGCGTCAGCCACCCGCGCAGGAAGCGCACGCGCGCCACGAGTGACGTCACCTCGGCGGTGGCCACCGCGTCGCGCAGCTCCGACGAGAGCGGAGGCAGGGACGCGCCGGTGAACAGCCCGCTCAGGTTGGACAGGGCCAGCAGCTCGCCGTCGGGAGCGGAGGCCGCGAGCTGCTGGCGGTACACGGTGTAGGCCTCACCGCTGAAGGCGGGCTGCGCTTCGGGCGGCGGCGTGCGCGGCGGCACCAGCGTCGTCCTGACGTGCTCGTCCACGCGGCGCTCCACCAGCTCCCGTACCGCGCGCAGGCCGGCGTCGACGCTGGCGCCTTCGCGCTTGAGGTTGTCGGCGACGGCCTGGACGGCGCGGGTCAGCTCGTCGAGGCGGGCGAAGGGCGCGCGGGCCAGGGCTTCCCTCGCGTAGGCCTCGCCCAGCGGCGTGAGCAGCTCGGCGCGCAGGCCGCGGTGCCGGGTGGAGAGCTCCGTGAGGGCGTGTTCGAGGTCCCTCAAGCGCCTGCTGTCGACGCTGAGCTGCTCGAGCGGATCCATCGCCTTTCGCGCGGCGGGCTGGGCGAAGGCCCGAACGGTGCGCCGGCGCAGGGCGGTGGCGGCCCGCTCGCGCACCTCGTTGAGCTCGCCGCGCAGCCGTTCCTCGAGCTCGGGGGCGACGAGGGCCGCGTTCTGCAGCACCTCCACCAGGCGCGAGAGCTCTTCGGAGAGGTTGGTGGCCAACCCGGCGATCCCCTCGAGGCGGATCGTCTCGTCGAACTCCGAGGCCTCGGCGGCCAGCGCGATCATCTGCGCCGCCTGCCGGCAGTACTCGGCGACTTCCTTCGAGATGCCGGGCAGCCGATCCTGCAGCTCGGGCACGCGCCGCGCGAGATCGAGCACGTCGGCGAAGGAGCCCAACAGCGCGACGCCGCCACGCCCCTCGCCCTGGGCGGACATGCCACGCGCCACGCGCAGCTCGAGCCCCCCGACGAGCGCCTCGGCGGCGCGCAGGAGCGGCGCGCGATTGTCGGGGTGACGGGGCCCCGGCACCAGCTTCGCCTTCAGCGCCGCGGCGGTGGTGCTGGCGACCGCGGGCGACCAGCTGCGCGCCATCGCCTCGGCCGACGCGAGATCGTCCTTCACCTGCAGCTCCTGCGCCTCGCGCTCGATGGCCTGGCCGAGCTGCGGCAGCACGCGCTCGATGGCGTCGGCGAAGGCCTTGTGCTCGACCCGGAGGATCTCGAGCTGCGCGCGCTCGCGGGGATCCGCGGCCGTCTTGAGCAGCCCGTCCAGCTCGTCCCGCGGCGGCCCGCCCAGGAGGAAGAAGTGCTTGAGCTCGCGGAGATCGTCGAGCTCCGCCACCAGGCGGCGATCGGGCCGCCGGTAGATGCGATCGCGCACCACGACGGCCTTGAGGGCCCACAGCGCCTTCACCATCGAGCGCTGCGAGAAGTACTTGGTGGGCACGTAGTCGGGCAGCTTCACCACCTGGGCGAGCAGCTCGCGCTCCAGCGTGTCCGCCAGCAGCTCGAGGCCCTCGGAGACGAGCGCGGGCACCTCGACCTGGGCCACGGTGTCCTGCAGGACGTCGAGCTGCTGCAGGGTGAGACGCTCGTGGAGGGCGGGCCGCTGGCCCGTCTGGGCCCGCCACAACATCTGGGCGCGGCTGGACTTTCGCGCGAAGGACTTGGGGGTGAAGCAGATGAAGCTGATGCGATCGGCGAAAGCCTGGAGCGTCTCCGGCGAGCGCTGCAGCACCTCGGACAGGTAACGGTTGGACGTCATCACCGCGCACTCGCAGCGGCCCGGCGTCACCTTGCGGCCGTGCTTGAGCTCCCGCTCGTGCAGCACGTTGAGGATCGAGCGCAGGAGCATGTCTCGGCCGTCGAAGACCTCGTCGAGGAAGGCGTGGACCGCGCCCAGCATGCCTTCTTCGGTGAGGTGCTCGGTGCGGCCCGTCTCGGTCAGCACCTTGAAGTCCACCGGGCCGATGAGATCGGTCTGCACCGTGTTCTCGGCGAGCTGCTTGGAGAAGAGCGACGGGCGCCCGGTCTTCTCGTCGGAGATGCGCCCCAGCACCGCGCCGGCGATGGCGGACTTGGCGGTTCCCGGCGGGCCGATGATCAGCACGTGCTCGCGGCACAGCAGCGCCAGCTCGAGCTGCATGAAGAGCACGTCGCGCTCGAGGAAGGCCTCCCGGAGCTCCAGGAAGAATCGTCGAAAGGCGGCGGCCGACTCGGAGAACCTCGCCTCGAGGGCCGTCAGGGCTGGTGCGTTCACGCGCTCACCGGATGAAGGGTCCTTTCGCGTCGCCGCCGCTTCTGTGGAAGGGGGCGCAGCGCGCGCGAGTATAACGACAAGCCGACGCCGTGAACGACCTGAACACCTCACCCCGACGGGCCGCCCTCCCCGCGCTGGTCACGGCGGTGGCGGTGGCGGTGCTGGCCGCCTTCGTCACGCTGGGTGGGGTCGCCCAGACCCTGAACCTCGCGTGGGGCCTGTGGGTGACGGAGGCGCTCGTCTTCCTCGGGCTGCCGTGGGTGGTGCTCACCTGGTGGGGCGTCGACTCTCGCAGGATGGCGGGGGCCGACACGGGGAGCGGGAAGAGCGCAGCGCTCGGCTTCGCGCTGGGCGCCCTCAACTACTTCGCGTGGGCCGTGCCGTTGATGGCCGCCGCCCAGGCCTTCTTCCCCGCGAAGGTGGTGGAGCTCTTCGACTCGTCGGCCCTCTTCAAGCACCAGACGCCCGTGGAGACAGCGCTGCTCGTCGCGGGCGTCGGCGTCGCCGCGCCGGTGTGCGAGGAGTTCCTGTTCCGGGGCGTGCTGCAGCGCGGGCTGATGGAGCGCCTTCAGCCGTCCACGGCGATCGTCGTCACCTCGCTGGTGTTCGCCGCCTTCCACTTCGACCCGGTGGGCTTCCTCGCGCGCTTCGAGATGGGCGTGCTGTTCGGCCTCCTGGCGTGGAGATCAGGCTCGCTCTGGCCTTCCGTCGCCGCGCACGCCGCCAACAACCTGGTGTCGTCAGCCCTGTTCTTCGCCTCGGGCGGCGACACCGAAGGAGCGCTCCCGCTGTGGGTGCCGCTCACCTCGCTCGCGGTGGGGAACGCCCTGCTCTTCCTCGTGGCGAGGCTGGCGGAGGGGAGGCTGGCTGCCCCTCAGCCGGCGGAGATCATGGTCGGTGAGCGCCGGCCGCTCTTGCGGCTCCTCGGGGGCTGGGCCGCGGCCTGGTTGCTGTCGAGCGCGGTGATCATCGCCCTCGACGCGAGGGGCGCCAGCCTCGGCCTCTTCGACGCGATGCACCCGGTACCTCACGAGCACCGGAAGGACGCGCGGCTGTGGGAGCTGCGCGGGAAAGCGCGAGCGGGCGAGGCGCCCGTGGAGGAGTACCGGGCCTACCGGATCAGCCTCGCCGCCGACGGGGGCCCTCCCCTCGCCCCTGATGGGGGCGTGGGAGAACCACCCCTCAAGTGAAGCGGTAGGACTTCACGACGAAGCGCGGCCCCACCATCGCGAAGGTGACGGTGTCATGGTCCACCTCGCCCTCCGCCTCGATGCGCGCGCCGTTCTTCTTCAGCTTTCGGTCGCCGCCCGCCAGCAGGTAGGTCTTCCCGTCGTCGGCCTCCAGCACCCAGACGCCGGTCTCCACGTCACGGAAGGCGACCTTCCCCGCCAGCGTGGTCACGCGGCCTCCTTCTTCAGCATCGCCCTCGCCACGAAGAGGCACACCAGAGCGTTGCCCACCAGCCAGGGGATCGCCAGGAAGGTGAAGGGCATCCACGCCAGGGCTGGCGCGTGGGCCCAGGCCGAGTACGCGAGGATCCCCGCGAAGCCGATGGCCAGGCCGCCCACCACCGCCCTGATGCCCTTGAACTTGATGGCGAAGAGAGAGGCCGCCACGGGGATCGCCGCCGAGTAGACGATGGGGTTCGCCAGCGAGCCGCGGCCGAAGATGATCTTGTTGAGCCAGTCGGGCAGGGGCAGCGTCACCGAGGTGGTGAAGTCGGAGGGGCCGGCCACCCACTGCACCGCGAAGACGCCGACGGTGGTGAGCAGCATGGGGACGAGGAAGCCCGGCTTCACCAGGACGTTCAGGTAGCCGGGGCGCTCCTTCCTGCCCAGCGTCAGCAGCACGAAGGCCAGCAGCGCCGCCGCCCAGCCGAACACCGCCCAGTTGGTCGGCGAGTAGGCGTAGGCGCTCACGTCGCTCGACACCTCGGGCTGCGCGCCCGCATGGGCCTGCGCCGCCTGCACCTCGGTGGGGAGGAGCTCATCGGGGTCCATGGCGCGGATCTTCTTGAGCGCCTTGAGCGCGCCCTCCGCGTCCAGCAGCCCATGCCCATACTGGTCGTTCCAGCCGGTGGTGCCCTCCGCGGCTCTCGCGCTGGCGAACAGCGCCTTCTCCACCTGATCGGGGTTCTTCGCGCCCGCGGCAAAGAGGAGCGCCGCCACGCCCGCCACGTGCGGCGTCGCCATCGAGGTGCCCTGGTACGAGGCGTAAATGGCCTGTGACACGTCCTGCGGATCGATGGTGTTCTGCAGCACGCCCGCCGCCTCGCCCTGCGACTTGTCGCCACCCGGCGCGGCGATGTCGAGCTCCTTGCCCCAGGAGGAGTACGGGGCCTTCTTGCCCGTCGGCCCCACCGCCGCCACGGCCACGCTGCCCGGGTACGCCGCGGGGAACTCGACGACGCCGCGCCCGCCGTTGCCGGCCGCGCACACCACCACCACGCCCTTCTTCCGCGCGTACTCGACGGCCTTCTCCATCACCATCGAGCGCCCGCCGCCGCCCAGCGACATGTTGATCACCTTCGCGCCGTGATCGGCCGCCCAGCGGATCGCGTCGGCGATCTGCGCCGTCGTCCCACCCCCGAAGTGATCGAGCACCTTCACCGGCATCAGCGTCGCCTCGAAGGCCACGCCCGCCACGCCTTCGCGGTTGTTGGTCGCCTGCGCGATGGTGCCCGCGACGTGCGTCCCATGGCCGTGATCGTCATTGGCGTGACGATCCTTGTTCACGAAGTCGTAGCCCTCGGTGAACTTCACGCCCTTCAAGTCCGGCACCTGGCGGAAGTCGTCGTAGTCCTCGTACGCGATGCCCGTGTCCAGCACCGCCACCACCACGCCCTTGCCGTGGGAGGCCTCCCAGGCCTTCGGCATGTTGATCTGCACCAGGTTCCACTGCTTGTCGTAGAGCGGATCGTTGGGGACGAAGCTGGCGTTGAAGCGCATCAGCGGCTCGGCCACCTCCACGTTCTCGTTCTGGCGGATCTTCGCGAGCAGCGCGTCGAGATCGCCGCCCACGCTGCCGACGGTGATGGCGCTGTCCACGCCCTCCTCGTCATCGGCGAGCTCGAGATCGAGGCCCCAGTCCTTCTCCCACTCGTCGAACTCGGCCTTGGTGGTGCCGTCCTTGAAGTCGACGACGATGGAGTTGGGCACGTGGAAGGCGACGTCGTCGGGCTCGTCCAGCGTCGTGTACGTCGGACGGCCAGAGAGCCCAGGCAGCGCGTCGGTGTCGGCGTCCTTCGCGCAGCCAGCACACACCAGGGCCACTGCCGACAGCGTCACCGCGGACAAGAGGAGCGTCTTTCGCATGTATGGGCCTCGCACCCGGCTACGAACGATCGGGAAAACGATTGGATCTTCGCATCTGTTCCACCCGCCGCCGTGAAGTTCCGTGAAGTTGCACAAGCGTAGCGGGTCCGGCCGGTTGGCGACGAGTCAGCCCCCCAGCCGGGCGAGCAGGGACACCACCGCCTTCCCCACCAGCGGGAGGTTGCGCTGGTACGTCCTCGTCGCACCCGGCACCACGGTGAGGAGTCCGTCGCGCGCCTCGAGCGCCGTGGCCCAGCGGCCGCGATCCTGCGAGGGATCCTCCTCGGCAAGGACCACGCCGAAGGGCAGCGCTGGAAAGGCCGAGAGATCTTCCGGCCGCACCACCGACGGGTTGACGAGCGCCACGCCGGCCAGCGTCACGAGCGAAGCCAGCTTGAACGCGACGGCGTCGGACGCGCCGATCGCCGCCACGAGGACCGGGCGGTTGCCTGAGTTCTCCACCGCGAGCTGGTGCGCGGCGAGCGCGTCGTCCAGCAGGGCTTCCACCTGGCGAGACGGTTGCCCCTGGCTGCCGCCGACGCCCCGGTAGTTGAAGCGCAGCGTCGGGTGCCCTGCGCGCGACGCCGCGAAGGCGAGCTCGGCGCCCACCACGTGATCCATGCCGCTGCCTTCCACGGGCGGGGGCGGCAGCACCAGCACCCCCGGCCCCCTCTCACCGCGGTGCGAGAGGCCCTCGAGGACCAGCCCGCCCGCCACCGGGATCAGCGTGGGCCGCTCGAGGAACTGGCCTTTGAGCACCATGGTGCGACGAGCCTCTCGAGAAACGACGACGGGGGACCCGGTCGCCCGAGCCCCCCGCGTGACGCGCAAGCGACGACCGCTTACGGGTTGTTGTTGTACTGGGTGGTCTGGCTCACGTCGATGCGGCGGCCGAAGAAGTTCAGCGTGGCCTGGCAGGAGACGGAGTCAGGCGAGGGGTTCTGTGGGGGGCACGGCTCGGTGCCAGCGACGCAGGCGTACTGCGAGTTCAGGCTGATGATGCCGGACGGAGAGGCGCTGTAGTTGTCCCACTTGACCGTCACCTGCGTCTGCCGCGACTCGGTGGCGTTGATGCCCGGGAAGGGCGTCACCGCGCTGCGCTGCGCCGAGAAGCTCAGGTCGCCCGTGCCCTCGATCAGGTCGCTCACCACGATCGTCGGGGAGTCGCCCAGCTTCCAGGACTGGTTGCCCATGTCGAGGTACTGCTTGTCCACGCCGTCCCAGATCACCCACTCGTCTTCCTTGCGGTAGTTGAGCTCCGTCAGCGTGCCGCGCCCCGACGGCAGGATGTTGCCGCGGAAGCAGCTCGGGTTCGCGATGGAACGGATCGGCGTCTCGTCGATGGCCATGCGGAACAGGCGGGGCTGGCCCGAGTTGCAGCCGACCAGGGAAAGCAGGGACAGAGCGCCAAGGACGGACAGCTTCAGGGAACGCATAGGTTTGTTTTTCCTTCGGTTTGTGGCCCAGGGAACAGCGGGCGCGGTTTGTCCTACATGTGGGATGAAGTCAATCGTTTCGCCACAGTGGGACACGCCAGCTCGACGCGGTGTGCAATCGGAATCAGCGCGAGGTTTCTCGGGCTGAATCAACGAGTTGACGGGCCCTCAAGACGAGGAACTTGAGGTAGCGCCCTTCGCGGAACTGAAGGCGGATGGGGTGGTCCGGCGGCTGGTAGCGCTCTTCCACCAGGGAGAGATCGACCCCCGCGTTGAAGGCGCCTTCACGCACCGCATCAAGGAAGGCGTCCGGGCTGACGCGCGCGCTGCAGCTCGCGGTGCAGAGCAACCCGCCGGGTTTGAGGACGTGGAGGGCCTGGCGGTTCAACGAGGCGTAGCCGGCGACGGCGCTCTCCACCGCCTTCTGGGACTTCGCGAAAGCGGGGGGATCCAGCACGATGAGATCGAAGCGGCGGCCCTCGCGCCTCAAGGACTCGAGGAGCTCGAAGACGTCGCCGGCGAGGAAGTCGTGGGCGTTGGGATCGAGGCCGTTGAGCTTGAAGTTCTCCCGAGAGAGCGCCACCGCGTCGGCGTCTTGATCGACGGAGAAGACGCGGGAGGCCCCGCCCAGCGCCGCGTTGACCGAGAAGCCGCCGGAGAAGCTGAAGCAGTTGAGCACGTCGAGTCCCCGGGAGAGGCGCCGGAGGAGAAAGCGGTTCTCGCGCTGGTCGAGGAAGAAGCCGGTCTTCTGGCCGGCGTACACGTCGACGAGGAACTTCGCCCCACGCTCGGTGATGGTGAGCGGCTGTGGCGCCTGGGGGCCGTGGAGCATCCTCCCCGTGCCCCTGCCCTCGTCCACGTCGGCGTCGTCCCGGCCCACCTCGTCGCGCCCCACGACGCCCTTGAGTCCGGGCACGGCCCTGGCCAGCGCCTCGACGATCAACGGCCGGTGCGGCGTCAGGCCCGCCGAATACAGCTTCATCACCGCCCAGCCCGCGTAGAGATCGACGATGACGCCGGGGAGGAGATCGCCCTCGCCATGGATCAGCCGGAAGGCGTCGGTGTCGGTGAGATCGACGAGCTGCCGCCGCGATGCCAACGCCTGCGCCACGCGCCGCTCGAAGAAGGCCTGGTCGATCACCTCGGCTGGATCCGTGGTGAGCACCCGCACCGCGATGGCCGACCAGGGATCGTAATAGCCCCGGCCCACGAAGCGTGTCCCGTCGACGAGATCGACCACGCTGCCCGGGGGGATCTTCGGGACGTGCGCGAGCGCCTTCTTGAAGACCCACGGGTGCCCTGCGCGGATGTGCCGCCCCAGCCCCGCCTTCACCGGGACCTTCACCAGGCTGCTCATCGCCGCCTCCCGCGGGCCGCACCGCGGCGCGCACGGACGATCGCGTCAGCGACCTCGCCGAAGCCCTTCCCTTCCCGCGAACGGGTGACGAAGGCGGGGCGATCGTCGAGGCGATCGAGGACGTCTTCGATGTTCGCCACGCCCACCGACAGGGCAAAGGCGCGGAAGAGCGGTTGATCGTTGAAGCTGTCGCCGACGTAGACGAAGCGGCGATCGGCCGGGGTGAGGCGCGTGCGCCACTCCGTCTTCAGGAACTGCTGCACGGCGGTGCGCTTGTCGAAGCGCCCCAGCCAGCAGTTGACGTGCACCGAGCTGCGGACCGCAGTGACGCCCCGAGCGCGGAGGAAGCGCTCCAGCCGATCCGCCCCGGCGGATCCGAGCTTCACGTCCTCGGCGTAGTCGATGGCGAGGTCGACCTCGGTGGCCTGGGAGTCCATGGACAGGCGCGCGCCGGGCGTCGCGGCGAGGGCCGCTTCCACGTGAGCGAGCAGCGCCCTGCGGTTCGCCGCGCGCTGCCCCGGGGGCTCGGCGTACACCTTGTGGAGCCGCCCACCCCGCCACGCGAAGTACAGCCCGCCGTTCTCCACGATGACGCCCGCCACCGGCCACTGCCGGGCCCACGCCTCCCCCCAACCCGCCGGGCGGCCGCTCACCAACACCACCTGGATCCGGTGCGCGTTGAGCCACTCGATGGCCCGCAGCGTGGTGGCCAACAGCCGCCCGCCGGTGGTGATCGTTCCGTCGACGTCGGTGAAGACCGCCCGCACCTTCGAGAGGCTCGCCTTCGCCAGCGGCTGCAGGGTGGCTCTCGCCTTCACCGCTTCACCCCTGCGACAGGCCGGCCAGCAAGACGAGGAACTGCTCCGTCTCGGCGGGCAGCGTCTGCTCGGTCAGCGGGGCCTTGCGCAGCTTGCGGAGGAAGGCGTCGAAGTCGGCGCTCCGGCCGTAGAGGGACTGGCCCATGCCCACCGCCTCGTTGAAGGCCGCCAGCTTCTCCGGGAAGCTGAGCGCGTTCATCGCGCGCTCCAGCACCACGCCCACCGAGGCCTGCACCTCTTGATCGTGGTCGATGAGGATCTCCCGATCGTTCACCGCGGCGAAGCCGTCGACGAACTCCACGAAGGGCTCGAGGATGGAGAGCACGTCGATCTTCGTCACGCCGGGCTGGACGATCAGCGCCTGCAGCTTCTGGCGGAACTCGAGGATCTCCTTCTTGTCCTGCGCGCGCAGGGCCCGCCAGGCGGCGGTGCGACCGAAGGCGTTGAGCTCCTTCTCCGTCTGCTGGGCGTTGGCCACCACGTCCGGGGGGGCCGCCTCGCTCACCTTGTGGATGCGCGCCCGCATCAGCCGGCGGAGGTCCGCGGTGGTCGAGCGCACCACCAGCGTGGACCCCAGCGCCTCTTCGTAGCCGGGCTCCACCTCGCGCCGCTTGCACTCGCCCAGCACCGACGCGGTCTCGTACACCATCGAGCCGATCCGGTTGCGGAACTGGAAGCGGAAGGACTGCAGCTCGGCGATCAGGTTCCAGCGATCGCCCACCACCGAGGGATCTCTCACCCGCATGCCGAACTGGCCCACCTCGGCCTTGAGCTCGTCCGCCGCCTTCTGGAGGATCACGTCGACCTGGTTCTGCCGGGGATCGACCACCAGCTCGCCCGGGGGGAACTGGGCCGCCAGCTCGGTGATCAACGCGTGCACGTCGGCGATGGTGCTGCCCACCACCGGCGCCAGCTCTTCCCAGAGCGAGAGATCAGCCGAGGCCTCGATGGGCGCGTCCTCGTACTTGATGAGATCGAGCTCCCCCAGCTTCCCGATCGCCCGCGCGGCCGCTTCGTGCACCGCGCGAAGGCGACTGGCGAAGGCGGTGTCTTCCTCGAGCGCGAGGAGCGCGCCGAGGCGGGGGGGCAGCAGTTGATCCACGGCCAGAGCACCTTAGACCCCAAACCCCCGCTACAGAAGGAATCTGATAGGCACCCGGGCGTGATTCGCGTCCGCAAATTCCACGAGGCGCGCCTGACGGAGGGCGGCGACGAGCTCTTGGCGGCCCCCGGGCTGACGTGGGTTGACGTGGAGCAGCCCGACGAGGCGCTGCTCAACCGCCTGTCGGAGCGCTTCGGCCTCCACAAGCTGGCGATCGAAGACTGCCTGCACCTCGACCAGCGGCCCAAGCTGGAGGAGTACCCCGGTCACCAGTTCATCGTGCTCCAGGGCTTCACCTCCGCCGAGCAGTCCCTGGCCGAGGTCACCATGCACGAGGTCCACTTCTTCCTCGGGCCCGACTGGCTCATCACCGTCCACGAACACTCGCACGCGGCCATCGACCAGGTGGCCAGGCGGCTGGAGGCGGACGCCGCGAGCACCATCGGCCGCGGCGTGGACTTCGTCGCCTACCTGGTGGCCGACGCCCTGGTGGACTGGAATTTTCCCCTGCTGGATCGCTTCAACGATGCCATCGAGGAGTTGGAGGAGCGGGTGTTCGACGCGGTGCCCGCTCCCTCGCTGATGCAGGAAGCGATGGAGCTCAAGCGGACCCTCGTGCTGGTGCGGCGGGTCCTCTCGCCCCAGCGCGACGTGGTGGGCCTGTTGGCGCGGCATGGCATCGCCCACGTGCAGGAGCGCACCACGCTGTACTTCCGCGACGTGTACGATCACCTGGTGCGGATCTACGAGCAGCTGGAGGCCGCGCGCGATCTGATCGGCAGCGTCGTGGACGGCTACCTGTCGGTGGTGGCCAACCGCACCGCCGACGTGAGCAAGCAGCTCACCATCTTCGCGACGCTGTTCCTGCCCCTGTCCTTCGTCGTCGGCTTCTTCGGGCAGAACTTCGAGGTGCTGTCCGCGCGCGGCTTCTTCTGGACCATGCTGGGCCTGATGGTCGCCCTCCCCCTCGCGCTGTTCTGGTGGTTCCACCGGAAAGGCTGGCTCTGAATGCCCCACGTGGCGATCTCAGGCAGGACGCTGCACTTCGAGGACCGCGGTGAGGGCAAGCCCGTTCTGCTCCTGCACGGCTTCCCCTTCTCCTCGGAGTCCTTCTGGCCGCAGCTCGACGCGCCGCCGACGGGGTGCCGGCTGATCGTCCCCGACCACCGCGGCTTCGGACAGAGCGCGCTGGCCCCGGGTGTCTCGACGATGGAGGCGCTCGCCGACGACGCGCTCGCGCTGCTCGACGCGCTGGGGATCTCACAGGCAGTCGTGGGCGGGGTGTCGATGGGCGGGTACGTGGCGATCGCCCTCACCCGGAAGGACCCGGGCCGCGTGAAGGGGCTGCTCCTCATCGACACCCAGTCCTCGGCCGACGACGAGGCGGGGAAGGCCCGGCGCGAGGCGGTGGCGCAGGAGGTCGAGGCGAAGGGCATGGGGCCGCTCGTCGAGGCGATGCTGCCGCGGCTCCTGGCGGCCGGCGCCCCGCTGGAGGTGAAGGCGCGGGTGGAGAAGCTGATGCGCGCGCAGAGCCCGGCGGCGACGGCCGCGGCTTCCCGGGGCATGGCCACCCGCACCGACGGCAGAGACATCCTCTCCCGGTTCGGCGGCCCCTGCCTGGTGATCGTCGGCGAGCACGACGTCATCACCCCCGTCGAGAAGGCGCGGGCGATGGCCTCCCTGCTGCCCCAGGCCACCCTGGCCGTCATCCCCGGCGCGGGGCACCTCCCCAACCTCGAGGCCCCGGAGGCCTTTCAGCGGGCCGTCTCCCCCTTCCTTGCTGCCATATAACCCGTTGAAATGAATAACGTATTTCCGCGGGGTCCTCTGAGGATCCCCGCGGGCGGCAATCGGCGCGTGGGTGGGGGCGTAAGGGCTTGCGTGGACTCGCTGATCGCCATCACCCCGCCGTTGGAGATGTCGCTGGGACTCATGTCCACCGAGGCGATCGCACAGCCCTGGATTGACGAGGTGCGTCGCGCGCGCCGGGGTGACGATCAGGCCTTCGCGGCGCTGGTGCGGGCGGTGCAGCGGCCGGTGTACGGGTTGTGCCTGCGGCTGCTGCGCACCGAGGCCGAGGCGTCGGAGGTGGCGCAGGAGACCTTCCTGCGCGCGTACCAGCACCTCGATCGCTACGACGAGTCGCGGCCCTTCGAGCTCTGGGTGCTGACCATCGCCCGCAACCTGTGCCTCGACATCCTCCGCCGCCGCTCGAAGGTGAAGACGGAGGACGTCGCGGATCACGAGCAGGCGCTGCCCTCGGGTGAGGCCAGCCTGGAAGAGAAGGCGATCGCCCGGCAGGAGCGCCAGTCGCTGGAAGACGCGATGGCCACGCTCTCCGTCGAGGATCGCGAGGTGCTGGCCCTCTATTACGTGCAGAAGCGCACCACGAAGGAGATCGCCGTGGTGATGAACGTGGCGCCCGGCACCATCATGGCCCGGCTGTTCCGCGCGCGTGAGAAGCTGCGCCAGCGCATGCAGCCGGCCGAGCCCGCGGCGCAGACGAAGGAGGCGACGACATGAGCAACGAGCTGGATGATCGCGAGCTCGAGGCCCTCATCGCCTCGCTGGCGTCGACGGACGAAGAGCGCGCCGCCCTGCTGGAAGAGCACCGGCAGCTCGAGAAGGACCTGCTGCGGCTGTCCGACCCCCTGCCTCCCGCGGACTTCGTGGGCCAGGTGATGAGGAAGGTCGCGGCCAGCCCGGCGCGGGTGTCGAAGGTGGAAGTCGTCACCGCGGGGATCATCGTCTTCGTGACGGTGGCCCTGGCGGCGGTGACGTTGGCGGCCACGGGCGGCTTCGCGGGGAGCTTCGGCCTCGCGCTGGCGCAGCTGGCCATGAACGTGCGTGAGGCGCTCGTCGCGGTGGGCAGCGGGCTCCTGGCGCTCTGGTCGACGGCGGCACTGCCTGCGGCGGTGGCGCTGTCCATGCTGTTGGCCGCGTCCCTGATGGCGCTCAAGCGCTCGCTCAGGCCGGCCAACGTGAAGGTGACGTCATGACGTTTCTGCCCATCCTCGCAGCGGTGGCCCTCACGGCCGGCCCCGTGTCGCTCCAGTACGAAGGGCCGCTCAAGGACGCGCTCAAGGAGATCGCCCAGAAGGGCGGCCTCAACGTGGTGGTGGCGGCGCCGCTCAATGAGCAGGTCCAGGTGCACCTGAAGGACGTCTCTGCCGAAGAGGCGCTGGAGACGGTGGCGAAGGTGTACAGCCTGGAAGTGACGAAGCAGGGCAAGCTGTGGGTGATCCGCTCCACGTCGCCCGCCCCGAAGGCAGAGAGCACGGCTCCCCTGTCCGGCGTCGCAGCGCCAGCCGTGCCAGCCGTGCCGCCCGTGCCGCCCGTGCCGCCGATCGTCCCACCGGGCCTTCCGCCGCTGGGCGACCCCGAGGCTGCGCTGGATCCCGACGCCCTGCGCGAACATGCGGATCGGGTGCGCGAGGAAGCGGAGCGCGCGCGGGAAGAGGCCGAGGCGCTGCGCGAGGCGTTGCGCGAGCAGGCCGACGAGGCCCGGGAGCGCGCCCGCGAATTGGCCGACGCCCAGCGGGAAGAAGCCCAGGCGCTGCGCGAGCACGCCCAGGCGCAGGCCGAGGTCGCGCGAGCCCACGCCGAGGTCGCACGGCAGCGGGTGGGCGCCGGCGGCCCGGTGCGGATCGAGGCCGGCACGGTGGTGGACTCGGCGGTGGCCTACGGCGGTCCGGTGATCGTCGAGGCCGGGGCGGTGGTGGACGGCGACGCGGTGGCCTTTGGCGGCGACGTGGTGCTGGAAGCCGGCGCGGTGGTGAAGGGCGACGCAGTGTCCTTCGGCGGCTCGGTGGTGAAGAACGAGGGCGCCGTGGTGGAAGGCGACTCGGTCAACTTCGGCGGCGCGGGCATCGGCAGCGCGATGGCGCGCAGCATGGTGAAGCGGGAAAAGGCCACCCGGGCGGTGGAGAGCGGCTCGAGCAGCGGGCCGTCCTTCGGGACGCGCTTCGCCGGCTTCCTCCTCGAGTTCGCGGTCCTCTTCGGGCTGGGCTTCCTGATGATGATGTTCGCGCCCCAGCGCATGAAGGCCATCGAGGACAACGTGCGGCGTGAGCCGGTGAAGAATGGGCTGGCGGGCTTCCTCGGCCTGCTGGCGGCCGTGCCGGCGACGCTCATCCTGGTGGTGACGCTGGTGGGCATCCCGGTGGCGATCTTCCTCTGGCCGGCGATCGTCTTCTTCAGCGCGGTGGGGCTGGTGGCGGTCGCGAACCGGCTCGGCGTGGCGCTGCCCAGCGGGCGGCTGCGCAAGACGCAGGCGCTGGCGCTGGCCCTCGGCATCCTGGCGCTCATGCTGGTGTCGCTCATCCCGGTGCTCGGGAAGATCGTCTTGATCATCGCGGCGCTGATCGGCTTCGGCGCCATCATCCGCACGCGCTTCGGACAGCCGACGCGCGGCACGCCGATCTTCGACTCCGCCGGGTCGACGCCGATCGCCACCTGACGCCACTTCCTGCCGAAGCAGCTCGACGCCCTGCCTTCCCGGCGGGGCGTTGTCGTTTGTTAGGCTCTTCGCCTGATGGCCGATCTTCCCGACGTGCTGGACGCGATGGGCAAGACGCCGCGCGAGTTCGGCACGATGCACGTGCACTTCGAGGGCTACCACGTGGTGGACGGAAACCGCTGCGTGGCCTCGGTGCTGGCGCAGGCGGCCTTCGTCCCCAGCGCTGGCGCGAGCCTCCGGCTCTTCGATGGAGAGGCCGAGCTCGCCTCCGCCCTGATCCTCCCCCTGGACGACGGGCGGGTGCTGCGCTTCCGGATCCCCTTCCGCAAGCAGCCAGCCACCGAATCGCTGACACTGAAGGTCGACGCACCGGAGCCGTCGGCGTCCGCCGTGCGCGTACGCCCCGTGTGGAAGTTACTCGACACCTTCGAGATCCCCCGGCTGTCGGAGATGAACCCGGTCCACGCCGACGACGACCTGCTGACGCTCGGCGGGCGAGCGGCGGTGCTCGCGCTCGCCGGCGGCCTCACCGGGAGCCTGTTCCTCCAGGCCGCGGGAGTCGGAAGCGCCGCCCTGGAGGCCACCCCCCAGACGAAGGTGCACCGCGCCCAGGAGCTCCCACCTCTTGCCGGTCCTCGACTGGAAGGGGTTACGCGGCCGATCGACGGCGTCGAAGCGGAGGTCGTCTGGACGGTGGGCCAGGCGATCCCGGAGGCGCCCCCGCCGGTTCCGCAGGTGAAGCCGGCGGCGCCCGCCCAGGCAGGGGCGCTGCGCTGGTGTCGGACGTGCGGCTTCGAGGGTCCCGCGGCCGAGTATGAGCGCGCCCGCAGCTGTCCGCGCTGCGACGAGCCCTGGTTCTGACCGTCACGCCGCCGTGCGCCGGCAGATCTCCACCGTCAGGTGATCGATGTCGGCCACGGCCAACGCCGCTTCCTTGTACTGTGCGAGCGTGTGCGGCTGGGTCGACGAGACGGACACCACGCACACCACCTGCTTCGGCCCCACGCGCCAGAGGTGCAGGTCCTCGACCTTCGTGTCGCCGAGCGACTCGAGCGCCACCAGCACCTTCTCCCGCAGCTTCGTGGACGGATCGAGATCGATGAGCTGGCGGGCACACTGGCCGACCAGCCCGACGCCCCACCGGAGGATCACCACCGCGCCCACCAGCGCGACCACCGGATCGACCCAGCCCCAGCCGAGGAACTTCCCGGCGAGCAGCGCGGCGATCGCCAGCACCGACGTCAGCGCGTCGGCCACCACGTGCAGGTACGCCGCCCGCAGGTTGTGATCGTGCTCGTGGGCGTGGTCGTGATCGTGCGGGTGATCATGTCCGTGCCCGTCGTCGAGCAGCTTCGCTGAGACGAGGTTGACGACGAGCCCGATGAGCGCCACGGGGAACGCCTCGGCGAAGCGCACCGTCTCAGGCGCCAGGAAGCGGTTCACCGCCTGGAAGATCATCTCCACCGCGACGAAGAGCATCAGGCCGGCGCTGGTGTACCCGGCGAGCGCGTAGACCTTCCCCGTGCCGAAGGCGAACTGCGTCTGCCCGGCGCGGGTGCGCGCGTACCAGTACGCCAGCGCGGAGATCCCCAGGGCGCCGACGTGCGTGCCCATGTGCCAGCCATCGGCGGTGAGCGCCAGCGAGCGGGTCCAGTAGCCGAACGCCAGCTCGGCCACCATCATCGCGAACGTCAGGTACACCACCCAGCGGGTGCGGCGCTCCGACGCCTCGTGCTTCGGCGGCGCGTGGACGGCGCAGGCTGGAGCCGGATCGACCGGCTTGACGTCAGCTGCAGTCGTCACACTTCCCCCGGAGCTGGATCTCCACCTTCTGCTTGAGCAGCGAGCGCGGCACGCCCTTGCCCGGCTTCACCTTGAGCGTCACCTCGGGCAGGCACGCCACCTGCCCGCACTCGCTGCAGGTGAAGTGCGGGTGCCGCGCGTCGTCGCCCTTGTCCCGCTTGAGCTCGAAGCGCCAGACGTGATCGCCGAGATCCGTGCGCTGCACCAGCCCCACGTCGGTCAGGTCGACCAGGTTGCGGTACACCGTGGTGCGATCCATGCCCTCGTCGGAGAGCTGATCGACCAGCTCGCCGTGGGACACCGGCGTCACCGCCACCAAGAGCTTCTTCAGCACCGCCAGCCGGGGCGCCGTGCTGCGCAGGCCCGCCTTGCGGATCGTCGTCTTCAGATCATCGAGGCTCTGCCCCGGCGCCGTCACTGTTGCCATTGCAGTTGCAACAGTACCAGCACCGGCCCGAAAAATCGCTACTCGGCGCCGAGGAACGGGTAGCCCAGCGAGGTGGGCGGCACGAAGGTCTCCTTGATCGTCCGCGGACTGGTCCAGCGCACCAGGTTGAGCAGCGAGCCGGCCTTGTCGTTGGTGCCGGAGCCCCGCGCGCCACCGAAGGGCTGCTGCCCCACCACCGCGCCGGTGGGCTTGTCGTTGATGTAGAAGTTGCCCGCCGCGTGGCGCAGCTTCTGCGACGCCACCGAGATGGCCTGGCGATCGCGCGCGAAGATGCTGCCGGTGAGGGCGTACGGCGCGGCCTGATCGCAGAGGTCCAGCGTCGCCTCGTACTCCTTGTCCGGGTAGACGTAGACGCTCACCACCGGGCCGAAGATCTCCTCGACCATCAGCGTGTGGGTGGGGCTCTGCACCTCCACCAGGGTGGGTTGAACGAACCAGCCTTCGCTGCGGTTGGCCTTGCCGCCGGCCAGCACCGTCGCGCCCGGGCCCTTGGCCAGCTCGAGGTAGCGGCCGATGTTGATGAAGGACTTCTCGTCGATCACCGCGGACATGAAGTTCCGGAAGTCGGTGGGCGGCCCCAGGGTGATGCCTTCGATCATCGGCACCAGGCGGTCCTTCAGCTTCGCCCACAGGGACTGGGGGACGAAGATCCGGCTGGCCGCGCTGCACTTCTGGCCCTGGTACTCGTAGCCGCCGCGGGCGATCGCCACCGCCACCGCGTCGAGATCATCGGCCGCCGACGGGTGGACGAAGATGAAGTCCTTCCCGCCCGTCTCTCCCACCAGGCGCGGGTACTGCCGGTACCTCGGCAGGTTCTCCGCGATGGTCCGCCACATGGTGTTGAAGGTGCCGGTCGAGCCGGTGAAGTGCAGGCCGCCGAGATCCGGGTGCGGGAGGATCTCCGGCCCGAGCTTCGCGCCGGGGCCGGGGACGAAGTTGATCACCCCGTCGGGGAGCCCGGCCTCGCGGAGGATCTCCATCAGCGTCCACGCCGACAGCGTCGCCGTCTCCGCGGGCTTGAAGACGACCGTGTTGCCCATGATCGCCGGCGCGGTGCACAGGTTCACCGCGATGGAGGTGAAGTTGAAGGGCGCGACGGCGAAGACGAAGCCGTCCAGCGGGCGGTAGTCCGTCTGGTTCCACGTGCCGGGCGAGGAGATCGGCTGCTGGGCGTACAGCTCCTGGGCGAAGGCGACGTTGAAGCGCAGGAAGTCGACCGCCTCGCAGGCGGCGTCGATCTCCGCCTGGTGCGCCGTCTTCGCCTGGCCCCACATGGTGGTGGCGTTCATGCGCGCGCGGTGCCTGGTGGCGAGCAGCTCGGCCGCGCGGAGGAAGATCGCGGCGCGCTCGTGGAAGGGCGTCTGGCCCCACTCCTGACGGGCCTTCATCGCGGCGGTGACGGCGGCCCGGGCCTCTTCGGGGCCGGCGGCGTGGCCCCTGGCCAGCACGTGCTTGTGCCGGAAGGGCGCGCGCACCTCGAACATGCGCCCGGTGCGGACCTCCTTCCCGCCGATGAGGAGGGGGATCTCCGGCTGCTCCTTCTCCACCTGCGCCAGCATCGCCTTGAGCTCGCCGCGCTCGGCGCTCCCGGGGGCGTAGGACTTCACCGGCTCGTTGACGGGGACTGGAACTTTGACGGTCGCGGTGATCATGGAGGCGTCTCCCTAATGGCGTTTTCGGCTTCTGCCCCACCCCGGCGGTGATGGGAAGCGCGCGCGTGTGTTCGTAGCGGCCCCCTCCCCCGTGCGCTACATGACGCCCCGGCATGAGCCAGCGGCTGTCTCCCCTCACCGCGCCGATCACCCTCGACCTCGACGGCGAGACGATTGAGGCGCGCGAGGGCGAGCCGGTGGCCGCGTCGCTCATCGCCGGCGGTGAGCTGCTCTTCTCCCGCTCCCCCAAGTACCACCGGCCCCGCGGCCCCTTCTGTCTGTCCGGTGCGTGCAGCCACTGCCTGATGCGGGTGGACGGCGTGCCCAACGTGCCCACCTGCCGGGTGCCGGCGCGGCCGGGCATGCACCTCGAGCGGCAGAACGCGCTGCCCGACGCGCGGGTCGATCTCCTCCGCGCCGCCGACTTCGTCTTCAGCAGCTGGTTCAATCACCACGAGTTCCTCGCCGGCGTGCCGATCGCCGAGGACGTGCTGCAGAAGGTGGCCCGCAAGCTGTCGGGCCTGGGGCTGCTCCCCGAAAAGCCCGGGCCCACACGCGCGCCCGCGGTGAAGGAAGAGCACGAGGTGGTGATCGTCGGCGCTGGCGCGGCGGGCCTCGCGGCGGCGAAGCGGCTGGCCGAGCTGGGCGTGGCGCACACCCTCTTCGAGCGCGAGCGTGAGGTCGGCGGCCGCCTGCTGCTGGGCCTCGATCACGACGCGCCCCCGGTGTGGCAGCCGGCGAGCGATCGCCTGCGCACGGGCGCGCTGGTGGTGGGGCTGTTCGCCGACGAGGCGCGGCCCTTCCTGGTGGCGATCGAGCAGGATCGCGTCCACGTCATCTTCTACCGGGCCTTGCTCCTCGCGCTGGGCGGCCAGCCCTTCCTCCCCACCTTCCCCAACAACGATCTCCCGGGGGTGATGGCCGATCGCGCGGTGGCCGCGTTGATCCGCCGCTACGGCGTCCTGCCCGGCAAGACGATCGCCTGCGTCGGAGAGCCGGCCGCGGCCGAGGCGCTCTCCAGCGTGGTGCGCAGGGCGGGCGGGCACCCGGTGGCCGTGGGCGCCGAGCCGCTGCGCGCGCATGGCCTGCGCCAGGTGGACGCGGTGACGGTCCGCACCGCAGGCGGAGAAGAGAAGGTGCGCTGCGACGTGGTGGCGGTGTGCGGCGCGCTGGCGCCGTCCTTCGAGCTGGCGCGGGCCGGAGGCGCCAAGGTGGGCTGGGACGCGCGGGCGAAGACCTTCGTGGTGGAGGCCGACGCCCAGGGCCGCACCGCCAACCCGGCGCTCTTCGTCGCAGGCGAGCTCACCGGGCCGAGGACGGCGGGGCAGTCGGCGGCGAGCGGACGCGCGGCGGCCGAAGCGATCGCAGGAGGCGCGCGATGAGCAAGGCGTTGGTGTGCCCCTGCGAGGACGTCACCGCCTCCGAGGTGGAGCACGCGATCTCGAAGGGCTACCGCGACGTCGAGTCGGTGAAGCGTTACACCGGCTTCGGCACCGGCATGTGCCAGGGCAAGGAGTGCCTGACGGCGGTGGCGCGCCTGCTCGAGTCGAAGTGCCGGCCCACGCCGCGGCAGGATCAGCTGCTCCCCTTCACGCCGCGCCCTCCCCTCTTCCCCACGGAGCTCTCGCACTGGGCCAGCCTGGGCTTCGACGCCCAGCACGCCCCGGCGGGCGGTGTCCCCGCGGCGCTGGGGATCACCACCCCGGCGCTCCGCCCCGAGGCGCCCGTGCCCTCGCGCGCGAAGGTGGTGATCATCGGCGGGGGGATCATGGGCCTCGCGCTGGCCTACAACCTCGCGGAGCGCGGCGAGACGGACGTGGTGGTGCTGGACAAGGGCTACCTGTGCGCCGGGGCCTCGGGCCGGAACGGCGGCGGCATCCGCGCGCAGTGGGGCACGCCCACGTTGATCACGCTCGCCCGCCGCAGCATCGAGCTCATGAAGCGCTTCGCGCGCGACATGGGGATCAACGTGTGGTTCCGCCAGGGCGGCTACCTCTTCCTCGCCAAGTCCGACGCGGTGGTGTCGCGGATCGAGCGGAGCGCAAAGCTGCACAACGAGCACGGCGTACCCACCGAGATCCTCACGCCTTCCGCGGCGCGCGACGTGGTGCCCCAGCTGACGATGGCGGGCGTGAAGGCCGCCGCGTGGAACCCGAAGGACGCGGTGATCTTCCCCTGGCCCTTCGTGTGGGGCTACGCCGCGCAGGCGCAGAAGCGGGGCGTGAAGGTGGAGCCCTTCACGAAGGTGCAGGGCTTCGAGCTGTCGGCCGGGAAGATCTCCAAAGTGGTGACGGATCGCGGAGACATCGCGTGCGATCGCGTGGTGCTGGCGGCGGGCGCGTGGAGCCCGGACGTGGCGAAGCTGGCGGGCGTGCACCTGCCGAACGAGCCCCACCGCCACGAGATCTGCTCCACGGAGCCCTTGAAGCCCTTCCTGGGCCCCCTGGTGTCGGTGCTGGACTCGGGCCTCTACTTCTCCCAGTCGATGCGGGGAGAGATCGTCGGCGGCATGGGCGATCCCCGCGAGCCGGCGGGGCTGAATTTGGGATCCACCTCGCGCTTCCTCGCGCGCTACGCCGCGGCGCTCACCGAGCAACTGCCCCAGGCGGGCCGGGTGAAGGTGCTGCGCCAATGGAGCGGGCCGTATGACGTGACGCCCGACAACTCGCCGATCCTCGGGCCCACGCCGGGCATCTCCAACCTGCTGCAGATGAGCGGCTTCGTCGGCCACGGCTTCATGATGGCGCCCGCCGTCGCCGAGCGGATGGCCGCGTGGATGATGACGGGCGAGTCCGACGAGCTGTTCGAGCGCTTCACGCTCTCGCGCTTCGCCGAGGGGCGAATGGAGCGCGAGGACATGATCATCGGCTGAGGCAGCGGCTCACTGCTTGCCGTGCTTCTTCGCCGCCTGGCTCACGAGCCCCTCGGGCCAGGTGTCTGGTCCGAAGCGGCCGAGGATCTCCACCTTCTCGCCCGCGCTCTTGAGGACGAACGGGCCGTGGTTGCCGGCGCGCAGCGCGTAGGCGCCTTCGGGCTTCACCGCCTGCACGGTGCCCCCGGCCTTCGCCAGCGAGCCGAACAGCACCTTGGACACCTTGAGCTCCACCACCTGCCGCGCGGCCGGGTGCGGCGTGCTGGTGGCCATCGGATCGCCGGTGTACGGCTTCTGGGGATCCTGTTGCACCACGCGCGTCACCTCCGCCAGCACGGCGGCGTCGGCGCCCGGCAGCACTTCGTCGATCGGTTCAGGGGGCTTGGCCATGGCGCCTCTCCCTTACGGGTTCACGATGTGGATGGCGCGGTAGAGCTCGGTGAACTTGCCGATCTCGATGCGGAAGAAGCCGTCGTTCTTCCCGTCATAGCCGTGCTCGGACTGGCCCCACGGGTTGCGCAGCTTGACGTACTTCGTCCCGTTCTCCTCCTCGACGCCCAGCACCGAGTACGCGTGGTGCGCGTAGACGCCGGTGTTGGTGTAGCGCGAGGCGTCTTCGGTGCCGTAGGTGCCGGCGGCCATCGGCTGCTTGTTGTCCGCCGCCTTCTTGATCCGCTCGTACAGGCGATCGGTGTTCACCCCCGACAGGTTCTCGTACGAGTAGGTCTTGCCCATCACCTCGCTCATCACCTGGCCCGCCACGCCGCCGTTGCCGATGGAGTCGTAGCTGCCCTTCCACTGGGCGTAGGCCTTTTCGATCAGCGGGAACCAGAGCTCCATCTTGTCGGGCGCCGTCGAGCCGCCGAGGCTGCCGCCGTAGATCGGCCCGCCGTAGCTGCGCGCGTAGAGATCGCCGTCGACCTTGATCTCCACCGGCCGCCCCACGCTCCAGCTGCTCGCGGAGTTGAACGTCACGGTGTACGTGCCGTCGCCGTTGTCCTTGATCATCTTCTCGATCACGTCGGGCCGGGCCGCCGCCACCGCTGCGAGCGCCGCGGGGAAGTAGCAGTTGCCGATAGCCCCCTGGCGCACGTCGTCCGGCTTCGCGCCGTCGATGAAGAGCGGGCCGGTGAAGCGCTCCAGCTTGTACTTGGGCGTCCCGTCCGCGTTCAGCTCGTCCTTGTGCATCTTCGGGTCCGGCAGGTCGACGCGGTTCAGGTTGTCGTTGCCGCCCGGCACCTTGAGCGTTCCTGCCACGGAGGCGAAGTCGACGTTGTTGACGCCGTCGCTGCCCGCCACCTTGAACTCGTCGCCCGCCTTGCCCGGCAGCTTGAGGCCTTCGGGCAGAGACCCCTTGTCCGTCACCGTCACGTCCACCTTCTCGCCCGTGCGCACGTTGGTGAAGCGCAGCTTCGCGCCGGGCTCCGAGAGCGGGCGAGCGGTGTTGTGCGTCACGGAGATCCCGTCCGTCCCGGCGGTGAGATCCATGCGCTCCAGGTTGACGATCGCGTTGCGCGTGTCCTTCGCCTCGATGCCCTTCGCCTGAATGGTGAGCCAGTCGCTCGTCGAGCCGTCGGCCGCGCGGGTGCGCATGCGGATCAGATCGCCTTCGCGCACGTCCGGCATGGTGCCGAGGAACTTGCCGCTCGCGTCCGCGGTGCCGATCACCATCGTGTCGGTGAGGTGCAGGCGCCCGCCCGGGGCCGCCGAGAGGTTGATCGCCTCGATCACCTCGCCCGGCCTGGCCACGCCCGCGATCCCGTTCTTCTGATCGCCGGTGATGGTCAAGGGCCCGAAGGTCTCCTGCAGCGGCGCGCGGCCGATGAGGGCCTCGAGGAAGTTCTTCGCGCCGGCGTCCATCTGGAAGCCCGACTTGTCGAGCAGCTGGCCGAGGTCGCTCTTCTCGGACGAGGTGAGGCCCTTCGCCGCCAGGTCGAACTGCTCCTTGCGGGTGATCCCCGGCTTCGTCAGATCGGCCTTCACCTTCGCTGCCGAGGCGTGCGAGCCGTCGCCCACCGCCGCGAGGATGTCGAGGACGTTGGCGTCGGAGATCTTCGGAGTCGCCTCGCGCGAGAGCGTCTCGGTGAAGCTGCGGATCCGCGTGTCCTTGATGCGCATGGGCATGGCTCGAAATCCCTCAGAGGTAAGCGGGGCGTGTCAATTTGCCCCATTGTCGGCGGCGCACAGACGAGAGTTGTGTGTAGATGTAGGAAAGCAGTTTCCTGTCTGATTCCAGACGGTTATGCGGCTACAGAACCGTCACCGGGACGCCCACCTCGGGTCGCTTGAGGGCATCGAGGGCTGCCTGGCCGATGGACTGCTTCAGCCTGGCGATGCCCGCGGAGTCGCCGGCGTAGTTGTGGCCGGTGTGGGCGGCGAGCGCGCTGGAGACGTCGGACAGGGAGATCGTCTCGGGCAGGTTGTAGCGCTTCAAGAAGTTGGCCCACACCTCGCGATCCCGGTAGCCCTCGTCGACGGCGAGGGACTGCCCGAAGGCGAGCATGCCGGCCAGCTTCGCGTCCACCGGATCCATGCGCAGCTTGCCCGTGTCCTGCATGAAGCGGTTGAACTCGTAGACGGTGGTGGCGCGCATCGCTTCCTCGCTCATGTGCGAGTAGCGCGCGTTGAAGGACATGACGTACTCCGTCTTGCCGTCCTTGCCCTTCTGCTCGGTGAAGCGCACCACGTCCTTCGCCTCGCCCATCTTCGGCTCGTACCAGCCGCCCGCCACCACCTTCGAGTCGGGGTTGACGCGATCGAGGATGCCGCTGAACTCGCTCAGCGTGTTGATCATGTTCGCGGACACCAGCACCTTGGTGCCGTCGAGCACGGAGGCGTCGCGGCTCTGCTTCACCGGCTGGAACTCGCGCGCCGTGTCCTCGGGCACCTTGAAGGTGGAGTAGTTGAAGTGCTTGTCGAGGTAGTCGGCCTGGCCGTCGTTGTCGCGGTCCAGCACCTTCTCGCGCGTCTGGGTGGAGATCGGCGTGAGGTAGTTGTCCCAGGTGCGGCCCCAGCCGATGTCGGCCGCCGCGTTCATGTCCTTGTGCAGCTTGTTCCAGTCGGCGCGCTCGCTGATCCCCTTCACCAGCGCCATCAGCGCCTGCACGCCTTCCCCGCGCGTCATCTGCCCGGCGCCGTCGGTGTAGAAGTTCGACGCCGCATAGGTGGTGACGACCTGTGTGTTGCCGTACTTCTCCTTCACCCGGTCGAGCACGCCCTTGCCCACGCACAGGTTGTAGAAGAGCAGCTTGCCGTCGCCCGCGTTGGCGGCGTCCGGACCGTTCCTCACCGACGCGGACATGTTGCGGCCCCAGTTGGAGTGCCCGTCGTAGCCGACCACCTGCACGTTGGGATCGTTCATCGGCGAGAGGATGTTGGTCCCGCCCTCGCGCACCTGGATGCGGAAGGTCGTCTCCCCCACGCCGGGCTTGTTGATCTTCGCCTCGTAGGTGCTGACGCCGTGCTGGTTCTCGGCGCCCACCGCCTTGAAGCCGTGCTGCTTCAAGTAGCCGGTGAAGCCCTTCCAGAACTCGCCCTCGCCGACGGTCCACGACAGGTTGACCGTCTTGTTCCCGTTGGCGAACCACTTGTCATACGGCGGGCTGGTAGGCGCGAGCTCCTTGAGCAGCCGATCGGCGATGGCCTTCACGTCGCCCGTCTGCGCGGCCGGCGCGTTGGAGAGGTGGAAGATCAGGTTCTCTCGCAGCCGCGGATCGGTCTCGGCCCTCACCAGCGCCTCGTACGTCTGCGCCACCTGGCCGCGGAGCGCCGGCTCGTTGGACGCGTTCATCAGGTCCAGCAGCACCGCGCCGGCGGACGCGCGCAGCTGCAACGCCTGGTGCTTGTCGAGCCCCGCGGGCGGCTGCCCATCGGCCGGCACGCGCGCCAGGGCCACCTTGAGCTGCTCGAAGGTCTTCTCCCGCAGGGCCAGCGGCGCCTTCGCCAGCATCGGCTCCTTCGCGTTGTCGGCCACCTCGGCGGCCTTGAAGAGCGCGTCACCGAGCTCCACGTCGTTGGCCGGCGACTTGCCGTCGGCGGCGGTGGTGAAGACGCCGCTCGCGTTGAGCCACACCGGGCGATTGCCGCCCGCGGGATCCAGGTTGATGGGCTGCGTGCCCGGAGGAGGCGGCGGGGGCGGCTGCGGGGTGACGAGCTGCTTGATCACGTCGAGCGCGCCGGGGGCGAAGGAGTCGGCGTACTTCGCCATGATCGCCCGCAGCGCCGTCTTCTCGCTCGAGCTGACGATGCCGTTCTTCTGGGCCTGGGCGACGACCTGCTTCGCCTCGTCCAGGGTGAAGTTGCGATCGGCGGCGAAGCGCTCGCCCATGCGTCGGATGGTGGTGCTCATGCGTGCTCCCCGTGCGGCAGTGAGTGGTTCGGACCGTTTATCACGACACCCGGGCCCTCGCGCGGGCGCAACCGCCAGAATCGTCACCGCCCGGAGACGGGAGGATCACTTTGATTGCAGCCGGTTGTGGCCCACAATCAGGCCGTGGACGTGACCATCTCCGAGGCGCAGGTGTCCGACGCCGAACGCATCGCAGCGCTGCACGTCGCGGCCTGGCGCTGGGCGTACAAGGACCTGCTGCCCGCGGAGTACCTGGCGAGCCTCGACGTCGAGCAGCGCGCGGTGATGTGGAAGGGCGCGCTCCAGGCGCCGGCGATCAAGGTGTGGCTGGCCTTCCTCGGCGACGAGCTGGCGGGCTTCGCGGCCACCGGACCGTCGCGGGACGCAGGCGCCGGGACGTCCACCGGTGAGCTGGGGGCGCTCTACGTGCGAGAGGATCGCGCGGGCATGGGCGTAGGCAGCGCGCTGTTGGCCGCGTGCGTGAAGGATCTCCACGGCCGCGGCTTCCACCCGCTCACCGCGTGGAGCTTCGAGAAGAACACCCGGGCCCAGGCCTTCTACGAGAAGCACGGCTGGTCGAAGGACGGGCAGAGCCGCGTGGAGACCTTCGCCGGCAAGGCCGTGCGCGAGGTCCGTTTCCACCTGAGTCGGAAGTGAGCCGCGAGCGCACAGGGCCTCCGGCGATCAGCGGCGCTTCGCCGGACGAGGTGGAGGAGATCCTCCAGCGCGCCACCGAGCTCGCGCGCGTGCAGCAGGTCGAGAAGGCCGGCCTGTCGCCCTCGGAGATCGAGGCGCTGGCCCGGGAATCAGGGCTCGATCCCGCGGTGCTGAGGCGCGCGGCCCGCGACGTGGCTGAGCGGAAGAAGGACCCGGGCAACGTCTTCCTGGGCGCCCCCACCCGCCGGACCTTCGAGCGCGTGGTGCAAGGCGAGCTGGCGGCGGATCAGCACGAGCAGCTCGCCGCGGAGATCGTCGACGCGGTGCGGGGGTTGTCGCCGTTCAGCGGGCAGCTCGCGGCGGTGGGGCGCACGCTGACGTGGAACGGCATGACGACGGGTGGGTTGGTGGCGATCTCGGTGATCCCGCGCGACGGGAAGACGGTGATCCGCGTGGAGGTGAACGCGCGGCAGCTCGCGGGGGGCCTCTTCGGAGGGATCGTCGGCGGCGTGGGCGGAGGGGTGGCGCCCAACGTGGGGTGGATCCTCCCGGGCCTCCTGCACCTGCCGGTGGCGGTGGGCGTCGCGGCGGGGGCGGCGGTGGTGGTGGGCGCCTGGGGCATCGCGCGCGCGGCGTTCAAGTCGCGCGTCAACAAGGTCTACGACGGCATGTCAGCGCTGGCCGACACGCTCGAGGAGCGCGCGGCCAGGTTGGTCGTCAAGTGACGTGGCCGCGATGACGGTTGAGCGCGCCGCTGGTCAGTAGGTGACGCGCCACCCAGCGAGGCCCATCATTCCCCCGTGCCCGTCGGGAGCGAGCACCAGGAGCGGCGAGTGCCTCAACGTCGTCACCCTGCCCTTCTCTGCGAACTCCGCGGCCTGCGCGGAGGACGAGAAGGCGTCGATGGTGTGGCAGACGGCGGCGATGACCCCCATGCCGCCCAACGCAGCGATGCCGTACGCGGGGAAGACGGCGCCGGCGATGGCGATCCCGAGCGCGGTGACGGAGAGCGCCATCGCCAGGCCGAAGGCGATCCACCCGGTGATCCTCCAGGCGAACTGGCCGGTGATCTGCGGATCCCAGCGCGAGCTCCCGGCGCCCACCGCGACGATGGGGATGGTGATGCCCGTGAAGAGGATCGCCACCCCGCCGATGTAGTTGGCCGAGTCGGTGCCGTTGAAGCCGATGGTGAGGCCGGTGAGGCCGGCGATCATCACCGCGGAGATGATGCCCATCACGCCTGCGCCCCCCGCCCAGCCCTGGTTCACGCGCACGCCGGGGCCGGCAGCACTCGGAGCGGTGACGACGGCGGGCGCGGAGCACTCTCCGTCGGCCTGACAGGTGGTCCCGGCAGGGCACGGGGGGTTGCACAAGCTGACGCACTCACCGGCCTTGCAGAAGTAACCCGAGCGACAGGCCGGTACACACTCTTGCTGGGCCCACGCCGACGAAGAGAGAAGGACCGCGGCCGCGACGAAGAAGGCGCTGCGCCTCATGAGGACCCCCGTGGGGCCTGCGGCGCGCCGCCGGGATCCGACGTGACGGCCGCGGACCACATTGGCGAGTAACATCGCCGCATGCTCCGCGCCTTGACCGCCGTCAGCCTCCTCGCCTTGCCCGCCCTCGCCGCGACGATCCAGGTGGGGCCGTCACGCTCCATCACGCAGCTGAGCGCCGTGAACCAGAACCAGGTGATGCCGGGCGACGTGATCGAGCTGGACGGGAACGCCACCTACCAGCCGGTGCGGTGGACGCGCTCCGGGGCAGCGGGGAACCCGATCGTCATCCGGGGGCTGCGGGTGAACGGCGCACGGCCGCGGCTGATGGGGGGCACCAACACGCTGGAGATCGAAGCCGATCACGTGGTGGTGGAGGGGCTCGAGCTGACCGGCGGCAGCTTCCGGTGCTTCTACCACCACGGCCACGACATCGTGCTGCGCGACTCGGAGGTGCACACCTGCGCGGCCCATGGCGTGCTGGGCGCGGATCAAGGCTCAGGCAGCCTGCTCATGGAGTACGTCGAGGTGCACCACAGCGGCAACGGGACCTCGCAGCACCAGATCTACATGGCGACCGACGAGGTGGCGCACCCGGGCGCGGTGTTCCGCATGCAGCACTGCTACGTGCACGACGCGACCGGCGGGAACAACGTGAAGTCGCGCGCGGAGCGGAACGAGATCTATTTCAACTGGATCGAGGGCGCGCAGTACCACGAGCTCGAGCTGATCGGCCCGGACCCCAACGGCGCGGCGGCGGGCTGGACGATCGACTTGAAGCGCGAGGACTCGGACGTGGTGGGGAACGTGCTGCGGAAGACGGCCACCACCTTCGTCGCGCGCATCGGGGGAGACGCGACCGGCTGGTCGAAGGGGCGTTACCGGTTCGTGAACAACACGATCATCGTGCGGCCGGGTGGGAGCGCGGTGTTCCGGCTCTTCGACGAGCTCGAGAGCGTGGAGATGCACAACAACGTGATCCTGCTGGACGGCGCCGGGACGGCGAACGTGTACCGGGCCAACGCGGCCGAGATGCAGTGGGTCGGTGGCGTGTCGCGAGTGTCGGGCGCGAACAACTGGCTGCCGACGGGGGCGATCAACGTGCCGGTCGAGTGGACGGGGACGATCTTCGGCGCGTCCCCTGGAGTGGCGAGCGTGCCGCTCGATCCGCGGCCGATGATGGGCAGTCCCCTCCTCAACGCGGGGACGACCACGATGCCGGCCCCCGGAGGGCTGGCGTTCCCCAATCCGCTGGCGTTGCCGACGCACCAGCCACCGCTCCGCGCGATCGCCCCGGGAGCTCCGAGCGTCCGGCCGACGGCGGGGGCGATTGACGTAGGGGCGTACGAGTTCGATCCGGGCTCCGACGGTGGAGCGGGCGGTGGAGCGGGTGGCGGAACGGGTGGCGGCGGTGGCGCGACGGGCGGAGGCGGAGGCGCGACGGGCGGAGGCGGCGGCGCGACGGGAGGAGGCGGCGGCGCGACGGGAG